>NZ_JACOOJ010000045.1 GCF_014287585.1 Parabacteroides hominis | reverse complement strand
AATATTCACTGAGAACGGATAATTTGAATGTCTCGCTGAACATTCTTCTGGGCTTTCTTTTTTTCATTTCTATACTTTTGTAAGACCCAAAAGGTGTCAAGCTATTTCAGTACAAGACAGGAAGCCCGACTTTTTCCAAAATTGTCAATTGTCAATTGCCTATTGTCAATTGATTAACTATCTTTGCAATCTAATTTTTAGAACAATGATACAATCAATGACAGGATTCGGTAAGGTTACAGCCGAACTCCCTTCTAAAAAAGTAACCGTAGAAATAAAGGCTCTGAACAGCAAGCAACTGGATTTATCGACCCGCATTCCTTCCGTCTACAAAGAAAAAGAAATGCAAATACGCAGTTTGTTACTCCAGTCGCTTGAACGTGGGAAGGTCGAATTTAATATATTCATCGAGTATATTGGTAAAGACACGCCCACACAGATCAACCTGGCTGCGGTGGAAAATTACTACAATCAGATCAAAGAGATTGCCGACAAACTGAATATATCGCTTCCCGCCGATTGGTTCCAGACACTGCTCCGCATGCCGGACGTGATCAAGACAGAGGCCCAGGAAGTAAACGAAGAGGAATGGAATGTTGTTGAAAAAGCAATAAAAGAGGCTATCCAGCATCTCTGCGATTTCCGTATCCAGGAAGGCGCCATGTTGCAAAAGTTGTTCGAACAGAAAATCGCCAATATAGCCCGTCTGCTTTCGGAAGTCGAACTTTACGAAAAGGAACGGATCGAAAAAGTCAAAGCCCGCATCATGGACAACCTCGAAAAGATTGCCGGACAGGACTACGACAAGAACCGTTTCGAGCAGGAGATGATCTATTACATCGAAAAGCTGGACGTAAACGAAGAAAAGAACCGCCTGGATAACCATCTGAAGTATTTTATCAGCACGATGGAAAGCGGACAAGGACAAGGCAAGAAGCTCGGTTTCATCGCCCAGGAAATGGGACGTGAGATCAACACGCTCGGCTCGAAAAGCAACCACGCGGAAATGCAAAAGATCGTCGTCCAGATGAAAGACGAACTGGAACAGATCAAGGAACAAGTATTAAACGTATTATAATCATCGACAAATGGCTGGCAAACTGATCATATTCTCCGCTCCGTCAGGTTCGGGCAAATCTACTATCATCAATTTCCTGCTGAAGCAGAACCTGAACCTGCATTTCTCTATCTCGGCTACCAGCCGGACCCCGCGCGGAACGGAAAAGGACGGGGTGGAATATTATTTCCTCACGCCGGATGAATTCCGTGCCCGTATAGCCGCAGGAGATTTTCTGGAATACGAAGAGGTCTATACCGACAAATATTACGGCACGCTGAAAAGCGAGGTGGAAAGAAGGTTGGCAGGCGGTGACAACGTAATATTCGACGTCGACGTAGTGGGCGGTTGTAACATCAAGAAATTTTATGCCGACCGCGCCCTGTCTGTCTTTATCCAGCCTCCCTGTATCGAAGACCTGCGCAAACGTCTGGAAGGACGTGGCACGGACGCTCCGGAAGTAATCGAAAGCCGTATTGCAAAAGCCGAGTTCGAGTTGGGTTTTGCCGACAAGTTTGACGTGATCATAGTGAACGACAAGTTAGAAGTGGCACAGGAAGAAGCATTAAAAGTGATAAAAGAGTTTCTTGAAAAAGCATGAATAACAAGAACTTATCCAAAAAGTGGTTATACACGTTTATTATAATAGCAATTGCCGCCCTTGCCACCTGCGTTGTCGGTCTGTATAATAAAGAATACATTATCGCAATCGGCACGGGGTTGGTATTTGGCGTACAAGTCTTCAATATCATCAAGTGGAAACGAAACTAACACGGCATACGGAAGAGAAACGGAAAACCGGCATCTATTCCGGTTCCTTCAACCCGGTTCACATCGGCCACCTGGCATTAGCCAACTGGTTGTGTGAATTCACGGAGCTGGACGAGCTATGGTTTCTGATCACCCCCCACAACCCGCTAAAAGAGAAGGAAGAGCTGATGGATGACCGGCTCCGCTATGAACTGGTAAAGAAATCCATCGCCGGCTACCCCAAGTTTCATGCCAGCGACTTCGAGTTTTCCCTTCCTCAGCCTACTTATACCATCAACACGCTCCGGGCATTGGAAGCAAGCTATCCGGATCGTGAATTCTATTTTATCATGGGTGCGGACAATTGGAAATATATTACCCGGTGGGTAGAATACGAAGCCATCATTTCCAATTATCCGATCTTCATCTATCCGCGCAAAGGATTCGATGTCGAAATACCGGCACAATATCCTCATATAAAAAAGGTAGACGCCCCCTTGATCGAAATATCCTCAACCTTTATACGTGAAGCATTCGAGACCGGGAAAGATGTCCGTTTCTTTCTGCCTGAAGCCATACGTTTCGAAAAGTCGCATACGTTTTTAGGCAATAAGTAAGAAAAGTTTTGTACTTTTGCGCCGTATTATACAAAATAATAGCGTAATGAATCTATTAGAACTGAGTGAACAGGAAATCATAAGACGTAACAGCATGGAGCAGTTGCGCCAGATGGGGATAGAACCTTATCCCGCAGCTGAGTATGTAACGAACGCATTTTCCAAAGAAATAAAAGAGAATTTTAAAGATGATGCGGAACCCCGTCCCGTAAGTATTGCCGGTCGTATCATGAGCCGCCGTATCATGGGAAAGGCTTCCTTCATGGAATTGCAGGATTCAGAAGGCAGAATACAGGTTTACATCTCTCGCGATGACATTTGCCCGGAAGAAAACAAAGATCTGTATAACATCGTTTTCAAGAAGTTGCTCGATATCGGCGACTTTGTCGGAATCAAAGGTTTCGTATTCCGTACGCAGATGGGCGAAATTTCCGTTCATGCACAAGAAATAACAGTATTATCCAAATCACTCAAGCCACTACCAGTTGTCAAATACAAAGACGGTGTGGCATACGATGGATTCAACGACCCGGAATTGCGTTACCGCCAACGCTATGTCGACCTGGTGGTTAACGACGGCGTAAAAGATATCTTCATGAAGCGTGCAGCCGTTATTAAAACGATGCGTACCGCTTTAGACGAAGCTGGATATACGGAAGTAGAAACTCCGATTCTGCAATCCATTCCCGGAGGAGCAAGCGCACGTCCGTTCATCACACACCATAACTCACTGGATATCGGCCTCTATCTGCGTATCGCAACCGAACTGTATCTGAAACGATTGATCGTCGGAGGTTTCGAAGGCGTTTACGAAATCGGCAAGAACTTCCGTAACGAAGGTATGGACCGTACGCACAACCCGGAATTCACCTGTATGGAGCTTTACGTTCAATATAAGGACTACAACTGGATGATGAACTTCACCGAACAGTTGTTGGAGCGTATCTGCATCGCCGTCAACGGTACATGTGAAAGCGTAGTCGACGGCAAGACCATCAACTTCAAAGCTCCTTACCGCCGCCTGCCGATCCTGGATGCAATCAAGGAAAAGACCGGTTACGACCTGAATGGCAAGAGCGAAGACGAGATCCGCACAATTTGCAAGGAATTGAAACTGGAAATCGACGAGACTATGGGTAAAGGCAAGCTGATCGACGAAATCTTCGGCGAATTCTGCGAAGGCACGTTTATCCAGCCGACTTTCATCATCGACTATCCGGTCGAGATGAGTCCGCTGACCAAGATGCACCGGAGCAAACCGGGATTGACCGAACGCTTCGAGCTGATGATCAACGGTAAAGAAGTGGCAAACGCCTATAGCGAGTTGAACGACCCGATCGACCAGGAAGAACGCTTTAAAGAGCAATTGCGCCTGAGCGAAAAAGGGGACGACGAAGCGATGTTCATCGACCAGGACTTCTTGCGCGCCCTGCAATTCGGTATGCCCCCGACATCCGGTATCGGTATCGGTATCGATCGTCTGGTTATGTTGATGACAGGCCAGACGACTATTCAGGAAGTATTGCTCTTCCCTCAGATGCGTCCGGAAAAGACAGTCAAGAAAGATGCGGCTGACAAATACGTTGCATTGGGTATCGACGAAGCATGGGTTCCCGCTTTGCAAAAAGCCGGATATATTACAATCGACACGTTGGCCGATGTCAATCCCAACAAGCTAAGACAGGAACTCTGCGAAATGAATAAGAAATACAAACTGGAATTGCAAAACCCCTCTGCCGAAGAAGTGGAGGCATGGATTACCAACGCAGCCAAATAACAGAGTAATACTATGAAGTTGCCCGGAAAAATTGCAATAATGGGAGGTGGTAGCTGGGCTACCGCCTTGGCCAAGATTGTACTTTCTACACAAGATAGTATTAACTGGTATATGCGTCGGCCAGACCAGGTGGAAGAGTTTCTGTTGTTAGGACATAACCCCAGCTACCTGTCTGCCGTCAAATTCGACACTGACAAAATCAAATTCTACACGGATATCAACGAAGTAATCAAAGATTCGGACACCTTGATTTTCGCTACCCCGTCTCCTTTTCTAAAGCAGCATTTGATGAAGGTAACGACCTCCATGCAGGACAAATTCATCATTTCGGCCATCAAGGGGATCGTACCAGACGAAAATATGCTCGTAGCCGATTATTTTGCCGAATACTACAATGTCCCGATCGACAATATCGCCGTTATCGGCGGTCCGTGCCATGCCGAAGAGATCGCTCTCGAACGGTTGTCCTACATCACACTGGCCTGTCCGAATATCGAGAACGCAAGAGCCTTCTCGTCCGTATTCAAGAACCAGTACCTGAACAACTCCTGTTGCAAGGATGTTACAGGTATTGAATATGCTTCCGTATTGAAAAACGTATACGCCATTGTCGCAGGTATCTGCCATGGCATGAAATACGGAGACAACTTTTTAGCTGTTTTCATCTGTAACGCCATCGAAGAGATGCGCAACTTCCTCGACGCCGTACACGGGCTGGAACGGGATGTGACAGATTCGGTATATCTCGGCGATCTATTAGTGACCGCCTATTCCCGGTTCAGCCGCAACCGTACGTTCGGAACCATGATCGGAAAAGGCTATTCCGTCAAAATAGCCCAGCTCGAAATGGAAATGATCGCCGAAGGATATTACGGAACCAAATGTATCCGTGAGATAAACGAAAAATATAAAGTAAACATGCCGATCCTGGATACTTTATATAGTATTCTATACGAAAAAAAATCGCCGACTACCGCGATACGGCAGTTGACTGAAACATTTAAATAATAATGTAAATATGAAGAACATCAGTCTTAACATTGACAAAGCACTGGGTACTGTTACGAAAGAACAGGTGTACGCCCAGGCTGAAAAGGCTAACGAATGTAATGCCACTTTACAAAATGGTAATGGAGCAGGTAACGACTTTTTAGGTTGGTTGCACCTCCCCTCTTCTATTACAGATGCCGAATTGACAGACATCGAAAATACGGCTAACGTGCTTCGTTCCAAATGTGAAGTTGTTGTTGCCATCGGTATCGGCGGTAGCTATTTAGGAACAAAGGCCGTGGTAGAAGCATTGAACAACAGCTTCGACTGGTTACATACGGACCGTAAGAACCCGGTTTTAGTATATGCCGGACACAATATCGGTGAAGATTACCTGTATGAACTTTGCGAAATCCTGAAAGGCAAACAGTTCGGTCTGATCAATATCTCCAAATCCGGTACGACTACCGAACCGGCTTTAGCTTTCCGTATGCTGAAAAAGCAATTGGAAGACGCCGTCGGCAAAGAAGAAGCGAAACACCGGATCGTTGCCATCACGGATGCCAAAAGAGGCGCTCTCCGCACGCTGGCTGACCAGGAAGGCTACAAGACATTCATTATCCCTGACAACGTTGGCGGTCGGTTCTCCGTACTGACTCCGGTCGGTTTGCTGCCTATCGCCGTTGCCGGTATCAGTATCCGCGACCTGGTTGCAGGAGCCGTTTCGATGGAAAAGGCGACAGACGTAAGCGTTCCTTTTGCTGAAAACATGGCAGAAATCTATGCGGCTACACGCAACGAATTATATAAGAGCGGCAAGAAGGTTGAAATCCTCGCTAACTTCCACCCGAAACTCCACTACATCGCTGAATGGTGGAAACAGTTGTACGGTGAAAGCGAAGGCAAGGACGGTAAGGGGATTTTCCCGGCTTCCGTCGACCTGACGACCGACCTGCACTCTATGGGTCAGTGGATCCAGGATGGCGAACGCACGATCTTCGAAACCGTTATATCTGTTGAAGAACCGACTCACAAGGTGCTTGTCCCGACTGACGAAGCGAACTTGGACGGTCTGAACTTCCTCGCCGGCAAACGTGTGGACGAAGTGAACAAGATGGCAGAATTAGGTACTCAGTTAGCCCATGTAGACGGTGGTGTCCCTAACCTGAAGATCACCATGCCGGAAGTAAGCCCTTACTACATCGGCCAGTTGTTCTATTTCTTCGAACGGGCTTGTGGTATCAGCGGTTACATGTTAGGTGTAAACCCGTTCGACCAGCCGGGAGTAGAAGCCTACAAAAAGAACATGTTTGCCCTGCTGAACAAACCGGGCTACGAAAAGGAAAGCGAAGCGATCCGCGCACGGTTGTAATTAGCAGTTACACAACGTAAACAACTATTTACGGGGGCTGTATTAAAATCCCGTTTGCCATCCCGGACTTGATCCGTCATGGCAAACGGGATTTTATACAGCCCCCTAAGTCATATCTATTAGTAAACGGAATATACTCGATCTTACATCCTGTAGCGCAATCCGGCTATTACCGTACCCATATGCCCGAAACCGGCTTCCACGAAACCGGCTATTTGCCGACCGACTTCGATTCCTATCGGGGAAACCTGGTACATAAAGAAAGCCTTTGTAGCTGTTTTTTCTTCCGGGCGCGATTCTGTGTTGATATAAGTAGCTTTTGTCGTTGCGATAGCGACTCCGGCATTTATACGGGAATAGAGCGTAATGAAATTATAGTTATACCAATTATACTTGACAGAGGGGCAGATAGAATGGAAAGAATTATAGAAATCACCTACCAGTCTCGTGTCGCGGACAATCCGCTTGTCACTATTCGTGTAGGAATAGACAACCCCGAACCCTAAATTGTCGTCCGGATAAAAGAGATAACTAATGTTCAAGGAACCGAACTTACCCTTATCATCAAACAAATCCGCACCGGTAGAAGGAGCCGGATTAAAATAGTCTTCATAATAGCTGAGTAAATCTGCGACCGGCAGACCACCATAACTCAACGATACCTCATGTTGCAAATCTGTCCAATCCTGGGCTTTCGCCTGATAACTCAGGCAACACAACATGGCTGCTAACAACAATAAACCCTTTTTCATACTCTTCTGATTTTATTGGTAATTATTATGGCCCGGACGCCGGGATACTTGTACCAAAGATAAAGATTTCTATCAGATTTTAGTAACTTTGCAAAAGTTTTTTAAGCGTAAAAAAGAAATGATTCAAGAAGCAATCGCCCGATATCTGCAAAAGCAGCAACAAACTTTTCTTTCTCCCAAGGCCGTACTTTTCGATATGGATGGCGTCCTGTACGATTCCATGCGTTTTCACGCCCGTGCCTGGTACGAAACGGCCACTCGCCACCAGTTGACTTCTACCCCGGAGCTATTCTACCTGTATGAAGGCCGGACAGGTGAAAGCACGATCAACGAACTGTATCAAAAGACCTTCCAGCGGGATGCGACCGATGAGGAAAAGAAGTCCATCTACGAAGAAAAAGCAGTCTTGTTCAATCAATATAATGATGAAAAGGCGATGCAAGGAGCAGCCGAGGTATTGGAAGCGGCAAGAGCCTCCGGCCTGCAAACACTCGTCGTAACCGGGAGCGGACAACACAGCCTGATCAACAAGCTGGAACATACCTACCCAGGCTATTTCAAACGGGAAAAGATGGTGACGGCCTTCGACGTGAAGTTAGGTAAACCCCACCCCGAACCCTATCTGATGGGATTGGAAAAAGCAGGCGTTAAAGCCCATGAAGCCTTCGTCGTTGAGAACGCCCCGATGGGTGTACAAGCGGGAGTAGCAGCCGGGATTTTCACGATAGCGGTCAATACCGGACCATTGGATGACCGGGTCTTACTCGACGCCGGCGCCAACCTGCTTTATCCGAGCATGACGGCTTTAGCGGAGGATTGGGAGAATCTTATGAGTGCGATCAAGAACTCTTAATAAATTCAGGGAGGTGTTTCAAAACTATCCTGTCCCCGTGCTTGACGCGGGGACAAGGGGTTTTGAAACACCTCCCTGAAAAACTTATAAAAACTTCTTACTTCACATAATCCGCCTTATTCAGGTAATCATAGCTCTGCTGGACGCTGGCAACCGGATCGTTCTGGGTGTACTGTTCGACTTCAACATACCAGTCTTTGATATTGTTTGCATACATCTGATCAAAAATAGGTTTGAAGTCCATCTTGCCACTGGCACCGATTTCCTTTTCGTCTTTGATATGGACTGCCTTGAACTGGCTCGGACGGTTCTTCAGATAAGCAACCGGATCACCGCCGCCTTCCTGTACCCAATACACATCCATTTCAAAGAATACATGATTCGGGCTTACATTATCCAACAAGAAGTCGTAGATCAGCTGGTCTTCGATTTTGCGGAATTCAAAGTCATGGTTGTGATAACCGAATGCGATGCTGGCGGCTGCCGTCTTATAACCGACGGTGTTGAAATAGTCGCAATACATCTTCAAGTCGTCCAAAGTCGTCTGATTGGTAACCGGCATCCACGGCTGAACCATGTATTTAACACCCAATTCATTATGCGCATCGATAGCCTGATCCCACCAACTCATCACTTCGGCTTCTTTTTCCTTAGTGAAAGCTTGTCCTAAATGAGCGCTCGTACATTTCATGCCCAAGTCGTTCACCATCTTCTTGAACTCAGCCGGAGCCAAGCCATAGATCTTGCCATTGTCATAGCTGGCTGTTTCAAGATTCTTATAGCCCATCTTGGAAGCCGTTTCCAATACCTTCTGGATTCCTTCTTCTTTTACAAGGTCTCTTAAGGAATATAGCTGAAGCCCGATATACTTGGAGGACTCGGAAGCTGACGCTTTACCGGCACAAGAAGATAACAACTGAGGCATCACCATACCCCCTGCGAGCATTAACGAAGCCCGCTTTAAAAACTCACGTCTGTTCTGCATAGTACTAAAAAATTAAGTTTGCTTTGAGAATTTCTACAAAAGTAAAACTATATTCGGTGGATTCTAACATAATAACGTTAAAATCATCAAAACAGAGTCACAAAACTGTCTTATCTTCTTTTACCGGCAAAAGGAACACCCCTCAAAGAGCCTGCTTCATCTTCATATACCGGTACTGTTTTATAATCATCTTCCGGCTACGGATAATTTGGAAACGGTAGATCACGCAAGCCAGTATGAAGTAGACACCTGCCTGAATCCATAACGTATGATATTCACGTATCACCTCGTTTAATGTCGCCCCACAAGTATTGATGCGGATAAATCCCTGGATGCCCGGTGTCGAGGGGAACAGATACCCTATGGCCTGCCAAAACGGAGGAATCGCTTCTTTCGGCCAGGAAACGCCGGAGATGAATATCAAGATCACAGACGTAAAGACAAACACCAGCATAGGAGCCTCGCGGGTTGTCATAAAACCGGACAAGGTCATGGCAAAGAAGATCGAGGCAAACAGATACGGCAGGATGAACAGCAAGATCGTAACCGGGTCGCCCACCTGAGGCAGAGAGAAGAGCTTCGGCACGACAGCTAATACCCAGATGCAGACAACCACATAAATCAAGATATAGGTCAGAGACTTGCCTAACACGATACGCAACGTCCCGTTGAAATGCCGGCTGATCGGGACAAGGCTGTGGAAGCGGTTCTTTTCACGTGCTGTCCCTCCTAACATACCGATCCCTAAAACCAGTGTTTGCTGGATAACTAAAATCAGGATAGCCGGAACTAAAAAACTGGCAAAGCCGTTCTGCGTATTGAAGAGGGTCACGGATTCATAAGGAATCGGATTGACCGTTATTTCCTCCTGCTTTGCCGATGCGCCCGGAGCATTATGCATCCGTATTTCTTTCCCTAAGTCGAGCGACACTTCCGTTGCCGCCAGCAAAAACGCTTTATAAAACAGCAGGCTGCTCATATCGCAATACAAGGGAACCGTCGTCTGCTTGCCCGTATGCAAATCCTTACTGAACTCGGTCGGGAAATAGAGGATTCCATAGGCTTCTTTCCTGTCCAGCATCCGCTTGGCCTCCTCCATATCCGTCGAGACGGCGACTACCCTGACATCGGGCGTGGCATTCACACGACGGGTAAACTCGCGGCTCAGATAAGAGTCGGACTGATCCACGACCACCATCTTCGCCTCGTGTACCACCTCGTTATTATAAATAAAGGAATAGAGCAATGGATAGGCAAAAGGGACCAGAAAAAAGAAGATCAGCACACCCTCGTCCTTGAAGACATTTTTCAACTCGTCTTTCCAGATGTAAAAGGTATCTAAGATTCCTTCCTTGATTATATATCGTAAACGATGTTCTCTTTTCATTACTTTCTGTTTTACGGAATATATTTAAAGTACAACAACGCGTTCTTCAGGTTCTTTCCGATCAGGAAAGGCAAAACGAGAAATCCCATGAGCCAGGCATATTCGGTCCAGCTATAGAAGAAAGGCCTTCCGTTCAAAGCCTGGTCGACATAGATCAGGAAATAGTGCCGGAGCGGGAACAGGTCGGAGAGCGCCTGCAAAGTAGGGTCCATCCCCAGCACCGGGAAAGAGAATCCGACGATAGAAAAAGCGATCATCCCGAACAGGCAGGCGAAGCTCAACCCTAAACGGAAAGTCGGCAACACCCCGATCATGAAGATCCCGACCGCCTGCGAAGCAATCACCAACAAGAATAGAGCCGACAACATCGGTAGCCAGCCACTATTCAATGGGAACGAATTGAACCCGTACAAGGCCGCCGCATATAAGAATGAGACGATCGTAAAAATCACCGTATGGGGCAATATCTTCCCTATGAGGCTCACCGTAAGCGAGTTTCCACCCATCTGCAACCATTCGCGAGCCGTCGAGTATTTAATCTCGGAACCGATACTCAACACCGTCACCAAGAAAATCATCAATTGCAAAACACCAGGCAAGAGGGTGTTGTTCAGATAGACCGAATAGTTGAGCCACGGATTCCCGATCGCGTGCGTGTCGATCACGATCGGCTGGAGCTGCGCCATAATCTGGTCTTCGGTATAGCCATGTGCCAGTCCCGTTTGAAGTCCGACCGAAGCACCTGCCAAAACAGACATGGTTTTCATATCCCGGAACAGCAGGGACGCGGCAATAAGATAAGTCCCGTTCGTATAGAACGACAACTTGGGCTGCCGCCCTGCCGTCGCATCCACACCGAAATTCTTCGGGATATAGAAGATGCCGTAAACTTTTCCTTCCTGCATTGCCTGGCGGGCTTCCTCGAACGAGACGGTCGTCAGTGCCACCTTCGTCTGCTCGAAAGCATCCAACTGGCGGGCTAAGTTACGGGAATTGGAAGAGCCGTCCATGTCTACAACCGCAACAGGCATATTGGTCGGCAAGCCCTCCTTCATCAACGAAAGGAAAAAGACCACACAGATAGTCGGAGCCACCAACATACAGAAGAAGTAGACCGGGTCTTTGCAAATCCTGAGAACCTCACGCTTTGCAATTGACAATTGACAATTGACAATTGATAATCGACTCATTGATTTATTTTTCAATCTTTAATTCTCAATTTTTAATTTCTTAATGACAGACATTCCAGGACGCAAGTCGGCCACCTTCTCCACCGGACGGGCACGCACTTCGAATGTCTTGGAGTCGAACTGCCCGTTCGTTTTCGTCGCTTTCCAGGCGGCATAGGTTCCCATATCTTTCATATAATAGACTTTCAACTTGATCGGCCGGTTATCTAACGCCGGGATAAAAGCGTCTAATTCGGAACCGATCTTGATGTCTTTCAGATGGTCTTCACGGATACTGAAGGTCACCCACATATCATTGAGATCGGTGATATTCATGATCGGAGCGCCTGTACCGACCAGTTCGCCCACTTCCGGAAAACGTTCGGACACTTCGCCATCGATCGGTGAGACAAGTGCCGCTTCCTTCAAGTAGGATTCCACTTCGGCAACCGCTCCGCCAGCCTGTTGTACAAGGGCGGCGGCGGCGGCCTTATCTTCCGCACGAGCTCCGTCTACGGCCATATCATACTGGGATTTGGCGGCTTTTTCAGTAGCGATCATCGCCTTGTAATTGGCTTCCGCCTCATCGCGTTTCTGAGCAGACATTACCCCTTTGTCAAAAAGGTTTTGTACGCGTGTATAAGATTTCTGAGCAATATCCAACCCTGCCTTCGCCTTCTGCCACATTTCATATGCCCCTGCTATCTCCTGCGCGCGGGCTCCCTTGACAGCCTTTGCGTTCTGGGCTTCAGCGGCACGGCGCACGGCCTCTGCCTGCTGGAGCTTGGCAAGGACTTCGGGCGTATCCAAGAAGACAAGCGTGTCGCCCGCTTTCACCTTATCGCCTTCACCGAAACGATACGCCTCGATCCGTCCGGGCACTTTGCCGGAAATACGAACTTGCGTAGCTTCCGCCTGCCCCATGATGATATCGTCCGGCGGCGTCAGTAAAAAGAAACCGGTTAATGCGACTAATCCGACCACACCTAAGAATGTGATAAATGCCAGCAGCATGTTGTTGATCGAAAACTTTTTATTCTCGTTCATAAGAGTATGTATTATTTTTTAATTTTTAATTCCCAATTTTTAATTCCCCCATCGCTTTTGTCAAGTAGACTTCCGTCAGTTTCACCTCTATCTGCGCATCTATCAGGCTGGAACGAGCCGCCACCCAGGCCGTCTGCGCCTGCATCAGGTTAAGAGCCGGGATTACGCCTTCTTCAAATCCGAGGTTGGCATGGCGGAGATTCTCTTCCGCATTCTCCATATTACGGGTGGAGGCGATCAGTTTTTTGTTCGCTTCATTGACTTTGTAGACGGATTGGTTGACCTGCAATTCCACCTTTTCGCGGGCATCCTGCAACTCCAGCGCCTTGATGCGTGTCTCGGCACGGGCCGAATTGCGCTTATAGCTTCCCTCCCACCATCCGGAAAGCGGTACTTTCACCATTACGCCGACATTGAACATCCCGGCAAATTCGTTTTTGAAGCCATTCATGGAATTAGGGTTCGTAATCAGGTAGTTCGCCATAAACGCCACATTCGGCAACATATCCGACAATACGATCCGTTCTTTGCGCTTATAAATCTTAGCCGCCAGGTCGAGGCTCTTCAACTCGTTACGGTTCATGAAAGCCTCGTTCACATCGGCAGCCGTAATGGAGGGTTCTGTCGGGAAATCTTCGATATCTTCATCCGCCAAAGCAAGCGATTCTTCCAATGGCAACCCGCATATCTGTGCCAATAACATGCGGGAAAGGGCCAGGCCGTTATCGACTTTCGTCTGTGCCATCTCGGCTTCGTTCAGCTTGACTTTAACGGAGAGTCCGTCGGCTTCGGTCGCTACTCCCTCGTTAATCATTGCCGTTATATCGTGATCGGTCTTGCGGAGCAAATCGACATAGGCATCGGCTAACTTCTTCTTATTCACTAAAGAAATCACCTGCCAATAGGTTTCATCGGTTTTATAGATGACATCCTGCAATTGCTGGTCATTCATCGACTCGGCCAATTGCTTGGCGTACTTGGTAATCTGATTGTAATTGATAATCTTGCCCCCCATAAACACAGGTTGCACAAGTGAAACGCTTCCCACCCAGATATTCTGGATGTCGAGGTGTTGCAAGTCGTCCACCCCTTCCATCAACTTTCCAAACACGGGCAACTGGGCGATCGGTCCGAGAGCCCCTCCGATAGAAGTGCTCAACGCTCCCATATCTAAGAGGTTGATATCTTTCTGGTTCCACATATACGCTCCGGTCGCCGAGAGTCCAGGGAAGTATTTGGTGAATGCGGCGTTTTTCTCATAGCCGGCTATTTTAATCTTTTCCCCCGAAATCTTCAACTCTTTGTTGTTCTGAATAGCCAGCCCACGGCATTCCTCCAACGTCAGCGTACGCCCGGCACTTGCATAGCCCGACGAAACCAGTAATACGACTAATACGACAAATCTTTTCATCTTTATCTTGTTTTATTCGGATTCTTTTCTAAACGATGCAAAAGTACAGGTTCGCTTTAAATATAAAATTGAACTAATTCAATAATTGCTTTCTTATATGTCCTCAGGCATATAGTTTCACTTGGTTTCTTACCTATGAAACCTTTGTTTCCCTACGAAGAAACTATAGTTTCTTGGCGGGGAAACTATAGTTTCATGCCTACGAAACTTTTTTCCGCCGCCTATCCGGTTCAAGTGAATGAGAGGACTTTCCGCTTCAACTTGCAATACCAGGCATTGCTGATTCCCATATAATGGGCGATATACTTATCGGGAACCCGATTGATTATCCACGCATAGTTCGTGTAGAGGAACTGGATGAACTCTTCCGCCGTGGAGGAAAGGCGGACGGCCAACAGGACATCCAACTTATAGATGATCGTCAACATGATATTCTGATAATAGGAAGCAAACAAAGGGTAACGGAACGAAAGGCTCTCGATATGGTCGCGGGAGAAGCAGAGCAACTCGCCGGCTTCAAGCGCCTTGATCTCGAATTCGGAAGGCTGCTTGGTGAAATAGCCGATGGCGGAAAGGAACGGAAACATATTATCGGCCGCAAAGCCGGTGACACATTCATTTCCATTCTCGTTTACATATAGATTGATGAACAGGCCTTTGTTGATGAAATAGGCGTCCTGGCACAACTCGCCCGTACGCAACAGATAATCCCCTTTCTTCACGTAGATTACCTTCGCGTTTTTTTCCAGTTCGCCGAGAAAAGCATCATCGCGGGCGAGGGTTTCCGGCAGGTCGGCAAGTAGTCGCGCGAAATGAACATCCGTTTCCATTGCTATTTTTCGAGTGTGAAACTTTTACGGCCGATCAGGTTACCATCCGCAAATATATCGACCCGGTATGTGCCCGGAGAAAGGAACTCCTCGATATTCCAGTACATCGTAACCGGCAATTCCTCTCCGTCATATTCGACCAGCTTCTTCATGGAGTAATTGATTTCTTTTCCTTCGAAGGTAAAGACATCGGCACGGCTCTTCAACAGGATATCGTCGTCCGGCTTCATGATACGCACATAAATCGTCTTCTCCCCGACCGGAGCCGTAATGTTCTTGCCGATCCGGAAGTCAACGACAAATTGTTCCATCTTCTTGATCACCTTCGCCTTCTTTCCGCGGCCATTGACAGGGGTTACATTGATGCCCGTCGCATCCAGCCGGCTTGCCAGTGTGACGCGTTCCGTCAGTTTCTCTTTTTCCTTTTTAAGCGTGGTAGCGGTGGAGGAAGCCTGTTTGTATTTCTTTACCGCTTCGTTCTTTTCCACTTTCAACTGTTCGTTGGCACGGTTCAGGGAGTCGATCTGGACTACATAGTTACGCATGATTTTACGCAATGTCTGCAATTCCTTCTTCAGGCGGGCGATCTCTTTCGTATTTGTCGCTTTTACGGTGCGAAGTTCTTCCTGCAAGCGTTGTACTTTGGCTTGCTCGGTAGACAATAGGTTAAGCAACGAGTCGTTACCTATATTAAATTTATATCCTTCATATTGGAGAGACAATTCGTTAAATTCATCTTCCAACGATTCCTTATCCAGGACATAAGCCTGTTCCAAGTCTTCCATCTGCTGTTTCTGATGGAAAATATAATAGGAAGCACCGGCGATAATCAACAATAACACAACCACTGCCATGATCAGCAGTGACATCTTATTTATTTCTTTTGTCTCTTTCTTTTCAGCATCCATACGGTTACGATTAAAAATGAACATGCAAAGGTAGTATTTAATAAGTTGTTTAAAAAAGGAGGACGGCTTATTATACTTTTTTTAAGAAAAAAGAGGATCATCATTTCGTTGCTACAGGATTCTCCTCTTTGGGTATCGCAGAAGCATTCCCGTTACGGAAAGCGGTGTAGTGGGGAGATAAGATCTCGACATCGGCGGCCGCAAACTTATCCTGGATATTCTGGAAAAGATCCGAATATAGCTGGTTGAGCTTATCGGCATCTTTGATATAAGCATTAATCTGGTAAACCGGATAGAAGTCGCTCAGGGAAGTTTCCAGCACAAAAGGCTCCGGTTCACTACTCACGCCCGGCGTCGCTTTTGCCGCATCGATCAACAACTGGTGGACTTTCCGCCAGGGCGTATCATAGCCGATCGTCACTTCTGCATGAATAATCAATCCCAAGTCACGCGCCGACTCGCTATAATTAGTGGTATGGGAAGACATGATAAACGAATTAGGGATTGTCACCATTTCGTTTTTAGGCGTACGGATACGGGTTACCAACGTTGTTTTCTCTATCACGTTCCCAACGGTATCGTTCAGCTTTATGCGATCCCCCAATTTAAACGGACGCATATAAGTGATCACGAAGCCGGCAATGATATTGCCGATCACCGTACTCGATCCCAACGAAACGATCAGGCCGACAAAGACCGATACTCCCTGGAACACTCCCGAATCGGCTCCCGGCAAATAGGGATAAATCATCGCGACCATAAAGGCGTATAGCAGGAAGCGGACAATATGATAGGTTGGTGATGCCCAGTCGGGATAGAAACCGGATATCTTCAACTTCCCTTCAGCCACCTGATCCGCCATATATTTAAGGATACGTACGACATACCGGATCACCAGCACGATCACGATGATGGTAAAGAGATTGGGTAAATAATCAACAATGCCTTTTCCTATGAATTTCAGAGGTTTCCAAACATAAGAGAAGAGTTGGGTCGCGAAATTCTTCGTTTCCGGGAAAATAGAGAACAAGATCGGAACCGTAAATAGCAATTGCAATACGATCAACAACCAACGTATCATATTGGCCAGGAAAATCAATAGTTTCACCTGCTTGTCGGTATCCAGCAAATCATAGCCGTGAAAGGAGATCGACTTCAGCCGCGTCTCTTTCAGGGAAGCGATCTTCACCCTGACTTTCCGGTACACAAACGAGGTCAGCCCGATCAACGCGGACTGGATCAGAAGAATCGCCAAGAAATAGAAGACACGCTTTATTTCCGAATCTTCCAACGACAAAGCCTGTATTTTTTTTGCTAAACCGTCTTCCGCCTGCAGGAAAAAAGGAGATGAGAGCAACGACGCTGATAAAAAGATAACCCGTTTCATTTTTTTTGTGATCTCTATTGAATAATACTATAACCTGATGCCTCAAAAATGGTTCAAGTTTCGAATATTATTCCTACCTTTGTGGCACTCAATTAAATAATAATTTGCATGCACGAGAAACTTATTATTCTTGATTTCGGCTCGCAAACAACTCAATTAATCGGGCGTAGAGTCCGTGAGTTGAATATGTATTGCGAGATTGTCCCCTACAACAAATTCCCCCATGATGCTACAGATGTAAAAGGTGTTATCCTTTCCGGAAGTCCCTATTCCGTATATGACGCCAATGCGTTCAAAGCTGACTTAAGTGAAATACGCGGTAAATATCCCGTATTGGGAATCTGTTACGGAGCCCAATTTCTGGCTTATACATCCGGAGGAAATGTCGAACCGGCCAACTCCCGTGAATACGGACGTGCCAACCTGTCGCATATCGACAATACGGACGAATTGCTGAAAGGCATCAATGTCGGCTCACAAATCTGGATGTCCCACGGGGACACCATCACGGTCCTTCCTGAAAACTTCAAAGTAATCGCCAGCACGGACGATGTAAAAGCAGCCGCCTATCACGTGGAAGGCGAACAAACCTGGGGCGTACAATTCCACCCGGAAGTGTTCCACTCGACCGACGGTACTAAATTATTAGACAACTTCCTGAATATTTGCGGATGTGCCAAAGATTGGACACCGGCATCCTTTATCGAATCGACCGTTGCCGAACTGAAAGAACAGTTGGGAGATGACAAAGTAATCCTGGCACTTTCCGGCGGCGTGGACTCTTCGGTTACGGCCGTTTTGCTACACAAGGCTATCGGCAAGAACCTGACTTGCATCTTCGTCGATCACGGCTTGTTGCGTAAGAATGAATTCGAAAACGTGTTGAAAGATTACGAACACTTGGGACTGAACGTAATCGGAGTCGATGCCAAAGAGAAATTCTACAAGGAACTGGCGGGTGTCAGCGAACCTGAAAAAAAACGTAAGATCATCGGTAAAGGGTTTATCGATGTGTTTGACGAAGAGGCCCACAAGCTGAAAGATATAAAATGGTTAGGCCAGGGCACGATCTACCCCGACGTAATCGAATCCTTGTCTATCACCGGAACCGTTATCAAGAGCCATCATAATGTAGGCGGCCTGCCTGCCAAAATGAACTTGAAACTGGTCGAACCGTTGCGCCTCCTGTTCAAAGACGAAGTACGCCGTGTCGGTATGGAGTTAGGTATGCAACCACACCTGATCAAACGCCATCCGTTCCCCGGTCCCGGCTTGGGTATCCGTATTTTAGGTGATATCACACCCGAAAAAGTACGGATCTTGCAAGATGCCGACGATATCTATATGTCGCTGATGCGTGAATGGGGGTTGTACGACAAAATCTGGCAGGCCGGAGTGATCCTCCTCCCGATCCAGTCTGTAGGAGTTATGGGTGACGAACGGACATACGAAAATACAGTTGCCCTGCGTGCCGTAACCTCGACGGATGCCATGACAGCCGACTGGGCACAACTTCCTTACGAATTCCTTGCAAAAGTTTCCAACGAAATCATCAACAAGGTCAAAGGCGTAAACCGCGTTGTCTACGACATCAGTTCAAAACCGCCTGCAACGATCGAGTGGGAGTAAAAACTCTATATCCGTATTCAAGTACACAAAATATAAAACCAATAAAAAATAAAGAATCGTATGAAACAAGATATGATTGTTATCCTGGATTTGGGCAGTCATGAAAACACTGTGCTGGCGCGGGCAATCCGTGCATTGGGTGTCTATAGCGAAATCTATCCGCACGACATCACGGTTGAAGAACTCAAAGCACTTCCGAATGTAAAAGGTATCATCATCAACGGTGGCCCTAACAATGTGATCGACGGCGTTGCCATCGATGTGAATCCGGAAATCTATTCGGTTGGAATCCCAGTTATGGCTGCCGGCCACGACAAGGCTCTCTGCGAAGTAAAATTAGGCGAATTCGCCAATGATATGGAAGCGATCAAAGAAGCGGTTAAACCATTTGTGTTCGACACTTGTAAAGCCGAAGCGAATTGGAACATGACAAATTTCGTCAATGACCAGATCGAATTGGTAAGACGTCAGGTTGGCGACAGAAAGGTATTGTTGGCGCTTTCAGGCGGGGTCGACAGTTCTGTTGTTGCCGCATTGCTTCTGAAAGCTATCGGCGACAAGTTGGTTTGTGTACACGTCAATCACGGTCTGATGCGTAAAGGCGAATCGGAAGATGTCGTTGAAGTATTCAAGAACCAGTTGAATGCAAACCTGATTTATAAAGATGTCACCGATCGTTTCTTAGATAAACTGGCAGGTGTTGCCGATCCGGAAGAAAAACGCAAAATCATCGGTGGAGAATTTATCCGTGTCTTTGAAGAAGAGGCACGCAAACTGGACGGCATCGACTTCTTAGCACAGGGTACTATCTATCCCGATATCGTGGAAAGTGGAACAAAGACGGCCAAGATGGTGAAATCCCACCACAACGTAGGTGGTCTGCCTGAAGATTTAAAATTCGAACTGGTCGAACCGTTACGCCAATTGTTCAAGGACGAAGTTCGCGCTTGCGGCCTCGAATTGGGCTTGCCTCACGAAATGGTCTTCCGCCAGCCGTTCCCCGGCCCAGGTTTAGGAGTGCGTTGCTTAGGTGCTATCACACGCGACAGGCTGGAAGCGGTTCGCGAAGCGGATGCCATCTTGCGTGAAGAATTCCAGAAAGCCGGATTGGACAAGAAGGTTTGGCAATACTTCACGGTTGTGCCTGACTTCAAATCCGTAGGTGTACGCGATAATGCACGTTCTTTCGACTGGCCTGTCATCATCCGTGCCGTCAATACGGTAGATGCCATGACGGCTACTATCGAGCCTGTCGATTGGCCTATCCTGATGAAGATCACGGACCGTATCCTGAAGGAAGTTAAAAACGTCAACCGCGTTTGCTACGATATGTCTCCGAAACCCAATGCGACAATCGAATGGGAATAAGATAAAAAAAGGAGGTATGCGACAACAACACATACCTCCTTTTATTACTATCCCAAAATAGGTTTACCGTTTAACCACCTTGACGACTTGGTTATCCATCCGGACGAAATAGATGCCAACCGAATATTTTTGCATCGAGACGGTACTCTGACCGGATTGACACTGAATGACATCACACACTTTTCCGCTTACATCCAATATATAAACCGTTTGCGGTTTCTGTAAATCCAAATGCAAAGAACCATCTACAAAGAAAACGCTATTGCCTTCACTCACATTCTCGATCGAAGTCGGATCATCATCGACCGTGACCATACATGCTGCTTCATATCCTCCATCGACCGTCGTGACACTGATCGTAGCGGTTCCAACTCCCATTGCCGTCACAACTCCATCCAGCACCGTAGCAACACGCTCATCCGAAGAACTCCATTCCACCCGTTTATCGTCTGCGTCTTGCGGTAGGACAGTCGCTTCCAATTCAAGCGTTCTGCCAATCTCCAACATGACTTCTTCCGGTTCTAAAACAACTCCGGTAACAGGAATTGGTTCAGATTCCGATTGAGTAACGGTGATGTTACATTCATCCGCATAAACTCCGTAAGCCGAAACGACCGTAACCACAACTGTTCCCCTACTCTTTGCGGAAACCGTCCCATCCTTTATGGTTGCAACCTTCGGATCAGATGAAAACCAACTTACCGCCGGATTATCGACCACTTCAGGAGAAAAGATTGCCGTCAACTCAATCTCTTCACCTACTGCTAACGAAGCCTCCTCGCGTGACAATGTTAATGCCAATACGTCAGTATATTCGTTCTCCGTAGACACCCTTTCAATAAACCCATACGCCAAAGAGGCACCAGCTTCAGTCCCCTCAAAGGATTGCCCGGTGATACTTGTCACCGAAATACTTGTTCCCCCAGTTAACACCTCTTTTCCTTGGCAAGAGAAGGCTCCATCAAGAGTTTGTGCGCAAAGTAAAAAGGGGCACAATGCATATGCTAATAAATAAATGTATTTCATATCAACACTAATTATCTTTTACAATTTTAAACGGATACTCTTTCACGGTCTGACCTAACGCATTACGAACAACAAGTTTAGCTCCATCATAAGGTAACGCATTAGCAGAAAAATTATAACTAAAATCAAAACAACGCCCCATGACAGTAGATTGACCTAAGCCACCATCTTCATCGTCCATTTCGGTTCCAATCGGTAAACCTTCGACAGCGATTGATAATTGTTGATCTTTCCCGTTCAGATACAAGAAGCCACCTTCTAAAGAAAGACAAGCGGTATTACTATAATCATTTATATAGGCTTTCACTTCACCACTAATCATTTCATATATATGTTTCCCACTATCGACCGCATATATCAAAAAAGGGACCTTTCCGTCCGGGTCAGTTGTACCTCCTCCATTTTCAACCGTTCCGGCTCTGGAAGCATACAACGCATACGGTACCGGTAACATCTGTGTAGTCGAAACTTTTTCATAATTGCTTCCACCCGCCAAGTCCATACTTAATTGAAGAAAATAAGTGTCTGCTCCCCAATTGATCGAAGCGAACGTTCCACTTCCAGCTGTACCCTGTCCGATCAAGAGATTGACCGTTCCTGTCTTGCTACTGGTCGGTGTATGCGTTTCCGAGAAAACGACACTTCCATCTGCCGATCCTTTCAGGATTTCGACCTTCACGCCGATTGTTTTCTCACTCACCACTTTGCCCTGTGCATCGCGGGCAACGGCTTGGTAGCTGATGGCTTGCGGCATCTTGTCTTGTGCCTGCAAAAAACATGTAGCGAAAAGCCACATACAGAGAAGAAAAATACTTTTTGTATTCATCTGATTTATATTTAAAAGGTTAATAATTAAATCACAAACTCCTTCGCGCTGTAAATGTAAAAGGATATTCTTTTATAACATTGCCGCTCTTATTGCGCACAACCAGTTTATAATTCCCGTCTGCGACATTCTCATAGTGATAATCAAACATCCTACCTGCACAACTCGACCTACCAATCGCTGCATCATCGTCTGATAAACCATCTATGGAAATCATCAACTCTTGGTCTTGACCGTCCAAATATAGAATAGTACATTCCAGATTAATATAATCATACACAGAAAGCGTACCTTCAGGATATTCATAACCTTTTTTATACAGCTCTCCTGAAAGTATACAATAAAGATCGTCGTCTGTATTATCAATATCCGTTGTAACGAATGTAAATTTAGGCGCATTATTTTCCCCTTCGCCATTCTCAACCTCGCCAGCCTTTGCCGCATACAACGCATACGGAACCGGTAACATCTGCGTGGTTGAAACCTTTACATAATTGCTTCCACCCGCCAAGTCCATACTTAATTGCAGGAAATAGGTGTCACTTCCCCAATCAATGGATGCGAACGTTCCACTTCCAGCTATCCCCTGTCCGATCAAGAGATTGACCGTTCCTGTCTTGCTACTGGTCGGTGTATGCGTTTCCGAGAAAACGACACTTCCATCTGCCGATCCTTTCAGGATTTCGACCTTCACGCCGATTGTTTTCTCACTCACCACTTTGCCCTGTGCATCGCGGGCAATGGCTTGGTAGCTGATGGCTTGCGGCATCTTGTCTTGTGCCTGCAAAAAACATGTAGCGAAAAGCCACATACAGAGAAGAAAAATACTTTTTGTATTCATCTGATTTATATTTAAAAGGTTAATAAATAAGTTCTTCCTTTTTCTAAACCAGCATATACAAAAAAAGCGCGGGATTCGTCTGTCACTTATCCCACGTTCCAGGCCTTCGCATTGCCTACTAAAAGAGGATAAGCAACGTTGAAGCCCACGCCGATATGTATGCAACCAATCCATGCGCCTATTCCAAGCACATGAAACATTACGATACAACCTACGCAGACATCTACCGCTGCCCTGTCTCCTCTTTTAGTTCTAAAGTTGCGAAGTTTGGAACGAAGAAGACAAGACGTCAATAAACGCCTTTCAAATATATGTCTGCTCCCACCCCTATAATCGGCGTGGGAACGACACAAAGATAATGATTTTCTCTTAACACTAAAGGGATGTGAACAAAAATAAAACTCCCCAAACCGGTATTTTCCAATTCGGGGAGTTTTATCTTTATCTTACTATTTTGGCTACTTAGGAGATTGGCTTTTCAACCTTGCAATTTGGACTCTCTCTTGCAAGCCGTTATTCCCGTAAGTGCTTAAAGTGATTCAAGCACTCCTCGTGCGAAAGCTTCAGCCTTTTCCAAGAGGCCATCGCGTTGTTGGTCGTTTCACCGGAGGTGATACACTTGAAAATCACTTATGAAGCGTGCTCCGACTACTCGATAAACAGACAAAAATCTACTTAATAAGCAGACACCTGGCTACTTATTAAGCAGACACCCCCTCTACTTATTAAGCAGATTCCGGCTTGCTTAGTAAAGACTTATTATGTTTTATCCGATCTTCCTGATCACCCGGCAAGGATTACCTACGGCGAGCGAATAGGCTGGAATATCTTTTGTCACCACGCTACCGGCTCCGATTACCACATTATCACCGATTGTAACACCAGGAAGAATGATCACTCCGGCACCGATCCATACATTATCCCCGATCGTGATCGGGTAAGCATATTCCAATCCCTTGTTGCGATCGGATGCGTCCAAAGGATGTCCTGCTGTATAAATACCGACATTGGGTGCAATAAAAGCATTATCTCCTATACGGACCTTTGCCCCGTCCAGTATAACCAGATTGACATTCGCATAAAAGTTCTCCCCTACTTCTATGTTATACCCGTAGTCGCAGGCGAAAGGAGGTTCGATGATCAGGTTCTCCCCGGTCTTCCCCAAAAGTTTTTTCAAAAGTTCCATCCGTCCTGCCTGCTCTGAAGGACGCAAGCGGTTATAATCATAAAGCAATTCTTTTGCACGCTCACGATCCGCCAATATTTCCGGATCATAATTAGCATCGTATAGTTGGCCGAGACAGCATTTTTCTTTTTCAGTCATTGTGTTTCTTATTACTGATTCAACACATGTATCGTATGGCAAGCGACCAATGCCGCCGTTTCCGTACGCAAACGGCTTTCGCCTAATGAAATGGGTTCGAATCCATATTTTAGGGCAAGCGCTATTTCTTCGGGGCTGAAATCTCCTTCAGGACCGATCAGGACGAGTGCGTTTTCTCCCGGATGATACGTTTGTTTCAAAAGAGGTTTTACACCTTCTTCGCAATGGGCTATAAACTTACGACCGTCAAAAGGCTGACTGACGAACGTACGGAAATCGGTCATTCCGTTTAGTTCCGGCAAGGTTGCTTTCTGTGATTGCTTCATTGCGCTGACCAAGATCTTTTCCAAGCGGGCAGGTTTAATCTCCTTCCGTTCGGAAAAACGGCAGTTCAGGCAAGTGATGGCATCGATGCCGATCTCGGTCGCTTTCTCCGCAAACCATTCCATACGATCCATATTCTTGGTCGGAGCCACTGCTATATGAAGATTGAAGTTCCATAAAGCAGGCTGTTCCCACTTTTCCAGAATATTCACTTCGCAATGTTTAGGATGGGCACGATTGATTGACGCTTTAAAAAAGGAACCTTTGCCATCCGTCAATAAAATTTCGTCGCCTTCAGCCAGCCTGAGTACACGAATACAATGCCCGGCCTCTTCTTCCGGAAGCTCCGGATTCACGGCTATATCCGGCGTATAAAATATCTGCATCTCAAATTTTCAATTATCAATTCTCACTTTTCAATTATCCAAGTATCATGCCTATTATCGTAGCCGAAAGTACCGATACCAACGCACCGCCAATCATAGCCGGAAAACCGAAACGAGTGATCAGTTCCCTCTTTTCGGGAGCCAGCACGCCCATTCCTCCCAGCAAGATACCGATAGACGAGATATTAGCAAAACCACACAAGATATAGGTAGACATTAAAATGGATTTCTGATACATAAACAAACCGGCATCCTTCCATTCCTGTAGCTGGAAATAAGCCACAAACTCATTCAAAATGGTTTTCTGTCCCAACAAGGAACCGACCAGCATCACATCCTGATAAGGAACTCCGATCAACCACATAAAAGGAGATAGGATCACTCCCAATATAAACTGGAACGTCAATCCCTGAGCCTTCCCGTCCGTAACAGAAACGATCCAGTCATTCAGCCCGGTATAGCGTCCGATCACACCCTCCAGGATATAATTGGCAAGAGCGACCATCGCTATGAACACAAGCAACATCGCCGCGATATTCACCATCAGGCGTACACCGGTCGACGTTCCGGCAGCCAACGCATCCAATGCAGTGGAATGCTGTCCGATCTTCTCCATCTTCACCAAGCGGTCGTCTGCCTTTTCCGTTTGCGGACAAAGGATTTTAGCCAGGACAATAGAGCCCGGAGCAGCCATCAGCGATGCCGAAAGCAAATGCTTTGCAAACAAGACCCTCGACACGGGATCACCTCCCGCTAACATGCCGATATAAGTTCCCATCACCGTTCCGGCTATCGTCCCCATCCCGGAAACCATAACCAGGAATATTTCCGACCGGTTCATCGCCGGCAGATAATTCTTAATCAAAACAGGCGATTCCGTCATTCCCATAAACACATTGCCTGACGTAACCAATCCTTCGGCTCCGGAAATATTCATGAAACGCCGTAGCACCCAGGAAAACCCTCCCACTACGCGCTGGATAATCCCCCAGTAATAAAACAGAGAAACCAGGGCAGAGAAGAAAATCACCACAGGAAGCGAGTTCAACAAAAAGATAAACCCTTCACTTTTGGTTACCAACGGCCCCAAAAGAAAAGCGACCCCGGACTGGGTAAAATCCATCAACTTGATAAAAGCCTTTCCCATCCATTCCAGGACAATCCCGACTACCGGAACATACAATACGGCAAGGGCAAAGACAAGCTGCATAAACAATCCGCCCCCCACCAGTTTCCAATCGACCCGTTTCCGGTCGTAGCTCATCAGGTAAGCAACCCCCAAAACCGTAGCAATCCCTAAGATACCACGTAGAAAAGACTCAAGGCTAAAACCAAGTTGTTGTTCTATCATTTGGACCCGCCCTCCTCTTCACGACGCCGGATTTCATCCTTGTACATCTTTGCATACTCGTAGTTCTCATCGGCGATCGCTTCGTCCAAACGATCCGACAATTCATCGGCATCCAAAAGAGAAAGCCATTTTTTCAACTTGGCATCATCGTGTATTTCCTCCGGTTCCAGAGCCAGAATAGAATCGTCATCATCCTTGTCTTTCTCTTCTGCGGCATCTTCTTCAAGCACGACTCCACACCCGCGGACGATCTCAGGTGTCGTATAGATATCGCATTTCACACGCAAAGCGATGGCGATAGCATCGGAAGTACGTGAATCCAGGCGAATCTGTCTGATTCCATCCTCAAAAAGCAGTTCGGAATAAAACACGCCATCTTCAAACTTATAGATGAAAACTTCACACAAACGAACACTAAATGCCTGTGCAAAGGTTACAAACAAATCATGCGTCAAAGGGCGAGGAGGCGTGATGCGTTCCAAAGCGATCGCGATTGACTGGGCTTCCGACGTTCCGACAATGATAGGTATGCGGCGAACGCCATCTTCTTCCGCCAGAATCAAGGCATAAGCGCCTGACTGTATCTGGCTGTTCGTTAAACCTTGCACCCGTAGTTTTATTCTTGTATCCACACTATTTAGTTTTTTAGTCAATACACAAAAGTAATATTATTTCGGAATCTTAAAAACTTTCGAAAGGAAAGAAAAACACAAACGGCCTAAAAAAAGAAAAGGTTGTCATCACGACAACCAATCTTCATTGCTAACCTTAAATCTAATACCATGAAAAACACAGTGCAAATATACACGTTTTATGTTATTCAGCATAGTTCTACGGCAGAATATTTAAGTTTTTAGCATTATTTTAACCTGCAAATCGCCTGTTTAAAGGTGATTAACAGTTTGTTCCCGTCTTAAATAATACTCTACCTGATTGAATGTCACATCCTTCAATACAACTTTCTTATCCTTGTCTAACAGGTAAAGGGTCGGTATTGCCTTCAGATCATAAATTTCATCATTTTTCAGGCTCACCGTACTGTCATAAGAATTGATCCAGCCTGCAGGCATATAAGAAATATGGTTTTTCCAGGCCTCTAAATCCTCATCCGGATAAACGGCCAGGATTTTAAGCTTGTTATTCTTGGTCCACTCCGTCACAAGCGGCGAAGCAGCAAGCTGGTCCGTAATTTCCTTACAGGCATGGCAATCCGGATTATAGAAAAACAAGAGCAGATAATCGGCTTTCGTATGATACAAAGTTCCTTTCTTACCGTCCGCCAGCGTGTACGTGAAATCTGTTGCCGGTTCTCCCACCCTGTTTTTAAGAGCCAATTCGAGCAAATGAGCCGGACGTATTTTACTGACCTCATCCAGGACCGGAGCTTCCAAAACCGCTTCCAGTACATAAATATACAAAGACTCATCCCGCATGGGAGAATTCGGATCATAGAGATACTTTTCATACAAACCGGCAAAACAGGCAAACATCGTACTGTCGGCTGACGCTTTATTCATCATATCCTTGATAGAAGAAGAGGCTACTTCTGCCGGGACATATTTCATCATATCGATATAATTGGAAGTCGCCTGCTCCGTAATTTCCGGGAGATGGATCAAGGTGGTGTCCGTAAAATCGAACTTATCCCAATAATGTTTTACCAAGTAAGCGGCGCGTTCTTCCGGCTCCGTTATGACACTGGGGACAGAAACCATTTGAAAAGTACGTTCTTTCGTGTTTCCTGTTTCTGTTTTCTTCGTCTGCTGGCCGTTGCAGGCGCTAAAGATCAATGTGAAAAATAATAGGCAAAATATTCTTATCCTCATAGTATCTTGTTTTTTTATTCCTTGCAAAGATATGATTTATCAGCAATTAAAAGACCGGTGAAACAAATAATTAACGGTCTTATCCATAAAAGTAAGAGGTTATCCGAAAACCGGCGGGCTCATTCAGAAAAAAATGCCGGTGTTCTATAGATAACCTCTTACGGGCTACAGGTTCAAATTCGAGGTACCTTATATCTTTTTACCTTATCGATAAATCAAAATAAATTATAGTTCGTCCGCAAAACTTTAAATTCCGTGCGACGGTTTATCTGATCCGCAATCTCCTGCTGTTCTGGAGTCAGTTTTTCAATAAATTCTTCGGTCAGGACATCTCCTTCATTCAGGAAATCATAATTCTTGGCCATCTTCTTATTGATTGTTTTGGGAACGCTTTCACCATATCCTTTAGCCTCAAGCCGGTCTTGAGCGATTCCTCCGGCAATCAGATAGTCGACAACCGACTGCGCCCGCCGCTGCGCCAACCGTTCGTTGTACTGTTCCGAGCCTTTCCGGTCGGTATGCGCTCCCAACTCGATCGTGACGTTCGGATTGTCGTTCAGCATCTTGATCATTTCGTCCAACGCCTTCTTTGATTCCGGACGCAAAGTCGCCTTGTCAAAATCATAGAAAATATTTTCAATCACGACAGGTTTACTGATCGGGGAAAGGAAAAAGTCCACGATATATGTTTCGTTCTTCTCCTCCGGCCCTGTTTTCAACTCAAAATTCTGATTCAAATATCCACGTGCGCTTGCCATCATCACATAGCGGATATCACGTTCCAGTTCAACCCTGTACTTACCGTCTTTCTTTGCCAACACTTTTTCGTTCAGGCCGTCCCTGCCGACAATACGGACCGTTGCATCTTCTATCGGGTTCTCGTCCACATCGGACACGATACCTTCGATAAAGATGGTGATAACCGGCAATTCGAAAGAATACAAATGGTCATATCCACGCACATCATTGCGGTTGGAACTAAAAAAGCCGCTTTCCTTATTTCCGGCAAACGTGATACCGAAATCATCGCCGGCAGAGTTGATCGGCGCTTTCATATTCTCGACGTTCCACTTGCCCGTACTGTCCAAAGTCGCTTTGAAAAGATCCAGCCCTCCCATTCCCGGATGCCCGTCGGAAGCAAAATAGAGTGTTACGGAATCCCGCACGTAAGGAAACATTTCATCGCCTGGCGTGTTGATATCCGGTCCCAGATTTTCCATCGGACCAAAGTCGCTCCCCATAACACGCGCCCGAAACAGATCCTTGCCTCCATAGCCGCCTACGGCATCCGATACAAAATACAGATACTTGCCATCCGGCGATATCGAAGGATGCCCGAGAGCCGTCACCGAATCTTTTACGATATTCGCCCTGGTTCCTTTTCCCCATTTGGCACTGCTACGGGAAGATATATAAATTTCAGAAGTTCGCGGTCCTTCCGGGTCTTGCGCGCAATAGGTGTAGTACATCGTATTCCCGTCTTTGGAGAAAGAAGGCGTTCCCTCGTCGAACTCGGTATTCACCTCGTCTTCCAGTTCAACCGGAGCCAGCCAAGCTCCATTTTCATCCTGTTTCACCAAGAAGAAATCATTATTCCGCTGCCCGGTGATCGCGCTGTTGGTCTCTTCCTTATCTTTTCCGGCTCCTTTAGGCGTACGGGTGGAAGCGAAATACAACTGGTCGTACTTTTCGCCATACAGCATCGGGCTGAATTCGGAACGACGGGAGTTAAACTTATCCATCCTCTTCACCGTATAGCGGGTCGGCGCCTGTTTCCATTTTACGGCCTCCTCCGAGCCAGTCACACCATTAAAGGCCAACACGCTGCCCGGTTCCGCCAGCAGGTAGTCGTTGTAATATTTGATTGCCTCCCCATAACGTCCGCTCTTCTGGTACATCTGCCCCAGGCGAAGATTCACGATACTGTCCGGATATTTATACCTGAGCGCGTTCATATAAGCGCTGGTCGCACGCGGCGTATTGTTGATCAAACGGTTGCATTCCGCCATCCTGAAAGCGATATATCCACGCAAGTCTCGCTTGGCAGGAGGAGTCTTCGTATATACTTTCCTGTAAATGGCCGCCGCTTCAAAATATTCGCCAATACGCTGCTTTTCTTCCGCGTCGCTCAGTTTCGCTGATTTACAGGAATACAGAAAAGACGCAGCCAACAACAGGAACAAATATGGGGTAAATTGTCTCATTTGCTATAATCTATGTTTTATATAAACAGGATTATGTACTATTTATTGTATGGGCATTACAGCAACAGCGAACTGTCCCCGTAACTCAAAAAACGGAAATCATGCCCCAAGGCATAATCATAAATATTTTTCCAATCCCCTTTCACAAAGGCGGATATCAGCAACAGCAACGTGCTTTTCGGCTGATGGAAATTGGTCACAATACCGCGCACGATTTTAAATTCATAGCCCGGAGCGATAATGATCCGGGTAGCCGTCACTAACTTGTCCGCCTCGTGCCGATCCAGATAATCCAGGATATTTTGCAACGCTTCATCAGCCGTCAACCTGTTATTCGTCTCTTCGTAAGGCATCCACTGCTTGACGATCAGTTCCTCGGCAGTGGCATCCGGATTCGAGGCCAGCGTGACACCCATATAATAGAGGCTTTCAAGCGTACGGACCGAAGTCGTGCCGACCGCAATAATCTTACCGAGGTTATTCTTGATCCGTTCGATCGAACTCCGGCGCACCGAAATAAATTCGGTATGCATCTCATGCCCTTCGATCGTCTCGCTTTTCACGGGTTTGAACGTCCCGGCTCCGACGTGGAGCGTCAGTTCTTCCCGTCCGATCCCTTGCGCATCGATAGCGGCCAGGACTTCCGGCGTAAAATGCAAACCGGCTGTCGGCGCGGCCACCGAACCTTTTATTTTGGAGTAAACCGTCTGGTAGGTCTGCAGATCGCTTTTCTCGGTTTCGCGGTTCAAATAGGGAGGAATCGGCAATACGCCCGCCGCATCCAACAGGTCGGCAAACGTGCAAGTCGGGTGATCCCATGTAAACTCGATGAGATGGCTGTCCCCGCAGGTCTGCAATTTTTCCGCTTTCAGTATGACGGTCTCGCCACCGAGCTGCACCTCCTTCTTCAAAAGTCCTTCTTTCCATTTCTTCAGGTTGCCGACTAAGCAAGTCCATCGACAACGTCCGGTCTGTTGGAAAACCAATGCATAATCATGCGGCTCGACCGGTTCCAGGCAGAAAATCTCGATCTTCGCACCTGTCTCTTTCTGAAACAGAAGACGCGCCTGGATCACCCGCGTATTATTGAATACCATCAGGGCCCCTTCCGGCAGGTAATCCGTAATATGCTTGAATATACTTTCGCTGACTTTTCCTTCCTTATATAATAAGAGTTTCGATTCATCCCGTTTGGGTAACGGGAATTTGGCGATCCGCTCGTCAGGCAGCGGATAATCAAAATCTTCGATGCGTATCTGTTGCGTCTTTGTTGTCATGACTTTTACTATTACAGGTCCTTTTTAATCGAACCGGATTGCAAAAGTACAAATTTATTGGCACTTTACTGTGCACTTCTTATCTTTCGTAAATATCCGATTCTCTACCTAATGAGATAACCCCGCCATTGTCTGTTTTGATACAATCCAACTTTTGATTTTATCAAAATGTCACTACCACCCCATCAAAATCGGATTAGTAGTGCATGTATGTGGAATTAGTATCACAGGTAATATTTTTTAACGTTTCATTATGTAATGCTTTACCTATATAAAGATAACAAAATAATATTCGGTTGAGATTACCGATACATGATTGGCAAATCAATCAGCCGAAACCGGATTAGTCACTGAATTTTACTACTTTTGTAGCAAATAACAAAAGTAAATCGAATTATGAGTAACATAAAAGTAGGAGACAAAGTGCGTTTCCTGAACAGCACCGGCGGAGGTGTCGTTCGTAGTTTCAAAGGGAAAGACCAGGTTTTGGTGGAAGATGAAGACGGATTCGAAGTGCCGGCGCTGATCCGCGAATGTGTAGTCGTAGGAGACAGCGAGATGCAGGTACACAGCTCCCGGCGTTCACCGCTACCCTCCACAACACAGGCGCCTGTCCCGCAACCTAAGAAACCGGAACCCGAAGAGACGCACGGCAGTGCGTCTGTACCAACAGAGACCGCAGAAGGCGAACGGCTGAATGTCTACCTGGCTTACCTCCCGATAGAGCCTGCCAAAGTGATGCAGGGAAGCGGTTACGAGACCTATTTCATTAATGACAGCAATTACTATCTGTTCTTCAATTACATGAACCGTCAAAACAATAGCTGGGTCAGCCGCTATAACGGCATTGTAGAACCGAATACACAGATTTTCCTGGAAGAATTCGGCAAGGAAGAACTGAACGACCTGGAACGTATCTGCGTGCAGCTGATCGCTTTCAAAAAAGACAAACCTTATTCATTGAAGAATGCCATTTCGGTAGAACTCCATCTCGATACGGTTAAATTCTACAAGCAACACTGCTTCATGGAAAACGATTTCTTCGATGAAGATGCGATGGTCTACCCGATCGTGCGACAGGATATCCCCGAAAAAGAGTTGCTGATTTCCGCTACCGAATTGCAGGAAGCCATGCAGCAGAAGGTACGCGAAGACCGCCGCACTCCCCAAACGATCGTCAAGAAGAAAGCGACCGACAGCACTATCCTGGAAGTGGATCTGCATATCACGGAACTGTTGGACAACACCAACGGGCTGAGTAATGCGGATATGCTGAACTACCAGTTGGAGAAATTCCATGAAGTGCTCGCCAAATATGCCGCCAACAAAGGACAGAAAATTGTCTTTATCCACGGTAAAGGCGACGGGGTGCTGCGCAAGGCTATCGAGAAAGAACTAAAAACAAGATACAAACAGCATTATTACCAGGATGCCTCTTTTCGCGAATATGGCTTCGGGGCAACGATGGTGACAATCAAATAAATGGACAATAGCTCATTATGTCTCTCGAAATAGAACGAAAATTCTTAGTCACCGGCGACTTCAGCCGACAAGTGACCTCAGCACAACGTATCGTGCAAGGGTATATCTGCTCACAACCCGGACGGACGGTACGGGTGCGTATCCGGGGGGAAGAAGGATTCCTCACGATCAAGGGCGCATCGGACGAGAAAGGGTTGAGCCGCTACGAGTTCGAACAAAAAATACCGTTGGCGGATGCGGAAGAGCTGTTGAAGCTATGCGAACCCGGCGCCATCGACAAAGTGCGCAATCTGGTCCCAGCAGGGAAACACACCTGGGAAGTCGACGTTTTCCACGGCGACAACGAGGGGTTGGTCCTGGCCGAAATCGAACTGGAATCCGAGGACGAGCCTTTTGGACGGCCGGAATGGATCGGACAGGAGGTTAGCGGAGACCGCCGTTACTACAATTCGATGTTGACAAAACATCCATACAGAGAATGGAAAGAATCATAAATCATAATTCATAAATCAATGAAGAGACTCATCATCCCCCTCGCGGCAGCCATCCTGTCGCTACCGGCGGTAGCCGACGAAGGCATGTGGTTGCTGCCTTTGCTGAAAGGACAAAAATTCCCGGAAATGCAAGCGTTAGGACTGAAATTGCAGGACTACGATATCTATAGCCCCGACTCGGCTTCCCTGAAAGATGCCGTCGTCATATTCGGAGGCGGCTGTACAGGCGAGATCGTTTCGCCGGAAGGATTGCTCCTGACCAACCATCATTGCGGCTACGGTTGCATCCAACGCCACAGCACGCTGGAACACGATTACCTGACAGACGGCTTCTGGGCCATGTCGCGCGAACAGGAACTTCCGAACCCCGGCATGACCGTCACGTTTATCGACAAAATTGAGGATGTGACCGAATATGTGAAAAAGGAACTGGAAAAAGACACCGACCCCAACAGCATGAACTTCCTCTCTCCCAAATTCCTGAACGGACTGGCCAAAGCGAAAGCGGGAGAAAAGTTCCTGCAGGACAATCCGGGCACGGAAGTCGAGATAAAGGCGTTCTATGGCGGTAACCAGTATTTCATGTTCACAAAGAAAATCTATTCCGATGTCCGTCTGGTCGGGGCTCCTCCCTCATCGATCGGGAAGTTCGGCGCAGACACCGACAACTGGATGTGGCCGCGCCATACGGGCGACTTCTCCGTCTTCCGCGTCTATGCCGATGCGAACGGCAATCCCGCTCCTTACTCCGACAAAAATGTCCCGCTTCGCCCCAAACGCTGGTTCAAGATTTCATTGAAAGGCGTACAGGAAAACGACTATGCCATGATGATGGGATTTCCCGGCCGTACCAATAAATATTATACTTCCTGGGAAGTGGCGGAACGTCGTGATATCGACAACACGGTCCGCATCCACATCCGCGACTTGCGCCAGAAAGTCATGTTGGACGAAATGTTGAAAGACCCCGCTGTCCGGATTCAGTATGCCAGCAAATATGCAGGCTCGACGAATGCTTACAAAAATGCGATCGGTAGCAACTGGGCCATCAAAAAGCGCAATTTCGAACAAGTGAAAAAGGAGGAACAGGACAAGCTGATCGCCTGGTCCAACAAAATGTGCGAACCGAACTATCCCGACGCCCTGATGGCACTCGAACAGATCGTATCGGACCGCAAAGACCTGCGTTTCCGCAGTTGGATGCTGGACGAAGCTATCCTGCGAGGCATTGAGTTTACGAACGTGCCGACTCAAACGGATGCAGTTATAGAAGCCTTGGAAGGAAAAGACAAAAAAGCCAGGCAGGAACAGCTCCGGCTATTGGAACGGGCTTATCATGGATTTGCCAACAGCAATTACTCGGCCGACGTAGACAAGAAAATCGCCAAAGTGATGCTGAAAGAATACCGCAGCCAAGTCGATCCGAAAGTGCAACCGGCCTATTTCGAACTGATCGACAAGAAGTTCAAGGGAGACACGGACCGGTTCGTCGACTATCTGTTCGAGGAATCTATTTTCGGCAGTGAGGATAATTTCAACAAATTCCTCTCCCGCCCGTCTGCCAAAGCGTTGGAAAACGACCCGATGATTCTTTTCGCCAAGTCTGTCCGTGCGGAAGAGACCAATCTGAAGAATGCGTTAAAAGAGTTTGAGGATGGGTATGCAATGGCTCACCGTAGTTATGTAAAAGGTCTGCTGGCCATGTACGGCGATCGTGCCAATTTCCCCGATGCCAACTTTACCCTGCGCCTCACCTACGGACAAGTAAAAGGGTACAGCCCGCGTGACTGCGACTACTATGGCCACCAGACAACACTCGACGGCGTGATGGAAAAAGAAGATTCCACTAATTGGGAATTTGTAGTGCCCGCCCGCCTGAAAGAACTGTATGCCGCCAAAGACTTCGGACGCTACAAGGCTCCCAACGGGAAAATGCCTGTTGCGTTCAGTGCGACTACCCATTCGACCGGTGGAAACTCCGGTAGCCCTGTGATGAACGCGAACGGCGAACTGATCGGCATCAATTTCGACCGCAACTGGGAAGGAGTCGGTGGCGACATCCAATATCTTCCCGATTACCAGCGCAGCATCATCGTCGACATCCGGTATGTCCTCTTCATTATGGACAAATATGCCGGAGCAGGATATTTATTGGATGAGATGGAGATTGAAGAGTAGCCGATATAATACTTTTGAGGGAAAAAGCGCATTTGTAAGGAGTCTGATAGACGCAAATATAATTTTGACGCGGATTTCGCGAATAACACGGATAAGAAATATGTATCAGGTGTTTAATCAGCGTTATCCGCGAAATCCGCGTCAAGAAATCCTGTTTATTTATTTTAATCGGCGTCTATCAGACTCAAACCTCGTATGTGAAGTTGTTCCTATAGATGCCTGTCGCTTCCCGAAAAGGCCGGCATCGGTTGCCGGATAGATGCCTACCTTTTTCCTGCTGCCCTACAGGCTTTTCCCGGACAGGCTAAAGGCTGTATTTTTTAGCCTATAACCTATATTTTACGGGACAGGAACCAATCCGATCCCTTATATGACAAAAACAGAAAACAGGGTTCACGGCGGTAAAAGGCTAATGGCCAGCGATTTGTTGTGAAGGCTGTGAAACCGGTTTACGATCAGTCAATCCTATCGATCAATCCTGCCTTTTTTTATCTTGCATTCACAGGGTTCACAGTAACATGCTGATATATAGAGTTTCCAATGCAGTGTGAACCCTAATTAAATAAAATAGCCAGGGGGATTTAGAGGGTAATCTAAGAAGATTTGAACCGTAAATGGCGAGCTAATTGGATAATATGCCAATTGATCTGGTGGAAGGCACACGCAAGGCACGGCGCCATCTCCCCTATTACGGGTGACAGATGACAGATGAAAAGGCTATTCTGTAAAACTTTTCTGAGTTTGAATTAAAAAACGTCACCTTAAAGGCGGCGTTTTTTAATTCATTTTCCATAAACTTTTACCAAAACAGGATTTCATCTGTCACCTCTCACCATAAACAGCTGATAATCAATAATAGCTTTTTTTTCACTGCTTTTTTAATTTTTCCCGGATGCAAAAGAAACGGCTTGTTTTCACACGACTCGATCCGGAAAAACATAAAGCTATGCTTTACGAGGGCTAATGCTATGGGTTACGCCACCTAATGCATAGCTTTAGAGAGGCTGATGCGTTGTTTATGTCTATTCCTAAAATCACTTGTCATTTTTTGGGTAGTTAAACGACTTCACTTGTCAATACTATTTCAGTTACCCTGGCTCGCTTGTCACCTCTGCTTAATTGTCCCGAAAGGCTTGT
>NZ_JACOOJ010000044.1 GCF_014287585.1 Parabacteroides hominis | reverse complement strand
CGGGATGATTGGGAGCTATCTTTTCCGATAAACTAACCGGAAAAAGTACATTTTGGTTGGATGTTAACTCTTTAAATACTATCTTAGCCATTGCTATAATGTTTGTTTTTTTGCAACGGTAAGATACTACTTTTTACCGAAATAAACAATAGCAAAAGGGGCTGTCACACTTTTTGGACAGCCCCTTTTTTTATCATACAAAGACTCTAAGTTATCCCCTAAAAGCCTCATCCATCGCAGCAGCAGCCTTACGGCCATCACCCATTGCCAGGATTACGGTTGCGCCGCCACGGACAATGTCGCCACCGGCATATACATCGGGTAAGGTAGAGCGCATATTTTCTTCATTAACCACGATCGTTCCCTTCTTGCTTACTTCCAATCCCTGGAAAGCACGCGGGATAAGCGGATTGGGGGAAACGCCGACGCTGACGATCACTTCGTCCACATCGATCGTTTCGATAGCTCCTTCGACGGGCACAGGACGACGACGTCCGGAAGCATCCGGTTCGCCTAATTCCATCTTCTGCAAGCGCATCTGTTTGACACGGCCCCGTTCGTCACCAAGATATTCGACCGGATTATGCAACGTCATGAACTCCACGCCTTCCTCTTTGGCATGTTTCACTTCCTCCAGCCGGGCAGGCATTTCTTCTTCGCTGCGGCGGTAGACGATCATGGCACGTTCGGCGCCCAAGCGGCGTGCCGTACGAACCGAGTCCATCGCCGTATTGCCACCACCGATGACAGCCACCTTCTTACCCTGCAAGACAGGCGTATCGCTCTCCGGATTGGCAGCATCCATCAGGTTGACACGCGTCAGGTATTCGTTGGACGACATCACCCCGATCAGGTTCTCGCCCGGAATATTCATAAAGTTAGGAAGTCCGGCGCCACTGGCGGCAAAGATACCTTTGAAGCCATCGGCATGCAGGTCTTCATAGCTGATGGTCTTTCCGATAATGCAGTTCGTCAGGAACTTCACCCCCATCTTGCGGAGACCTTCTATTTCGACATCCACGATCTTATTCGGCAGACGGAATTCGGGAATACCGTATTTCAATACGCCGCCGATCTCGTGCAAGGCTTCAAACACCGTCACGTCATAGCCACGCTTTGCCATATCGCCGGCAAAAGAGAGGCCGGCGGGACCGGAACCGACAACGGCAATCTTAATGCCGTTCTTCTCCGCCACTTCCGGAACGGAAATATTTCCGCTTTCCCGTTCGTAATCGGCGGCAAAACGTTCCAGGTAACCGATAGCGACAGCCGGTTTACCCATCTTCAGATGAATACATTTGCTCTCGCACTGCTTTTCCTGCGGGCATACACGGCCGCAGACAGCCGGCAACGCGCTTGTTTCCTTCAGCACTTTGGCCGCTTCCAGAAACTCGCCCCGCTCGATATTCTTCACGAAAGTCGGGATATTGATACTTACCGGACATCCTTGCATACAGGTCGGATTCGGACAATCCAGACAACGCTGGGCTTCCTGCATGGCCTGCTCTTTCGTCAATCCGAGGTTCACCTCTTCGAGGCGGGTATGGCTGCGGTATTCCGCATCCAGTTCATTCATTTCCACACGGGGAATATCCGTGCGTTCTTTATTCTTTTTGCTTTTACGCAGTGCTTCTCTCCACGGTTCGGCACGACGGGCAGCGATCAGTTCTTCTGTTGTCATTTGTTTACTGTGGTTTCGTTATTTCTTTTCAATATCTTTATAAGCACCGAGGCGCATCAACATCTCATCGAAGTCTACCTGGTGGGCATCGAACTCCGGCCCGTCCACACAAACGAACTTCGTCTTCCCTCCGACCGTAATACGGCAAGCGCCGCACATTCCGGTTCCGTCCACCATGATCGTGTTCAGGGAGGCGACTGTCGGGATCTCATATTTCTTCGTCAGGGCAGAGACGAATTTCATCATGATGGCCGGGCCGATCGTAACGCAGAGATCCACCTTTTCGCGGTTAATCACACTTTCCACGCCATTCGTCACCAAACCTTTCGTACCGTAAGAACCGTCGTCTGTCATCACGATCACCTCATCGGAGTTGGCACGCATCTGTTCTTCCAGGATCACCAGGTCTTTTGTACGGGCGGCCAGCACTACGATCACACGGTTGCCCGCCTTATGGAAAGCCTCCACGATCGGCAATAAAGGAGCCACTCCGACACCGCCGCCGGCACATACGACCGTACCGACCTTCTCGATATGGGTGGCTTGTCCCAACGGGCCGACCAGGTCGGTAATATAATCGCCTACATTCAGTTCGCATATCTTCTTCGACGAACCGCCTACAGCCTGGATCACGAGTGTGATGGTTCCTTTCGTGGTATCAGCTCCGGCAATGGTCAGGGGAATACGTTCGCCCTTCTCACCCACCTTCACGATAACAAAGTGGCCTGCCTTACGGGAGCGGGCAATCAAAGGTGCTTCCACTTCCAGTTTCACTACGTTGGCAGAGAAATGTTCTTTACTTACAATTTTATTCATTATAATCGCTACTATTGATAGTTAGTCTTGTTGATTTGGTTGCAAAAATACATCAAAAAACTGGATAGCACAGTATTTTGCCAAACAAAAAGGAGTTATTCGAACAAACCTTCGTCGCGAACCAACATCAAAATAGCCGAATGGGGAACGATCAGGAACTTCTCTTCATTAAAGTTGATCTCGTAGGCCGCATTCTGCAAAAACACAGCCAGATCGCCTTCGTGCGCCTGCAAAGGGAGATAATGGACCTCGCCTTCTTTCTTCTTTTCCCATACTTCGTGTTCCTCACTCTGGGAAGGAAGCGGGAAGCCGGGGCCTACCTTGATGATATAGCCGCTTTGGATCTTCTCCTGCTGGACGGTAGGCGGCAGGTACAATCCGGATTTTGTCTGACTCTGCGGGTTCTTCGGCTTGATAAGCACCTTGTCACCCACCATCAGGAACTTATCTATGTCTTTCTGATCTATTGCTAATTGCATGACTTTTATGTTTATGATATTTTAGAGAACAAAGATATAAAATACGTTGCATAAAAAAAGCTGCTTCCCTTTCCGAAAGCAGCTTTTCCTGAACAAAAGAATCTACACGTCAGATGGCACGCCCCTTAAACACATTGGACTGATCCGAAGGATACAGGTAACCGGTAAACGAAATACGGTTGCTGTTGAAGTTCGGGCTCACAGTTGCCGTACATTTGTTCGTGCCCTTCACCATGCGGATTGTCACATTGGCGGAGACTGCAACACCTTGTACCATCATACTGAATGTAACATTTCCTTTTTTGTCTGTTTTCATCTCTATATTCGAAGCACTGCCGTCGACCGTGATGCCTCCGATCCCGTTCGGGCCGGCAGCGGCAGTATTGAAAGCCAACTGGATAGTAGCCCGGTCGCCATTCATGGAAACGAAGTTCGTGCTTGGAGTCACATAGACGAATTGCCCACGCTTAAACTCGACACGTTCGGCCTCCAATACAAAATCTTTCTCTTTCAGCGCTTGCACGCCTTGCTCGAACAAGGCCATCTGTTCAGCTGCCTCGGCAGCTTTCTTTGCTTCTTTTTCTGCTTTCTTTGCGGCCTTCTCGGCAGCTTTATCCTGCTGGGCCATCATTGTTCCTGCGCTAAAAAGCAGAACAGCCAGTAATAATAATACTCTTTTCATACTTCTCATTCTTTTAGTTGAAACCTAATCAATCTATTTTCATATAGTAGACAATCAAGATAGTAAAAAGTTCAATCCGAATTCTTACTTTTCATGTTTTTAACATGATACCACAAAAAGAGCCAGGCAGTTACAGCCGCAACAAAATCAGAGAAGGGAGCGGCATACCAGACACCGTCCAATCCCCAAAAACGGGAGAACAGCAACATCGCCGGTATCAGGAACAGCACTTGGCGGCTTAGACTCAAAAACATGGCCTTCCAGGCGATCCCGATACTCTGGAAAAACTGGCTGATCGAAATCTGCGAACCTACGACCACAAACACCAGCAAGCTGATCCGCAGACCGTTTGCCGTCACATCCAACAGGGCCGGATCGTTCGTAAAGGCACGGGCTATCAGTTTCGGAAACGCCACACTGCAGAAGCAGCCGATTCCCATGATAATGGTAGCGGTTATGATTACCAGACGCAACGTCTCCTGGACGCGCTGATATTTCTTTGCCCCGAAGTTGAAACCGACAATCGGCTGCATCCCCTGCGCGATCCCGATAATCAGCATCACCAAAAGCATCCCGACACTGGTGATAATGCCGTTCGCCCCCAATGCCAAGTCTCCTCCGTGTTGTTTGAGCGCGTAGTTCTGGATCACGACCACCAAGCTGCCTGCCAACTGCATCGCAAAGGGCGAGACGCCGATCGTCAGGATATTCCAGACCACATGTTTTTCTAACTTGAACGTCCCTTTATGGAAACGGACAATACTGTCTTTCTGGACAAAATGGTTCATCACGAAAAGAGTACAGAGCAGCATCGAGAGGATCGTCGCAATGGCAGCTCCTTTAATTCCCATATCCAGCCAGAAGATAAAAATCGGATCGAGTACCACATTGGTTACCGCTCCGATCAGCATGGTGAACATCGCCTTCTTCGGATAACCGGAAGCCCGCATAACCGCGTTGAAGCCAAAACTTAGAGAAGTCAGGAGCGTTCCCGGAACCACAATGTCCAGATAGTCCTTTGCGTACGGGATGGTCTGTTCGCTTCCCCCGAAAGCCAGCAACAAATCTTCCATCCAGATCATGCAGGGGACTACCGTCACGAGCGTTATGATGAACGTCAAGGTCAATGCGTTACCCAACACTTTTTCCGCCATCTCATTCGCCTTTCGTCCCAAATGGATGGAAACACGAGTCGCAGCACCTGCCCCGACGAGCATCCCGAAGGCCTGGAGGAACAACAAGATAGGGAACGTCAGCGTTAGCCCGGCCATCGCCAGCGGACCGACTCCCTGACCGATAAAGATACGGTCGACAATATTATAAAGAGCATTCACCATCGTACCGATCACTGCCGGTATCGCATAATGCAACAACAACCGGCCGATCTTTTCATGCTCCAGCCGCCACGTTATTTCGTTTGCCATATTTTTGTTTTTTTATTTATAAAATCCCGTTTCCTAACTGGGAAACTTCTGTTTCCCCGGCAAGAAACTACAGTTCCCCTTGCAGGGAACTGTAGTTTCCTAAAGGGGGAACTATAGTTTCCTACAGGAGGAAACTGTAATTCGTTATATATCAACACATCTTAATACACCAATAAGAGATACCAGTTCCGCCACCGTCCGGAGTTTTTCTCTCCTGCCATCAGGGAAAGCCGCTACCAGTTCATGCGGGCTCTTGCAAGTGATATTCAACTGCCCTTCCTTTACGGGCGAAGGACGGTAACCGTTACGGACCAGAGCATTTCCGACCCAATAAGAAGTCAGGAAGTCTCCTTCCACACCGATAGCCGACGTGGGGGCTTCCGTATTCAACTTTCCGGTAGCCGGGTCGAAAACGATTCCTTCCTTATCGAAAAAGGATTCGAAGGCCCCGCTCATAATCAAGTCTTCCGGAGTTCCGCAAGCCATCGGACGCCCTTTCTCCTGCAACCACAGACAATCACCCATTTGGATAGCCAGGTCCAGGTCGTGGGTGGAAAGCAGAATGGCTTTCTGCCCATCGACGGCCAGGCGATGTAGCAAAACCATTGTCTCGATACGGCTGGTCACATCCAGAAAGGCGGTCGGTTCATCCAGCAGGATAATCGGGCACTGTTGGGCGAGGGCTTTGGCAATCATAGCCTTCTGCCGTTCGCCGTCGCTCAGTTCCGAGACATAGTTATTGGCTTTATGAGCGATTCCGGCAGCTTCGAGCGACTGCTCGATGATTTCACGATCCCGCTTCTTCAACTGGCCGAAAAAGCCGGTATAAGGATGTCTTCCCAGCGAGACCAGTTCGTATACGGTAATTCCTCCTGCATTCGTTTTTTCCGTCAGTACAACACCGACAGTCAGGGAAAAGTTCGCCTGCGAATAATCGGAAAGGGGTTTCCCCATCAAGCGTATTTCTCCGCCGAGCGGAGGCTGGAAGCCGCAAAGCGTACGGAGCAATGTCGACTTGCCCGCACCGTTCAGCCCTAACAGACAGGTCACCTCGCCCGGAACGAGCTGCAGGTTCAAATCGTCATGGACCACCTTCCGCTTACCGCCTTTCAGCTGGTAGCCGATGCCGAGTCCTTTTGTTTCTATTGCAAATATTCTTGTCATACGTCGATCAGTCAAAGTATTGGATATTCTTCCGGTTCACAATCACATAAATAATCACAGGTGCGCCAAGCATCGGAGTCACTGCATTCAACGGCAAAATGTTATGAGTGCCCGGCAATACCATCAGCAAATTACAAAGCAATGCTATGCAAGAACCGGTCAGCAGCGTAACGGGAACCAACATCTTATGATTGGATGAGCCCAACATCAGACGGGCGACATGCGGAACCGCCAACCCGATAAAGGAAATCGGACCGCAAAAGGCAGTCGTGGTCGCAGTAAGCAAACCCGTGCAAAGCAGGATCAGAATACGCGTCCGCTTGATCTTGATTCCTAAATTGGCGGCATACATTTCTCCTAAGAGCAGTGCATTCAGAGGCTTGATCAAGAGAATCGCCAACAGCAATCCTATACATGTAAAACCTGCAAAATAGGGCAACTGTTGCAAGGATACCCCGGAGAAGTTCCCCAATCCCCACATCACAAATGCATGCACCTTGTCAGTCGAAGCATAATAGTTCAGCACCGAAATCAATGATGAAGCGAGATAACCGATCATAATACCGATAATCAGCAACATGACGTTATTCTTCACCTTCGCCGAGAAATAAATAATCAATCCTAAAATACAGGCCGCACCACTAAATGCAGCCATGATCACCGCCAGGTAGCCACTGATCGGCAAATCGGTTACCATACTCAGCGAACCGCCGAAATAGAGCATGATCGCGGCGACTCCCAAATTGGCCCCGTCACTGATTCCCAAGATAGATGGACCGGCAAGCGGATTCCTGAACAACGTCTGCAGCAACAATCCGCTGACAGCCAATGAAGCGCCTGCCAGCAATGCCGTCACGGCCTGGGGAAAACGGCTCTGCACCACAATATTCTGCCATGCAAGCCGCTCCGTCCCCTCTCCCAGCAATATATTCACCACACTTTCAACCGGAATCGAGACAGCGCCATAAATCAGCCCGCCGGCAAACAGCATCAACAGGAGAACAAACAAAAGCGGATAAAAAATAAAGGCTTGCTTTTTCATGCCTGCAAAGATAATGCTTTTTTAGTTGTCCGATCCAATACTTTTGAATACCTGAACGAACCGGCCGTGCCTTAAGGCAAAACATAAATCAACCGTCGGAGCGGGAAGTCACCCTGTCATACACAAATAAAGCGAAAGCCGCTCCGACTCCAATCGCCATCAACACCATCCAGATTTGTGAAGGATGATACGTGTTCCACAAGAAATCGGTCAATTCCCGCGGACTCATGCCGGATTGCCGGGCTGCCTCATCGAAATAAGCATTATTCGAAAGCCCCTCCGGGATCTGGAATCCTTTTTCTGCCACATATTTCTGAACGATCATCACTTTGTCCGACATCTGCTGGTAGACCGACCCTGAGATAATGCCGGCTAACACATTCCCTAAAAAGACCGGAATAAAGGAATAGCCCATATACAAAGCCTTCTTGTCAGCCGGAGCGATCCGCCCGATATATTCCGTAATCTTGGGCGATCCCGCCATTTCACCTAAAGAGAAAACCAGGATGGCGACCATCGTAAACAGCACATTCTGGAAAGCAAGCGTCAACGACATTCCGACCGCACAAACCAGGAATCCCGACATCATGGAGCGTAAAGGTTTCATCTTCATGACAACGCTCGAAACCATCACCTGAAACAAAATGATGTAAAGCGCATCTATATTCGTCACAAACTCCGGGTCCATAACACCGGGAGCCGGACTGTAGTTATGGCTGATAAAAGGGAAATGAGCCTGGAAGAAATCATACAAAACACTCGTATCGACCCATTGCGATATAAACACCGGCAAGGTAAAAAACAACTGGTTATACATCGTCCAGAAGCCGGCCACAATCAGAAGAAAAACGATAAACTTCCCGTCTTTTAAGATGCTTCCCATATTCCGGAAAATACAGGCAAACGTTTCGAACAGGCTTCCCGTATTCTTTTCGTTCGCTGCACGCCCCGGTTCCTTGTAGAACAACAACAAGATAAAATTCAACGAAATAATCCCGGCCGACACATAAAAGATCAGAGACGAAGTCCCTTTAAAAAGCAAAGTGACAAGAGGCCCGAAGAAAGCCCCGATATTCACCATCATATAAAAGATGCCGAAACCGATGGAAGCCGTCGCATCCGTGGTCGTTTTGGCAACCGTCGCCGATATGACCGGTTTGAACAACGCCGCTCCCACCGCCAGATACAAATACATAAGGAAAACACCCGTAAAAGTAGAGAACTGAGGTAACAAAAGGAAAGCCGATGCATAGATCAGAAAAGCGAGGGACAGCACCTTCCGGTAACCGTACCGGTCGGCGATCGCGCCGGTCAAGACCGGAAGAAAATAGAGAATCCCTGTCCCGACTCCCATCAGCCAACCTTTCTGTTCCTGGGTAAACTCCAGACCTCCGGCATCGGACGAGCCGGTCAGGTAGTTCGCAAACAGCATAAAAAATCCATACCAAGCCCATCGTTCGAACAGTTCTATTACATTGGCCACCCAAAACGTACGGGGAAACTTTCCAAAAACACTCATACTTGTATTTGTTTATATCATATTGTTATCAAAGTACCCGTAAAGATAAAAATATTTTCATAAAACCGAACTAACGATTAAACGAAAACAGCCTGAATACAGACGCCGGACGAAACATTTAGCACAACATCCTTTAACGATTAGAAAAATATCTTTATCTTAGCACCTTAAACAATAGCTGCTAATGTTATATACTATGAGAAGAATCATCTTATTATTCATTATGCTCTCAGGATTCTGTTCCGGCATATATCCCATATATTTCAAACATATAGGCATGCAGGAAGGTCTGTCACAGCTTTCCGTCATGGCCATCTACCAGGATAATTTAGGAAGAATGTGGTTCGGGACGGAAGAGGGCATCAGCATATACGACGGGATTCAGACCACGGTGTACAAACCGTCCGAATACCATCGCCAGAATGCCAACCCGATCGGTAACCAGACGCATTTCATTGCCGGCGACAAAGAGGGAAATGTATTCTTTGACTCCGACTATTCCCTGATCCGCTATGACATCCGGACACAGAAATTCTCCTGCCTGCGGGAATCAAACGTATATACCGTCGCTTCTATCAAAGGGACCATCTGGGTAGGAATAGCCGACTCCGTATTCACCTGGAATCCGGATAAGAACGATTTCGATTTCGTCACGAAGTTAGAAAGCCGGAATCAACATGCGACCTGTTTGCTGGAAGATTCCGGCGGCCGGTACTGGATCGGCACTACAGAAGGGCTCTTCAGGATGAATGACGACAAATCCCTCACCTGCATGATCATAGGCGAAGACATTTACGACCTGTATGAAGACTCCAAATATAATCTCTGGATATCCATCCGCATGAACGGCATGTACAAGAGGGACGTGCACGGCAATTTCACCCGCTACCGCTACGACCCGTCCAACCCCAACAACATATCAAGCAACCAGGTCCGGGATTTCGTGGAAGACAACTTCGGGAACATCTGGTTCGGGACCTTCACCGGGCTGAACAAATACAATCCGATCAGCAACCAGTTCGAGGTTTATGCCCACAACCCTTTGCCCGGCAGCATGGCCCATTCATCCGTATTCCCCGTTTACAAAGACAGGCAAGGCACGATCTGGCTGGGGACCTATTACGGCGGCGTCAATTATTTCAACCCCGAAACAGATATATTCACGGTCTATGCAGCCAACAACACCCGGAACGACTGCCTGGATTATCCTTTCGTCGGCAAGATGGTGGAAGACAAAGACAATAATATCTGGATCTGCACCGAAGGAGGCGGACTGAACTTCTTCGACCGGAAAACAAAGAAATTCACCTACTTCATGGCCGATGAGAACCGCAACTCCATCGCCCACAACAACCTGAAAGCAATAGCCTACTGCCCGGAACGCAACAAACTGTATATTGGAACGCATACCGGAGGACTATCCATCTACGACATCAAAAACAAACGGTTCAAGAACCCCTATTTCGAAGATCCGTCTTACGCCGTAATAGCCGGCGACCGGATCAACCAGATGACAATCTATAACAACGAATTGATCTGCACCGGACCGAAAGGAATATTCAAAATGAATTTAGATACGGAAAAAGTATCTCTGTTGTTCAAGAGTGGCAAATATTACGGGAACACTTGCTTCCTCATCGACTCGAAAGGATACATGTGGCAGGCCTACGGCAAAGGCGTCTGGAAGATCAACCTCGAAAATGAAGAAGACCAGGTGCAATTCCGTTCCGGTGAGAACGGATTGGGCACATTTCCCATATCCCAAATAATCGAAGACAAAGAAGGGCGGATCTTCCTCGGAACCCGTGGCTCCGGCCTGTTCTACTACGACGAGAAAAACAAACGGTTTATCGGATATACGACCGAAAACAGTTTCATCGCCAGCAATTACTGCTATGAACTGACGTTGTCGACACTGAACCAATTGGTGATAACAGGCGACAAAGGCATTACCTTTTTCGACCCGGACCAAAACTTGTTCAAGGTTGTGGAGTTAGGGACCGCCCTGCCTCTGCCAGGCATAAACATCGGTTGCGGAATCCTGGTCTGCAAAAACGGGGAAATATTCGTCGGTAGCAGCAATGGCATGGCGACTTTCTTCGAACAGCAGTTGTTCAACTCCGCCAAAGATTACCAACTGTATTTTTCCGACCTGTTTATCAACAATGAACAGGTTTTCCCCGGCGACCACAACAAGGTGCTGACCGCCGCCCTGCCTTTCACCCGGAAGATAGAGTTGGCCTATAATCAGAATAACCTGATTTTCACTTTTACATCGAACAACTATGTCAACACGCTGAAAAAGGCGTCTTATGAATACATGTTGGAAGGTTTCGACAAAAAATGGATTCCCAGCAAGGATAACAACATTTCCTATACGAACTTGAATCCCGGAAAATACACGCTTATCGTCCGGGAAATACAATACGATCCGAATCTTGAGCAGCCGCGCACCATCAAGATGGACATACACATCCATTCCCCCTGGTATGCTTCCGAATTGGCTTATTTCCTCTATCTCATATTGATAGCAAGCATACTGTACAGCATTTACCGTTTCAAGAAATCGCAATACATGTTGCAAACTTCATTAGAGATGGAACGGAAGGAAAAAGAGGCGATCGAAGAACTGAACCAGGCAAAGCTACAGTTCTTCTCCAACATCTCGCATGAATTCAGGACGCCGTTGACGCTGATTATCTCCCAGATCGAACTCTTATTGCAAAGCAGTTCATTATCTCCTTCCGTATACAACAAACTGCTGAAAGTGTACAAGAACACCTATCATATGAGGAACCTGATCAGCGAATTGTTGGACTTCCGTAAACTGGAACAAGGCCACATGAAACTGAAAGTGTACGAGCAAGACATCGTTCCCTTCCTGAAAGAGATTTACCTGTCTTTTTACGAATATGCGTCCAGCCGTTCCATCACTTATAACTTCACGGCTCCGCAAGAGAATGTGTCGTGCTGCTTCGATCCGAAGCAAATGCAAAAGGTTTTCTATAACCTGCTTTCCAATGCGTTCAAGTACACCAAGCCGAATGCGACCATTGAAATGATTTTGGAAAACAAGGAGAATGAAGTTATCATTAAAGTAATCGACAACGGTATCGGCATCAGCAAAGAGGATATAGATAAGATATTCGACCGCTTCTATCAGGCAGAAAACGGCATCTCGAATATCACCAAGACTCCCAGCACAGGAATCGGGCTTTCATTGACCAAAAATATTATCGAGTTGCATCACGGAACGATACAAGTGGAAAGTACCCCGGGCTACGGTAGTATTTTCATTGTCCGCCTTCTGAAAGGCCGCACCCATTTTACCGAGGAAGAACAGGTACAGGAGCAACAGGAAAAGCAAACGGAAAGCCTGGTTCCCGACACGGTCGCCTTTGCCGACCATTTGGAAGAATTTTCCGATACCGAACAAAGGGAGGTACTGATCGAAGGAGACGATTCACCCCGTACGATCCTGCTGGTCGAAGACAACGAAGAATTGCTCCAGATACTGAGCTCCCTGTTCTCGCCGATCTACCGCGTCCTGCTGGCACGAAACGGCAAAGAGGGATTGGATAAGGCACGCGAGGAACGGCCGGATATCATCGTGAGCGATGTCATGATGCCGGAAATGTCCGGTACGGAGATGTGCTTGAAAATCAAAAATGATTTTGACGTATGCCACATCCCGGTCGTCCTGCTTACGGCACTCACTTCCGCCGAACAAAACATCGAAGGGTTGCAGCGGGGCGCCGACGACTATATCAATAAACCGTTCAATGCAAAGGTGCTGCTGGCACGCTGCAATAACCTGGTTCGTAACCGTATTATCCTGCAAAAGAAATTCAGCCAACAGAAAAATTTCGATGCACAATCACTGGCAAGCAACCCGATAGACCAGAAATTCCTGGACACGGTCAACTCGATCATTGAAAAGAATCTGGATAATATCGACTTCGACATGAATATGATGGCACGTGAACTGGGACTCAGCCGGAGTTCCTTATATGCAAAATTCAAGGCATTGACAGGTATGACTCCAAACGACTTTGTCCTCAACTGCAAACTGAAGCGGGCCGCAGCCATGTTGACGGGTAACCTCGATTTGCAGATCGCCGACATCTCCGACCGGCTGGGTTTCGGCTCCCCGCGTTATTTCACCCGCTGTTTCAAGGCGCAGTTCGAAATCACCCCGGCAGAATACAGGAAAAAAGCCTCGTCGTCCACGCACGAAAGCTCCGCCGAAGCCTAAGCAGGGTGTTGCGCATGCACGACAGGGCATTTTCTACTAAAACAACGTGTCGTGCGCATGCAACAATACATTTTGTCATTTAAATACCTGAACCATCGGGCGACCGATCCAAACCTGCGGTTGTTTCAAGCCGAAGATATAAGCAATTGTAGAAGCACAGTCGAACTGCATCATGCTTTCCTCAAATTCATATCCTTTCTTGACCCCCTTGCCGGAAATAATAAAGGCAGTCTCCATTTCTTCCATCGTTTTGCCGCCATGGCCTTTTTTGATACCGCCATGATCGGCCGTGACGATAAAGATCGTTTCGTCCGACATACCTGCATCCTTAACCGCCTGAATGATCTGGCCGACATAGCCATCGAGCTCTTTCAGCTTTTCATAATAGGCAGGCGTGTCGTGCCCTTCTGCATGGCCCACATGGTCGGGTTCGTCGAAAACGATATTCACCAATGCCGGATGTGCACGCTTGATATATTCGACCGCGCACTTTGTTGTTGCCGGATTCTGAGGCTTATCCGTAATGTGTTTATCGTAGCTCAACGCCAAAGTATCGCATACGTACCGGATTCCCGCCCATTCACAGATACAACCGATTTCTGCTTTCGGGTCGGATTCGCGAAGCAAGCTGAATACGGTCGGGAAAATACCGTTCTTATTCACCACGCGGGAAGGAAGTTCCGGGGTTTGCGACCCCCATTCCGTATAGCCGTGAAGTTCCGGTCCTGCCCCCATATACATGGAAGCCCAGTTCACGGCACTGGAAGATGGAAGGACAGAGCGTTTTTTCAACGTATAAGATCCTTCGGCCATCAGCTTCTTCACATTCGGCATCTCGGCCTTCTCCACGCTATAAGCGCCCCAGCCGTCCAGACCGATCAAAACTACATGTTTGGCTTTCCACTTGGCAGCCATCGAAGCATCGGCAAACAACATCAGAAATGCCAACGCAAAAAACAATTTTCCTATTTTCATGCTATTCTAATTAAGTATATCAATCCTTCCTATAATATCGTACCCAGTCCACCTTCATTTCAACCGGCAAATCCAGCGAATCCACTCCACCGACCCATACACCGCCAAGTTGCATATCGATCAATAAATAGTAAGGCCTATCGAACGGGAACTGCCCTTCCTTATCGGTCTCGATACGCGGATAAGCAAAGTTACGAATATTATTTATAAAAAAGACAAGGCTGTCCGGGTACATCTCGACTGCATATACATTATAATTATCCGGATCGATCGGAGCCGTACTGCCCTGGGGAGGATCTTTTTTAAGATTCAGGTGGTGGGTGTAGTTGGAATGGACCGTCTGATAGGCGATGCTGTCATAACTCAGCCGTTCCATTATATCGATCTCCCCACCGGAAGGCCAGGGATATTTTTCTTCTTCAAACGGTTTCAGCCAGATAGCCGGCCACGCTCCGGTAGCTCCCTCCAATTTCGCTTTTATCTCAAGTCTCCCGCCGTGGAAAGGACGTTTGAATTTGGTATATACGCCGCCAGTGATATAAGTTGCGGTATCCGAAGAGCGGTCGGGGTTGACCAAACCGCGTAAAATCAGATTTCCGTCCGCCATATCATAACAGGCCTCGTTGTCGGACATATATTTTGCCCAGTCCGGATGCCAGCGCGGTATTTTCGACCAGGTTGCCGTGTCCGGCCCTCCCGCTTGGTTGAAATCATCTTCCCAAACCAGCTTCCACCCGTCCGTCTGCTTGGGTGCACAAGAGATAAAAAAGAAAAATGATAAGAAAAATAGATGTTTAAGCATAGTATCAGAAAATTTCTTTCTCAATATCCCGTTTACGTTTTAATGCCTCCAGATAGTAGTAATCGGCATAGTTCAGCGGAACATCTATTTCCGAATTATGAGGGATGCTGCCTACGGAATGCATCAGCAGGAAGTTTCCGTTCGTGCCCAAAGCAGCCCGGTAAGCCGGAGAAGCAAGAGCAACCATGATGTTGTCGGCATACGTTTTATAGCTGGCTGCATCCGGTACATCCATCGTACTGATCTCATAAAGGGCGGAAGCAATGCAGGAAGCTGTCGAGACATCACGCGGTTCGTTCGGAATGTTCGGGGCAGACATATCCCAGTAAGGAATCAGGTCTTCCGGCATATTCTTCAGTTCCTTCATCATATTGAAAGTTTTCAAAGCCTGATCCAGATACTTGCGGTCTTTCGTTTCACGATAACATACTGCATAACCATAAATGGCCCATGCCTGCCCGCGGCTCCAGATAGACTCGTCGGCATATCCCTGTGCCGTCTGGCGATGGCGCACCTTACCATCTTTAATACTGTAATCGATCACATGGTAACAACTTCCATCCGGGCGGAAATGCTCCTGCATAGTACGATCGGCATGCGATACGGCAATCTTATAGAAAGAAGAGTCGCCGGACAAACGGGTTGCTTCGAACATCAATTCCAGGTTCATCATATTGTCGATGATAACCGGACATTCCCAGCCCCGTTCGGATTGCCATCCGCGTTCCACATCCCACGACTGGATAATTCCGGCAGCCGGGCGGAAACGGGTAGACAAAGATTTTGCAGCCTGCACCATCACATCCTTATAAGAAGGCGTTCCGGCCAGCCGCAAACCGTTCCCGAAACTGCAATTGATAATAAACCCGATATCATGATGCCAGGTAAGGTTTTTAGCCTCCTCGATTGCATCCGTATATTTGGCAGCCAGAGGCAGCAACGTCTCGTCACCAGTCAACTCATACAAATACCAAACCGATCCGGGAAAGAATCCGCTCCGCCAATCAGCATAACCGCAATAGTAAACGGAACTGTCTGTTTTCAATGTGACCGGATTCAAGCATTTTCCACTCGCCTCAATCACGCCGATCTCATTCCCTATTTGTGCACGGGCAAAATCTATATTCTCGTCAATGAAGCTCTTTTCTTCTGTTTTGGGGGTACTCCCGCAAGATAGCAGAAATGCCGAGAAAGCAAATGCAATTAAATTTTTCTTCATGATTCAATTATTTTATTGTTGTTATTGTATAAGTATAAGAGCCGGAAAGCGGCAGTTTTTTTGCGTTCAACGAAACCCGATAGATCTGTTCGCCCCAAACATTCGACAGGCGGAGATCATCCAGCCGGATCGTCTTGACAGTAGACACAAAGACATCCTTGTCATACGCCAGGCGGGCTTTCTCACCGTTCACCTCGACCGTAACGATTCCGGGAACAGAGATATCCACTTTTCCCCAGGTAAGGAAATTGATCTGGTTCGGTCGATCCGCCTTGTCCAGTGAGAACGAATCTTCTATTTTCAGAGAATTCTTTCCCAACCGGTACGAACGGACCCATTTTTTCACATTCGCCTCCGCCGGATAAGCGGTTGCAATATTTGCAGAGAAATACATACGCTTCGGATCGAACTGCACATCCGTTGCCTTATATTCCGAACCGAACTGTTCCGGCACTCCATTAATCAAAGGCAGATTATGATACTGGCTCTGCATCGTCCAGATAGAGTAGCGTTCGGAACTGAATGTCTGGCGGGTATATGTACCGACCCCGGCATCGATAAAGACAGGCGTTGTATTTAAGTAAAGGGAGAAGGTTCCTACATCGTTGTGATTATGGCTTTCATTATTATATCCGCCTTTCGTTGCCACGAAAAAGCCGTTCTTGTTGGTCATATAGCAAAACTCGGTTTCCGGATACCAGGAGTAGACGGGAGCTTTATAAGCCACCTCTGTCCCTGCCAGGTCTTTGCGATAAAGCAACGTCTGGAAAAGACGGAAAACGTCGCCTCCCGGTACAGCATCCTTGGCAGAAAGGCTTTTGAGATAAGCCGCATAGCCCATCATGACCGAACTTCCGGTCGCCTTCCCATACCTGAAAATAAGGTCGGCATCTCCTCCTCCTTTAGCAGAGGCATCCGCAAAATTCACAACCCAACCATTGCCGACGTAAGAACGGGCAATGTATTCTCCCATATTCTTAATAATCGGCTGGTTGAATACGGAGATTGCCCCGCCTGTCCCGTCATATAACATCTGAAGGTAGTCATACATCTTTCCCGCAGCATGTCCCCAATAGGACGGGCCTTCCTCACAAGCACCGTCTTCATGTGTATAATTGATAAAATGATCTACAGAAGTCATAGTCCGGTAAACCGCCTTAGCTAACTGATCCCGGTCATTTTCGAGCAGGAAGAAACATTGCAGCACATTGAAGTTGCACCACGGATTCCAGTTGTTCACCAATTCGCCGGGTTTCAGGTTAAAAGCCATCCACCAGAAATGATCCTGGTTCATATAAGCATCCAGGATGCGAACCTGCAATTCATGTCGTAACCGTTTTGCAATAAGAGGATTCACTTTATCAAAAGAAGGTTTCAGGTAATAATAAATCCAAGACAACTGTGAGGCCAGATTGCCTGAACCCAAATCGATCACATGTTCCTCATAGCTCGGAAAACATCCTCCTATCTTCTGCAATCCCAAATGTGCCGACAACGCCCAGCTTGTCATTTCGCAACTGACAAAAACGCCATTGATAATCTGGTCGATAAAGCGTCCTTTTCCTTCAGCCATCTCTGCCATAAACAGGCTTCCGAGTGCGGAATTATTTTTATTGAACGGACTTTCCATTATTGTCCGGTTACCACTTCGCCCGAATTCCAAATAATCGGTCGCTTTTACAACTTTCCATTCATAATCCAGAAAAGATTCTCCTTTCCGGATATATTCGTCTTTATAATCACCAAGAAATTTATCCCAACCGGCCCGGTCGGAATAATCAGGATAGGGTAGCCATTTCTGGTCCATCAGCAAAGCAGACTTTACTTTCTCAAAATCTGCTTCTTTCTGTAACAAATTGCGTTCTTCGTACGCATACAGATGTGTGGCTGTCCAAAACAACAGGCACACGATTGTGATTAATCGTTGTGTTCTCATAGGTATTATTTTTCAATATTACAAAATTATAAGTACCATCTATGGAATACAGACATATTCATCCAATTCATGTGCACTGATTGTCCAATGACAAAATTTTAAGTAGTTTACATCCTACTTTTATTTTTCATAATTAGAGCCTCTGTTCTTCAATAGTTTTTCACTTAACTCTCTTACAATCGCTTTATTTTCATCTTTTCCTGCCACATTATAATTCTCATCTTCATCTTCAGAATGGTTAAACAGCATCCGATCTATGATCTTCTCGTCTTTGTCCCTCCATTCCGTATAGAAATACTGATCCTGTATAAATGTGAAACCGTTAGCCCAGCGGGAAACACCATACCCTTTTGTTTTTGCTTCCGGTGATTTTAACAAAGGGAGCAAACTGGTTCCTTCCAGTTGAGCAGGCTGATCGATTCCGGCAGCCTCGCACATAGTCGGGTACAAATCTACAAACTCCACAATCTGTCCGCAACGATATGGCGTTTTTATTTCCGGTGAATTAATAATAAGAGTAGAATGTAGACACGTATTCATAATGCTATGCTTGCACCAAGTGCCATGCTCTCCTAAATTCCAACCATGATCGCCAATCAATACTACAGTTGTATTCTTATCGAGCCCCTCTTCTTCCAACGCTTTCAACAGACGTCCGATCTGTGCATCCACAAAAGAAACCGAAGCGTAGTAACCATGTATCATTAACTTGGCCGTCTCTTCATCCAAAGGTCCTTGTTCCGGAATTCCACTATACGCTCTCAATTCAGACCAGTTAGTCAAAGCACGTTCCGGTATATCGTTTCCGGGTTTTAGTATATAATTATCCGGGATTTCAATTTGGGAATGATCGTACATATCCCAATACTTTTGAGGGACCACAAAAGGCAAATGAGGGCGAATGAATCCGACAGCGAGGAAAAAAGGCTTATCCTGGTCTTTTAGCTTTTTCAAATCCTGAATACTTTTTTCTGCAATTTGCCAGTCCAGATACTCTTTTTCCGGATAATCTCCATGTTCATAGAAATATCCGCGTCTACCTTTGCCCGTTTCTTTCTGTTTTTGCATGAGAGCTAAATTTTCTTCCGAATGATATCCCATTGCTGTGCCGGGCGTAGGAGGCATTATATCATCCCAATATTTCATAGAAGCCTCATCCTGATGATGGTAGATCTTTCCGTTCGCTATTGTTGTATATCCGGCATCTCTGAAACATTTCTGTATGGTAATCGCATCGGGAACATCCACATCGGTACGGGCATTCCAAGCTTGTAACAGATTTTTTGTCGGACGCAATCCGGTTAACAGGCTTGCACGGGAAGCGCCCGACACGGCTATATTACAATACGCCCGGTTGAATAAGACACTTTGCGCCGCCCAACTATCGATGTTTGGCGATTTTATTTGCTCCTGTCCGTAACATCCTAATTCGGGACGAAGATCGTCACAGACGATAAACAAAATATTCTTTCTGTCACTATTTGTTCTCTGTTGTGTCCCGGCATTTGCAGCCGTTGCAACGACTAAGCCTGTAAAGATAAGATTGCGTATATACATTATTATATGATATTAGATTATATAAAAAAACGAAGTTACTTTTGGGAGAGCATTTGCCCTCCACAAAAGTAACTTCTAAAACCTTAAAAGACTATTACCAGTTCGGATTTTGTTTTAATCCTTCATTTATTTCAATTTCAGTTGCAGGGATCGGCCACAGATAATCGCGATTTTCACGGAATACGCGAGTTAACATACGTTTACCTGTTATACCGTATTCATCTCTGTTAAGTAACGTATGAGACAATTTCCAACGCCGCAAGTCACTGTCACGAACACCTTCACCTGCCAATTCATAAGCTCTTTCGCGGAAGATACGCTGGAATACTTCATCTTTTGTGTTAGCAGCCAGATAAGACGGACCACTGTTCAGTAATGCAATACCAGCACGTTCACGTACTTTGTTAATGTATTCGACTGCTTTTGTTTGATTACCTACTTCATTATAACATTCAGCCAACATCAGATAAACATCTGCCAAACGAATAATCGGGAAGTTTACAGGAGTATGTTCACGGTTTGTTATAGCACCATTCCAATCTCCTTCCGGCACAAATTTTCTCCAGAAATAAGTTTCCCAACCACCTTTGTTGTTACGCATAAAACCATTGCTTTCATGTAAAGCGACTACATCACCTTTTTCATTTTTCGCAAAATAAAATGTCATCAACTTTTCTTTATTAGAATACCATCCTCGGTAGGTCGTATAAGGAGCGATAACCGTTGCTGACATACGTGGGTCACGTTGATCATACATTTCCTTAATCTTTTCCGATTCAGCCGGTATATCCAAAACTTCAGAACCATCAGTATTCACTGTACATCTGTAAACACGTTCACGCACTTTGTTGTCGGTTGTATAGCCAGGGAATAATTCATCCCAATCAAAAGGACGACCATCCTTATACTCATACATATCGACCAGGTTAACAGAAGGTAGCGTATTGTTCCAACAGCTTCCGTAAGAATTACGGGTTCCAGCATAGAAACATAGGGGCATACCGTAGTTGTTACCGGTTCCTCCTAAATTGATAATTGAAAAAATCATTTCAGAACTGGTATGACCGGTCAAGTTGAACAGATCAGCAAAATTACTGTATAGTTCATGTCCTGTTGTTGACTTTTCAAAATATTCAATTGCTTTTTCATATTGTTTATCATAAAGATAAATTTTACCTAACAAAGCTTGAACAGCGGTTAATGTAACACGGCCATAGTTGGCATCGTCCCATTTCTCAGGTAATCCTGAATTCAACGCTTTTTCCAAATCTGCAATAATAAACGCGCGTGTTTCTTCTGCAGAACTTCTCGTCTTCATTAGATTGTTGAAATCTTGTTCCAAATTGGTCGTTTCATCATAAAGAGGCAGACCTCCGAAATAATCCAACAAATGGAAATAGATCAAAGCACGTAAGAAACGAGCCTCACCTAACATTTGACTCTTTGCTTCTTCCGCAATAGGAGCTTCGCCAATACTGCGGATAGCCAAATTCGCACGCTGAACAGCATTATAACCGTTCTGCCATTTGCCATTCAGAAAACCTGTACGCGGTGTACATGTCCCTAACTGGAGAGCTTCATACTGGTCATATCCAACAGCGACGTCGGAGTTCACGTCTATCATGAACATTTTACCGTATAAGTCTGTATTTTTCAAGGACGCATAAACACCCATTAAACCGGACTTGCATTGATCTTCTGTTTGCCAGAAGGTCGAAGAGCTTAACTGGTCATAAGGTGCCCTATCCAAATCGTAGCAGCTTGTCAATGCTAAAAGTGCTGCTAAAAAAGGCATAATATATTTTTTCATCTTGTAATTCTGTTTATAAATTCAACAAACATGATTAGAATGTGACATTAACACCTATCACGGCCTGACGCATTGTCGGATAAGTGATGCCTTCTATTTCAGGATCATATCCTTTCCATTTTGTAAATGTAAAGAAGTTTTCCAAGCTACCGTAAATTCTGACTCTATCCATATAAGCAACCTTTGTCCATGCAGAAGGCAAGGTATAGCCTAATGTAATGTTACGTATTTTCAGATAAGCCTTGCTGGCTACCCAAAAATCAGAATATTGTTCATTTCTTGTATCATTATAGTCCAACAAACGAGGATAAGTAGCATCAGTACGCCCTTCATACCAACGTCCTTCAATTACATCTTTATTCAACTGATATCCAACACGTACACCACATTTATACAGGTTGCTCAGATATACGTCTTTAATACCGGCCTGTCCCTGTAGCAATGCAGAAAAATCTATTCCCTTCCAATTGAAACCAAGATTCATACCATAAGTCCAAGTCGGATTTTTACCGTTGCCGACCACTACACGATCGTCATCGTTAACAATACCATCAGGTTTTCCCGTCAGTTTTCCATTTTCATCCCTGCCATTTGTATCTTTGTAAAGTATATCACCTTTTTGCGGTGTTCCATAAGGAAATACGACTTTACCATCTACAGCCGGGTTATCCAACATTGCCTGAACTAATGCCAAATCCTCATCTGTCTGAACGATACGATCTATTTCACGAACATATAGAGACCAAATAGGCAAACCTTCTTTCAGCATTCTTGCACCATCGTAAGAAGCATCGTCTCCTTTAAACTTATCCACATTATTCTTGATATAAGTAAAGTTGAAGCCAACATTGTAAGAGAAATCTTTACCGATTTTATCACTCCAGTTTGTTGAGAATTCAAGACCTTTATTTGTGACTTGCGCTGCATTTTGCTTAGGAATAGTCGCATTACCATGAACCATCGGAGCAGGAAGGTCAATCAAAATACCTTCTGTTTTCTTGTTAAAGAATTCGATGCTACCTGACAAACGGTTTCCTAATACATTATAATCAACACCAACGTTTGTGATATAAGTTGTTTCCCATGTTAAAGCGGCATTAGCGATAGCTGTCTGAGACAAACCCATTGCAACTGCACGATTCAAGACATAGTTCGTTTGTGCATACAAAGACTGAGATGTATAGTTACCATCATTATCACGATTAGATCCTAACGTATTATTACCCAAAGAACCATAAGAAGCACGTATTTTCAGGTTATCCAACCAGTTGACATCCTTCATAAACTCTTCTTCGGAAATACGCCATGCAGCAGAGAAAGATGGGAAATATCCCCAGCGGTTGTCTGACAGGAAACGGGAAGAACCGTCTGCACGTAAGTTTGCTTCAAACAGATACTTATCATCCCAACCCAAGTTCAGGCGTCCAAAGAAAGAACGCATAGCCCATTCTGTAATATTACCGGTTGAAGAAGATTCTCCTATTGCACCTTCTATAACACCTAATGAAGGATCAATCAAATCCTTACGTGTTGCACTAAAAAACTGCCGTTTATATTGTTCTTGGCTGGCACCTATCATCAAATTTGTGCTCAGGCGATCACTAAAGAAATTCCGTTCATATCGCGCGGTCGCATCCATAAAGTTTCTGAACGTCTTTTCATTGTAGTTATAAATACTGGTCTGGCCAACACCGTCCGTAAACAATGTATTCGTCTGGAAATTATACATTGGGACGAAATTAGGCTTGCTATCCTTGAATTTATCATAATAGTCATATGTATATGAACCTTGGATGGTCAGACCTTTCAACGGTGTTAAAATTGCATACAGACGGGTTTTTAAAGTATTCATCTGAATATTACCCGTTGTATTACGCAGACGGTTATATGGGTTGTTCGTCGCATTCTGAGGATCATCTTCATTGTTAGCATTAATACCTAAACGATTCTGATCATCCAAATAGGCGATACCGGGATTACCACCGGTCAAACCATAAGTATAGATATCCTTAATATTTTCGCTGACCGGAGTAGTGTTTGCCGTATATCCGCTCAGGTTTACTCCCAACTTTAACCAGTCTTTAATCTGGGAATCAATATTGGCACGAAGGCTAAAGCGTTCATAACCGCAATTCTCCAGAATACCAGGGTTATTCAGATAATTGAAAGAGGTGTAATACGTAATCTTTTCAGAACCACCGGAAGCCGAGATATTATGCTGATGGGAAACACCGGTTTCATATACATCGAAAATATCATTGTTCGGATAAGCCAGATAGTTCGGCATTCCATATTCGTTCAATCCGTTCGGATCTTGCGATTTTTCACGCCATAAGTTAATTACGTTCTGTGAAAACTGAGCCGGTTTATTACTATTTGCCAGACCTTCATTCAGATATTCCATGTAATCAGCATAATTAGAGATTACATCATACGGTTTATCCAATGTCTGGAAAGATACATAACCCGTATAATCCAGTTTCATCTTACCTGATTTACCGGACTTTGTAGTAATCAAGATAACACCGTTAGCAGCACGGGAACCGTAGATTGCTGATGAAGCAGCATCCTTCAATACACTGACTGTTTCTACGTCCTGCGGACTAACACTGTTCAGGTTTCCTTCCACACCATCGATAATAACCAGCGGAGAAGAGTTGTTCAATGTACCCTGACCACGAACCTTTATATCCGCATCACCATTATTAGACGGGATATTGTTGCTGGATGTGATCTGTACACCGGGAGCGGTACCCGCCAAAGCGGTAGAAATGTTTGTCAACGGACGGCTCTCAGCCATTTCGCTGACATTAACAGAGGTAACAGAACCGGACAGGTTAACCTTTTTCTGCGTACCATAACCTACGACGACAACCTCTTCCAGTGCTTGGGAGTCTTCGGCAAGTTTGATGGAAAATCTCTGGAAAAGACGAATAAAAAGGGACAAATGTCTTCGTAATGCCTGTCAATAAGGCGTTTGCGAAGACAAATGAGGACAGGCGAAAAATCGAGGTAACGTAAAGGAAAGCGGATTTATGAAGAAGAACGGTCTCCAAATCATTACCCGCCGAATGGTGATTTTTAACACACCGTGTTGTATTTGGCAGCTTGTGGCACAGGTTGGCATATCAAGGTCTAACTCGTTGAGTAATAACTTTGCAAACAAAAAACGAGTATGGCAAGAAGCACATTCAAGGTTCTGTTCTACGTGAACGGCAGCAAGGAGAAAAACGGTATTGTCCCCATCATGGGACGAGTGACAATCAACGGGACTGTGGCGCAGTTCAGTTGTAAGCAGAACATCCCGAAAACGCTTTGGGACGTGAAAGGAAACAAGGCGAAAGGCAAGAGCCGCGAGGCACGAGACATCAACCTTGCCCTTGACAACATCAAGGCGCAAATCATCAAACATTACCAGCGCATTTCAGACCGCGAGGCATTTGTTACGGCTGAGATGGTGCGCAACGCCTATCAGGGAATCGGCAGCGAGTATGAGACGCTGCTAAAAGCATTCGACCGTGAGAACGAAGTGTTCAAGAAACGGGTAGGCAAAGACAGGGTAATGGCTACCTATCGGGCACGTGTACGGGCAAGAAACCATGTAGCCGCCTTTATCAAGTCGTTTTACAGACGCAGCGATATGTCCATGTTGGAACTTACTCCCGATTTCATCAAGGAGTTCGCCGCATACCTCTCGACTGAAGCCGGATTGCGGAACGGTTCGATATGGGCAAACTGTATGTGGCTGAAAGGCGTGGTCATGAAAGCGCATTATAACGGGTTGATACCGCGCAATCCTTTCATCCAGTTTCATATCAGCCCCAATGTGAAAGAACGGGAATATCTGACGGAGGATGAACTGAAAGCGGTCATGACACATGAGTTTGCAGACAGCAAGCTCGCATACATCCGTGACATTTTCATCTTTGCCAGTTTCACCGCCTTGTCATTCGTGGACATTCAGGAACTGACGAATGACAACATCGTGGAGGTGAACGGCGAGAAGTGGATATTGTCCAAACGCCACAAGACAAAAGTCGCCTTCCAAGTGAAGCTGCTGGATATACCCTTGCAGATAGTCGAACGCTACCGACCGATGCAGAAAGACAATCGTATATTCCCCGGCTTGAACTATTGGTCTATCTGCAAACCGTTGAAACGGATGATAAGGGAATGTGGCATAACCAAGTCAATATCATTTCATTGCAGTCGTCATGGCTTCGCAACATTAGCTTTGAGCAAGGGGATGCCCATTGAAAGCGTAAGCCGTGTGTTGGGACATACGAATATAGTCACGACCCAACTCTACGCAAAGATAACCACGCAGAAGCTCGACAACGACCTGACCATGTTCGGCGACAAACTGAGTAAGACGTTTAACGGAATAACGATGTCATGAGTATGAGAAGAAACAGCATAACAGTGAATGAATCCGGCAATATCATCATGCCGGAGAATGTCTCAAACATTTGGATGAGCGAGCCGGAATTGGTGGAACTGTTCGGAGTAATTGCTCCGACACTTCGTTCTGCCATCAGAAACATCTATAACAGTGGAGCATTAAAAGAATACGAGGTACAGAAGTATGTTCGGCAGGAGAACGGGTATCATGCCGATGTGTTCAGCTTTCCGATGATAGTCGCACTTGCTTTCCGCATTGACAGCTTCGGTGCGGAACAGGTGCGCAATGCCATATTTAAAAGGCTGTACTTGCGAAAAGAGAAAACAAATATCTTCTTTTCGCTGGGTATAAATGGTTGGGATATGTCTAATTATCAGGCATAAGTTCTAATGATATGACGACATGAAGTAGTGAGACCTATGCGTATTCCCATTGCCAACAATGTATTTATACGAGTATGTGAATAGGTGTATTGCCATTCATACGTACGATTACGACAAACCCGAAGAAAAATCCATTAGAATGGCATTTCTTCGGGCTTTTGTTGTATGTCATAAAGCCAAATCCAAGAAAATCTTACGTGAGGTATGCGTGAGTTGTTAATCCGTTCTGCGCTAATTGCCGAGTTTTGCACTGATTAAACAAAAAAATGAAGTGCTAATGAAACAAGGCAACTTTGAAAATGAGGAGTTTATCCGTGTGGGTACTACCCTCTACAAGTTAGTGAACCAGCCCCGTCTGAACGGAGGCTATGTGAAGAAGCGCATCGTGTGGAACAACGAAACACTGCGGCAGGACTACGGCAAGGACTATCTCGCCACCGTGCCGAAGTACGACGGCTTCTGCACCGTCCCCGACCATGTGGACTACCGTCCCGTGGTGGACAAGTTCCTGAACCTCTACGAGCCGATAGGACACCGTCCGCAACAAGGCGAGTTTCCCTGTATCCGGTCATTGGTGCGCCATATCTTCGGTGAACAGTATGAATTGGGCATGGACTATCTTCAATTGCTCTACCTGCAACCCGTGCAGAAACTGCCTATCCTGCTGTTGGTATCAGAAGAACGCAACACGGGCAAGAGTACATTCCTGAACTTCCTGAAAGCTGTGTTTCAAAACAATGTCACTTTCAATACCAACGAGGACTTCCGCAGCCAGTTCAATTCCGACTGGGCAGGAAAACTGCTCATCGTGGTGGACGAGGTATTGCTCAACCGCAGGGAGGACAGCGAGCGGTTGAAGAACCTCAGCACCACACTTTCCTACAAGGTGGAAGCCAAAGGCAAAGACCGTGACGAGATAGCGTTCTTTGCCAAGTTCGTGCTATGCTCCAACAACGAGTATCTGCCTGTTATCATTGATGCAGGTGAAACACGCTATTGGGTGCGCAAGATAGACCGTCTGCAATCCGATGACACAGACTTCCTGCAAAAGCTGAAAGCTGAGATACCTGCCTTTCTGTATTACCTGCAATACAGACAACTTTCCACCGAAAAGGAAAGCCGTATGTGGTTTGCGCCCTCTTTGCTGCATACCGAAGCCTTGCAGAAGATTATCCGCAGCAACCGCAACCGATTGGAGATAGAGATGTGCGAACTTATCCTTGACATTATGGAAAGTGTCGGCACGGACACATTCTCGTTCTGCCACAACGACATTCTTCTTTTGCTGGTACATTCGCAGGTAAAGGTGGAGAAGCACCAAGTCAGAAAGGTATTGCAGGAATGTTGGAAACTTACTCCTGCCTCTAACGGGCTTACATATACCACTTACCAATTCAATTACAATCGGGAGTGCCGATATGAGCCGATAAAAAGAGTCGGTCGTTTCTACACCGTCACAAGGGAACAACTTGAATCCCTGTAATACTATTCTTTTTTTGTTGAATTGATGAATAATGATATAACCATACTGATAATAAACAGCATACACTCTCAACAAATTCTCAACAATCGAAAAGAAAAGTTGAGAGGGAAACAGCATCAGTTTGTTGGATTCTCTATTTGTGAGTGGTTTGTTGAGAAGATGTTGAGAATATAAAGCATTAACGTATAGGACAATACATATCTCATTCATCAAATCAACGTTTTTACAGTCATCATCAAATCCATAGAAATTATATCATGAACATCCAAGAAGCAAAACAAATCAAAATTGCGGACTATCTGCAAAGTTTGGGTTATTCGCCCGTAAAGCAACAGGGAAACTGCCTGTGGTATAAATCCCCGTTCCGTCAGGAAACGGAAGCCTCGTTCAAGGTGAACACCGACCGCAACCTGTGGTTCGATTATGGACTGGGAAGAGGTGGTAACATCATCGCACTTGCAGGGGTACTGTACGCATCCGACCATGTGCCTTATCTGCTTGGCAAGATAGCGGAACAGGCACCACACATCCGTCCCATATCTTTCTCTTTTCGCCAGCAGGCATCCGAACCGAGTTTCCAACATTTGGAGGTGGGCGAACTCACCCATCCGGCATTGCTCCGATACTTGCAGGAACGGGGCATAAACATCGCTTTGGCAAAGGCGCAATGTAAAGAGCTCCACTTCACCCATAACGGCAAGCCCTATTTCGCCATCGGTTTTCCGAATGTGGCGGGAGGATTTGAAGTGCGTAACCGTTTTTTCAAAGGCTGTGTCGCACCCAAAGACATCAGCCATATTCGGCAACAGGGAGAAGCGAGAGAGAAATGCCTTGTATTCGAGGGCATGATGGACTATCTTTCATTCCTCACGTTGCGGAAGAGGAACTGCTCGAACTTGCCCGACCTTGACAGGCAGGATTACGTCATCCTCAATTCGACCGCCAATGTTTCCAAAGCTATAGATGTGCTGCACGGGTATGGACGTATCCACTGCATGCTCGACAATGACGAGGCGGGAAGAAAGGCGTATCGGGAATTGGAAAGGAAGTTCGCCGGACGCATCCGCGACTTCTCCGACAACTACAAAGGGCATAAAGACCTGAACGATTACCTGCGTGGAATCCGGCAGAAATTAGCCGTTAGTCCACCGCCAAGAACTATCGTAAAACCCAAGAAGAAAGGGTTGGGATTATGACATCCCGAATGAGAAAAACGGGAGATGCCCGAAACTCATTCCTTAAGGATTGGGAGGTAGCAAGTTTGTGTTTCGGGTGTACCGAAACCGCTTGCCACCCACCATCCAAATTGCAGGAGGTGGCATCCCGTCGGTCTATACAGTTGAATCAGTAACCGAATTAAAAGGAATAAAATATGGAACAGACAAAGGAACACAAGGAACGCAACAAGGGAGGTCGCCCCAAGAAGGAAGCAACCGAGAAACTGAAATACCGTATCGCAGTGAAAATGACGGCAGCCGACTACTTCCGCCTGCTGACACGATCGCATGAGGCGGGCGTATCACCAAGCGAGTACATGAGGGAATGTTTCCGTAACGGTCATGTGAAAGAACGGCTGTCGGAGGAACATGCCGGATACATCCGCCAACTCTGCGGCATGGCTAACAATCTCAACCAGCTTGCGCGTAAGGCAAACGCCGGAGGCTTCCACGATGAACGGTGGGACTGCAAGGTGGCAGTGGCAAGGATTCATGAACTTATAACCAAGATAGGGATATGATGGCGAAAATCGTAAAAGGAAGCGACTTCAAGGGTGCGGTGGATTACATCATCGACAAGAAGAAGGATACGCAGATAGTAGCAAGCGAAGGCTTGTTTATGGAAAATCTGGAAACTATCGCCATGAGTTTCAATGCCCAGTCACGGATGAACGATAAGGTGACAAAACCTGTCGGACATATCGCGTTGAGTTTTTCCAAAGAGGATGAGTTACGGCTGACGAACCGTATCATGGCAGGCATCGCGCTTGAATATATGAAACGGATGGGAATCAAGAATACGCAGTTCTTCATCGCCCAGCATTTCGACAAGGAGCATCCGCACGTGCATATTGCTTTCAACCGCATAGACAACAACGGCAATACCATATCGGACAGGCACGAGCGTCTGCGCAGTACCCGCATCTGCAAGGAATTGACCTTGAAATACGGCTTGCATATGGCTGGCGGAAAGGACAATGTCAAACGCAACCGCCTGAAAGAGCCAGACAGGACGAAATATGCGCTTTACGACATCATCAAAATGGAAGTCGGCAGATGCGGCAACTGGAACGTGCTTATCGCCAACCTGAAACGGCAGGGAGTGGAAGTACATTTCAAGCATAAGGGGCAGACCAGCGAGGTGCAGGGTGTTGTATTCTCCATGAATGGCTACCATTTCAACGGCTCCAAAGTGGACAGGCGTTTCAGTTATTCCAAGATTGACGCGGCTTTGCAGCACAACAGATGCAGGGAACGTATGGGAATAACAGCCGGAATATATGAAACGGCTACACCAAGCGCACCGTCCGGCACGGCACAAAGCGAGTTGTTCAACGGCTCTTGGGGATTGCTAAAAAGCAGTGGCTCATCTTATAACGCTGCTGATGCGGAAGCCAATCAGGAAATGGTGGATATACTTCGCAGAAGGAAGAAAGTTAAGCGCAAGAGAGGTGTTGGGTTCTAATATTCTGTACTAATCCAATTCTCACGACACTTGCGCTCTATATTCATTCGGAGTGTAACCTACCTCTTTCTTGAACAGTCGGGTAAAATGTTGCGGGTACTGAAAACCGAGATTATAGGCGATTTCATTAACGGTGTCGTCTGTAGATGCAAGTTCCGTCTTGGCTATTTCAATAGACTTGTCATGAATGAAATGCAGGGCGGTTGAACCTGTTTCTTTTTTCAATAAATCACTGAAATAGTTGGGCGAGAGGCAGAGCTTGTCTGCACAATACTGTACAGTGGGCAAGCCTATCCGTTTAGCAGCCCCATCATGGAAGTATTCGTCAAGCAACCGCTCAAATCTTGCGAGGATGTCTCGGTTTTGGTTGTCGCGTGTGATGAACTGACGGTCATAGAAACGTGTGCAGTAATCAAGGAACGTCTTGATGCTGTCTGTGATGAGGTTCTTGCTGTGACGGTGTATCGGATGGTTCAATTCATATTGAATCTTGTGGAAGCAATCCATGATGATTTGCCGTTCTTCCACACTAAGGTGCAATGCCTCGTTTGTCTCGTAGGAAAAGAACGAATATTCACGCATTATCCGCCCGAGAGGTGTATTCCGCAGCAGGTCGGGATGGAACATAAGCAGGTAGCCATCTGGTTGGAACTGCATGCCGTCATCTTCCGCACCGAACACCTGTCCGGGCGCGATAAATATCAGTGTGCATAATTATTCCTAAGTCTGTGAAACCGGAACGCATGAAGCAGAATCTCGACATATTAGACTTCACCCTGTCGGCCGACGACATGGCACGGATAAAGACGCTGGATACCGACAAGCCTTTCTTACTCGGCTCGCACGAAGATCCAGAAATCGTAAAATGGTTCATGCAGTACAAAAACGCCTGAACATCAACAACCATATTTCGATAGCCGCTATCGACTATATTAAGAAGTTATTCGTATATGCCTTTATTGTAATCCGTCATGTACTGAGTAAATGTTTTGCCTGTTTGCTGTTTGAAGAAGCGCATGAGATGGCTCGGATCAGAGAAATTGAAATCATCCGCCATTTCACTGACAGTGCGGTTGGAGAATAGCAATTCGTTCTTCAGTTCCTCAAGCAGACGTTGTTTTATCAAATGGGTAGCTGATACTCCGAATTGGGCTTTTACTGAGTTATTGAGTGTGATGCGACTGACATGAAGCATGTCTGCATATTCCTGCACCCGCTGGTGGGTGCGGATATTCTGTTCCAACAAGTCCTTGAACCGAAAAGCGAAATTGTTTTTAGCAATTTCAGCGGGCAAGCAATAGGCGGCAGCGTATGTACGATTGATAATCAGCAAAAGATAATATAGTAAGGAAACAATGATATTGTACGTATCGGACACTGGATTCATCAGCTCATACTTAATCTTTCCGAGCAGCCGCATATATTCCTTCATTTCGTCATGTGTGGCATTGATGTAAGGCGGCGTATCTGTCTGGTAACAATACAAAAGGCGAAAAACGAAGAACTTGTCGGCGATAAAAGTACGCATGAAATCTTCGCGGAATATAAGGAACGTGTAATCCAACGCCGTCTCATCTACATGCCACTCTTGTTGCTGATGGGGTGAAAGCAGGAGAACCATGCCGTCGCGCAGTTCAATCTTGCGGAAGTTCAGTAGCAAATATCCGTTTGCCTTACGGAAAAAGTAGAAGCTGAAGAAGTCTGTCTTAAACCGCTTGTTTTCTGTCAGCACAAGTCCGATGTCCTTGTTTATGGCAGTATTGATGTAAAAATCCACGCCGCAGCGTGTCTTGTTGAACGGTACGCTGACCAGTCGATCAGGGTTGATTATCTCGTCCATATCCTTGTCGTTTTTGCAAAGATAATAATTTCATTTATCAAAATGGCATAATTACCGTTTTTTCAGGCATAGATGTTTCGCCGGATTCTTCCGAACTTTGCACCCGTAATCAATAACAAGACATATAGTCATGAAAAAGACATCTACAGTACAATTGGTGCGCAATGCCACCTTGAAAATCAGGTATGCGGGACACACCATGCTAATTGACCCCGTTTTAGCCGACAAAGGCACTTTGATATCGGCCCTCGGTGTGAATAAAACACCGAGGGTACACCTCACCATTCCTATTCAGGATATTATCGGAGGCGTGGACATGGTGCTCCTGACCCACAATCACATCGACCATTACGAGCCGAGTGTCCCCACACATTTGCCCAAAGAAATTCCTTTCTACGTTCAGCCCCAGGACGCGGACGCCATCAGAAACGACGGATTTACAAATGTGATACCCATCGAAGAAATAAAAACAATAGACGGCATATCCATTTACCGCACGACCGGACATCATGGTTTCGGGCAGATCGGGCAGATGATGGGACCTGTATCAGGTTATGTGCTAAAAGCCGAGGGCTTCCCGACCGTTTATATAATGGGTGACTGCCGATGGGAAGCATGTATCCGAGACACCGTGGAACGGTTCAATCCTGACTATATCGTGGTAAACTCCGGAGGTGCAATCTTTCCCGAATTTTCCAAAACGGACGGTCCTATCATCCCCGACGAGAACGAAGTGATGCAGATACTTGACGAATTGCCTTCGCATATCAAGCTGATAGCCGTACACATGGATGCCATCGACCATTGCCAGACCACCCGTGCAATTCTGCGCAATGAGGCAACGCATCACGAAGCCGACATGAGCCGGCTGATTATCCCGGAGGACGGAGAAACAGTTGTGTTATGAGTGTCTGCATTAAATCCCTGATAAAAAACATGAACATAGTGGTAGGGTGCACTATAGGATGCCCTTACTGCTATGCCCGTAACAACTGCCGCCGTTTCCACATTACCGACGACTTTTCCGTGCCTGAATACATGGAACGAAAACTGCGCATCATCGATACGTCCCGTCCTCATGTGTGGCTCATGACAGGAATGAGCGATTTCTCCGATTGGAAGCCTGAATGGAACGCAGAAATTTTCGAGCGGATCAGCAGCAATCCCCAGCACGCCTATATCTTTCTGACGAAGCGCCCTGACAAAATCAGTTTCTCCTCTGACGACGAGAACGTATGGATGGGCGTGACCGTTACGCGCAGTTCCGAGAAAAGGAGGATTGATGATTTGAAAAAGAATATCAAAGCACGACACTACCATGTCACGTTTGAACCTCTCTTCGATGATATCGGCGAGATTGATTTCGAGGGAATTGACTGGATTGTCATAGGCACAGAGACCGGAAACCGAAAAGGAAAGTCATATTCGCGCCCCGAATGGGTGCTTAGCATTGCAGAACAGGCAAAGGCTCATGGCATACCGGTGTTCATGAAAGAGGATTTGCTGCCGATTATGGGCGACGAAAGAATGATTCAGGAATTGCCGGAACAATTTACCAGACGAATACAATGAATATGGATACAATAAAGGAAATAGATGTAAAGAGTGTAATGACCAAATCCTCTCTGCCGGTGGGAGGATATTCGGTCAACCCTTATGTAGGGTGTCCCCACGCCTGCAGGTATTGCTACGCATCGTTCATGAAACGGTTCACCGGGCACACCGAGCCGTGGGGTACGTTTTTAGATGTAAAAAACTGGAAGCCGATAACGAATCCTCATAAATACGACGGTGAACGTGTTGTAATAGGGTCTGTGACGGACGGTTACAATCCGTATGAAGAAGAATTCCACCGTACCCGAAGGCTGCTCGAAGAGCTGCGAGGAAGCGATGCCGAGATTATGATATGCACAAAGTCCGATCTTGTCCTTCGCGATCTCGACCTGTTGAAGAGTTTTCCCAAAGTGACTGTGTCATGGTCTGTCAATACGCTCGACGAGCAGTTCTGCGCAGATATGGACAACGCCGTAAGCATTGAACGCCGTCTGAAAGCGATGCGTCAGACATACGAGGCAGGTATCCGCACCGTATGCTTCGTCTCGCCCATATTCCCCAGAATAACAGACGTAAAGGCAATAATAGAGGAGGTAAAAGATTATGCTGATTTAATCTGGCTTGAAAACCTGAATTTACGCGGGCAGTTCAAAGGCGGGATAATGACGTATATCCGTGAGAAGTATCCTGACCTCATACCGCTTTACGAGGAAATTTACAATAAAAAAAGGCTTGAATACTGGCAGGCATTGGAGCAGGACATTTCAAATTACGCCAAGGAGCAGGGCTTCCCGTATCGTATAAACGATCTGCCATACGGACGCTCGGAAAAAGGCAAACCTGTCATCGTAAACTACTTCTACCACGAAAAAATACGATTGACAAAATGAGGCTATGCCGGACTGATGCAGAAAAGTTGTAGCGCGGATAAAAGCACCATGTATGTGGATAATATCCGGCAATCTTCCGAGCGTATGCGGGAGATGCTCAACACGCTGCTGGATTTCTTCCGTCTGGACAACGGCAAGGAGCAACCCAACCTTTCCCCTTGCAGGATTTCCGCAATCACGCATATTCTTGAAACGGAGTTCATGCCCATTGCCATGAACAAGGGGCTGACTTTGATAGTGGAGAGCCACACCGATGCGGTGGTTTTGACCGACAAGGAACGTATCCTGCAAATCGGCAACAACTTGTTGTCAAACGCCATCAAGTTCACGGATAACGGTAGTGTATCATTGGCAGCGGATTATGATAACGGTTTGCTGAAACTTATCGTTGAAGATACCGGTACGGGCATGACCGAAGATGAGCAACAACGAGTATTCGGTGCATTTGAACGTCTTTCAAATGCCGCCGCAAAAGACGGCTTCGGATTAGGATTGTCCATCGTGCAGCGTATTGTGGCGATGCTCGGTGGAACTATACGCTTGGAAAGCGAGAAAGGCAAAGGGAGCCGCTTCACGGTGGAAATTCCCATGCAGACAGCCGAGGAACTGCCGGAACAGACAATTCAAGCGCAAATGCGCCATAATCATATCTGCCATGATGTGATTGCCATCGACAATGACGAGGTACTTCTCCTTATGTTGAAAGAAATGTATGCCCATGAAGGGATGCACTGCGATACCTGTACCAATGTTTCGGTACTGATGGAGCTGATACGAAAAAAGGAATACAGCCTGCTTCTGACGGATCTGAATATGCCTGAGATAAGCGGTTTTGAACTGCTGGAACTGTTGCGCTCATCCAATGTAGGCAACTCGAAGAGTATTCCCATAGTCGTGACAACCGCTTCGGGCAGTTGCAGCAAGGAGGAACTTATAGGGCGTGGATTTGCCGGATGCCTGTTCAAGCCGTTCTCCATATCCGAACTGATGGAGATTACGGATAAATGCGCATTAAGCAGCATATTGGATGAAAAGCCGGATTTTTCCACTCTGCTATCTTATGGCAATGAATCCGTCATGCTGGACAAACTGATAGCGGAAACCGAAAAGGAAATGCAGGCGGTCAAGGATGCAGAACAGCGTAAAGACCTCCAAGAACTGGACACACTTACACACCATCTGCGAAGTTCATGGCAGATTCTCCGTGCCGACCAGCCATTGAGGGAACTTTACGCCCAACTTCATGGAAGTGCCACTCCAGATGACGAAGCGATATGCAAAGCGGTGACCGGCTGTGCTGGATAAAGGTGCTGAAATTATCCGGCAGGCAAAAGAAGAAAGGAAAAATACGAAAATGGATAAAACAAGAATCATCGTGGTGGAGGACAATATCGTGTATTGCGAGTTTGTCTGCAACCTGCTGGCACGGGAAGGATTCCGTACCGTGCAGGCTTACCACCTCTCGACCGCGAAGAAACTTCTGCAACAAGCCTCAGACGGGGACATCGTGGTTTCTGACCTACGACTACCCGACGGTGACGGCATCGACCTATTACGATGGATGCGCAAGGAAGGCATGACACAACCGTTAATCATCATGACCAACTATGCCGAAGTGCATACGGCAGTCGAAAGTATGAAACTCGGCTCGCTGGACTATATCCCCAAGCAGCTTGTGGAGGATAAACTTATGCCTCTGCTTCATACCATCCTGAAAGAACGGAGTATCGGACGAAATCGTATGCCCGTTTTTGCCCGTGACAGTTCCGCCTTTCAGAAAATCATGCAACAGATAAGATTAGTTGCCCCTACTGATATGAGCGTGCTGATATTCGGAGAGAACGGCACGGGCAAGGAGCATATCGCCCACCATCTGCATGATAAGAGCAAAAGGGCAGGGAAACCGTTTGTGCCTGTGGACTGCGGTTCACTCTCCAAAGACCTTGCGCCCTCGGCATTCTTCGGACATGTCAAAGGCGCGTTTACGGGTGCGGACAGCACAAAGAAAGGATACTTCAATGAGGCAGAGGGTGGCACATTGTTCTTGGATGAGGTAGGCAATCTCGCATTGGAAACCCAGCAGATGTTACTCCGTGCCATACAGGAACGGAGATACCGCCCTATAGGTGACAAGACGGACAAGAGCTTCAATGTCCGCATCATCGCCGCCACCAACGAGGATCTGGAGAAAGCGGTCATTGAAAAACGTTTCCGACAGGATTTGCTGTACCGTTTGCACGACTTCGAGATAACTGTTCCGCCCTTGCGTGACTGTCAGGAGGACATCATGCCGTTGGCGGAGTTCTTCCGTGAGATTGCCAACAATGAATTGGAATGTAGCGTGACTGGGTTCGATGCGGAAGCCCGTAAGACATTGCTGACCCATCCGTGGCCGGGTAATGTCCGTGAGCTTCGGCAGAAGATAATGGGCGCGGTGTTGCAGGCACAGACGGGAGTTGTCATGAAAGAGCATCTGGAACTTGCCGTAACGAAACCGACCTCACCTGTCAGCTTCGCCTTGCGAAACGATGCGGAGGACAAGGAACGCATCTTACGCGCGTTGAAGCAGGCAAACGGAAACCGCAAGGTTGCCGCCGAATTGCTCGGAATCGGACGTACAACGCTGTATAGCAAGTTGGAAGAGTATGGATTAAAGTATAAATTTCAGCAATCATAGCCCGCAACTTGCCGAAAATAGAAGTAACGGTTAAACCGGATTATTCAGCGAGGATAAAAAACGTCCTGTGATAAAAATCATGGGACATTTTGATGTGTATCCGATTTTTATTGCTACTTTTGTACCAAGACGAGAGACATTGACAGCAACTCACAGCAGAACGTAGAAATAGACAGGGTTGCCAAATCATTACCTCATTTTTACCTTATCCTCAGAACTGCTTGCTAATAAAGTGGTTATAAAAATCTTCCAGAATTATGGTAAAAACTTTCTGATTATTTACCGGGAGCTGTTGTTCTTTATATCCGATAAATGAAACAACTAAAATAGAATTAGGCGCTACTTCGAGAGAAAAATTACCATCCATATCGGTAATAGTTCCGTTAGTAGTTCCCTTTTCCACAACATTTGCCCCTGCAATGGGTCCAAATTGATCTTCTACCACACCCTTAATAGTGTACTTGGCCTGTTGTGGCGAAGCTACAACAGGATTAGGTTCTACAGAACCTAATGCATCGGTTAAAGGATTGGCAGAAGCCATCCCGATTGATGCTAAGAGCATGGAAGCTCCCAAGAACATCGCTCTCGATACATAAAAGCGTTTAAAATCTTTTGTCATAATAACACCAGATTGATTAATAAATTGATAATAATTCTCGTTTCTCTAAATAGGCACTTTGTGTTTTTTATTGTGTTTTTCACAAAAGTGTGTTTTGATCTGAGTTCTTCAAGAACTATGGTACTTCGTTATCATTTATGGTTCAATATTTGGCAAATTTGAGCCAATTTCAGGCACGGATTTACGGATTTCACGGTTTAAATATGTTTTAAAAAAAACTTCTTGCCGTGTAATCCGTGAAATCCGTGCCTAAAATATAGGTTCAGTTTTTCTTATATTCGTACTTTTTATTTGTGGCTGAACGGGAGACTTATTGTATAATACCTGTTCTTTGACAACAAAATACAATCTTTAATAATAGGGCTGAAATCCGGCTTTTTTGCGGGCAAAAAGGGCTTTGTCGCCTGAGGTGCGGAGTTTTTTGCCATGAAGACGGTCGTAATTGCCCTGAGGTGCGCAGTGTATATAGCATGACGACCGTCCTGACGGCGACGAAGACGGTCGTAAAGGGAACGAAGACGGTCGTCATGGTTGGAAAGCCCCGGAATCGGTTTGGGATATACGGGGAATGTCCCGACTTTTTTTATTACAGGCGATTCTCCGGAAGTTCAGGTTTTCCAGAATATCCGTTCTTTCTCCTATCTGATTGCAAAGAGACATCGTTTTTTCATTTTCCGCCTACGATGTTTTTTCAATCGTTACCAATTCCAGCTAAAAGCCGGCAAAAAGTCAAATAAAAACGATCCGGA
>NZ_JACOOJ010000043.1 GCF_014287585.1 Parabacteroides hominis | reverse complement strand
CCGAAGGATTTTCGATATTTACGACTCCGGCTTCCTGCATTTCGCAAATCTTGACGGCATGAGTCTTTAACAAACTCATGGCATATAACAGGTCCGGATGAACGAATTGCTGGGATGATATGATTACTTCGTTCTTGTAGTTTGCTTCTACAAATCGCTCTGTGTAGTCTGCTGTTACCTGGTTGTTCTTGAGCTTAACTTTCTGGATTTCATACACAGGCTGTTCTTTTACTAATTTTTCTTCCATACTTTTTAAAATTTAGGATTGTTATAACTTTGGGGCGCAAGGCCATTTCTGCTTTTGCTTTACTGATTACAGTGCGACACCATTCCAGTTGATGGGTCGCGGTCCGGTTCAAACGATCACACCAATCGACAAGATATTGTTCATCTTTGCACAGACTGTCAATGATAGCATTTACTGCCTTGGAGGTAGCCCCGGCACGTGAGGCTGTTTCCCGTAACGTATCGAAGACTTCCGATTTCTTTTTCCCGTTCAGATGGTATTTGGCATCTGCTAACAGCTTCCCGGTCCGGGCGATATAGACGGCAAGGTCGTTTCCACGTAGGACAGCTTCTTGGACTTCTTCACTCATGGTAATATTCAGGAAGGAATCGATGGCTTCCAGTTCGGTGAGAATATTTTCTGTTGGTGTGATGTTTAAATTCATTTCGTTTCTATTAAAATATAAGTGGACAACCTCTTGCTAAAAAGGGTACATGCTTTTCTGGAAAAGGGTGCATGCTATTTCAAAAAAGGATGCACCCTTTTTCTAACCGAACAACATCCACCAGCGAAAGGCAAGTTCCTCGTATTTCTCTTTTCCTCTCCGGTAGGTCTGCTCGTCTCGTCTGATGAATGCTTTAAACACTTTCTGGTTCTTCTTGGAGATACCATAGATGAAATCCTGACGACTTCCGGCAATGTCCATATACCAGGCACGGGAACGGTCCCAATCGAAGAAGTCAATCGCTTCGTTGAACTGCTTTTGCGTTTGGGCGAAGGTCGTTTTCAGGTCCCCGCCGAATCCGAATGTCGGAAGCCACCAGTCCCATTTGCACCGGGTGTCGAGAGTGTATTCAAAGTTGCCATATTGGAAACGTTGCGCCTTATTGACCATGAACCGTTGTGTTTCGGCTTTTTCCAAGACTAACGCAAGCATCGGGTCATGCCGGGCTTCCATCCGGAGCGACTTAATCATAGCTATAGCCAGCTCCCAATCTTCGCCGGAATACAATACATCGTCCACCATCCGTTTGTCATACCGGACCCGTTCCTGCTCCGTCAACATTGCATCTACCAGACTGCCAAATTTGAAAGCCTTTTCCTTATCCCCATATTGAGTACGGGGATAAAGGAGGTTCTTTAGTTCTGTCAGGTCAGAGTTGCTAACCTCCGACCGTTGGTAATACATATCTTGCATCTTCTTCCTTGAGTTTTAAGTATTCAATTACTGCAAAGTCAAATTCGAAATTGTAGGTGTTATCCATTAGCCACTGGAACCATTTGCGGCCCTCTTCCGTATCAAGAATCTTTTTTAGAATACTCGGTTCGCGTCTGTATTTCCCGAAGTTTATCCATGAGGACAGATATAGTTTCTTTTTCATATCATTTGGCGGTTACATCATCGACATATTTCACGAATGCGGACTGGATTTGTTCTTCATCCTTATTCGCAATCTTTTCACAGAAAGTGATCATCTTCTTGTGAATCTTTTCGAGATCCTCCATACTCATATTGATTCCTTCGCGCATGAACCACATCTGATATACCTGCATGAATCCCTGTGGATTGGTTACCTGAATCTTTTTCTTGACTTTGGATTTCGTTGGAGTAGGAGACATGTTGGCAGCGGAGAAGTCGAATGCCGCCTGTACTTCGGCTGCCGCTTTCTCTGCTTCTGCTTTGGCTTTAGCCTCTTCTTCCCGGCGTTTGCGTTCCTCTTCCTGCTTTTTTCTTGCTTCAGCTTCCCGTTGTTTGCTTTCTTCTTCCAAGCGGGCTGCCTCGGCTGCATTGGTACGGCGTAATTCCTCTTGTTCTTCCAATTGCTTGCGAAGGCTGGGGAGCTTGTCGATCAAATCTTGTTTTGTGCCCTCTATTTCAAAGCGGTAACGTTCTGTAAAATCTTTCTTCTTTTGTATAGCGATTTCACCTTTTATTGCCTTACGGGTCTCGGCATCCATATAGAAAGTCTGTTTATTATCAGAGACGTTTTCAACAAAAGCGCTCCAAGAGAAATTGGTACTTGTTTCGGATATCTGTCGGCACACATTGTTATAGGTAGCAAGGGTGGCACGATTGAACATATTATTCAGTGCGTTAATATGCTTTTCCACGTATGCGGCATACGCCATATCCAACATGACAGTGATATCTGATCGATATTGTGCCTTTTCGTTTTCCAACATCTGCTTACGGCGGGCTTCCTCTTCCCTACGTTTTTGTTCGGCCAGCTTCTTTGCCGCGTATCGGTTGCGGGCTTGCTGGAGCTTATAGGGAATAGTGGTTGCCGATTTGATATCGATAGCTGATTCCAAGGAAGTGAATGATTTGCTGACCGTAGCCAGAAGTTGAGTCAATGGCTTGCGACGCTTGTTCATGTTTTCTACTGTTATTTTCGTCTTCGCCAGATACTCTGAGACCTTCGCATCCAGTTCATCCGAGCTGATACCTTTTTCCGCTTCAATGGTGTCCAGAAGTGCTTGTCCGGCTTGGTTGCAAGCCGATACGGAAGCCTGGTTGCGTTGCAAGGTGGCAGGAGCCGATTGCATGATCTGATTGAATTCTTCCACTTTGATAAGAGAATTGTTAGCTTGTGTATCCATTGTGATAAATTTTTAAGTGATTGATCGAGTTTATTAAAATCCGGCATCTTCATCTTCCTGTGATATTTGGGCTGTTATACCTGATGCGGGTACCGGTTCCGCTTGCGGTTGCTCTCCGAATCCCTGTAAAGGATTTTCCGATTTGGGCTGGAGGGCTTGTGGTTGCTGTCCGGCTTGATTGGGCTGGATAGCGGTTGTTTCCTCCAACCCGTAGTCGATATCTTGTGGCTCTTCCTGGGTTTCGAATACCGTAAACTTTCCGGTCCGGACTTTGGGATATCCGTCGAATGCATGTTTAATCAGCTTGCTTTCCAAGAAGCCCGGATCAATGCCGCCTTCGTTTGAGGTATAGAGGGCGTTCGCCTTGCCTTCTTTCTGCCGGGTTTGCGGATTCCATCTTTGATTGTTTTTGAAGCTGTATGTCTCCAAGCGTTTAATATCGCCTTCCATCATCCAATGCCAGTCTACAGTTCCGTCAGCACGGACGATACGGATAAAGCCACCGATTACCTTATTGGATTTGCGAGGACATGCAGCCTGATAGGTAACAGTCTTTACGCCATCGACCAAACCTGGGGAGAAAGTATCACCTTCATAGCAGACAACCGGATTGTCCACATACCGAACCTGTCCGGCACGCTGACGCATCACCAATTCACCATAGCCGGTGATGGAAAGATAAGCACGCAGTTCGTAGATGTCGTTGCCATTGTTGTCCTTATAGCCGGTCTTCGTGCTGCGAGGGAGAATATAGCAGTGGGGCCGTCCTGTAGGATCAAGAGACAGACCGTTTACGGCAATATCCAGAAAACAGCCATACAAGGACAACGGGGAACATCTTTGCAACTCCGGTTTATCCTGTAAGATTTTCCGAAAGTTGAAATTTTCCTTTTTATAAATCTGTGTTCCCTGATCGGTTCCCCAGATCGCATTGTACATGAGTATGAACTTCTGTTCAACCCGGCTATCGTCCGCTATCATGAGTGGGTTCAGCTGATTCAGTTCAGCTACTTTGATTTGAATTTGATTTGACATGATTCTATTGTTAAAAAATTAATTACCAATGTCTCTTTATCGTGTAAACCATTGCCACGCAACCAGATGCCGTAACTATATGCTGGAAATAGCCCAAGCAAATAGCGATAGTACCAAGTATGGCAAGCGTTCCAAACAGGATGTAGAATCCCCACCTCGTCATTTGGACGAGTTTCCAGTAATTTGTTTTCATACATCAATGATTAATTGGCAAAAGCCGTTTACTTGTCTTTGAAATAGCGAGTTGGATTTATATTGTAAACATCCTCCGATAACCCTTTACCTGGAGTGCCTTGCCGTGTTAATAATTCATTTAGTAATCGTATGGATCCAGAGCGCATTTATACAAGTCTTCCAACCTGTATTCGATTTTGCCCGGTCGTTTGTAACGCTGTAATCTTCCTTCTTTCACCCACCGTTCCACATTCTGCCTACCAAAACGTACACGAGCTTCTTTTTGCCCGATGAATTCCCGGATTCCTGCTTGTATCTTTGAGATTTGCAGGGCGAGGTACTCAATCTCGATCTTCCGTAAAGAAGGTATGCTTTGATAGGTGTTTTCGGTTGGCATAGTCATTCGCTTTTAAAAAGATTCTTTTCGTTCGCATATCGTATGAACTCCGCCGTGGAGTGTATCGAGAGTTTCCGGAAGACGTTCTTCCGATGGTTCTTTACGGTGTGCGACGATATGAAAAGCGCTTCCGCAATCTCTTCGTCTTTTTTGCCATAGTAGCAAAGCTCCATCACCCTAAGTTGACTGTCTGAAAGTGTGCTGTTGAACTTCGGTTCACAGATTTTCTTGAAGCCATCACATTCCCCACGCAGAGGACAACCGACAAATTCAAACTTGAAGTTCCAGTTCTCATCGATATCGATCATGTTGTCATACAATCCGAAATTACATTTGATAAACCTCCTGACCGCTAAGAAATCGCGATAGCATTTATTCCCGTCGTAACGGGCGTAGTACTTGCGAAGTGCCACATAAGCTTCCGGATAGAACTCTTCCAGCACTTCCAGGAAATCTTGGATGAAGTCAATATCTGATTCCTTTAGCTGGCGCTCCGGCATACCCTGCTCACGGATTGTAATTTCGCCCTCTGGAGTGGTATAGAATTCTATTGCGCGCATACCTTTTCCTTCTTAGGGAATAACTCGCTGGCAGGGATGCCAAGTTCTCTTTCTATCACTTCTTGGGCTAATGCATCCGGTTGGTAAACTCCCGCTACCCAACATCTGACGGCTGATTCAGATCGTTTGGTAGCGGTAGCTATCTTTTGGATGAAAGCCTTCTTGGGCGGTGTGTTATCCATAGAGAAGTATATCTCCCTGAACGAACGAGCGCCTGTCTCATGACCTTGTAGGTTTAATTTTTCCATTTTTGCCTCCTTACATTATTATATATGTTCTAATTTCTTCACCTTTGACAGTGTATTAATGAATACAGGTGCAAATAAACAGATAAATTATGATATATCAAAGAAAATGTGATAAAATATTTGATAAATAACAGATGATTTGTGATGCAAATATCTCTGTTTACAAAATTTGAGTATGTAACTTAGTATATATGAAGAATTTAGATATACATATAGGTGAGATCATTACAGATGTGATGAAAACACAAAATGTAACAAAGGCAGAACTTGCTAGAAGACTGGATGTTAAGCCTCAGAGTGTGGACTATCTTTTAGGTCGATCAAGTATTGATACAAACACTTTGTATAATGTTTCAGAAGCTTTGGGTTATGACTTTGCCAAATTGTATTTGCTAAAACAGGATCAGACAGATTGTGATAAGGCAAATTTTGATATTGTTCCTAAAAAGGCAAAGGTACTAGTTGAAGTTGAGCTTAACACCGAGGATGTGATTAAGTTGAATTTGAAAGAGCGTATTGTACAAATACTAAACAAATAGCACTATGGATAATATAGAAGACAAAGACAAAACGATCGCTATACTTCGTCATCAGTATGCACGTGAGAAAAAAGAGAACCAAGTTCTGAAAGATGATATAGCATTACTTGAGTATGAAATTGAGCAATTGAAAAATAAATTAGCAAAGAAAGAGTAATAAGGTTAACTTTTGGTGATAGGGTGATAGAGATTAAGAACAAATTATAAATTTTATGCCAGAAGATGTTGTGATTTCAGATAATTATGTAATGACAGTTGATCAATCTAAAAGTAAATTGACAATTGTTAATGGGGAAGTTTGTGGCGCTATGTCTGGACAAATAGGAACTGGAAGTAATGCGCAACAAGCTATTGTATATAAGGTGATTAAATATGTATTTATTGTAGGCGCAATTCTTTCAGTATTGGTTGTTATTAATTATTGGCTTTTTAGAGATAATGAGAAGGTTCCGGACTTTATTGGTGATTTGGTAAAAGTATGGGATTTATTTATACCACTCGTAACACTTTCATTAGGATATTTGTTTGGTCGATCAAAAATTTTTAAAAAATAAGATTATGAAAATGAGTATGGAAAATGCTGTTAAAGCATTAGATGCAATAAATGAGAAAACAAAAGGTTTACAGTGCCCTATGTGTCAGTCAAGAATGTTTGACTTAGCTCCAGTTGAGTTGCAAATAATAGGATATGACCGAGAAAAAAATGATTTGAACATATCTTTTGGTGATAGAGTTGATTTTGTATCAGTAATTTCTGCAACGTGTAAAAATTGTGGATATACGGCATTGTTTAATTTGAAAAAGTTGGGTATAATAGAATCTGAATTTAATAACTCTAATAATAAATAATTCACGGCTTTATTTGTGTGCCTATACTGGTTGAATTGGTATAGCGATAGTTGTGATTTATGTAGTATTATTGACCTATACTTTTACAAGGAAATAATTGAACTATAAATTGTAGATTATGAAAGATAACAAAGAAATTAATAAAGGCGATAAAGTCTATATTGAAAGCATGTATGGATCACCATATCATGGAGTAGTAGAAAGAATGGATAGTTATGGCGACGTTGTAGTGAAACGTGATAATAAAGAATACTCCAATTTGTATAATCGTAAAAGATTGACGAAAGATGAAGAATAGTTGGATGTCATTGTTGGCGTTAGTGTTTTCTACCATAGCATTAATAATTACATTTCTTCGGATAGATGTGACAATCACACATGAGTCTTTTATTGCTATTATAGCATCTTTTGTTGGTGCAGCATGTACTATAATTGTGGGATCACAGATTTATAATTCTATTGAGACTAAAAGAGTTATAAATTTGCTTGAGTCGAAAAATAACTCCTTAGGAAAATCGATAAATGATTCTAATATTAAGCTATACTCTATAGAAAAAGATGTTCGTGATTTGCATAAAAAAATGGAGGAGTCAAATCTTAAAATTGAAGATCTTTATTCTATTTGTTACTATATAGAAGCATACACAAAAGAGAAGGAGTATTTATTAGCAGGATTTGAACATTATGTAAAGGCTATAGATAAAGCTCTCATTGCAAATAGTATAAATTATGCAAAATATTATTCGATGACACTATCTTGGAGTATTCGTGATGGAATTATGTATATAATCGAGAGTAAATATGAAAAGATAGGATTGAATAGTAGTTCGGAATTTATTATAGATAAAATAATGCAATCGGTACAATTGCGGGATAATTACTCGCTTATAAAAAAAGAATTTGATGAAGTGGTTCAGCTCTGGAGTGAATTTAAAGATAAACTGTATAAAAATACTAAACGAGTTGGTCTTAATGATTTAAGAGATAATCATTAAACTTTGAAATGTTGAATTCATAGAGTAACTTTGAGTTATAGGATAAAGACTATTTCTACAAGTATAACAACGACATTAGGGTTGTTTAAATAAAAGTAATATGGAACTAAAAGATTTTATACGGGATACTCTCCGGAAACACTTAAAGGATGCTGTTAGCCGGTGCAAAGTCTTGGAGCAAGAAAATGCTCTCTTGACATATCAACTTGAAAAGAGGGAAGAGGAATGTCCGGAATCACATTAAGGATAGACAAGGGCGAGTCTCCCGTTTTTACCGAGATAATGAGTTTGCTTCAAGCCTTTCCCGAACTAAAGGAATGCAAAAAGCACTATTCAATAAAGCTAACGGAGGAGGATATTTTCCGATTCCAGAAAGAGTTGGAGCGGATCATGCAGCTCTTGCCACAGTTAAGTGATAAGGAGTGGTTCGATATTCCGGCTTACGGAACAGACGAATGGGCAAACTGGATGATAGATTTACACAGAAAAAATATGTAACTTTGGAGGATGGTTTACAAATAGTTTACAGTTATATATGTAACGAGCTAAAAATTAACAGATTAAATTATATGTCAGACAGTATTGTTATTATTCCCACGTATAACGAGAAGGAGAATATAGAAAATATTATTCGGGTTGTATTTGGGTTGGAGAAAGAATTTCATATTTTGATTATAGATGATGGATCGCCCGATAGCACGGCTGATATTGTAAAACGGCTGCAAAAAGAGTTCCCTGAACGTCTTTTCATGGTGGAACGTAAAGGCAAGTTAGGATTAGGCACGGCTTATATCTGCGGATTCAAGTGGGCTATAGAGCATAAGTATGATTTTATATTTGAAATGGATGCGGACTTCAGTCATAATCCGAATGATCTTCCAAAATTATATGCTGCCTGTACGGAACAGGGTGGTGATGTTGCAGTCGGCTCCCGTTACTGCAACGGAGTGAATGTCGTGAACTGGCCGTTAGGACGTGTGTTGATGTCTTATTATGCTTCCGTATATGTCCGTTTTGTTACCGGAATGAAAGTGCAAGATACGACAGCCGGTTTCAAATGCTACCGTCGCGAGGTACTTGAAACGATCGATTTGGATCGTATCCATTTCAAAGGGTATGCGTTCCAGATAGAAATGAAGTTTACGGCATATAAGTGTGGTTATAAAATTGTGGAAGTCCCCATTATCTTTATCAACCGTGTATTAGGCACTTCCAAGATGAACTCCTCTATCTTCGGGGAAGCACTGTTTGGCGTATTGAAATTGAAATGGTGGAGTCTGTTCCGTAAATACCCCCAAAAAGGGAGCCGGAAAGCGATTGCCGGATAATACCATTATATATAAAGGCAATAAAAAAGCTGCACCTTTCAAAGATGCAGCTTTTTTATTGCCTTTATTATGCTGTTGTTTGTTATTCTTGATTCAACGCTTTCAAGGAGAAATGGAAGGTAGTGCCTTTCCCTTCTTCGGAATCGAACCACAACTTGCCACCGAGCTGTTCGACAAAGTCTTTGCACAGCATTAATCCCAAGCCGGACCCCTTTTCGTTATTCGTCCCATAAGAAGTAAAATGAGTGTTTTGCTTCAGCAGCTTACCCTGGTCTTCCTTCTTGATCCCTTTACCTGAGTCTTTCACACTGACAACGACAAAATCCCCGTCTGTTTTGGTCGATACCGTAATCACACCTTTTTCGTAGCTGAACTTGACCGCATTGGAAACCAGGTTACGGACGATTGTCTTTACCATATCGATGTCTATCGATCCCATCAGTTCTTTATCCAGACCTTCAAGCGTGATGGATATACCTTTCTGGGTAGCCATCGGAATAAATATCTCGGCAGTGCTGTTGACAATGCTGTTGATGTCGACTTGCTGCCTGTAAATATTCTGTTTGTTCAGACGGTTCTTCGCCCATTTCAGGAGGTTATCGAGAAGCTGGAATATTTCTTCCGATGTCTTGTTCATCATCTGAAGCATTTCGTATACCTCGTCGCTAACCTGATTCTTATCGACCATCATCAGGATGGCGTTATTCATCATCTTCAAAGAACCAAGCGGAGAGCGCAAATCGTGTGCAATAACGGAATAGAGCGTATCGCGGGATTCGATCGTGTTTTCAAGTTCCTGCTTAATGCGTTTAATACTGAATAGTTCGTAACGATGGGCGACGCGTTTCACCAATTCTTCCCGTTGAAAAGGTTTTGTTACATATTCTGTTGCGCCCAACTGGTAACCTTTCACGATACTTTGCATATCACTCAAGGCTGACATGATAATGACGGGGATGTTGTTGGTTTCCGGATTACTTTTCAGATGCTGCAGCACTTCGTATCCGTCCATCTCCGGCATCATAATATCGAGCAGAATAAGATTAGGATGCCTTTCCTGGGCGATGCGTAGCGCTTTAGCCCCGCTATCTGTCGTCAATAGCGTATAACCTTCTTTTTTCAATATCGCTTGCACAAGCATAACATTAGTAGGCACATCGTCTACCACTAATACAGTATATTGTGATGCTAAGTTTTCCATTTGATTCTGTACTTTTCTTGATATTCAAATACTATCAATGATACAAATGTATTTAATTCTGTTGACATAATCGTCTTTTTCCCCGAAAATAAATTCTATTTCGGAAAAATATTTCTTTTGTACATTAAGCGTGCACAGCTAAAACGCTTGATATAGGACGAGATGGAGCTTTTTATTGAAATTATTCTTTAAGTTTGCACCATGAAATCGAATTTAGTTCTTTTAGCGCTCATATTTGCCAGCTGTCAGCCGGAAATGCCTGTAACATCTTCTATTCTGGTGGAGGGGGATGGTTTGACAATCCCAGTAAACAAGGAGCTGTATGGTTTGACCATTGAGGAAATCAACCATGCGGTGGATGGTGGTATTTATGCGGAACTGATACAAAACCGGAGCTTTGAAGATGGAGTGCCTCCGTTGAACTGCCCGTACGACCCTGTCCGCCGGGTCCTGACTACCCCGAATGGATGGAGTATTCCCTTCTTGCGTTCTGATTCGATGCCGGGATGGCGTCGTTTTTCTCCGACATCTTATATGTATCCCGACACTAAGGAGTTGATTAATGACAAGAACCGGCGTTCCCTGCTGGTCTCGGTGTCCGCTTCAGCCGAGTCGGGAAAAGGAGGTGTCGTCGCCGAAGGGTATGGAGGAATACCACTTCGAAAAGGCGAGAAATATGATTTGTCTTTCTATATGAAAGGAGCCTCTATGGTTCCGAAGACCGTAAGCCTGACTTTGGCTGATTCTACCGGAGAGACGGCCTTCAGCAAAGTTTTTCGCGTGGCTCCGGCCTATGAATGGAGAAAGTACAAGCATACTTTTACCGCAACCTCGAATACGAACAAAGCCGTGTTGACGATAACGACTGACAGTTCGGCTGTTTTCTGGCTGGATGTCGTTTCCCTGCTTCCGCAAAAGACATGGAAAGGCCGTCCGAACGGATTGCGTCCGGAACTGATGGAACTGATTGCTGCATTGAAGCCTGCGTTCATTCGCTTCCCCGGCGGAAGCTTTGTAGAGGGATATACGGCCGGAACCTATCCGGTCTGGCGTGAAACCGTAGGGGACATTGCCGAACGCAAACATTTCTGGAATGTATGGGCATACGGTACGACGAACGGTATCGGCTATCATGAATATCTCCAAATGTGTGAAGACTTGGATGCCGAACCTATCTATGTCATTAATAGCGGTGTGACCAACCAAAGCCGCCGTCCGCGTTATGAAGATATAACGGCGATGGGCAAATTGGTACAGGACGCTTTGGACGCTATCGCCTATGCCAATGAACCGGCCGATTCCATTATGGGAGCCTTGCGGGCCGGTCACGGACATCCGGAACCTTTCGGATTGAAGTATGTGGAGATCGGCAGTGAAAATTACGGACTGGAATATACCAAGCGTTTCGAGCTGTTTAAGAAAGCGATCCAGGAGGCTTATCCGGACGTTACGGTGATAAGCAGTTCCGACGTAAGAGGGAAGAACAGGAATGAATGGTCGGATACTCATTTTTATTCGAGCGAATCATTTTTGATCTCCAATCACAACCGTTTTGTTGCCGGACGACATACGCGCCGGATGCCTCCTGCCTTTATCGGGGAATTCGGCTTGTCCGGCGGGGCTGCTCCCGGAAGTTTGCAGGCGGCTATCGGGGAGGCTTGTTTCCTTGCAGGAGCAGAGAACGGACAGGACATCGTGAAGCGTTTGGCTTATGCTCCGGTTCTGGGAAATACGAAATACAAGATAGAACGTTATCCGGCCATTTCTTTTGACGGTGAACAGATCGCCCTTTCTCCTTCTTACCATCTGTTGCAAATGTTTAGTAGCAACAGGGGAGACGAAGTGCTGAAGACCGAAGTCCGCACTTATCAGAAACCCCAGGTTACCTTCGGACGCGCCGGCATCGAAATGTTCGATAACAGCTATGAGTTTAAGGATGTGAAAATAGATAATTCGCCGGTTACGGAAGGGGCTGTTATGACCGGAGGTTGGACAGTCGGTCAAGGCACGTTGACACCGGTTGCAAACAAGTGGAACTACATTCTTTTAGGCGATTCGTCTGCTTATGACTATACCTTCTCGGCGGATATCAGGCGGACGAAGGGAAGTGGACAAATCCAGTTCCGTGTGCGTGACAACGGGTTTCCCGGAGAGCGGAATGACTATATCGGGTTGACAATCGGTACTGGCATTATCGAGTTCTATCGCCAGGCGGGAGGAGTGAGGGATACATTGCGTACGCCTGTCCTTTATCCGTTCCAGAGCAATCGCTGGTATAACGTGAAGATCACTTGTAAAGGCGAACAAATCGGTTGTTTTGTGAATGACACACTGGTTCATGAGGCGATACTTCCCGGCATACCTTCATTGGTTTCTACTGCGGCGCTGGATAAGGAGACTCATACGATTATACTGAAGGTGATCAACACGACTCAGCACGAAGAGAAGACGGAGTTGGACCTGCAAGGTGTCAGTGTCAAAAATACGGCGGAAATTATTCAGCTTACAGGAGATCCCGAAGCGCGTAATACTTACGACAAACCCGATGTGGTCATACCGGAGACAAAAGAAATATCCTTCTCGCTGAGTGATCCCAGAGTATACAATTTCCCTCCGAACTCGATTACGATAATGAAATTGAAGATCGACTGACAGGGCGACAGGCATCGGATTCAAAACCGATGCCTGTCGCGTGTCCAACCGATGCCGGTCCATTGACTGCCGGATGCTTGTCGGATGAAATAAAAAAGGCTGCCTCTGTAATGAAGCAGCCTTTTTCCGTTTAGTATCGCATTAGTTAATGGACTAACATTTCAGGAGTGATCTTGACAAACTTGTCGGAGTCGGCTTTACGGAGCTTCACGCTTCCGTCGTTCCAGTTTGAAGGCCAGCCGCCGATGATATGTCCCAAGAATACCACCTTGATCTCGTGCAAGCCTTTCGACAATGCAGCCGAACTGTCGTGACGGGAGAAGCGTTTCACTTCACCGCCGTTGTTCACTAACAATTTGCCGTCGATCCATACTTCTTCGTTGTCGGAAGAAATGTAGTAAACACCGTCTTCCGGGATGTTGACGTAACCGGTTGCTATGGCAGCATATTGCTTGACACCGCGCATGGATTCGCTTGTTTTTACTACGCTGGTGATTTCACGCAAATCTTTGATAACCGATTTCTTCCATTCTTTTACGTCTCCCAGTTTGGAAGAATTCAGGAACATGCCGTCGGTCACTTGCATTTCCAATCCCGGAGTAGTTCCGGCAACCTCCTTGGCAGGAGCTAAGGCCTGTTTTTCAACTGTGATCGTACGAGTCTTGCTCATTTTGCCGGAAGGCAATACGGAACGGATCTTCAGAACGCCGGATTCCGTGAATTCGATCGGAGCGGAATAGACGGTTGATTCCGGAGTCGGTTCGGTTCCGTCGATCGTATAAACCACCTTGATCGGACGGGTAGTCTTGAATTCGAGAGAAGCCTTGTCGGTGAAAGCTACGAAATTGCATGAACCGTTCGGTTGCTCCGGTTGCGGAATATGGTAGTTGATGTTCAGTTCGTCCAGACGGACCAAAGCATTATCCAAGCGACGTTCGAAGTCTTTATAATCCTTGCGTGCCAATGGAGTCCAGCCGATTTCAGCCAATGCCAGCACACGCGGGTAGGCGCGGTATTCCAGCAGGTCTGTGTTGTACATATATTCGGACCACAGGTTTGTTTGTACACCCTTGATCAAGTTTGCCTTTCCGGTAGCGACCAAAGTATCGGGTGTCGGATTGTATGCATACACTCTTGACAACGGATCGTAACCGCCGATAGAAACCGGTTCGATCTTCGGATCACCCTGGAACTGGTCAATGTACATGCCGCCGCTTCCCGGAGTCATAATCGCTTCATGTCCCATGTTTGCGGCAGCGATACCGCCTTCTTCACCACGCCAAGACATAACGGTTGCAGAAGGAGCGAGGCCGCCTTCGAGGATTTCATCCCATCCGATGATCTTTTTGCCATGTTTATCGGACAGGTATTTCTCCATGCGCTGAACGAAATAGCTCTGCAACTTTTCTTCGGCAGAGTGATTCTTGTCGGCTTTCAGACCTTCCTCGCGAATGCGTTTCTGGCAGAGCGGGCATTCCTTCCAGCTTGATTTCGGACATTCGTCACCACCGATGTGAATATATTCGCCAGGGAAAAGAGGTACGACTTCGTCGAAAACATCCTGCAGGAACTCGAATGGTTCTTCCTTTCCGGCACACAATACGATGTCTTCCACACCCCAGATAATACGCGGGGTCGTCGGTTCGCCCTTGCAAGACAATTCGGGATATGCGGAAATTGCAGCCAACTCGTGTCCCGGAAGTTCGATTTCAGGGACGATCGTGATAAAACGCTCTGCTGCATATTTTACCACTTCCTTGATCTGCTCTTGCGTATAGAAACCGCTATATTCCGTTCCTTCGCCATCTATGCGCTTGGAACCGATTTCTGTCAGTTTCGGATATTTCTTGATTTCGATACGCCAGCCCTGATCGTCCGTCAGATGCCAGTGCATGCGGTTGATTTTGAACAACGCTAATACGTCGAGATGCTTCTTTACGTTCTCTACCGGGATGAAATGACGGCAAGGATCGAGCATGATACCGCGATATTCGAAACGCGGTTCGTCCTTCACCGTTACGCAGGGAGCAGTCCAGGCAATACCGTTCACGACTGCCTGGCTTTCGATTTCGGCCGGAAGCAATTGCATGAATGTTTGCATACCGTAGAACAAACCCTGCGGGGTCTTAGCCTTAATCGTCACGCCTTGCGGAGTCACATCCAACGTGTAGCCTTCGTTGTTTACATCCAGTGCTCCGTCGATTGCCAGTGTAATGCCGTTTGAGGCGGCCTTGTCACTGACCGTTATCTGATAGCCAGTGGCAAGATTCATTTGAGCGGCAAAATATTCGGCAACTGTTTTAGCTTCCGGAGTGGAAGCGGAGAAGGCTGTGTTTTTGCTTAGTTTAAAACTACCCTCGTTCTGGACGAGGCTTACAGGCGTCGGGATTACATTGATACCTTGGTTGTAAGGCATCTGTTTAGTTGGCCCTTCGCTGCACGACGCAAGGATACAAAGTGCTGCGCCTGCACACATCGAAATGAGTTTCATCATGTTTATTTAGGTGTTTTTTGTATGAATGAAGGGGCGACCGTAAAGGCCGCCCTTTTTTATTTACCAAGCGAAGATAGGATATTCCTTCATGATGCTGTTTACTTTTTCGCGGACAGCCGTGATAGTCTTGTCGCATTCGGGTGCAGTCAGCACGGTATCGATCAATTCGACGATCTCGGCCATCAGCGGTTCTTTAGCGCCGCGAGTTGTGATAGCCGGAGTTCCGACACGAATACCGGAAGTCTGGAAAGCCGAACGGCTGTCGAACGGAACCATATTCTTGTTTACGGTGATATCGGCGGCAACAAGTGCTTTTTCAGCCACCTTGCCGGTCAGTTCAGGAAACTTCTTGCGCAGGTCGATCAGCATGCTATGGTTGTCCGTACCATCGGAGATGATCTTGTAACCTTTATCCATGAATGCTTTTGCCATAGCAGCCGCATTTGCTTTTACCTGGGCCTGGTAGGTCTTATATTCCGGTTCCAATGCTTCGCCGAAAGCTACGGCTTTGGCAGCGATCACATGTTCCAGCGGACCTCCCTGGATGCCGGGGAATACGGCGGAATCCAATAATTGAGACATCTTTTTGATCTCTCCCTTCGGCGTCTTCTTGCCCCAGGGATTTTCGAAATCCTTACCTAACAGGATGATACCGCCACGCGGACCACGCAAAGTCTTGTGGGTCGTAGAAGTTACGATATGAGCATATTCCAGCGGGTTATTCAGTAGTCCGGCAGCGATCAGACCGGCAGGATGAGCCATATCGATCATCAGAAGTGCGCCAACCTTGTCGGCAATCTCACGCATCCGTTTGTAGTCCCACTCACGGGAATAAGCGGAACCGCCACCTACAATCAATTTCGGTTTTTCGCGTAAAGCGACTTCTTCCATCTGGTCGTAGTCTACACGACCGGTGTCTTCTTTTACGTTATATTCTGTAGCGTGGTATAAGATACCGGAACTGTTTACAGGAGAACCGTGGGAAAGGTGGCCACCGTGTGCCAGGTTCAGGCCGAGGAATGTATCACCGGGATTCAGGACTGCCAGAAATACGGCAGCATTAGCCTGTGCTCCTGAATGCGGCTGTACGTTGGCCCACTCTGCATTGAAAATCTGTTTCAACCGTTCGATAGCGATAGTTTCGCTCTGGTCTACTACTTCGCAACCTCCATAATAGCGCTTGCCGGGATATCCTTCAGCGTATTTGTTGGTCAGACAGCTACCCATGGCTTGCATCACCTGGTCGCTTACAAAGTTTTCAGAAGCAATCAGCTCGATGCCTTTCAACTGGCGCTGATGTTCCTTCTCAATGATGTCGAAAATGATATTGTCTCTTTTCATTACATGTAAAATTGGTTATTGCAATGAGTCCCCTTCTTCTTTTAGGGGATCGTTGGCAAATTTACGATAAAAAATTGTATAGGGAGATAAAAAAATATCGAAATATCCTTATAACTTTAACATTGTATATAAGTTGGATGGATTCTGACGACAATCGAAAATGGCAACGATGTAGATCCGTTCTTCTCTGATAAGATAGATGATTTTATAATCTCCTTCAATCAGGGAACGAAAATATTCTGTCTCTTGATAACAAGCTTCCACTTTTCCTAAATAAGGAAAATGGGTTAAACGCTCTACTTGTCTCTTTATGGGGGATATACGTTTTTGAATCGTTTTCTTGCCAAAGGTTTTGTAGAAGTCGTAAATCTCTTTCATTTGTCTGATCGCCTGGTCAGTCCAATAAGGCTTTAGGTTATTCATCATGTCTTTATTGTTTTACCAGGTTTTCATTTCTTCCTCCAATTCTTCCGTGGAAAGATATCTCCCTTCGTCGATATCTTCCAATGACTGGCGAAGTATTTCCATCTGCTCTTCATGTGTGTAAACGCAGGGGCGTTTCATCGGGATAACATTCATGCCTTTGAATTTATCCAGGGCCTTTTTCAGGTGATCGATCAGCCTTGGATTGTCTGTTTTCAGGATCTCTTCAATCAGAAGCTGTTTTTGTGCATTTAATTCCATAGTTGTCATAATATAAAGTATTTATGTGTTGATGCTGTTGCAAATATAGGTATATCGGATGAAAAAGCCCGCATAAAACCGGGCTTTTTCATTCGTCTGTTTTATTTTTTGATTTTCACCACTTGCCTCATTTCGCTGCTATCGCAAGCCGCCTCGATCAGGCGGATGACAGGCAGTACGCCGGCGGCATCCGTCAGGAGCGGTTCGCCGAGGCGGAGGTGGCGGTGGATGTTGTCGTAAAACCCGGCATAGTTTCCGGCGAGGCTGGGGTATTTGCGGCGGACGACGTTGCCGGCCTTTTCCGTGTGAAGGAGTCCCCAGATACTTTCGTCTTCCACTCCCCAGCCCGGTGTGCCGGGCATTTGTCCATCATTAAGGTCGGCTTCCTGACGGTCCAGGCCGTATTTGACAAACGAACCTTCCGTGCCGTGCAAGACGAAGCGGGGTTCAGGTTCGCACATCAGGTAGCTGGATTTCAGAGTGACTTTGACATGTGGCGCCTTAGACGGACGGAACAGATGGATCACAAAATAATCATCAACCATGCCGCCCGTACGAATGATGTCGATATCGGCAAAAACCGCTTCCGGCACACCGAACAACTGAACCGCCTGATCGATCACATGTGCTCCCAGGTTGTAGGTCAAGCCGCCCCCCAAGGAGCCGGTTTCCTTCCAGGTCCCCGGTTTGATGAAGTTGCGGTAGCGGGGAAAAGTCGATTCGAACTCGACCAACCGCCCTAAAAGTCCTTTGTCCAGCACTTCCCGCACGGTCAGGAAATCCGAATCCCACCGCCTGTTCTGATAGACGCTTATGGCCAGCCCTTTGGAGCGGGCGAGATCGACCAGCTCCTGTCCTTGCTCGACGGTCGTGGTGAAAGGCTTTTCGACGATCACGTTCTTCCCGGCTTCCAACGCCTGGCGGGCATATTCGTAGTGCGTGCTGTCCGGCGTGTTAACGACGATCAGTTCCAGTTCGTCCAGCGCGATGAGTTCCTCGAAACTCCGCACGATCCGGGCCTCCGGATAGCGTTCTTTTGACAGTTCCTTGCTGCGCTCCGTGACGGCTGTCAACTCGAAAGCCGGGTTCGTACTGATAAACGGGGCATGAAAGATCTGTCCTGACATGCCGAAGGCGGCTAAGCCTGTTTTGATTTTATCCATTTTTATGAAAGTTTATTTTTGCGAAGATATGAATTTATTGTTTACAATACCTTGAGATTTTTTGCATATGTGTTTTTTCTTGCTACATTTAGAAGCTGTTTGGATTTAATACACTGATATCGTATGAACGAATATATTATTGAGGGAATAATCATATACCTAATAGCATGGGTCTTTATCAAATATCCGGAAGGAACGACTATTATCTGGAATTACTTTTCGGATGAAAAGCATAAACGTTATGTCGGGTATATGGTGAAATGTGTATTCATTTTCCTGCTGATAATGGGTACGTTTTTCATATTGAAAGGCGTTTTCCTTCATCGTTCGTTTTTTTAATTGCGAAAACAACTGTCATACCATCATGCTTTGCCTTTTAGATTATGAATATCAATACTTGCATGGAATGATAGTAGGCATGATGGATGTTTTTTAACTATCCCTGATACATGCTTCTGAAAGACTAAATCCGGGAAAACAGACAAAACACGTGTTACCTCAAAAGGTAGTTATGGGTAAAATTGTTAGCAAATGATGTTTTCTAACATTAATTTGATATACGATTTATTATCTTGAAAGCCCGCCAATTTCCTGCTGGCGCAAGATAAGAGCGGGATGTATCTTGATAATTTTGAAGAAACACTATTTTGTCTGTATCACAGTATTAATTTATATTTCATGTGTTATATCCGCCACCTCCGCCCGTGCCTCCCGAATCAAATCCTCCGGTGCGATCCGGATCTGCAAGCCCCGTTGTCCGGCGCTTACATAAATATGGTCGAACTGTTCGGCGGTGTGGTGGATGTAGGTCGGGAAATGCTTTTTCATGCCGATGGGGGAGCAGCCGCCACGGATGTAGCCGGTGAGGGGGAGGAGTTCTTTGACCGGGATCATTTCACAGCTTTTGTTGCCGGAGACTTTTGCGGCTTTCTTCAAGTCGACTTCGTCGGCGCCGGGAATGACACAGACAAAGTAGCCGCTTTTGTCGCCGTGCAGGACAAGCGTCTTGAATACCTGCGCGACATTCTCGCCTAACTGGTCGGCAACGTGTGTCGCACTCAGATCGTTTTCATCTACTTCGTAAGGAACCAGCTGGTAAGCCACTTTGGCTTTGTCCAGCAGGCGTGCTACGTTTGTTTTGTTAATTTTCATCGCTACTAAGAAACTGTTTCTTATAATCCTTTCATAGAAAGTTGGACCCGTTTACGCACGAGGTCAACACTTAACACTTTTACTTTCACATGTTGATGGATCGAGACAACTTGTGTCGGATCACTGATAAAACGGTCTGCAAGTTCGGAAATATGAACCAGCCCGTTCTCCTTGATACCGACATCGACAAAACAGCCGAAATTCGTTATATTGTTGACGATGCCCGGCAGCACTTGCCCTTCTTTCAGGTCTTCGATCGTTTTGACCGTCGGGTCGAAAGAAAATACCTGGATGGTCTGGCGGGGATCGCGTCCCGGTTTGTCCAGTTCTTCCATAATATCCAACAAGGTCGGCATTCCGACTTTATCCGTTACATATTTCTTCAAGTCGAGCTTCTTCTTCAGTTCTTTATTGCTGATCAGCTCGGCAAGGGTACATTTCAAGTCCTTTGCCATCTGTTCGACGATCGGATAACTTTCCGGATGGACAGCCGAGTTGTCCAATGGGTTCTCACCCCCCTGGATACGAAGGAAACCGGCGCTTTGCTCGAAAGCCTTTTCTCCCATGCGGGGCACTTTCAGCAGTTCGCGGCGGGACTGGAAAGGTCCGTGTTCGGTACGGTAGTCGACAATGTTCTGTGCCAACGTCGGGCCAAGTCCGGAAATATAGGTCAGCAGATGTTTGCTTGCCGTATTGACATTCACGCCAACTAAGTTTACGCAACTTTCCACCGTCTGGTCAAGGCTCTTTTTCAAAGCGCCCTGTTCGACGTCATGCTGGTATTGCCCGACACCGATGCTTTTCGGATCGATCTTAACCAGCTCTGCAAGCGGGTCCATGAGGCGGCGGCCGATGCTGACGGCGCCACGAACCGTCACGTCATATTCGGGAAATTCGTCGCGGGCTATCTTGGATGCGGAATAGATGGACGCTCCGTTCTCACTGACCACGAACACCTGTACCTTGCGGTCGTAGCGGATATTGGTAATGAACTGTTCCGTCTCACGGCTTGCCGTGCCGTTCCCGATAGCGATGGCGTCGATGGCATAGGTCGCGACCAATTGTGCCACTTTGGCAGCCGCTTTGCTTTTTTCGTTCTTGGGCGGGTGGGGATAGATCGCTTCGTTATGCAACAATGTCCCCTGCGCATCGAGACAAACCAGCTTGCAGCCGGTACGGTAGCCGGGATCGACACCCAACACGCGCTTCTGTCCCAATGGCGGAGCTAACAATAGCTGGCGCAGGTTCTCGGCAAATACACGGATCGCTTCTTCGTCGGCTTTCGCCTTGCTCAGGTTGGCAAATTCGGTTTCGATGGAAGGTTTCAGCAGGCGCTTGAAAGAATCGTCTACGGCTGTCGATACCTGGTCGGATGCTTCGCCCCGGCCTTTCACGAAACGGCCTTTCAGACGGTCCAGGCAGTTATCCGTGTCGGGGGTAATGCTTATGCGCAGGATGCCTTCCGCTTCACCTCGGCGAAGGGCCAACAGGCGGTGTGAACTCGTACGGTTCAAAGGCTCGCTGAATTCGAAATAATCGCGGTACTTGGCGCCCTCTTCCTCTTTTCCTTTGATGACTTTGGACGTGATAACCGCCGTGTGTGAGAAAGAATTCCTGACGGCGTTGCGCGCCTCTTCGTTCTCATTTACCCATTCGGCAATGATGTCACGCGCCCCTTGCAACGCTTCTTCCGCGTTCTTCACTTCCCCTTTGACAAAAGCTGCCACACGTGCGGACAGGTCTCTTTCGTTCTGCATCATCACGACTTTGGCAAGGGGTTCGAGCCCTTTCTTGCGGGCGATCTCCGCTTTGGTGACACGCTTGGGTTTGTAAGGCAGATAGAGGTCTTCAATTTCGGTGCTGTCCCACGAATCCTCGATCCGCTTTTTCAGTTCGGGAGTCAGTTTGCCTTGTTCTTCTATGGAAGATAAGATACTTTCTTTTCTCTTCTTCAGTTCGGTCAACTTGTCCAACTGGTCTTTGATGTTGCCGATCTGGACTTCATCCAGCCCTCCGGTCACCTCTTTGCGATACCGGCTGATGAAAGGGATTGTCGCTCCTTCTCCCAACAGCCCGATGGTTCGTTCCACCTGTCCGGCGGGAATATTCAGGATCTGGGAGATCAACGTATGAAATGATGTTATCATAATGGGTTGCTTCTTTTATTTTTAAGACACAAAGATAATGGTTTGGCATTTATTTTGCCCCAGCCAACGACTTCTTTATCCAAATATTTGCAATTCACGTTTAATTTCAGGACTTTTGCCAGCCAAAAGTTTTTGTTGTTTTTCATAAAACTACTTCAAGTATGACATTAGCCTTTCCTAACAAGAAAGTTCTTGAACAAGAATATAAAGATTTATCCGGTTTGCTTTCAAACATAGTAGACTCCGTTCCTATGTACCTCTTTGTTAAAGATACCGGCGATGGATTTCGTTACGTCTATTCCAGTCCGATGATGAACCAGCTATATGGACAATTCCTGGGAGATGTGGTGGGGAAAACTGATTTCGAACTGTTTCCCGATCCTGTTGTTGCACAGGCTTTCCGGGATAAGGACCTGGAAGTCGTGAAGACGGCGAAAATGCAACGCTTCACCGAACAAATGATAGACCGGGAAGGCGTTTTGCGTTTCATCGACACCATGAAGATGCTGGTCCCGCGTGAAGGAAAAGCGCCTTATCTTTTGGGAATGTCCTGGGATATCACCCACCAGCAGCAGATTGAAGAAGAACAACAGGAAAACAACAAGCGTCTGGCCCTTTCCTGCCAGGCTGGAAAGATTTACCCCTGGATATGGGATGTGATCAACGAGACTGCTGAACTTTCTTTGGTCCAAAACGGAGAGATTATCCATACTTTCATCGAGCATGAGAGTTTTACAGAGAAGATACATCCTGACGAACAGCAGATGTACCGGGATGTGGTGAATGCTTTTGCAAGAGGGGAGACCGATTCGCTTCGCCTGAGCTTTCGCTGCCGTTACTTTTCAGACCAATATGTATGGCTGGAAAAGATCGGCGAAGTTTATGAATATGATAAAGAAGGCAAACCTTCCAAAGCGATTGGCATCTTGCGCGACATTACCGCAGATAAACAGCATGAAGAAGATGTCAGGGCAAAGCGATTGGCAGAAGAAAGCGACAGGATGAAGTCGGCTTTCATCGCTAATATGAGCCATGAAATCCGTACGCCCTTGAATGCCATCGTCGGCTTTTCCACACTTTTGGCCCAGGCCGAGACGGAGGAAGAGAAGCAGGAGTATTTGCAGATCATCCAGTCGAGCAATGAATTTCTGTTGCAACTGATCGGGGATATTCTGGATATATCCAAAATCGAATCGGGCAAGCTGGAATTCATACATACGACTTTCCGCCTGAATGAAATTTTCGCGCCGCAGGAACGGGCTTTCTCTCTTCGGGCCGAACCGGGTGTCGAGGTTGTTTTTGAGAGCGACGGCGATGATTATTATATCGTATCGGAAAAGACGCGGTTGACGCAGGTTCTGACCAATTTCCTGTCCAATGCTGTTAAGTTCACGACTTCAGGTTCTATCCGTTTCGGGTATAAGCTCACGGATACGGGGATTTATGCTTATGTGACTGATACGGGAACCGGTATCACAAAGGAGCACCTATCGACTGTCTTCGACCGCTTTGTCAAGCTGGATATGTTCAAGCAGGGGACAGGTCTCGGACTTTCCATCTGTAAGACGATTATTTCTATCCTGAAAGGAGATATAGGAGTAGAGTCGGAGGAAGGCAAGGGTTCTACTTTCTGGTTTACCATTCCTTGCTCACCGGTAAAGGTCTCTTAACGGCAGGTTTGATCCAAACGAATTGTCTTATCTGCAAATAGCCGCAGTTCTTCGGGATTATGGGAGGTGAAGAGAATCGTCTGTCCGCTTTCTGCTTGCCGCTCACGGATACGCTCGATAATACGGTGGCTTAACGCTTCGTCCAAACCTTTAAAAGGTTCGTCCATCAACAGGAGTGGGGAAGGGTAGGCCAGGGCACGCGCAATCGCGGCCCGTTGTTGCTGCCCGAAACTCAGTTCATTCGGGAAACGGTTCGCAAAGTCTTCCAATTCCATCTTTTGCAATGCTAAAGCCGCCTGTTCGAAAGCAATCTCTTTTTTAAGATAGGCAGCCAGGGGTAAGGCGATATTTTCGGCAATCGTCAGCTGGCTAAGTAATTCGGGTTCCTGGAATACATAAGCTATTCCGGTTTTACAGTCTGTTTCTATTTCTCCTTGTGCGGGTTTTAAAATGTTTCCGACCAGGTTCAATAATGTCGTTTTGCCGGTTCCCGACGGGGCTGTTATGCCATATATGAATCCTTTTCCGAAAGTATAGCTGAAATGGGATAGGACCGTGTCCGAACCATACCGGTATGAAATATCATGAATCCGGATATCGCAGTTTCCTTTCGGCACAGGTAGTTTGCTGTAATGCTTATTATAATGTATAGGGAATTGTTGCTTCGCCAGCCAACTGATCCCTCTATCGGAAAGATAGCTGATCAGGATCGCGATAACTGTCCATGCGATCAATTCGGGAACGGCTATAAAAACTTGTGCCTGTTTCATCTCCCCGCCGATGCCGGGCGAACATTGCGCCAGAACCTCTCCCATAATGATAGCACGCCAACCAAAGCCCAAAGCGGATGCAAGGCCGCTGTATAGGAATGGATTCAGCTGCGGGTAGGTCACTTGTGCCAGTCTGTTCCAACGTCCGATCCTGAATTGGTGGGCCATTATCGAAAGCTCTTTCCGCCGGCTTCGCATTCCTTTCGTCAAATTTTCCGTAAGGAGAGGGAACATGGTCAGGAATGCTATTATCAAAGGGATACTTTCTGCATTCAGAAAGATCAAAGCCAGGAGTATAAATGAAATGACCGGAACGGAACGCATGATTGCCAGTAACGGACGGAACAGTTCGTGTATCCACTCGCTTTTGTTGAACAGGAAAGCGGCTCCCACGGCCGCCAATAATGAGATCGACATCCCGGTTACTCCGCGCAACACTGTCGCCATGACTGATTGATAGAATGAACCGGATGCAAAAAGTGCAGCGAGCGTGCTTAGCAGGCGAGGAACCGACGGAACCAGATCCGGCAAACGGACCAGCATAGCCAATAGCTGCCAGGCCAGTAAGAGGATTGTTATCGACAGGATCGTAAGGACGCTTTTCTTCATTTTCCGGATCATTTATAGAATTTCTCGTCGGGCATCTTTCCTCCCAGTGCTTTAGGTTCATACTGCCCGATCAGTTGCAGGAAGCGGAGTATATTCTCCTGGGCTTCAGATGCCGTTTTGTAATCGATCTTGCAGCGTTCGATGCTTTCGGGAGTCAACATGCCGGATGCAAAAATGTTTTCTTTTTCCAATATACGAATCGCCTGTTCCGGTTGTTCCACGGCGAAGCGGCAGGAAAGATTCAAAAGGCTGTCTATCGTTTTTTGATTCTTTTTCAAGGCGGGGGCATAGAGTATGGCTGTCTGGGCAAATCCTAAAGAGGCAGAATCGGGCCTGTTCAGGTCTGCCAATATTTGTAATGTGCTGTCATTCTGCAACGCGATACTCAGGAACGGCTCTCCTAAAACGGCATGATCGACTTTCCCGGCCAACAATCCCTGCATGATCTCCCGTGCGGTAGTAAATGAATAATTCAGCGTGTAATCGAGTTTATGTTGCCTGAGATAATGGCGGGTAAGAATGTCTGGTGTCGTTCCGGCTCCGAAAATATGTAAGACAGGTTTATTTCCACCGGATATTTCTTTACCGCTTCTACCGGCCAAATAGAGGGTTCCCCATATCGGACAACCGGCCAGATGGTATCGAATGCCTTTATTATACAGATTGGCCGCACTGATCATAGGTAAAACCGCTATATCTGCTTCTCCTTTTATCAAGGCCGCCTGCATCAAGCCAGGAGAATCGATTATCCGAACGGAAACCGGTTTGCCATCGATAACGGGCGCTTCTTTCATCCAGTGTGCAAAAGCAATAGCGGAAGGACCACGTAAAACAGATACGTGTATCGCTTCCGCTTCTGTATTCGGTTTACTATTGCAGCAGCATAAAATAAGTAGCACGCAAAAGCATCTGAAGAATGTCATTCGGTAGCCGGCTCGCTTTTCTTTACGTTCGTAACAATCTCCTGTTTGTCCTTATCGAAGTCGACAACAATCGTATCTCCTTCTCCGACAGACGCACGGGTAATCATTTCTGCCATTTCGTCTTCCAGATATTTCTGGATGGCGCGTTTCAGCGGACGTGCCCCGAACTGGACGTCGTAGCCTTTGGTTGCGACAAAGTCTTTGGCGGCATCTGTCAGTTCCAGGGAATAACCCAGGCTTGCCACACGTTTGTAAAGACCTTGCAACTCGATATCGATGATCTTATGGATCGCTTCCTTATCCAATTGGTCGAACATGATGATGTCGTCCACACGGTTCAGGAACTCCGGAGCAAACGCCTTGTTCAGCGCTTTCTGGATAACACTGCGGGAGAAGTCCTTATCCGGTTCGCCTGCTGCCTGTGAACTGAAACCGACACCACGGCCGAAGTCTTTCAACTGGCGCGTACCGATATTGGACGTCATGATCAGAATCGTGTTCTTAAAGTCGATCCGTCTGCCAAGACTGTCAGTCAGACGGCCTTCGTCCAAGACTTGCAGCAGCAGGTTGAACACGTCCGGGTGGGCTTTCTCGATTTCATCCAGCAGGACGACAGAGTAGGGTTTGCGACGAACCTTCTCGGTCAACTGGCCACCTTCTTCATAACCTACATATCCCGGAGGCGCACCGATCAGGCGGGACACCGCAAACTTTTCGAGGTACTCGCTCATATCGATACGGACCAGAGAGTCGGCCGAATCAAACAGGTATTCTGCCAACTTCTTGGCCAAGTGAGTCTTACCGACACCTGTCGGTCCTAAGAACATGAATGTCCCGATCGGTTTGTTCGGGTCCTTCAGGCCGACGCGGTTACGCTGGATTGCTTTTACAATCTTCTGAACGGCATCATCCTGGCCGACTACTTTCTTCTTCAGGTTCTCGGCCATTTCGAGCAGTTTCAGGTTTTCTGCTTTTGCAATACGCTGAACGGGTACACCGGACATCATGGCAACAACTTCTGCCACCTTATCTTCATCCACCGTTTCGCGATGTTCCTGCAATTCCTGTTCCCATTTGGCTTTAGCCGCTTCCAACTGCAAGAGGTACTGGCGTTCCTTGTCGCGGAAGCTGGCAGCCAGTTCGAAATTTTGTGACTTAACGGCAGCGAGCTTCTCTGTTTTGGTCGCCTCGATCTTGGCCTCCAGTTCTTCGATGCTCTTCGGAACCGTAATATTAGATATATGTACGCGAGAACCGGCTTCGTCCAACGCATCGATTGCTTTATCCGGGAAGTTGCGGTCGCTGATATAACGTTCTGTCAGTTTTACACAAGCCTGCAAGGCTTCGGGCGTATAGACCACATTATGATGTTCTTCGTAGCGGGCTTTGATATTTTGCAGGATCTGCAAAGTTTCTTCCGCTGTTGTCGGATCGACGATCACTTTCTGGAAACGGCGTTCCAAAGCCCCGTCTTTCTCGATATTCTTACGATATTCATCGAGTGTCGTTGCACCGATACATTGTATTTCGCCACGGGCCAGGGCCGGCTTCAGCATATTGGCGGCATCCATTGAACCGGAAGCTGAACCTGCTCCGACGATCGTATGGATTTCATCGATGAACAGGATGATATTCGGGTTCTTAGACAGCTCGTTCAAAATCGCCTTGATACGTTCTTCAAACTGGCCGCGATATTTGGTCCCTGCCACGATAGATGCCATATCCAGGCTGATCACACGTTTGTCGAACAAAACACGGGAGACTTTGCGCTGGATGATACGCAGGGCCAAGCCTTCCACGATCGCCGATTTGCCGACACCCGGTTCACCGATCAGGACAGGATTGTTTTTCTTGCGGCGACTCAGTATCTGCGCCAGGCGTTCGATCTCCTTCTCTCGTCCGACGATCGGATCGAGACGGTTTTCCGCTGCAGCACGCGTCATATCCGTACCGAAGTTATCCAGTACAGGCGTGTCGTTCGGTGATTTGGGTTGTGCAGAGCCGGTTCCGGAAGAGGAGCGGGGAGACTCCCGGCGGGAAGAGAAATCATCTTCATCGTCTTCATCATCGTCGGTATAACCATCGCTGATCCCTTCAAAATGTTCGATATCTTCTTCTCCGGCAAAATCATCCATGCGCTTCAAGCCTGTGCCGCTCACCAGGTAATTATATATACTGCGATACGTTATGCCCGCCTCGTTCAGCACTTTTGCCGCAACATTAAACTCTTCTTTCAGGATAGCCAAAAGCAGATGTTCCGTTCCGGTTTCTTCTTTCTTGAACAAACGCGATTCAAGCATACTCATACGCAGTACGCGCTCGGTTGTTTTACTGATAGCGATATCATGCTGGACAGCATCTTCGGCATCGATTGTATTCTTAATTTCTTGTTCGATCTTTCTTTTTATATCCCATTCGTCGACATTCAGTTCGCGCAGAGCCTGCACGGCCTTCCCTTCGCCGTCGCGGATAATTCCAAGCATTAAGTGTTCCGGTCCGATATAACTGTTCTGAAGCCTTGCAGCTTCTTCACGGCTATATTCAATAATGTCCATTAATCTCTTTGAATAATTATTTTTCATATTATAATAATGTACTATGATAATGCAAATGTAATAAACTCTCGTTATATATCTAACAAAATCCATGCCATTATTCCTTAAAAGAAAATAAAGCAGGCGAAGGCGGATTTATCATATTATTACAAAAAGCAGGGTTGTCCTGTCACAAAGAAACGTTAAAAAATATTACCCGCGAGTGTGATTCCAAATATATGCACTACTAATCCCATTTTCATGGGGTGGTAGTTTCATTTTGATAATTTGAAACCGGATACCCCCTGACAAGTAAATTCTAAAATTTCGAGCCAAAAACTTTCGTGATACACGGAAAAGCCTTACCTTAGTGCACTTTTTGAAAGGTGAGATATTGAGTGTAATTAATATAAAACTAAATGGTTGATCAAGACAGAATTATTAAGATTAACATCGAGGAGGAAATGAAATCGGCATACATTGACTATTCAATGTCTGTCATAGTTTCACGTGCTCTCCCGGATGTTAGGGATGGTTTTAAACCTGTTCATCGTCGTATTTTGTTTGGAATGAATGAATTGGGTAACACATCCGACAAACCTTATAAAAAATCTGCGAGAATTGTTGGTGAAGTTTTAGGTAAATATCATCCACACGGCGACTCGTCCGTCTATTTCGCAATGGTTCGTATGGCGCAGGTATGGTCCATGCGTTATACGCTGGTGGATGGACAGGGAAACTTCGGTTCGGTGGACGGTGACAGTCCTGCCGCCATGCGTTATACGGAAGCAAGATTAAGCAAGCTTGCCGAAGAAATGCTTCGCGATATTGACAAAGATACGGTTGATTTCCAGCTGAACTTTGACGATACGCTGAAAGAACCGACTGTATTGCCGACTCGTATTCCGAACTTGCTGGTAAATGGCGGTTCCGGTATTGCCGTCGGTATGGCGACAAACATGCCGACACATAACCTTAGCGAGGTGCTGGATGGCTGTATGGCCTTCATCGATGCCCGCGGAGAAATGGAAGTGGCAGATCTGATGCAATATATCAAAGCTCCGGATTTCCCGACTGGCGCGACTATCTATGGATATGCCGGTGTAAAAGACGCTTTCGAGACAGGCAGGGGACGTATCATCCTGCGCGGTAAAGCCGAAATCGAAATGGAAGGCAATCACGAGAAGATCATTATCACCGAGATTCCCTACCTTGTTAATAAGGCGGAATTGATCAAATATATCGCTGATCTGGTAAATGAAAAACGTATCGAAGGTATTTCCAATGTAAACGACGAGTCGGACCGTAGCGGTATGCGTATCGTTGTTGATGTCAAGAGAGATGCCAATTCGAGCGTGGTGCTGAACAAATTGTATAAGTTGACAGCTTTGCAGTCTTCTTTCAGTGTCAACAATATTGCATTGGTGAACGGACGTCCGCGCCAGCTTAACCTGAAAGACCTGATCAAGGCATTCGTCGACCACCGCCATGAAGTCGTGATCCGTCGTACCAAATACGAATTGCGCAAAGCGGAAGAACGCGCCCATATCCTCGAAGGCCTGATTATCGCCTCCGACAATATCGATGAAGTTATTGCAATCATCAAGTCGTCTAAAAGCCCGGCTGAAGCCATCGAACGCTTGATGGAACGTTTCTCCCTGTCGGATATACAGGCTCGTGCCATCGTAGAAATGAGACTTCGCCAATTGACAGGCCTGGAACAAGATAAACTTCGTGCAGAGTATGAAGAAATCGAAAAATTAATCGCATATTTGAAGGAAATTCTGGAAAATGACGATCTTTGTATGAAAGTCATCAAAGACGAGTTGCAGGAAATCAAGGACAAGTACGGAGACGAACGTAAAACAGATATTGTTTATGCCTCCGAAGAGCTTAATCCTGAAGACTTCTATGCGGATGACGAGATGATCATTACCATCTCCCACATGGGATACATCAAGCGTACGCCGCTCAGTGAATTCCGTGCCCAGGGACGTGGCGGAGTAGGGGCCAGAGGTTCTGAAACGCGTGATGAAGATTTTGTGGAATATATCTATCCGGCTTCCATGCATGCCACCTTGCTGATCTTTACGGCAAAAGGAAAATGTTATTGGCTGAAAGTATTCGAAATTCCGGAAGGAGCGAAGAACTCGAAGGGTAGAGCGATCCAGAACTTGTTGAACATCGAACCGGATGACAAGGTCAACGCTTTCATCCGCGTAAAGAAACTGACGACAGATACAGAGTTTATCAATTCTCATTACCTGTTGTTCTGTACGAAGAAAGGTGTGATCAAGAAAACCCTGTTGGAAGCATATTCCCGTCCTCGTCAGAATGGTGTAAATGCCATCACATTACGTGAAGACGACGGTCTGATCGAAGTTTGTATGACAAATGGCAATAATGAGGTTCTGATTGCAAACCGTAACGGACGTGCCATCCGTTTCCATGAAAATGCAGTACGTGTTATGGGCCGTACAGCATCCGGTGTGAGAGGTATGACACTTGAAGACGATCCTAACGACGAAGTTGTAGGAATGGTTTGCATTAAGGACAAAGAAAAGGAAAAGGAAACAGTACTGGTTGTGTCCGAACAAGGTTACGGAAAACGCTCTGATATCGATGATTATCGTATCACGAACCGCGGAGGTAAAGGCGTCAAAACCCTTAACATTACGGAAAAGACCGGTAAACTGGTTGCCATCAAGAATGTTACGGAGGAAAACGATATAATGATCATTAATAAATCCGGTATCGCAATCCGTATGAAGGTATCTGATCTGAATGTCATCGGACGTGCAACGCAAGGGGTACGCCTGATTAATTTAGGGAAACGTAATGACGAAATCGCCTCTGTATGTAAAGTGCTGTCACAAACTGAAGAAGAGATCGCCGAAGAAAAGGCAGAGCATGAAGCTTTGGAAGATGTAGCAGTTCATGAACATCCAATAGAGAATACCGATTTCGAAGATGTCTCTGATGATGTCGAAAGCAATGAAAATGCAGACGATACAAAAGAAACAACTGAGGAATAATTTAAACAAATAGAAATATTAATCTCAAATCACTATCACAAATGAAACGAGTATTATTAACAGTTGCACTATGTGTTGCAGCATCTGCCTCTTTCGCACAGAAAAAAGCTGTGAACGAGGCACAGAGTATTGCGAAAAGCAGTAACGCAGATTTTGGAGAAGCCAAAACCTTGATCAAAGGTGCATTGGAAAATCCGGAAACTAAAGACGACGCTAAAACTTGGTATGTAGCAGGTTTTATTGAAGATCAACAGTTTAACGCCGAAAGAGCTAAACAAATCTTGGGACAGCAACCTAACGAACCGGTTATGTACGAAGCCTTGTATGGCATTTTACCTTATTTCCAGAAAGCCTACGAACTGGATCAGTTGCCTAATGAAAAAGGTAAAGTAAAACCTAAATACACAAAAGATATCAAAAGTATCTTGAGTGCAAACCATGTATACCTGTTCAATGGCGGTGCATATTATTTCGATAAGCAAGAGTATAAGAAAGCATACGATTTCTTCAACCAGTATGTAGAAATATCTGAACTGCCAATGTTTGCAGGAACTCAGACTGCTGAAAAAGACTCTACATTCATGACTGTCCAGTTCTATGCAGCTGCAGCTGCCTCTTTGACAGGTGACTCAAAGTTAGCTATCTCGGCTTTGGAACGTGCAAAGAACACAGAATATCGTCAGAATGACGTTTATCAGTATCTTTGCCACGAATATGGAGAAGCAAGAACTGCTCAAGATTCCTTGATGTTGGAAAAGACACTGGAAGAAGGTTTGGCTAAATTCCCGGATGAACAATTTTATCTGATGAGCTTGATCAATACTTATATTTATTCCAATAGAAATGAAAAAGCTATGGAATATTTGAATACTGCTATCCAGAAGAATCCCAACGATGCAAATCTTTACAATGTAATGGGCCGTGTTTATGAAACAGGGTTGAAAGATTATGCTAATGCAGAAAAGTATTTCAAACTCGCTTTGGAAAAAGATCCTAATCTGACGGATGCTCTTTCTAACTTGGGCCGTGTATATTACAACCAGGGAGTAAACAAACAGAGTGAAGCAAACATGATCAATGATAGTAAGAAATATCAGGAAGAACTGAATATCGCTAAAGACTTGTTCAAACAAGCTCTTCCGTATTTCAAACAAGCTCATGAAGCTAAACCAGACGTAATGGAATACATGATCGCATTGAGAGGTATCTATTACAATCTGAACATGGGTCCGGAACTGGAAGCAATCGAAGCTGAAATGAATAAATAATCGAATAAGATTTATAAATAAAAGGGAGTTCTCTGGATTAGAGAGCTCCTTTTTTATTTTAAGGAACTTTTTTAATGGAGAGTAGAAACCGGTTTTTTGCTGAATGTAGGAGGTTTCAATAGAACTCCAATAATCTTATTAAACATAATCGTCATTATCTAAAGTAAACATCTAAGGCATGGGATTGGTTATATAAGGAACACAAAAAAAGCCCGTATCCAACTTCACAGTTACATACGGACTAAACAAATAACAAACTCTACTTATATGAAAAAACAAATACTACTAACTTAATCATGTTAGGAATTTCTTTGGATGCAATTCCTAATTCATTTTATCATATAACAACGCATAAACCAGTTTGGTTCAGAAATAATGAAAAAAAATAATCTTTCGGTTAGCTTAGACATGCGTCAGAAGTCATATAATCCTGGCTTACAGAAATATATCATTTATGAAATAACTAATATCATTTTTAAAACATGATCCTCTTTTCTTTCTTGTACTTTTAAAATCAAATTTCAACCTAAAAAGATATTACCATGAAGGAATTGAAAATGTTTATTGATGGCAGATTCATAGAAAACGAATCTGGAAAATGGATTAAGGTATTAAATCCTTCTACTGAAGAAGTTATCTCACTAATGCCGGATGGTACGGTCGAAGATGCTAAAAGAGCGATCGATGCAGCAGAAAAAGCTCAGGATCAATGGGAAAGAACACCTTCTATAGAAAGAGCCGCTTATCTGACTAAAATTGCAGCAGGCATCCGCAAAAGAGAAAAAGAACTGACTGATATAATTGTTCGTGAAGGTGGAAAGACTCAAGGTCTGGCTAATGTAGAAGTCCTTTTCACAGCAGATTATATCGATTATATGGCTGGATGGGCTCGCCGGTATGAAGGAGAAATCATCCCCAGCGACCGTCCACGTGAAAGTATATTCCTGTTCAAGAAAGCAATTGGTGTAACGACCGGTATTCTCCCCTGGAACTTTCCCTTCTTCCTGGTTGCCCGTAAAGCAGCCCCAGCTTTGATTACCGGTAATACGATCGTAGTAAAACCGAGTCAGCTTACACCTGAAAATGCATACGTTTTTGCACAAATTGTAGAAGAAGCCGGTCTGCCGGCCGGAGTTTTCAATTTGGTGAACGGGCGCGGCTCAGTGATTGGCCATGAGCTGGCTGCCAACCCGAAAGTCGGCATGGTCAGCCTTACCGGAAGTGTGAGTGCCGGACAACAGACAATGGCTGCAGCAGCTCCTAATATAACAAAAGTATCTTTGGAATTAGGAGGAAAAGCTCCTGCAATCGTGATGGAAGATGCGGATATAGATTTGGCGGTGAAGTCGATTATCGCTTCACGTGTTATCAATACTGGACAAGTATGTAACTGTGCGGAACGAGTTTATGTAGATAAAAAGATCAAAGATGTCTTTATGGAAAAACTTGTGGCCGGTATGAAGCAGGTGAAAGTCGGTAATCCGAACGAGATCGCTGACTTGGATATGGGACCGCTGATCGAAGCAAATGCCCTGGCTGCTATGGAGCAAAAAGTTGAAAAGGCGGTTCAACAGGGAGCCAAACTTTTGTGCGGTGGTCATCGGATCGGAACAAAAGGATATTTCTTCGAACCGACAGTGCTGGATTGCGCCACACAAGAAATGGATATCATACGGGAAGAAACCTTCGGTCCTATCCTGCCCGTTGTCGAATATACGGATATCAACGACGCGATTGCATGGGCAAATGACTGTGAGTATGGATTGACTTCTTCCGTCTATACGCAAAACCTGGACCACGCATTCAAGATCATGCGCTCGCTGAAGTTTGGCGAAACATATATCAATCGTGAAAACTTTGAGGCTATGCAAGGTTTCCATGCAGGATGGCGTAAATCCGGAATCGGCGGTGCAGATGGGAAACATGGTCTTGAGGAATATTTACAGACACATGTTGTTTATATAGAGACCAAGGAATAAAGAAGATTGCCTGTATAATGGCATGAACGTGCCATCGTTTTGACACAATTGTGCCAATGCAATGGCACGGTTGTGTCACGGCATTGGCACAAAATACGAATAGCTCTTATACTTGCTCCAACAGGTAGTATTCGGAAAGGATATCCCGCACTTTCTCCGGCGTCAGGCGTCCATAGACTTTTCCGGCAATCGTAACAACCGGGGCCAGCCCGCAAGCACCTACGCAGCGTAAACAATCCAATGAGAACAGGCCATCAGGAGTAGTCTCTCCGACTTTGATCTCCAACTGGCGCTGAAACTCATCCAAGACTTTCTCGGCTCCACGTACATAACAGGCCGTTCCCAGACAGACGGAAATAGGATATTTCCCCTTCGGAGTCATGGTAAAGAACGAATAGAACGTGACAACCCCGTACACCCTGGAAACCGGGATATGTAACCGGCCGGCAATAATCTCCTGCACTTCGCGAGGCAGATAGCCGAATATGCCCTGGGCGGCATGCAATATGTTGATCAGCTCTCCCGGATCGTTATTATGTTCATCACATACAGCCAACAATTCATTGATCTTTATCTGAATCAAATGTATTTTCATCTTATCCATCGTTTATCCCTCCTGATTTTCTTGCGTAAACATATTAATGGCTTCCTTACGGTCGAAATAGTGCGTATGCAACAGTTCATGGGCACGCGGTCCGCACGGTTCTCCCAGATAATTGGCATAAAGAGCCTGAATATAAGGATTTTCATGGCTCTTGCGAAGCGTCTTGCTACGATCCTCCTGATAGAGAGCCGCCGCACGTTTGCGCAGCACCTCCATCCTGCCCCTGTGGAACGGTTGGCCGCCGCCGCCGATACAACCGCCCGGACATGCCATGACTTCGATAGCATGATAAGGCGACGTGCCGTTTTGAACTTGTTCAATCAGTTTGCGGGCATTGCCCAAACCATGGGCAATCCCTATTTTTATAGGTGTTCCGTCGAAGTCTATCGTAGCACTGCGAATACCTTCCAACCCGCGGAGTTCTTCAAAATCAATTTTAGGAAGAGTTTTTTTCGTGTATAGCTCGTACGCCGTACGGCAGGCAGCTTCTATCACGCCTCCGGTTGTTCCGAAGATAACGCCGGCTCCTGTTGATTCGCCTAACGGGCGGTCGAAATCGCTATCCGGCAGTTCCGTGAAGTTTATGTTCGCATAGCGGATCAGGCGGGCCAATTCGCGCGTATAGATCGAAATATCGACATCCGGATTGCCATCGACCGCAAATTCCGGGCGGCTGGCTTCATATTTCTTTGCCAGGCAAGGCATGATCGACACGACAACGATCCGCTTCCGGTCCACTCCCAACTTTTCGGCAAAATAGCTTTTTGCAATCGCTCCGAACATCTGCTGCGGGCTCTTTGCCGTGGACAGGTTGTCTAATAATTCCGGGAAATGCTGTTCGACAAAGCTGACCCAACCCGGACAACAACTCGTCATCAACGGCATTTTCACTTCTTGATCGCCCTTCAGGTATTTCCCGATTCGCTGCAACAGTTCCGTTCCCTCTTCCATAATGGTCAGGTCGGCGGCGAAATCCGTATCAAAAACATAATCGAAGCCCAAGCTGCGGAGGGCGGAAACCATCTTGCCCGTCACCAACGTTCCCGGCTCATATCCGAAATCGCGTCCTAAAGCCGTACGGACGGCCGGAGCTGTCTGGGCGATGACGATCTTGTCCGGGTCGGCCAACGCATCCAATACGGGCTGTTGCGTATTCCGCCCGCTCAACGCATTCACCGGACAAACCGATACGCACTGTCCGCAATAGGAACACGTACTACCGGCAATGTCCCGCTCGAAAGCCGTAGAGACGGCGGCGTTGAAGCCCCGATTGACAGCAGTCAAAGCTCCGACGGTCTGGATATTATTGCACATGGTCTCGCAACGGCGGCACATGATGCACTTATTCATGTTGCGCACGATAGACGGCGAACGGTCTATCTGGAAAGTAGATATCTCGCCTTTATAGCGAATCTCGCGTATCCCCAGGTCATGGGCGATCGCTTGTAATTCGCAATGCCCGTTACTGCTGCAAGTCAGGCATTCTGCCGGATGGTTGGATAGTATCAGCTCCATCACGGTTTTCCGGGCATTCATCACACGCGGGCTATGTGTCTGTACGACCATCCCTTCCGTGCACTCCGTTTTACAGGAAGGAGCCAGATTACGGCGGCCTTCTATTTCGACTACGCAGATACGGCAGGCGCCCGGATTATTTTCATAGTGCAAATCCTCCAACTTCATGTAGCAAAGAGTCGGGATGCGGATGCCCATTCCTTTTGCGGCATCCAGGATCGTGGTTCCTTTGGGAACTTCCACGGGTCTTCTATCTATAATAAGTTTTACTGTTTCCATACATTTAATTGTCAATTGTCCATTCTCCATTGCTTAGTGCACATAAATGGCACCGAACTTACATCTCTCTATACATGAACCGCACCGGATACAAGTCTGCGGATCGATCACATGCGGAACTTTCTTGTCTCCCGTGATCGCATTCACCGGACACATCCGTGCACAAAGCGTACATCCTTTGCATTTCTCCGGATTGATAAAATATTGCGTCAGTTCGCGACATTGATGAGACGGACAACGTTTTTCCTTCACGTGGGCCAGATATTCATCATAGAAGTTATCCATCGTAGACAAAACCGGGTTGGGCGATGTCTGTCCCAGGCCGCACAAGGCGGTGTCTTTAATCACGCCGGCCAAGTTGCGGAGCCGGTTCAGATCCTCGATCGTTCCGTTGCCGGACGTAATCTTTTGCAACATCTCGTGCAAGCGCTTGTTGCCAATCCGGCAGGGAGCACATTTGCCACACGATTCCTCGACCGTGAAATCCAGATAGAATTTGGCCATAGCCACCATGCAATCGTCTTCGTCCATCACAATCATGCCGCCCGATCCCATCATCGAACCGGCAGCCAAAAGATTGTCATAATCGATCGGCAAATCCAGATGTTTCTCGGTCAGGCAGCCACCCGAAGGCCCTCCTGTCTGCACAGCCTTAAACTTCTTTCCATCCTTGATGCCTCCGCCGATGCCAAAGATCACTTCACGCAACGTCGTCCCCATCGGGACTTCAATCAGTCCGACATTATTGACTTTGCCTGCCAGGGCAAACACTTTCGTTCCTTTACTTTTTTCCGTACCTATGCTACTGAACCACTCTGCTCCTTTCAGGAGGATAACCGGCACATTCGCATACGTTTCCACATTATTTACATTGGTAGGACAACCTTTATAACCCTGTTCGCTGGGAAACGGCGGCTTAACGGTCGCCTCTCCGCGAAGTCCCTCCATACTATGGATCAAAGCAGTCTCTTCACCACAGACGAAAGCGCCTGCCCCGTACCGAATTTCGATATCGAAGGAGAAATCCGTCCCGAAGATATTTTCACCTAACAGGCCATATTCTTTCGCCTGCCGGATCGCAGTCTTCAATCTCTCTACTGCCAGAGGATATTCAGCACGAATATACACAAGACCTTTTGTCGCCCCGGTGCAATATCCGTTGATCGCCATCGCCTCCACGATCGAATGCGGGTCGCCTTCGAGGATGGAGCGGTCCATAAATGCCCCCGGATCACCTTCGTCCGCATTGCAGACGACATATTTCTGTGGAGCTTGCACCTTACGGGTTATCTGCCATTTCAGTCCGGTCGGGAAACCGCCCCCTCCCCTGCCGCGCAAGCCACTGTCCATGATTTCTTTGATCACAGACTCCGGTGTCATTTCGGTCAACGCTTTTCCTAAAGCGACATAACCGTCACGTGCGATGTATTCGTCAATATTTTCAGGATTGATAAAACCACAATTACGCAAGGCAATGCGAAGCTGTTTTTTGTAGAAATCGATATGTTTGGAATCCGGTACTTGCTCATTCGTTTTGGGGTTGACGTAAAGGAGCCGTTCCACCTTTCGCCCTTTCACCAGGTGTTCCCGGACTATATCTTCGGCATCCGTCGGTTTCACTTGGACATAAAATGTATTGTCCGGGACCATTTTAACCACCGGCCCTTTTTCACAAAAGCCGAAACAACCGGTACGGATCACTTGGACGGTTTCCTGTAACCCATGTTGTTCGACGGCCTCTTTCAGATTTTGAAGTATAAGTTCGCTCTGTGATGCACGGCAGCCGGTACCGCCACACACCAGTATATAACTACTGTACTGTGCCATTATGTAAGTATTAAATGTTTAAGGAAGTTTTCGTTATTCCGGTTTAACAGCCGTGTAAGTGACCGGGATGATATCGTCCAGCAGTTCCCCGTGCCGGATATACCGGTCGATGATTTCATCCACCTTCGCTTTCTTCACATGTCCGAAAACAAGAGGTTCTTTGCCCGGCAGGGTAACTTCGACAGTCGGTTCGGCATAGCAATATCCCATGCACCCGGTTTGTGTCACCAAAGCATCTACTTTTTCACGATCCAGTGCTTCAATGAAATAATTCATAATCTCTTTGGCCCCGGCTGCAATCCCGCAAGTTGCCATAGAAACCCGAACCTGCACCATCTGTTCAGGATGATTACTCTTTTCTCTTATATCCAGGGTCGAGCGCAAGGTTTCACGCATCTTCCGAAGATCATCCAATGTTTTCACTTTATTCATGGTCTACACTATTTTAAGGTATAATACGCTCTAAAAGGCATATCGCAAACATACGTATTTTTTTGGAATAAAACTTGTGTCTTGTACTGAAATAGCTTGACACCTTTTGGGTCTTACAAAAGTATAGAAATGAAAAAAAGAAAGCCCAGAAGAATGTTCAGCGAGACATTCAAATTATCCGTTCTCAGTGAATATT
>NZ_JACOOJ010000042.1 GCF_014287585.1 Parabacteroides hominis | reverse complement strand
ATTTTTTCACCCGTTTGTGACGTTTTTACGCTAACTTCTGAACCACTGACTGTTACAAACGAAACTTTTTTCTTTTTTCATATACCCCTATTTTCAGGCTATACTGACGGCTCTTATATGCGTATAATAATGTACAAGAGAAACAAGCATACAAACAAAAAACATGCATACTTTTGAGTTTCTCTAATCATAGTTATGAATTGGGGAACTCATCACTATGATGTATCTTTGTCACCATATCAATTATTCACCTAAAAAGCTTAATTCTAAAATGGAATCAGTAATGAAAAGAACGACAGCTACCGGCCTTTTGGCCACCTGCGCCGTATCATTGGCCTTATTTTCTTCGTGCACCAGCGTAGAACCCAATACGCTTACACCCGAAGAAGTCGCCGACGGCTGGCAACTTCTCTTCGACGGAAAAACGTTGAACGGCTGGAAAGACTACAACGGAACAACCCTGACGCAACCCTGGCACGTAGTTGACGGATGCATCCAGGCAAAAGGAGACGGCAGCGATGCGAGTGGTTATATCGTAACCGACAAACAGTATGAGAACTTCGAATTATCCTGGGACTGGAAATTGTCCAAAGGAGGTAACAGCGGTATGCTATACCACGTAGTCGAACGTCCCCAATTCGCAGTTCCATACGTCACGGGACCGGAATATCAGTTAATAGACGAACCGAACTTCCCGGAACCGCTGGAAGAATGGCAGAAGTTGGGCGTAGACTACGCCATGCATCTCCCAGACAAGGCAAAAATGAAAGTAAACCCGCAAGGAGAATGGAACAATTCAAAGATCGTATTCGATAACGGGCATGTAGAGCATTGGCTGAACGGTGTCAAAATCCTGGAATTCGAAGCCTGGACTGACGACTGGTATGCAAAGAAGAACAGTGGTAAATGGGCAAACGCCCCGGAATACGGCTTGGCTAAAAAAGGTGTCCTTTGCCTGCAAGACCACGGCTACCCCGCTTCTTTCCGCAATATCAAGATCAAAGAACTCCCCCGTAAGACAAAAGAGGTGGCGCTATTCAACGGCACGGACCTGAAAGGATGGGAAGCCTACGGTACGGAAAAGTGGTATGTAAAGGACGGCCTGCTGATCTGTGAAAGCGGTCCGGACAAGAAATACGGCTATCTGGCTACACGTGATTACTATGACGATTTCGACCTGACGGTAGAATTCAAACAGGAAGCAGACGGAAACTCAGGCGTATTTATCCGCTCCTTCATCGAAGAAGATGTTAAAGTGAACGGCTGGCAGGTAGAAGTGGCCCCCAAAGGCCATGACACAGGCGGCATCTACGAATCATACGGACGAGGTTGGCTGATTCAGATCCCGGATGAAAAAGAAAACATCCTGAAAGAAGGCGACTGGAACACCATGCGCATCAAAGTACAGGGAGATAATGTCCAGACTTGGTTGAACGGTCAAGAGATGGTCAACATCAACGACGAAAAGATCGGAGCCGGACAGGGACGCATTGCCCTGCAAATCCATGATGGAGGCGGAATCAAGGTTCTGTGGAGAAACCTGAAAGTAAAAACATTATAAGTTCTTGTCCCGTAAAAAACAACTCCCGTCCCAAACTATATGAGACGGGAGTCGTTTTTTCATCCCCTGCGACCATGTCCTTTACGAGGAGACTGGGAGCGTTGCTTTTCGAGATATTGTTTATACTGATCTTCCGTCAGTATCTTTTTCATCTCTGCATCCCGGTCGTTCCGCATGGTTATCATCTTTTCGCGCATCTTCTGGCGATCCGAATCAGCCTGTTTTCTTTCCGCTTTCATCTTATCTCTGAACTCAGCTTCCACTTTACGGAAGTCTGCTGCCTGTTTCTCATTCAATTTCAGATCAGCAATCATCTTTTCACAACGTTGTGCCGGATCACCTCCTTTTTTTGCACCTCGTTTGCCACCCTGGGCAAAAACAGAAACCGAACTGATCAAGAGAACCAAACACAATCCTATTACCTTCTTCATAAACTAATTACCTGTTATTAATATTAAACTTATTTGTTTTTGAAGCGCTTCTGGATAATAGACTTGGAGACGGACGAAAGGTTTAACCCGGACCGATGTTATTTTATTATTTAACAATGATTTACTATTGAACCGATCCGCAGGTAATTCCTTCTGCATTCCACTTTTGCAGGAAGAAATTCAACTTGTTCAGGAAACGTTGATAGTCCTTGTTCGAAGCATCTGTCCACCCTGTTTCCGCATAAGCGGCCAGGCGGGGATAGACTTTCAGGTCCATGCTCTCGACAGTCGGGATAAACTCTCCCCACATCTGGCATCCCAAGCCCAACACTCTACCCTTCTGATCTTCCGTCAAGCCTTCCGGCACAGGATCGAAAGAGTAAGCCTTTTCCAAAGGAATCGACTCGTATGAATAATCCAGGTAGGTATAAACATGGTAAGAATTCACGATATCGTATCCTTTTTCTATCGTATTTCTGATAAGGGCAGTATCTCCTTTCCAGAAATGGACGATCGTGCCGGAAGCCAACTCCTGCTTCACACCTTCCGTGTCGGCATCCGACTGGTATTCGTGCAGCTTATCTCCGGTAATCTCATTCCACCCCATCATTCTTTTGCCCTTGCCAGCCAGCATATTGGAAATTTCATTTGTAAAATAGACCTGGAGTTCTGCCGGAGTCTTCAAATTATGTTTGGTCATGTAGGCGCGTATCGCAGGAGAATTTTTCCATTGATCATATTTTACCTCATCGCCTCCGATATGGAAAACGGCTCCGGGGAAGATCGCGATCACCTCATCCGTCACCTCGTCCAAGAATTTCATCACTTCAGGATCGGCCACATTAAAGACTTCATAATGTACGCCGAATTTACCCGGCACTTTGATCTGCTTCCCGCTCGTACCCAGCCAAGGATAAGAAGCGATTGCAGCACTGGCATGTCCCGGCATGCTCACCTCCGGCACTATCGTAATATGGCGTTTAGCCGCATAAGCCACAATTTCTTTTAAATCTTCCTGCGTATAAAAACCACCATGACGTTTACCGTCATACACATCACTCCCAAAATGATTGATTTCGGAAGAATCCCTGAAAGCTCCTATTTCCGTCAGTTTCGGATACTTCTTTATTTCGATGCGCCATCCTTGGTCGTTTGTCAGATGCCAATGGAAAACATTCATTTTCAGATCTGCCATCTCATCCAGCAGTTGCTTCACCACTTCTTTGCCTTTGAAATAACGACCTTCGTCGAGCATAAAGGCACGCCACGAAAAAGCAGGATAGTCCGCAACGGTCGCCTTCTGGACCATCAGCTTGCCGTCTTTTTCTTTGATCACCTGTCGTAAAGTCTGGACACCATTCAAGATACCGGCCGGTGAATTGGCTTTTATCACGATCTTTCCAGAGGTTGCATCCAGGACATAGCCTTCCTTTTTATCCGGCAAAACCGTGGGGTCCAACAGCAAAGTTATATCCGCCTTTCCGCCGCCTTCTTTCAATACGGCTTCGACAGAAAAGCCGGAAGACAGATAGGATTGAAGGAGTTGCGCTTCATTCACCAGTTCCGAAGGATAGGCGACAACCGGCTGGCTTTTCAATTTGACAAAACCCGGAGTATACACAATATCAGCCGGTTGGGGAATCACGGCATATTCTTCTACCGGGGGTTCCTGACAAGAACAAAGAAATGCCAAACAAAGGGAAATAAGAAAACTTGACTTCATAGATATCTGAATTTAAAGTTAGCTCAATGCGACAACTACATCACACTGAACTACAAAATTAATCTTTTTATCCGATAGTCGAAGTAACAATATCTCAAAAACAACTCCTTAATATCTTAATGTCAAATTGACAAATTAACCATCTTTTCTTTGCTGTAAATCCAATCAAAAGCAAAGGTTTTATTAGCGAAGACATTCCCCATGAGTTTTTATTTTACAATAAGGAAGGAGATCTCACCGGATAGAATCACAATGTCACGAATAAGACCTTTCATGCAGATCGTTTTGATCACAGAGGAAGCAGAGAACTCTTTTCCCGCTCTTAACGATACATCCGAAAGAGTTGTTTTCTTGTGCTTTTTAGCCCGAAATTTCTGTTGAAAAACATTTCCCCACACAGAATACGAGCGTTTTTACGATTCATTTTTTCTTCTTTCTGAAACGTTCTAATTCATTTTCCAGAATCATCCGTATAAAAGGTTACATTCATCTCAATAGTTTCCCCCAATTATTAAGACCATTTCAAAAACGATTTAGATCATTTCAGTAATAAAGGCCGATTTTTGCTCCTGCACACCCTGAAACATCCTTTTTAGAAAAAGAACAAGATAGAAAATCATATAAAAACAAAGCAAAATGTAATAAATCGGTTATTAAAATTCACTTATTGTATCGCGACCGAGATACATTTTTGGGCTGGTTTGAATTTAAACCATCCAATCAGACATAACTTAAGGTATATTTAACTGATTGCTTATCCTGCAAACGCCTGTTTCCTACCAAAAAATATGATAAATTATCTCGTCTTTCCGCAATTTCCGGATAGCCCTTACAAATACCCTCCTCAAAGCCGGATGTTTGTAAGGGCTAAAAATAATTATCCCAACATCAACTACTTGGTGTATTTCCCATATTTACCATCAACCATCACATCTTTTACTGCATTCAGATAATCAAAACCATATTTCATATCCGGCAACAAATATGCACCTTCCACCCATTCATTCCAGGCGAAAAGTGTAATCAGCTTCGGCTGATCGGGATGTTTGTCACAATACTCTCTTGCTTTTTGCAAAAAGGCTGCAAAACTTTGCGGAGATTGATTGAGATGAACGACATCTTTCTGGGTCTTATGAGGGAAACGAGGCGTATCATCCCAACCGATGGAGGCATTCGGAAAATAAGGGATAGAAACTGCTTCATCCCATTTCTGAAGACGTTCTAAGGCTTCCGTACCCCAACGGACATAATCTTCATAGATCGGGCCACCCCAATTATATTGCGTCAAACTGTTAGCACCTAATTTTTCGATCTGTTCCACTCGCTCTTCATTCGGCACACCACCCGCAATCAATTGGATATGCAAATCCGGGAATCCAGCTTTTTTCACCTCGCTTCTGAAATAATCCAAGCCTTTACAGGTTTCCTCTAAGCTCCCGAAAGTCTTGATCAGATTATCCAAACTAAAGATGGAGAATACCGGCTTACCATCCAATTTCAGATAATTCGGTTGTTTGAAATACTGGTCGATAACACGTTTTACGACTATACGAAAATTCTTCCAATCGATCGCACCATCCCATAAACGAGAGTTATCATCTTTGTAACGATGTACATTCCAGTAGTTTCGTGCTACATCATGGTCTGCCCACATGATATAGAAATTCATTTTATGATTATTCTTAGCTTTTAGGAAACCATCGTTCAAGCAACCTTCCAGAAACGGACCGTTATTGAACCAGTACCAATCGAATATAAACGTATTCACACCGTGGTCGGTAGCAGCATCGATCCATTTCTCCATTACTTTAGGATCATTGTCCAACTCATATCCCCACAAAGGTACTTTCGGCTGATAATGTCCTTCAAAACGGGGATTCCCTTTTTTGATAATTTCCCACTCCCCGGTTCCCTCCGGCCATAACACTTCATGTCCCATCGGATCGTCGTGGCAGGAAGGCCAGATATAAGCAGCCACATAATACTCAGGAGCAATATTCGCACGAACCTCTTTTTCCCCATTTTTCTCGGCCTGTACATTCCAGCCGCACATCAATAAACACATGCACACAGAGCAAAACAATAACCAACTCGATTTGTTTTTCATAATATCACAATTTAATGATTAATTCCATCCTGGATTTTGTTTCAGATTAGGATTCAATGTTAATTCATCCTGCGGAATAGAATACAAATAATCCTGTTTATCTCTAAATTGATAGCCATCAGGCATTACTCCCTTATAATAGTCAATCAATCCATTTTCGTCTACCCTTGAACTGAAATTTGGATTTTGAGCCAAGTCAACGGGATATCCTTTCGGCCGTTTATTCTTAAAGAGCGCACTCGCCGCCCATCTCATATAATCTTCATCCCGTTGTCCCTCCAAAGCCATTTCCACTCTTCTTTCTCTTCGGATCTCATACAATTCATCCGTAATAGAATACCCGTAGTCCATCTTATTCTTATCCAGACTTTGTGCATTCACGGTAAAATCAGGCATTCCGGCACGTTGTCTCAATAAATTCAAAGCTTCGTATGCAACTGAATTATCCAATTCACATTTGGCTTCTGCATAATTGAGCAGGACTTCACCATAGCGCAACAGGATAAGTCCAGTTTCCGCTTGTGTTTCCCATGATTTTCCGGCAGCCGGGGAACTTGGGTTCGCAGTCTTTTTTACTTGGAAACCCGTCGGACACAATTGCAAGGCACCACCTTCGATGGTCGGTCCGTTAAAATAGGCATTCTCGCCTACGGACATCAAATCACCGGGAATCCAAATGGTCGATTTTAAGCGAGCGTCACAATCTTCTGCGATCTTCGTCAGAAATACATTTCCCTTATTCGCTGCCGCCGTGTTCAAATAGTCATACGGTTTACCGTTTTTACCTAAATAGGAGGAGACGAGTTCCCAAGTGATACCCTTCGAGTTACTGTTATAGGTGATAAATCCCTGAGTCGAATTGCCGGCTCCTTCCGCAGCATTGAAAGCACGATAGAGAAGCACTTCGTTTATATCCGACATATTATCGAAGCCAAATAGTTTGTAATAGTCTTCATCCGGATTTCCCGTACTATAAATGCCGACTTTATAATCCCCCTCCATCAATTCTTCTGCCGCTTCCACACAAATCTTAAAGTATTTGGCCGGATCAGCTCCGGTAGTTCCAAAGTCAGTATTTGCATGGTATTTTTGCCAGGAACCTTCAAACAAAGCGACACGGGTCTTAAAGGCCAATGCAGCCTCTTTATTAATCCGGTTATTCCCGACATCCTTTCTCAACTCAAGATGCGTAATAGCATTATCAAGGTCTGCCAATATCGAATCGGCTATCAACAAACGGGAATCCCTGGGACGCATCAACTCTTCGGTATCGTCCATTTCTATCACATGAGAATACCAAGGGACATCCCCGTATTTTTTCAGCAAATTAAAATAGAACCAAGCACGGAAGAAATAGGCTTCTCCCAAATACTGCTTATATGCGTCATATCCGCTTTGGCATTTTGTATAATGTTCAAAGAAGATATTTACATTGCGGATACTCGTCCATTCTCCAGTCCAGTTGCCGGTGGTTTTTGAACGAACACCATTCATGATTATACTCGGGCTGTCAATTATCATATCATCGCTATTTGTAGCCATCTCCGCAACCATTTGTGTCCATGGACAAAATGAAGGATAAAATTGCCGCGTATAATATTCTAATTCTGTCGAAGTGCTCCAATAATCATCCATCGTGATTTTATCCATCGGTTGCAAATCAATAAAATTCTCACACGAACATAGTAATGTCATAAATGAGACTGCTGTCAATATGAATCGTTTCATAATCTTTTCTCCTTAATAAATTAAACTTAATAAGTTACAGTCAAACCAATAGAATAGATTCTATCAGCACCATAGGTCAAGCGCCCCGAACCGGCAGTGCCGAAAAACTCACCTCCTGTAGGAAAACCCACCGGAGCAACCGGGTCTATCCCGTTCGGCAACTTCGAAAATGTCAATAAATTCTCACCTGAGAAATAGATCCGAAGCTTTTCCAAATGCATCTTTGAAGTAATACTACGAGGGAAACTATAGCCTAACTGAACATTCTGCAAACGTAAATAAGCCGCATTTTGCAGATAACGCGTATTCGCATGATTTTTATTTTTTGCTTCTTCTGTATTATTCAGATAAGGTCTGGGCCAATAAGCATCCGTATTTATATTGGTATCCCCTTCATACAATCCGCTATATTTAGAACCCGGCTGATCTCTAAAATAATCCAGATGTTCAGGAGTCAGACAAGACTCCCACCAACCGCCCATAAATCCCCAATATATATTGGATCCGCGGTAGAAATACATATCCTTTTTAGCAACGCCTCTCCAAAGCATAGAGAAATCAAAACCTTTATAAGACACGCCTCCGTTTATCGTATATTGATAATGAGGTTGATCATTACCGATAACCGATAAATCACCATGATTTCCAATCGTATTCGTTCCGTTATTGACCTTACCGTCATGATTTATATCTTCATATTTTAAATCTCCGGTATTCCAATTAGCAGCAATATGGGTCATATCGACTTTTGACAAATATGAATCCAGATCCTCTTGCGAGCGAAACAAATCATTCACGGTATATCCCCATATATCACCGACCTCCGCTCCTTCATACCAGGTAGACAATGTCCCTGTCGGATTAAAATATTTTGTGACAACAGATTTATAGTCATACAAACTTACACCGATATTATACGACAATCCATTTTCCAAAGCATGTTTCCAGTTCAAACTAATTTCCCAGCCGCGGGTTCGCAAAGTCGAATTATTCTCTTTAGGGACACTCGTACCCAATACACCTGGCATCGCCTGAGACGGTCCGACCATATCAATAGTCCGTCTTTCAAACCAATCTGCAGTAGCCGACAATCGATTATTCAAGAAAGACAAATCCATCCCGACATTGGTAGTAGTAGCCGTTTCCCATGTCAAATTTCTATTCACTAAATTAGGTCCAGAAGTATAGCCTACCGGCCTCGTTGAACCATAATTAAAGATCCAGTTCAATTTACCGGCTGATATCGGGATTAATTCCAAATCGCTATAAGGAGAAATATTCTGGTTTCCTAATTGTCCCCAAGAAGCTCGAACTTTCAGCGTATTGACATAAGGCTCGATATTTTTCCAAAACGATTCATTATATAAATTCCACCCGACAGAGAAAGACGGGAAGGTTCCCCACCTTTTTCCATTACGGAAAACATAAGACCCATCATAACGGACATTCGCTTCAAATAAATATTTCTCTTTATAATTATAATTCAATCTCGCAAAATAACTCTCCGTAGCATTATGAGCCAAAGCTTCTGACAGAAGAGCATCACCGGTTGCAGTCGGGAATGAAGGCACTTTTTCTGAAATTAAATCAGTTTTATAGCCTTGAACCCATGATTCATCTCCTCGTTCAAACTGCATACCCACTAAAATTGTAAAGTTATGTTCTTCATTGATATCAAAATCGTATGAAGTATAAATATTTGTCGTCCAATACTTTTTTATGTATTTCTTCCGAGTCAGATTATTCGGGATGCTTATGCCGTTTTCATATGGTTGATTATTTATATCATATGTATATATATACTTTTCCACTTCCGAAATTTCCTGGTTATACACATTATAAGCGAAATCCGCATTAATCTTCCAGCCTTTCAACGGACGAAGTTCCATCCGAAAATTATTCCAAAAATCAATGTCATCCTGTTTGTCTGTCCCTGCCGACATAGAAGGAATATGAGACTCAAACATATAATTGCCAAATCCATCATATAATGGTGTAATAGGATAATTGCGAGAGATATGACGATATAAGAAAGAATAGTCTCCCTCATTCGTCATATTCGGTTTTTCCCTGATCTTCTTTGCGAAACGTGTTTCATAGCCGAAATCCCACCAATCGGTAATAGCCACACTGATTTTTCCTAATGTGTTCATTCTTTTAAAGTAGTCCGTTCCGTAATTCAACACACTGCTGTCGTCCATATAACCGGCAGAGAAATAATATGAAACCTTATCCGTACCTCCATGCAAAGAGATATCATGCTTCTGATTCACGCTATTACCAAAATAGATATCCCACCAGTCCGTATTGGCATAATTCAGGTTGGCATTATTCCAAACATTTCCTTCCGGCATCGCTCCAAAGATCGTAGCCCCTTCCGGCCAATCGGGAATTGAATTTTTAATATATTCAAAATCTCCTTTTTGATAGGCTATAACACGATCGATAGTCTCGTTGCTAAACGGATGTCCTCCCATATTATCTCCCGCCTCATTCAAGATTCGGGTCCAAGTATAAGAATCCAAGCTTTTCGGCAGTTTCTGAGCAGTCTTTACAATCAAGTTGCCAGTATAAGAGACACTGACTTTCTCATTCTTTTTTCCTTTCTTCGTCGTAATCAGGATCACGCCGTAAGGAGCTCTTGCTCCGTAAATAGCGGAAGCGGCAGCATCTTTCAAGACTGAAACAGACTCGATATCTTCCGGATTCAAATTATTCAAGTCACCAGGAAAACCATCGATCACGACATAAGGCGATCCCCCATTCAACGATCCCATACCACGAATCGAGATATTCATGGTTGCTCCGGGTTCGAATCCATCTTGTGTACCTATATCAAAATTAAATCCGGGTGCAGCTCCCTGTAGCAATTGAGAAACAGTAGAAGCCTGACGATTTTCAAAATCTTCATTAGAAATCACATTTACGGCACCTGTCAGGTTCACCTTTTTCTGGGTTCCATAACCTACGACCACGACCTCATCCAGGCTTTTCGTATCTTCAATCAGATTTACATTCAACATATTCCTATCTTTTACGGGGACTTCACGCGTCATATATCCAATGAATGAAACCTGTAAAACATCCGTATTGGAAACTTCCAATGTAAAATTTCCATCCACATCCGTAACAGTGCCATTCGTCGTTCCTTTTACAACAACATTAGCACCTATCACCGGTTCGCCGCTCTGATCTTTCACAGTACCCTTCAACACTTTTCCTTTTTGCTGTGGAAGAGCCTCTTTCTTCATCAACAAGATATTATTCCCTTCCACTGCATATCCGATATCCGAGTTCTCAAAAATTCGGTTCAAGACATTAATAACGGAAATATCCGAAGCATTGAGAGAAATCCGTTGGCTCAAATCCACCTTTTCATTGCTGTACACGAAAAGATAATCGGTCTGGTCTTCTATCTGCCTGATAATTTCTTTCACAGACAACTTGTTTGCCACAATATTGACACGGGCTGTCTGGGAACTCACGTTTTCAGAAAAGACGACCGACACACATAATAACAAAAAGCTTAAGATTAACTTCATTATTCTACATGTATGTTTAAATTCACTTAATAACAGGGTATAGTCTGTCCCCGTACACTTTTTTTTCATAACTTTGTAGTATCAAAATGTTAGTACTCGATTTAATTACTGGTTATGTCAACAGGCTGACATTTTCACCGGATTATGCTGGAACCATAATCCGGTTTTCATTTTATCTATATTCCTTATTCCATAGGCAATTCATTTTATAGTTATCAGATTCAATTCATTATCTTTCACATAGGTAAATTTATGCTCTAACTGCAAAACTTTCAGCACTTGTTCAATTCCATCCTTTACGCGGAATTTACCGGAATAGCGTTCTTTCAAGAAAGGCAAATCCGCTACTTCTATTCTGATATCATAATATAAGCGCAATTTTTCGATTATCACATGTATCGGCTGGTTATTAAAGCTGAGGAGCCCTTCTTTCCACTTAAAATAGTCCATGCTACCGATCTGGTCCGAAACATATTTGCCATCTCTGTAAAGAACCTGCTCACCAGCCGTCATTCTATATTTCCTGGAAAGATCCGGTGAATTCAACTCGACACTCCCTCTCAATAATGCAATATTGAATTCCTCGATACCAGAATAAGCAGACACATTAAATTCCGTTCCCAGCACCGTCACGTTCATTGATTTAGTTCTGACAACAAAAGGATTATCTCCATTATGCCTAACATCAAAATAAGCCTCTCCATCCAATTCTACCTGCCGAATTCCTTCTTTAAAACTGCTCGGATAGACCAGTTTCGAGTTTGCATTCAGCCATACTTTCGTACTATCAGGCAAAATCAATTCTGCACGCTGCCCAGCTGGAACATATAGAGTCTGAAACGAAGGAAGAGATTCCATTTGATCATCTTTTTGCAACAAGAAATTTCCGCTGAACAAAATCAGTGCGATGGCTGCAACTTTTAGCAATTCTATTACGATACGGCGAAAGACGGTGCGAGCTACTTTTTCTTTCTTTCGTCCTTGTGTTGACTGATTAAGAATAGAAATATCATATAATTTATGCAAAGTCATAAATTCTTTTACATGCTTTTCATCTGCATCCAACCAGTCAACGACTGTTTCAACTTCCTCAGCCGTAATACTGCCCTCCACGTATTTTTGCAATAACTTCTTATCCATTTTTATTATCTCTTACTTAAAGAGACAACACATAAAGAAGAATCCCTAAGACAAAATTGCTTTTTCTTGAAATATTTTATCGCATAAACAGAAAATAGAAAATCGGGAGGTATTCTTTTAAGGCAATACGCAATAGCTTTAATGATTTTGTGATGTGATATTCTACGCTTTTAGTACTTAAAGAAAGTTCATGGGCTATTTCTTTCACGGATAAAGACTCATAACGACTCATCTCAAAAACACGCCGGGTTTGTTCCGGTAAAGATTGTAATGTCTTATCTACAATCTGAGTTATTTCCGAAGAGAAAATTTCTTCAGGGTCGCAGGCTTGCAAAGTTGTAATCCGGTAATTCAGATCACGGATCATCTTGAAAGAGATAGATTCTGTCGCGGATTCTTTTACAGTCTGATGTTTCAAATAGTTCAGCGCCCCATTCTTTAAAATCGCTAATAGCAATGACATCGGATGTTCTACCGTTTCTTTTTTAGTGGTTTCCCAAAAGCGGATCAGTGCTTCCGAAACAATGTCTTCAGCGACCATATCGTCTCTGACATACGATTTCACAAACAGAAACGACCGCTTGTAATAATTGGTATATATATCACTAAAACTAATGGTACTCATTTTTCTGACAGATCTCCAAAATGTTCTGTCTGCAAATGTACTCTTTTTAGCAAGAAAGCAAATTTAAATGGAAGATTTTATATAAAACAACTTTAAGACTGTATATAACTCCATATTCTAAATATCCAAACCAAATAGCCCATTGCAGCAATATGCCGAAATGGGCTATAAAACAACCTTATCGCCAGATTAAAGGACTACTTTTCTAAATTCTTTTTCCGAATAAGTGCTTCCAAAAAATAATAATCAGCATAAACGATCGGTACATCTATCTCCGTTCCTGCCGGTTTATGGCCGGTGCTTGAGCGCAATAAAAAGCCATGCATCTGATTCAAGGGAACCATATATGATTCCGTCAGATTTTCCAAAATGGTATCAGCCCATTTTTTATATTGTCCACCCTTATCTGAATAAGTCGACAATTCATATAAAGCGGATGCAGTTATCGTAGCAGCCGACACATCCCTGGGAGAGGCTGGGATCTCTGGGTCATTATAGTCCCAATAAGGGATTAGATCCGATGGAAGATTAGGGTGATTAAAGATAAAAGATGCGATTTGTTCTGCCTGATTCAAATATCTTCTGTCACCTGTTTCCCGATAACACATCGTATAGCCATATAATCCCCACGCTTGCCCACGCGCCCAGGCAGACTCATGAGCATATCCCTGATGGGTATGTTTGTTTCGGACATCACCGGTTATCGTATCGTAATCAATCACATGGTAAGAACTATAATCTTTCCTGAAATGATTCTTCATCGTATTATCGGCATGAGTAACCGCAATTTTGTAGAATGTAGAATCACCAGATGCTTTGGTTGCCCAAAACAGAAATTCAAGGTTCATCATATTATCTATAATAACCGGATATTGCCATTTGTCCCCATTATGGTCCCAAGAACGAATACAACCGACCGCCGGGTTAAAACGAGATGCCAAAGAGTTTGCCCCCTCCAGTAACACCTGCTTATATTTATCCGATTGTTCCATGCGGTATCCGTTGCCATAACTACAATAGAGCATAAAGCCCAAATCATGAGTGCCTCTATATGATTTTAAAGGCTCCAACAATTCAGTTTGAAACTCCGCCTTTTTTTTCCAAAAATCATCTTTTGTATATTCATACATATACCAAAGTTCACCAGGAAAAAAGCCGCTACACCAATCTCTGGCACGAACCAATCGCAAGGAGCCGTCAGACTGGATATTACGTGGGGATGGTAATTCTTCCGGCGTCTTACCCAAGGAATTCCGGACACTCTCTGTTTCTGTCAATGCATAGCGCAGTTGCTTGTCTGCAAAAGCAAAATCTTGACTGACCCAATCACCCGCTCTTTCCCCTGTACAGGAAAGAGCCATTAAACCTACACATATAAAAGAGAATACTTTTGTCATCTTCATAATACCGATTTATATGTAACATTTTTATTTTCTCCCGGTAAAAGGAATACTTTAATACTTTGCTTGGTTGATAAATCCAAATCCGTATCAAATCCGATAATTGAAATACCCGGATTCGGTGAATCATAGCTAAATTCAGATTGGGCAGGTGAGATATGCCAGCGAACTTTTTTAGGGCCTTCGACCTTTATATACAACTTCTTACCATTTTTTTCCAATAACATGACATTATCAGATATAATCTTAGCCGAAGCCGGAGTTACCATCGTCCACGTCATCATCGTAAAACGCTTGGTTGCCTCAATCAAATCTTCCACCACCACATACTCTTTATTAACTAAGGAAACAGCCCGTTTTGCACTTTTTACCTGATCTTTATAAACCGGAGTCAAATCAGAAATAACATACATATTATTTTCCTGATCCGAATAGCCGTCAATCTGTGCTTTACCTTTTACATCCTGGTATTTATGATTAAATGATAATGTGTTATGAGCAAAATTATTATAACGGTAAACATCCCAACGTTGAGAATTTTGACGCGAATTCCATAGATCAACGCCTCTCGTTTCCAATCTGTTGTACTCTTCTCCTCCCATATCCATTCCCCAAAGGACACCATCCGCTTCCAATAAAAAACTACCGACATCCATATGTCCGTGATTGACAGAAGGAGACCCCATTTTCACACCAACATAAACAGCAGACGAATCATTCCAGGAAGAACGCATAAAACAAACCGGATTATCCCCTTGTGCTTTCCATGATAGTCGAGCAGGTTTCTGTGGATTCGCCAATGAAGCAGAAGCGCCCCAAATCAACATGGCCGGAGCCAAACGATTTTTTTTGATACGCTTTTGTCCGTCTTTTTTATATAGCTGTACCTGGTTATACAATATAGAGGCATCTTTTGTCTTATCATAAAACCAAAACATAGTCGGTGCTAAAAAAGCATTTCCCCCATTGTCAGAATAGGCAAAGTTTTTCAGATTTGGGGTAACAGCATGTAAGATATATTCACCTGTCTTTAAGAAACCGGGCAACTCGCCTAATCCATAATCCGTTCCAAATGCCTTTTCTATAGCACTAAGAAACATGGCATTAAAAGATGTTCCATAATCCCAATAGCCAACACCTTCCGGATAAGCTCCGTCAGGGGCATAATGTCCCATAGGAATCGCAATTTTATCGATAGCCCGGTTTATAACAGTCCGGGATAGCTCCGGTTCTTTTTCCCATATAGCCAAAGCTCCATAAGTGACGCCGGCATGACAAACCTGGCTCCAATTGTGGACAGCATTGACAAACCAATTGTATCGTTCATCAAAAGAAGGTTTCAGACCTTTTTCGACAATAGCATTCTCTATTACCTTCTTTGTCTGTACCGACAATTGAGGATAAAGCCAATCATATCCGATAGCTAAAGCCATCGTCATTTCCCCCACATCTAAGAAATGGGAAGGATTCCAGTCAGAAAAAGAGGCTGCTTTCAACATCTCGCTCTCCGCCCGTTTCAGAAACTCATTCTTTCCAGTCATTCTATAGGCATAACTCAGAATGAAAATGCGGCGTAGATTTTCTCTCGATACACTTAATAAACGTCTACCTGTCTTTATCCGTTCATTCAAGGGCAGCTTTACGATTTCTCCAGCTTCGTCCACTAATGACAGATGAATATCTTTCCATACAGCATCTTTCATTATCACTTTTTTCAACGCTTTTTCTTCCCCCTTCTGTAGTAGAATTCGGGGATGCCCGGACAAGCGGGCAGAAGCATTCACAAACTCTTTCTGTGCAAATGATGCATTGTGGCAACAAAATAAGGCCACTAACCATACAAAAATACGTGCCTTCATCCTTCTTAAATTTAAGTTACTTATTATATATCACACTCTTTCCTGCATATTCATTTTGAGGCAGATCTACGGAAATCCGGGTTAAAGCCTGTTTTTCGTCCCATTCGGTTTGTATATTTTCTTGTGCTGAACCAACGATTTTCTGATTAACAGACAGATGGAGTTTCTTCATGAAATGGGTCGGATCAGAAACGCCCAATGCAAGTATTTCACCGGCATCATTATATTTCACCATCAACATTCCGGGAGAATCCATCTCCACCACGATTTTATCATGGATCCGAAGAGTACCACCTTTATAAAACACAGCATAAGCCATATTTAATCCATCATGCCGGACAGCCTGCAAATCAGGGCAATTTGCCAAAATAACAACTCCTTCCTCTTCTACCTGTTTCTCGATAGATAGCGGTTCGGCGGAAGGAATGACCATATAGGCATAGCCATCATTATCCGGATACCTGCCATGATCGACAGAAAGGGTGAATACATCTTGCCGAATAACGTCTGTAGGTGTAGTTGTCTGCCGGTTAGCAATCTTCCAGCTTCCTTCCGTACGCTGATTGGATAATATGACATTCTCTTTTTTGAGGAAATAATACCCCACTTTGTCATGAACCACCCATCGCACCTCTTTTCTCATACGAGATCCCTGTTCTTGCGGATGAATGCCATCAGCATCGCTTACGGTCACCTCCCCTTTCAAGAGACATTGATTGACGGTTGTCAGAACCTGGTTCTTCATCCGGCTTGATATGTTCGTTCCCAAACAAACGTATGTTTTATCGAAGAAGAACCATGCTTTCCTGGCCGCTAAACCTGTGTGCGGACTTTTGAAATCAAAACCAACCGCCCCATACACTCCATCTGTAACCGCCCCGACATAATCGGTCAATCCCCATTTCTGAATTTCATTCTCACCCGGCATTTTATCCAATTGCACAATCGTTGCCCCTGGTATCTTCATCCAATCATAAACAGGTGTCAGTCTTTTATATTCATCTCCCCGGACAGAAAGATAATTTGTTCCGTCGCCTCTAAAATGATTCATCAATCCTTCTCCATTATACGGTTCTTCCATATTAGCATTGCGGGTAGAATACATTCTGACAGAAGTATAATAACCAGGACGTTGGAATACAAAATGATCTGTTCTCCAAAAGAATTTAGCAAAAGAAACTGGTCGACAGGAGGAGTCCCCTTTTCTTAAACAAATGATATTATCCAATTCCGCTTGCCTATAATTAGTCAGGTTTCTCAATTTTTCAGGATCGGAAGAGCTCCACACCCTTTCTTCACCCGGCCGGGTGATGTCCCGGTTCAAGATACCCGGATCTGAAATCCTTCCGTAAACCATCTGTTTGCAAATACCGTCTAAATAATAGTCAATCAATAACCGGACAGCTTGCTCCGAAAAGCGGAATTTCGTATCCGCCACATTCGAAGCCCACTCTATAAAAGCGCTGGCATAACCGGAGCCATAAGAAAGAGTGTTGTTAACCCAATCCGTACGGTGATGGAAGCTAAAATCATGTTGCATGCCTTTTTCGGTCGAGAATTTGATTTCCCCCTCTATAATTTTCATCAGCATGGCAACCTCTTGAGCATCTCTTTTAAAAAGAGCCGCTTTCGCTTGCAGACCTGCGATCTTTATACGATCACCGCTGGGACGTGCTCCCCAAGCATTGATATTTCCACGTTCCGCTATTTTCAACATCCGGTCCGATTCTTCCGGGGACAAATCCCGGTCGAGTATCAATAACATGCTCACCATCGTATTAGGCGTACCAATTTGGTTCCACCACCAATTCTCACAAATGAAATCATTTTCCAACCAGAAAGCCAATGCCTGATGAACGGCTTTTCTGACCTGTTTATTTCCTTTGTAGGGAGACCCTTTCTTTTTATAAGCGACGCTTAATGCCAACATATTGCTGAGATGCCGTTCGTGTTGGAAAGCCGTACGGGTGGTATCGACATAGTCTATCCCCGGCCAACTTCCCTCCGGCTGAAGCGTTTCCACCAACGTCTTGATCCGGCCGTCAGAAACCGGAGCGCCTAATAATTGCATGGCAAAACGTTTTCTGAGTTTTTCTATATCGGCATCTTTTTTGGCCACAGACGATTGCCCTTCCAGATTATACCCATTTAAAGAGAGCGGCATCAACGTCGGGAAAACCCATGCAAAATGATGTACCGGATAAATATGAGGACGACTATTTTCAACATATTCCACATAAGCAGACTCCCCATATATACCCGCCATAGCCTCCAGTAAATTGTCCGGCCAAGTGGCATGCGTCCCTACATTCGGCCTCTCATACCACTTCCATTCAGAAGGAGATTTTTGATAACGAAGCAAATAGTCCAATGCCTTTTTGATCGACTTCCCCTCCTGTTCCCATAAGAACAGATTCTCACCCGTCAAATTATAGACAACCCAAAAAGAAGCAGTCATAGGAGCCAACGAGAAATAGGTATACCAAATACCATTTTTCTCGCGAACCACTTCTGCCGGCATGTGACCGTCACTTGCGATCTTATCACCCAAATCCCCTTTAATCAACTTGATATTACGTCCAATGTCCTCCTTATCATTCAAAAAAGAAGCGGCTAACAAAGAGCCCAGACGTCCCCAATCAGCCCAATTATTCTTCCGTTCACGAATTTCATTTGCCGCTTTCTGATAAACAGACGTCACCCAATCCTTAAAAAGTCGCTTCTCATCGGCATCCCATACCGGCGTATCGTCCATTAACTCTGCTGCCATTAAGAATGCCGCCCCAGAGTAACTCATCACCAATGGCCCATCCGGCTCTGAATATTTCTTATTAATGGTAGCCCATACATTCATAAAATAACACGCTTTTTCTCCATACCATTTCTTTCCCGACAACCGGTAAGCTAATGCGGAACAATAAGCCGCAAAAGCATCCTGTTGCAACGCCAACGAATTAGCCCGGTGCTCTTCGGGTTTCACATAGTAGCCGGGAACGGCAAAATCATTTCGTGCATGGTGAGTGACATGTTGAATAGAATCTGCATAACGGATCAATTGTACATAAGCCGTATGATACGGCTCCTGTTGCCGTTCTATCATTTTTTTTACAAAGGCTATTTGTTTTAATGGATGCATGCTATGATTCGCCATAACAAACTGTCCATTAAGTAAAAGCACAAAACATAACAGCCATTTTAATAAGTGTGTATTCATTTCGATGGTATTATTGGTTACTAAATTTACTAAAGCTTTCTCATCATTGACTTTACAATAACGAAAAAGCTTTAGCATTCTGTATATCCAGATTTTAAAGAAAGACATTTTTACTTTGTCAATTTCACTTTTATGACTTCTTTTCCTTTTTTAATAGTCCATGAGGGAATACGCAGCTCAATTCGTTTCAATCCTTTTATTTTTCTATCAAGAGCCAACGGAGCCGGATCAAGAGAAATAACAGAAAATCGTAAATCCGGATGTGACAGATTTTCTATTTTCAAAACTTTACCATCTTGTTTAAGTAAAGCCCCTCTTTCTGTTATCGTAATATCGGCAGTTGTCATCAATTGCCATGTTATCAGTTTTGCTTCGGCAAGAGGTTCTATCTCATCCGTTACAACAAGTGAAGTTGAACTTTCTTTTGTAAACGAACGTCGAGCACTTTTCAATAGCCCTTCATAAGGAGCCGTAATATCAAAAACAGCTTCTGGTTGTGCCCCCTCTTTTACTTCAACTAATGTAGCATGACCATTCACCTTTTGCAATTGTTCATTGACTGTAAGCGTGCTATGTCCATAATTATTTTTAGTAAGCAATGTCCATCTCTGGCAATCCTGACAACTACCCCATAGATTAAATCCCGTTTTTTCTAACTCATGATAATCCTGATTTCCTGGGTCGACAACCCAACGAACTCCATCAAGCTCGAAAATAAAAGAACCGGCATCCATATTACCATGGCTTGTCGTAGCATGACCTCCTTTTCCTCCAAAATAGTAGCCATTGCCTCCCGTAAATATCGCTATCGGATTATGCCCTCGACCATACCAAACAGATGGCATATCAGCGTCACTTTTTTCCTCAAATTGAGAAATCCAAACTAAGGCAGCACCTCCCAGTCTGGACAATTTACTCATTTTTTCCGGTTTTATGAGTAAACGATCTGTTTCAAAGAAAGCCTTATTCCCTGTTTTAGAAGCGAACCAAGCAAGAATGACATCAGCACTTTGCCCTCTCCGATCTCCACAATCCGCATAATTAAAATACATTCCGGAAGGAGCATTACACATGACTCTAAACATAGCACTTTCCATATAACCATTATGTCCAGTATGTCCAAAATTCGTTCCAAATGCACTTTCCAACATTGCACATGTGATAGTAGAAAAACCTGTTCCATACCCCCAATAAGTAGAACCTTCCGGATAAACACCGTCAGGTAAATAAGAAGACAACGCCATTGGAATCCCATCCAACGATCTTTTAATCGTTTTTGCAGCAAGTTCCGGATCTTTTTCAGCGATAGCGATGGCTGCTGCAATCATCCCGCCATTACATACTTGATTCCAGTTATTAGTACCAAACACCCAGCCAGGACTCTTTCCGTTTCGGGGCCAACTTGGTTCTATACCTTTTTCTATTAAAGCATCAATAGCCATTTCTATTGTTTCTTTAGGTAAAGCATCCCAGCCCCAATCAATAGCCAAAGCGACCGCAAGAGACATCTCGGCTACATCAAGATAATGAGATGGATTCCAATCCGTAAAATTACAAACTGCCACTAACTCATTGTTCAAACGATGTAATGTCTCCGGATCTTTTTCCATACGATAAACCATACCCAACATGTTAACTCGATACAGCATCTCACGCGACACAGAAAGAAGCCTACGGCCTGTAACAATCCGCTCCAAATAAGGCTTCTCTTTTATCTTTTCCGCATTCAATTTAATAGCTGCATAATAATTTTTCGAAACTGGATCTGATTGGATCTTTTGCTTGACTTTTTTTTCAATCGATGAATTAAGTACCAAACGAGGATGTTCCTTCTTCAGTTTCTTTTTCAGATAGTGAACCGACATCGGATTTTCCAATCTCGGGATATCATCTTTTTCCTGCGCTATTAAACAACTGGCACAAAATATAAAAAGAAAAAATACAATATATTTATTTCTCATACTCATCCCTTATTCAAATTGATTAATTCTTTTCCACAGGTGAAAATACCTCCATCACTATATCCCGATCACGTATAACAAAGACATCATTTGCCACATAAATAGAACCATCTTCCTTTTTCACAGTATAATTAAGCACGATACCATCACGTTCCTTATTCCCCCATGAATAGGCTTTTGGCTTAAATTCACCATTCCCTGTAACCGAATAAGCAGAATTGGCAGGAGAGGATATCGTACAATTATTCTCATTAAAATCTAACAAGAGCGGCAAATTTTCTTTAAATATTTCTGATTTCAATCCTAATGATAGCGAAACCTGATATCGTCCGGTTGTTACCAAGTTTACTTTAGGGCAATCTTCAACATACTTATGTGTATTATAAGCTACTTCTTCGATCGTTTGGCCGGTCGCGTCTTTCACACTACTTGTACCATAATGGAAATAAGTCCCGTGATATTCATTAATAAATTTCACTGCAAACAAAGTGAAATTCTTTTCGGGAATAATAGAATCCACATCAGGAGAAGATATTATTCTCATCGGAACGACATAGGTGTTTTTAATAGCTAACGGGTCATTAAAAAATTCGTCAGCCAATTGTACCTCTACACCTCCATTAAATTTACCTTTCTGTATAATAATCTGATCAGGAGAGCTCAATGAATAATAATTAGAAGGAAGAGGTTTTATTTCATTCCCTCCGGAAGTAAACAATAGGTTCTGGCATAGACTTTCATCGACAGCCACCTTGAACACTCTATCTATTTTATTCTCATACACTCCTCCCATTGCAACAGAAATGACAAATTTATGAGCATTATCATTCGAATTATCATAAATATAATCCCCTAAGATAAGAGTTCTCACAGGGTACTGATAAGGGAAATAGCCCGCTGTATATTCATAATCTTCAAATTCCTCACCGAAATTCTCACATGCCGAAAATAAAGTTGCAATACTTATTGCAAGCAGTAGTCTATATATCTGTTTCATTTTGTTTTATAAATTAAGATCAACAATCATATTATCACCAACCTGAATTTTGTTCAAGATTATATTTGAGCACCTCATTATACGGTATCGGTCCATAATGCATATAACTATTATCAAAAACTCGATCCTCAACTGTAAAATAATTATATTGCCCATTTTCGATACGTACACCTTTAGCCGCCTCCGTAAGATCCAAATTCCAACGGCGTATATCCCAAAATCTAAAACCTTCGAAGCACAATTCAAGACGACGCTCGTTCCTAATAAGTTCCCTCATCTTTTCCTTTGTCGTTATTGACTCAAGATACATATCCGGTTGTACAATTCCAGCGCGTTCACGAACAGCAGCTATTACATCTTTCGCAGAAAATCCGTTACCAGAAGCGGACGTTGGCCCCCAAGCTTCATTCGCAGCCTCTGCATAATTCAAGAACAATTCTGTTTGACGAATATGTACAATTATGTGCTGTTGGTCCGATGCTGAGGCCGGATTCGGGTTTGCATCTTCCCTCAAAAGTTTTTTCATATAATAACCGGTTCTCGTCGAGTTCACTTTTGCATTCAATCCATTATCTCCGGAATTGACACCTGTATTTATTTTTTTACTCTTATAGGTGCTGCCATCATATATAATGTAAAGGCCAAGCCGCGGGTCTCGATTTGCATAAGGTTTATCCGGATCAAAATCCGATCTCGGATCCGTAATCGGATACCCATTTTCCATAGGAAATGCATCCACCAAATTTTGCGTAGGATTCATCCGTCCATTGCCATACAAAGATGGTGGAAAATTATCGACTTCCATGTTTCGCGAAGAAGAAATCGGACGTCTCCATACAATTTCCTTATTATCCAACTTATCATTTGCCGTAATGTTTCCAGCATCGATTTGCCCTTTCAGATAAAACAAATTTCCTTTCGGGTCAAAATTAGCCAAATCAAGTAATTCACCATTCATATTCGCAGCTTTTTCCCACAATGCCACATCATTGTTTACGTTAAATGCAGGACTTGCCTCTAACAAAGCCAACCGTGCTTTAAAAGCTTTGACAATACGTCCGCTGATACGTTGCTGAACAACATCGCCCATTACGTAATTATAAGAATCGACCTCTTTCACTTCTTCGAATCCATTTGGTACATCATTCTTATTACCATAATCCATTGGCAATAAAGACAATGCCATTTCAAAATCATCATATACACTTTGTACAGATTCAGCAAACGAAGCACGAGGTTTGGCAAAATCGGAAGTTTCAACAAATATGTCATAAATAGGAATTCCCAACATCTGTCCGGAAACAGGGCCGGCATGATTACGAAGCAAATAATATTTCAAAATGCCACGCAACGCAAACGATTCACCCTTGAGCCGTCTAATGAACAAGCTATTCTGCTCAGGATCTTTAGGTTTCCAAGCGACCTCATCTATGACATCCAAGAACTGGTTGATATACAAAATCCCCCGATTGCAATTATCCCACAAATTTTGCGGATTGTATTGAGCAGTCCACATACCTTTAGCCATATACAGATAATCATTCGTCAGATTATTTGTAACAGCATCATCAGTGGCAGCTTCATCAAAGCGATAGCTATTTGTAGGTAGAAGTGTATAAGCCGTAATCAATAAGCCTTCGGCATAAGCAGGATCACCATATACCCGATCGAACACACTATGATTGTCGTTTTCAGGGTTCAATCCCCATTCACATCCACCTAAAGTTAAAGCAGACATGAAATATACTAAATATAACTTTATCTTCTTCATCTTATTAAAATTTAGCTTTCAATGTTACTGAAAATGTACGATAATAAGGTTCAGCCCCTATACGCAAACTACGTTCTTCCAAATTGGGAGCAATCTGGAACAAATCAGTGGCATCCAACGATACATCCAAATCTTTCATTAATAAAAAGGCCGTGATATTCATTGGAATATTATAATTCAACTGAACACGTCTCATATTAAAGTAACTGTTATCATACAACCAAAATGAAGAACGGCGTAAGTTGTTGCTATTTGCCTCGGAACTTAAACGCGGGTATTTGGCCGTATTTTTTGTTTCAGGAGTCCAGCAATCTCTTGCTATAACAGAATATTTATCGTTCCCATCCATCCAATAGTAAGAACTTTCTCTAAAGTTTTTAGCCCCCTGTTGTCCTTCACCTATCAGAGATAATGTGAAATTTTTATAGCCTATCCTTACTTCCAATCCTTCAGACCACGGAGCTTGCCAGTTACGCAAAAAGACTTCGTCTCTTGAGTCGATCACATTATCTCCGTTTTGGTCTTTATATTTAAGATCACCCGGTTTCACCACTCCGTATGTCTGGAAAGGACTCTTATCAATTTCTTCTTGAGATTCAAAGAAACCAAGTGCTTCCAAGCCGAATGTGGCATCTTTCCCATGCCCTTTCCGATATTGATAATCATTTGCATATATTTCATTTACTTTCAGCCGTTTTGATACAGAATACAGAAAATTCAAACCTGCATAAAAGCTCCAATCACCGAACTTCTTATTGAAGTTAATCCCTACTTCAATACCTTTGTATGAATCTTTCTCAAAATTTTCATACGGAACAAAGTTTGAGTAGAAACTCGGATATGCAGAAGAAGGACGAATCACCAAACCATCATAAATATCATAAAAGTAATTGGCTTCAACCCCTAATGACTTAAATAACAAAGCTTGAAATCCTGCACTAATTTCTTTACGTGTCGCAAAAGTCAGATTCGGATTAGATGGCCAACTCGAAATCACACCTGAACGGCTTTTCCCTCCTTCGTACCAGTTGTAACTACCGGAGGTAGTGTATCGGTCATCATAATAGAAGAAACCTCCTACCGGAATATCCGATTTAAGAATACCTGTCGATGCTTTCAATTTCAAATAATCCAAAAAATCAGGTTTATTGAAGAAATCTTCGTTGCTAACAACCCAAGCTAAAGCGAGAGAAGGAGAAAAACCTACTTTATTCGATTTAGGCAATTTTACAGAATTAACTAATGCGCTACTAAAGTCAACCATATATTTCCGGTCATAGATATATCCCAACTGAAAACCTATATGAGAAGATTTCACACCTTGAAAATCATCATTAGCTCCATCATTATCTTTAAATGTAGTTCCGTAACCAAGCAAAGATCCCGTCACGTGATGAAGACCCTCAAACGTGCGATCATAACTCAACAAGCCATAAAAAGCCATTCGTCTTCTAAAATAGCGTCCTTCCACATTTTGCGTTCCCGGATTAGAATCTTTTCCATGTTGTTTAAGACTTATAATCTGGTCATTATCGTCCCACACTGGTTCATAAACGGAATATTCTTTCGGCGTAGCTTGGTTATATTGCAAGAAATAATCAAAACTCACATTAGTATGAAATGACAATCCCTTTGTAATCATTCCCAAATCTACATTCAAACGATTATTGAAACTAAATGTACGCCATACCGAATTATTTATACCTGCTGCATAACCGTCAGCTATGCCATTTGTTACATAATTGCTATTACCACCAATCAGATACTTCCCATCGACATCATTCTTTCGCCCTTGTAACAATTTATTTTCAGGATCAATCATGCTGATCGGCAAAAGCGGTGAAAATTCAAATGGACGAACAGTCGAAGAATTTCCCCAAAAATTACCGCGAGGACCTTTTGAATTGTAAAATAGTCCCGTTACATCGACAGCCGTATTCAACCAATTATTGATTTTCAGATCGATATTAGCCCTCACATTAAAATTATTAGACCGTGCATTCCTTCCTTCACCAAAATTCAAAATACTTCCCTGAGAATTCCATGCCAAATCAGCCAAATATTTCAACCTTTCATCTCCTCCTGAAAATTGGGCATTCAAATCCACCGAATTTCTTGATGATTTCAAATATTCATTAGAATAATAATCAATACTCGGATAGCGGTACTTGTTTCCATTCCGATAGTTATTAATCATTTCATCCGAATAGGTAGGAGCAAAACCGTCATTGATTCTTGCTTGATTATAATATTCCATATATTCGGCAGAACCTAAATATTCTGGCATGGAAGCCGAACGAGGAAACGAAACACCATAATTCACAGAAAAATCAGCAGTTCTTTTATAAGCCTCACCGCGTTTGGTAGTAATAAGAACCACACCGTTCATTGCAGCCGTGCCATATAAAACAGCCGAGTTGACATCACGTAAAACCGTTATACTTTCAATGTCTGAAAGACGAACTCCATTGATATCACGAGGCATTCCATCTACCACAACCATCGCAGTCCCGGTTTGCGTACCTATGAGCGACCCGATATCTAAACTCACGCCAAGCCCGCGAATATTATTGGAGCCCAACATTCCTAATGTCCGACCACTCAAAATACCATTCAACCAAATCGAATTATCGTACGAACTGATATCACTTACGTCAAGGCTATTCGCCGCCCCAACTACATCTCCTTTTTTCACACTACGGAAAGGCAAATTCACTAAATCTTCATCATCATAATATAGAGAAGACTGCACCAATTGAGTTTCTTCTTCTATTTCACTGACTACAAGAACTCTATTTTGATAACCATCAGCTTCGATTGTTATTCTTGAATCATTATTGACTTTCAACGTAAAAGTACCATCTTCTCTGGTCCGAGCCTGTCTATTATCACTATAGACATTCACATTCGCTAAAGGCTTACCCGACTCATCTACTATTTTAGATTGAATTGTTGTCAAGCTTTGATTTTGCGCCCAAAGTCCATTTGGAAATAAATTCCAAATAAACAATGCTATAATGGAATATATTATATTCTTATTCATATAGTATAAATTTTTAGGATTATAAAAATTCTACCATCCTGGATTCTGTGGGAATCCTGAATATTGTGTCGTATATTTGGTTTGAATCGGCAACCAATTATGTTTCTTGCTAACAGCACGCTTGATCACAACACGCTCTCTTACATTAATCGGTTTTCCATCCTCACCACGATCGAAATCAATCGCTGTCTTTTCCAAATAGCGAGGATCATAATTGCGATTCCAACGACGTAAATCATCAAAACGTTGTCCTTCAAAAGCAAGTTCCACCGCCCGTTCACGAACGATCTCTTCAAAGAAAACATCTTTATTTCTATAATAATTATCTGCAAGATCAGGTAACTGTGCTCGATTACGAACCACGTTCAATGCATCGACAGCTTTCATCGAATAATTGGATGCCGTTGCTGTCGGTCCCCCATTGGAACTGAAGTTAACAGCCTCCGCATACATCAGGTAAATATCTGCCAATCTTAAATAGGGTTTATAAGATTGCAACTGATCCGCTTTAGACGTGGTAAAATCCTTTCCTAAAGGTGCATATCTTAAATAGTAATAACCTGTAGAACTGGCCGGATTGATTCCATTACGATGACGGCCACCGTTATATAGTTGAGCATATTTATCAGATCCTTCTTGATTCCAAATTTGGCATCCGTCATAAAGAATATCTTTATAAAACCGAGGTTCACGGTTGCTCCACGGATCGCTCGGATTATAGCCAGATTCCGGATCATCGATCGGAAGACCGTTTGCCATCGCATAATTTTTGATATAATTATGAGTCGGCACATCAGCGCTCGAACCGCTATTCAAACCAATCGAAGAAGGAACCATGCCTCCTGTTGTGGACCAACGGACACGGCTTCGGTCATAAATCGTAGGCATCATAATACATTCCGTTCCGCCCGGACGTTCATAACTCCATCTCCAGAAACAATCGGTCCAGTTGTTCCATGACTGCATCTTATAAATACCTGTTTCATCGGCCAACTGAAGCAATTCACCAAATGCTTGCGCAGCTTTTGCACACAATTCAGGGTCAAAAGAACTGTTTCCGGTAGCTTCCTCGTTAACCATCGGGCTTGCCGCAAACAAATAGGCCTTCCCTAAATAGCCAAGCGCATGGAATTTGTTGATTCTATCACGGTTATGTCCTTTTGTCGCCTGTCCAGGTTCTGAAAGATCCCAATGATGTGGCAACAGATCGGCTGCCGCACGAAAGTCTTCAACCATTTTAAGAGCCGCTTCCTTAAAGTTCAATCGATTATACTCTTCCGCAAACATATCTTCCACCGGATCGATCACTTTAGTAATATAGGGCATTCCACCCCAAAAACGGCAAATTTCAAAATAAAACCAACCTCTGAAAAATAAAGCCTGTCCTTTCAAATGTTTCCTTTCTTCATCTGTTCCAGAAAACAAACCTTCTTCATCCAATTTGGCGAGAGCCAAGTTTGCCACACGAATTGCATACCAAGCGTTTTCCCAAATTCGTTTGTCACGAGGGTTCCCACTTGTCGGAGAGGCTGCGTGTCCGAAAAAATACGTTTCATTACTCCAGTAATTTCCTTGATCAAACGGATATGGAGACGCACCTAATGTTTCATCCGCAAACAAACAACGGTTCCAAGCCCCTCCCTTATCCGGATCTTGAATACAATTATACATCTGTTCTATAAAACCCTGAAAACTATTGAAATTACCAAACACATCCCTTTCGGTAATATCAGATTCCGGAGATTTATCCAAATAATCTTCACATGAGACTAAACCAATGCCCAATAACAACACCAAGCAAACACTTATGATATAATTAATTTTTTTCATATTCGTTCCTTATTAGAAAGTTATATCAATACCAAGATTAAAGCGTTTCAACGTCGGGTATGCACCGTCTGTAGCCGATCCGCCACTATAAGTCGTCTCTCTGTCATCTGGCAAATCAGACCAAAAGAACAGGTTGTTTCCGTTCAGAAAGACTCGCATATTTTCAATACCCATCTTTTTCACCCAATTTTGTTTATCAAATGAATATCCTAATTCGAGTGTCTTGAAGCGTAAGAAAGAGGCGTCATACACAAAATAATCTCCGATATTCTCACCGGAAGTTTTCCATCTTGGTAGGAAAGAGGAGGCATTCTGATTATCTTTAGACCAATAATCCCTTACATGACCGAACACGATATCCGTATCGTTTCTGAAATTATTAAAAGATATGATACGAGTCGCATTGTTTACACCATAAAACTGGCACATAATGCTGAAGCCTTTATAGCTTGCACCAATCGTGAGTGTAGCTGTGTTCTGCGGTACTTCCGAATAGCCGATCGGAACATTATCCTCTGAGCTTTTAATAATACCGTCAGCCGTATAATCCAATAAATTATAATATCCCGGCAATTTGCTCAAATCGTTTGTTTCGGTCGGGACACTGGCATAAACCTCATCCCAATTGTTATAAAATCCGGTAGCGACAAGGCTCCTTGCTTGCCCAATCCGATAACCGGCTGCTTTCAAATGTTTGAATTGTAAGGGGGGGTCATCTTTGAATATCACCTCATTTTGGTTATGGGTAATCGCCAGTTTAGACCATATATCCCAGTTCTTATTGATTTTCTTATTCAAACTAAGTTCAACCTCAACCCCTTTCGAATTGACCTTTCCGAGATTCGCACTGGGTGGAGTCGTACCGAAGAAGACCGGAACGGAGCGGCTACTACCTCCAATAAGGATATCCGTCCTTTTTTCTGTAAAATAGTCAACCGACAAACCTAACTGGCTTTTGAAAAAGCCGATTTCAAATCCGTAATTGTCTTTTACTGCTTTTTCCCAATGTATATCTGGGTTACCAACCATCGACTCCCTATACATCGTATAAGGACTTGAACCATTAGAAGCATTGTTCAAACGGGCAGTTGAACCATAGGCCATCTGAGACGCATACATCCAACGCCCACCGCCGTTATCGTCACCAACCCAACCTTTACTATATCTAAGTTTCAACCGATCAATCCATTTTATCTTCCAAAATTTCTCGTTTGTCACATACCAGCCCACAGCAAACGAAGGAAAGAAATCGAAGCGATAGCCAGGTCCGAATTTTTCCGATCCGTTATAAGCACCATTCAATTCAAGCAAATAACGAGAATCATAATCATACGTGATACGTCCGACCCAATCTTCCCGATAGTTTTTGAACATATTGCCATACGCATATTCTTCACGCTTCATGATCGCCATCGCGCTGACATTGTGAAGATCGAACCGACGAGCATAGTTCAACTGAAACTGGTACATGGAACGACGCTTTACCGGAATATTGGAATCCCAGTTTGCAGCTTTCACTTCTTCATTACGAATTGTCCACGGACGAATAATCCAATCGTAGTCACTCGTGCTGACCGGCAGATACACCATATATTCGGAAGGATCCTGATCCGGTCCTTCATACAATTTTGGATAGATCTGTCTATACCTCACATTGGTACTCTCTTCTCCCGGCCTAACTGCATTTTGAATATCATAAATGCCGCCTTCACTCCGTATTTCATTATCATAAAAAAGAGACGCTTTGAAAGACAATCCCTTGGTGATAAAGTCAAGATTTTGTTCAATCGTAAAATTAGAATTCAACTGAGTCCTCTTCGTCTGACGGATACCGAGATTATGAATAACCGCCAACGGATTGACCGTATTGTTCCCACCTTCTTGATAAGCTCCCCAATAACCATCGTCATAATAAGGAACAAATAGGTTCGGAGCAAGAAAATAGGTTGCAGACCAAATCCATTGATCCGCCCGGCTCGTACTGCCTTCATTATTGAAGTTGGTATTCTTCTGCGAATAGAATCCTGAAAAGTCAACCGACAATTTGGTAGTTTTCGTCAAATTGAAATCAATATTGCTACGGAAGTTGAAACGATCAAAATTATAGTTCGGATCATAGCCTTTTCCATTGTCTATCCTATTAAACATATCCCCTTCATGTAGATAAGAGACCAGACCATAATACTTGACATTTTTATTACCTCCCCGAGCACTCAAAGTGGCACGGTGCGAGAACCCCATCGTTTTATACATTTCTTTTTCCCAGTCTACATTAGGATAGATCATTTCATATTCTTTGGGGCGCGGACCACGATAACGTTGTACGATTTCATACGGCATATAGGCATCCCAAGATGGTTCGTTCAAAACAACTTCGCGCTCAATGATCTCATTTTTAGCCATCATCGCGTCGTAAGAATCCAATTTATCCGGTTGTTTCGACAACATGGTTCCCGTAGCTGTATAATTGAAGTTTAGCTGAGTCTTTCCTAATTCGCCTCTCTTAGTTGTTATCAAGACTACGCCATTAGCCCCTTTTACACCAAAAACAGCTGTGGCAGATGCATCTTTCAAAATAGACACACTCGCCACTTCGTTTACGTCCAAATTGTTCATACTCCGCTCGACTCCATCGACAAGGATAAGAGGCGCCCCCCCATTCCATGTATTCTGCCCACGGATATACATATTAGTAGAACTGTCACCCGTAGTAATACCACCAGGTTCACCTGAAGAAGTCATCGTCACTAAACCAGGAAGTTGTCCGGTCAAAGCTTCGGTCAAATTTCCAGAGTTACCGGTTCGTTTCAACTCATCCTCTGTAGCCTGAGAGATGGATGCAACCACACTTTCTTTTCTCTGTACACCATAACCTACCACCACGACCTCTTCCAAAGTCTGTGAATCTTCCTCTAATGTCACATTAATTACAGACTTGTTTTTTACGGGAATCTCTACTGAAGAATATCCGATATAAGAAATGACTAAAATTGCATTTTGAGGGACTTCCAAACTATACTTACCATTAACATCGGTAATTGTACCTGTTGTATTTTCTCCTTTAAGAATAACATTTGCTCCAATCACAGGCTCTCCTGTTTGATCCTTAATCACACCTGTCACTTTCTTTTTTACCTGCTGCACTACAGCCTTTTGAGGAGAAGCCACTGCAGTCAAAATAATATCCTTATCAACGACTTCATATGCGATATTGCTATTCTTAAACAAAACATCCAATATCGTAAAGATATCTTTATTGTCTATCGTAAGTGTTACTTTACGATCTACATTTATCAGCTTACTATTATAGAAAAAGTGGAAATTCGATTTATTTTCTATAACATCTAACACTTCTGCTATACTCTTTTTTTCAGCACGAATGGATAGCACTGTATTTCCGGCATAATAATTTGAAGAATATGCCATTTCGACAGAGATAATTAGAAGTAAAAAAACAAAATTGAATACTCGGTAAATACCTGATTTCGTGAAATCAGGTATTTGATAAGATATCTTATCAAACCGGCCAACGTTATTTTTAACCATATTTGTAATTATTGATTTAAGATTAAAACTCAGCCTATACAGACAGGCTATTAATTATTAGACAAAAAAACATTCAGGTCTACTTGCCAGTTCCTTCACTTTCGTAATTAGTTTTTACAATTTATCTCATAAGCATTAAATTTAGGTTGAACATCCATATCTATTTTTTTCTCTTTCGAAGCAGAACCAACTCCCGTTGCTCGGATGAACTATCATCAGTTTCCATTCGTTTGATTATATAATCAATACGAGAAGATATCCGCAGATAATCCAAAACTTGGGGTAGTTCCCGATTTTTAAAAGTCCCGGTAAAGTGATACGAATTCAATATAGAATCTTGTATCTTAAAATCTGCATTATAAAAGTTAGCCAAATGTTTCAAGACCTCAGGCAAAGGTGTCTCTTTAAAAACCAAACATCCCTCTTTCCAAGCTATCTCATTCATAACATCAACTTTCACAACGTCTAATACATTATTAGACAAATCATAAGTGGCTTTTTCAGACGGAGATAAACTTATTTCATTTGACATTCCGTCCAGATCTTTCGTTTCAATGTTAACCGTTCCTTCCACTAACGTCGTTTGTATGATATTCTCTCCTTCATAGGCCTGAACATTAAATTCAGTACCAAGAACTTTCACACTCATCCTATCACCCGACACGCGGACAACAAAAGGATGATCCGGATCATGTTTTACAGAAAAATAAGCTTCCCCTGATAATATGACCCGCCTTTCTTTTTTATCATATATCAATGGATAAGAAAGTGTACTCCCTGAATTCAAATGGACAACAGAACCATCAGGCAGATCCAGACAAGTCCGCACACCTTTATTCGCATAAACCGTTACCTGCTGCGGAACGACAGTTGAAGATTCCCGCAAAAAAAACGAAATGATAGTCGAGATTGCCAAAACACCAATAAAGCATACTGCTATGGCTGAAATCCTATAAAGCCACAATTTTTTCCCCCTATTATTTATTTTTTTTTCAACTTCCCGATATCCCTGTAACCAATCACGCGAAGCAATCCGTTCATGCGTCCGGTTAGCATAGTAAATACGAGCAATCTGCAACAACACTTTTTCGTGCTCCGGATCTTCTTTCAACCAAACACCGACTTGTGCTTTCTCCTCTTTAGAAGCAGTATTCCGGATGTATCTCAAAATAATAGAACTATCCGGTCCATTGACTATCATATATGTATTTTCTGATTCCATTCTATATATATGACAAATCTTAAGAAGATACACCCTAAACGGTTTTGCTGAATTATATCAAATTTTTTATTTAAACAATTCTCATCATGCATTTTCCTGTGGTTCTTCTAATTCTGAATTTTAACATGCTTTATAAACGAATAAAGCAACTTTTCCTTTTTTAAACAGAAAAAACATACGAAAAGATTCGACCCTACATTAGCGTTTTAATTCATTTATCCTTACTTTTGTACAAAGAAATCGAAAACAACGTAGAAGCGTTTAGATATTATTTTGGAACTCGAAATCTGGTAAATTTCTCATCTCCCAAATAATAACCTGAATGCCTGCGCCCTTATAGGCGTGGGATGTTCAGACTTATTATGGGGGATTGGGCATACCAGAGCCTCGGGTTCCTAATAAGTCAAAAACATTTCCCACGCTATTTTTCAAATAACAAAACTAAGGGATATGGATGAAAATAACCTGATAATACTATTGCAACAAGGAGACAAGAATGCTTACAAACAACTGTTTATCAAGTATTACTCCCCCCTTTGCGAATATGCGTCCCAGTATATTTCCGATGATGATTCAGAAGAGCTTGTGCAGGAGTTGATGCTTTTTCTTTGGGAGACACGGGAAAATCTTGTGATCGAGACGTCTTTGAAATCTTATCTGTTTATCTCCACCAAGCACCGTTGCCTCAATGCGATCAGGAAAAACCAGTATCACGAACGTATCCATAGCCAGATATATGAGAAGATAAAAGACCAGTTTGAAGATCCGGACTACTATTTCGTGAATGAACTGACGGAAAACATACAGAAAGCGATCGAGAACCTGCCTGAAACTTACCGGGAGACATTTACACTGAGCCGATTCGGGGAAAAGACGAACGTGCAGATTGCCGAAAAACTCGGAATATCGGTAAAAACCGTCGAGTACAGGATATCGCAGGCACTTAAGATACTCCGCCTCAAATTGAAAGATTATCTGCCGCTTCTGATAAATATCCTGGGCTAAAAGCACATTGACAAAATGTAACTACCATAGCATCTAAATTACGATTAATAACCATAGTAAAACGGAAATACTATGGCAGGTAATATTTTAACGCCTCATATAGACAGCAAGAAAACGTGAACAGCATCAATCTGTCAGAGGAAATATATTCGTTAATAAATCAAAATCAAACCAAACCTTATTAAACTTACGGATAACTTCCGCGTCTATCTTTTCGTACTTAATATCAGATAAGATAAAACAAAAGTTATGAAATCGGGAAGGTATTTTTTTATTCTGTTTTTAATTCTGTTGACTATGCCTGCGTATGCACAGAAAGGCGTAGACATCACCGGAACGGTGATCGAGGAGGGGACCAATGAACCGATCGAACAGGCAACGGTCCGTTTGCTAAGCGTCAAAGACAGCTCCATGATCGGAGGTGTCGCCACATCGCGCAACGGAAGTTTCATTCTCAAGAATATCAAGAACGGCAGCTATTTGCTGCACGTGTCGTTTGTCGGATTCGATCCGCTCTACCAGCCCCTGCGTGTTACAGGGAAGACCAATCCGGTCAAGTTAGGCAAACTCGCACTTGCCGACGGGGCGATCCTGCTGGGCGAAGCTGTCGTGATCGGGAAAGCGCCGGAAGTAACAGTGCGCAACGATACGATGGAGTACAATGCCGATTCCTATAAAACCACGGAAGGTTCCATGCTGGAAGATTTGTTGAAAAAGATGCCGGGCGTGGAAGTGGACAGCGAAGGGAAAATCACGGTCAACGGGAAAGAGATCAAAAAGGTGCTGATCGACGGAAAAGAGTTCTTCTCCGACGACCCGAAAGTGGCCTCCAAGAACCTGCCGTCGAAAATGATCGACAAAGTACAAGTGTTAGACAAACTGAGCGATATGGCCAAGATGACCGGATTCGACGACGGGGATGAGGAAACCGTCATCAACCTGACCGTCAAGCCCGGCATGAAGCAGGGCTGGTTCGGAAATGCTTTTGCCGGTTACGGTAGCGAAGACCGGTACGAAGGGAACTTTATGGTAAACCGTTTCATCAACAACGACCAGCTGACCTTGATGGGAGGCATTAACAATACGAATAATATGGGGTTCTCGGACCTTGCCTCCAGCATGTTCTCAGGGATGGGCGGACCGCGTGGACGCCGGGGCGGAGGGGCCGGCAACGGGATCACGACATCCGGCAACATCGGCCTGAACTTCAGCAAGGAGTTTAATCCGAAGTTGACGGTCGGGGGTAACCTCCGTTATTCTCATTCCGACAACGATGCGATCAGCAAGAGCAACCGGCAGAATATCCTGCCGGGCGACAGCACCTCTTTCTACAACGAGAACAACAACAGCAACACGCGCAGCGACAATGTGGCAGCCGACCTCCGCATGGAATGGAAACCGGACTCGCTCACCCAGATCATCTTCCGTCCGAGTTTCAGCTATAGCGACAGCCATAGCCGCGAAGGGAGCACTTTCAATACGCTGAGCGGAAACCGCGACACGGTCAATATCGGTGAATCCGACTACCTCTCCGACGGAAGCGGGTACAACCTCAACGCCCGCCTTGAATTCAGCCGCAAGCTGAACAGCGAAGGGCGTGTTTTCAGCGGATCTTTATCAGGTGGGCTTAGCGACTCTTACAATAAAGGCTTGAACTATTCGAACACCGAATATCTGATGATGGCAGACGGGATGGACAACGAACTGGTGGACCAGCGTTTCCGTTACGACAACAAAGGGTTCAACTACCGGGCTTATCTATCCTGGGTAGAACCGATCGGCCACAACAACTTCATCCAGGCGACCTACAGCATCCGGCAAAACAAGCAGGAATCTCTGAAAAACTCTTACACCCGTGAAGAGGGAAGCGAAGATTACAATGTGTTGGACACGGCTTACAGCAAGAGCTACCGCAATAACTTCATCAACCAGCAGGTCAGCCTCGCCTTCAAAGCTGTCCGGGCGAAATATGATTACACGGTCGGTCTGACGGTAGACCCGTCTCACAGTACGAGCGAGAACTTCGTAGGCGACACGGTTCTCTCCAAACTGTCGCGTAACGTGGTGAACCTGTCACCGATGGTCCGCTTCAACTATAAATTCGACAAGCGGACAAACCTCCGCATCAACTATCGCGGACGTACCAGCCAGCCCAGCATGACGCAACTGCAACCCGTGGCCGACATCTCCGATCCGCTGAATACGACAATGGGTAATCCGGACTTGAAGCCGACTTACACGAACGACTTGTTCGTCCGTTTCCAGAAATTCGTGCCGGACAAACAAACGGCCCTGATGGTGATGTTGAATTTCGACTATAAAATTAACGATATCGTCAACAAATCGGTCTATGTCGGCAATACCGGTAAGAAGATGACGACCTACGACAACGTAAACGGGAACTACAACGGGAACATCCGCGTCCTGTTCAACACGCCGCTCAAAAACCGTAAATTCTCGATCAACTCCATGACAATGGCCTCATACGCCAACAACAACGGTTTTATCAATGACGAGAAGAACACGAACAAGAATCTGGTTCTGATGGAACGTGCCGGTATCGATTTCCGTTCCGACTATCTGGACCTCGGACTGAACGGCAACATCCGTTATAACGGGACGCAGAACTCACTCCAGGGACAAAGCGAACTGAATGCTTTCAACTACGGTGTGGGCGGAACGACTACGATCTATCTCCCGCTCGATTTCAAGGTGGAAAGCGACATCAACTGGTCGACAAACTCCGGCTATTCAGACGGTTTCAAACAGAACGAAGTGTTGTGGAACGCCTCTGCTTCCAAATCTTTCCTGAAAGGGAACCAGGCGACGCTCCGTTTCAAGATATACGATATCCTGAAACAGCGCAGCAATATCTCCCGCAGCGTAACCGCGAGCTATACGCAGGATTCCGAATACAACACATTGGGTAGCTACTTCATGGTACATTTCATCTACCGCTTCAGTATCTTTAAAGGAGGAGCCAGCATGAACGACGTGCAGGGACCGGGCGGAAGAGGACCGAGACATGGTGGCCCGATGGGTCCGCCTCCGGGTGGAAGATTCTGATGATTTTATGACTCATCCGGCCTTTAATGGAGAGAAAGCATAGGGTGTAGCGGCAGAAGCCTGCGCTGTCTGAGCGAAGCGAATTTCGCAGGCGACAGCGCAGGCTTTGCCCGGAGTAGACCGGACGGTTAAGCCTTGATCTTTTGGTTACTTTTGGACCAAGCCAAAGTAACAGATAAATGTTCGAATCTTCTTAGATTATCCTCTAAATACCCCCTGGTTGTTTTATTTAATTAGGGTTCACACTATCCGGAAAACTCTGTAGATCAGCATGTTGCTGTGAACCCTGTGAATGCAGGATAAAAAAAGGCGGGATCGATCGATAGGATTGGATGATCGTAAACCGGTTTCACAGCCTTCACAACAAATCGCTGGCTATTAGCCTTTTACCGCCGTAAACCCTGTTTTTTAGTTTTGTCATATAAGGGATCTGATTGGTTCCTGTCCCATAAAATACAGGTTATAGGCTAAAAAATACAGCCTTTAGCCTGTCCGGGAAAAGCCTATAGGGTAGCAGGAAAAAGGTAGGCATCTATCCGGCAACCGATGCCGACCTTTTCGGGAAGCGACAGGCATCTATAGGAACAACTTCACATACGAGGTTTGAGTCTGATAGACGCAGATTAAAATAAATAAACAGGATTTCTTGACGCGGATTTCGCGGATAACGCGAATTAAACACCTGATACATATTTCTTATCCGCGTTATTCGCGAAATCCGCGTCAAAATTATATTTGCGTCTATCAGACTCATCTTTTAGCAGATTTGAATCAGAAATGATGATTTACCGGTGTATAATATGGATGGCGTGCCGTAGGCTCTCTTTTGCCGTCTGCTTCAGCAGACGGATAGATGATTGTTCCGGCTTTGCCGGTTCCTATGTGGGTTTTAACCCCTTTAAATATAATCCATAAAGGGGCTAAAGCCCACAAGGGAAGAGGCTTAGCCTCCAGGCCTTTTAAACCGTCTGCTGAAGCAGACGGCAAAAGAGAGCCTGCGGCATAAGGCGCAGCTTTGTCTGTTAGCTCACTGATAAATCATTATTTGTGGTTCAAATCTTCTTAGAAATGAGCCAAGAACGCCTTTATCAGCGAAGGCTCCAATATAGCCGGGTAAATCAAACCGTAAAGCGCTCCGTAGAAGTGGGCGTTATGATTGACATTATCCCCCGCCTTTTTCGCCATATACTGGCAATAGGCCAGGTAGATCACGCCAAAGATAATCCCCGGAATCGGCAGTACGGCAAAAAACAGAATCTTTCCCCACGGGTCCAGAAAGATGGAAGTAAACAAGACGGCCGATACAGCTCCCGAAGCGCCTATCGATACATAATAAGGATCATTGCGCCGGCGGATCAGATCATAAAGGGAAGCGGCAACCATCCCGCCAAAATACAATCCCAGATAGCCGCCCGTACCGAGCCCTAAATAGCCGAAAGCACTCTCCATATACGTCCCGAACGACCAGAAAGTAAACATATTCACAAGCAGGTGCGTCATGTCGGCATGTACGAAACCATGCGTGATCAACCGATACCATTCCCGGTTATGAACCGTGCGGTACGGTATGAATGCCAACTTACGGAACAACTCATGGTTGCCGAAACAGATATAGGACACGATAACCGTGATCCCGATAATAACATAAGTAATCATAGTCTATTCTATATTAATGGTGTCAAATGTAGTAAAGATTGAACAATGTTTCCCTTATATGGTTTACAAAAACAAAGCTTTTGCATTTGCTATTTCCGTTTTAGCTTCCTATCTTTACAAATTACAACATACTGACAGACATAAAAACATCCGGAATGCTGGCACTCATACACATACATATACAATGGATAGTGGGTATAATATTCATCATATTATACTGCGTCACCATTCTCGGATTGGTGCTGGTTATCATCACGGAGAACCGGAATCCATTGAAAACTATCCCCTGGGTGATCGTGCTGTTACTTGCTCCCGGTATCGGGCTCCTGTTCTATTTCTTCTTCGGGCAGGATAACCGGAAGCAACGGATCATCTCCCGGCGCACCTACAAGCGCATCATGAAACGTCCGCAGGCGGGAAAGCTACCGCAAGATACCTGTTCCGTTCCCGCCCCCTACCAGCCATTGGTCACGCTGTTGACAAACAGCAACCAGTCGTCCCTGCTCTACGGAAGCGACATCACGATCTACACGAACGGGGCAGACAAGTTTCACGACCTGTTGGAAGAGATTGCCAAGGCAACCCACCATATCCATATCCAATATTATATCTTCTGCGATGACGAAATCGGGAACAAGGTTAAAGAACTGTTGATCGAGAAAGCCAAAGAAGGTGTCGAAGTCCGTGTCCTTTACGACGACGTGGGCTGCTGGAACGTGAAAGACAAGTTCTTCAAGGAAATGTCGGATGCCGGCATCGAAGTCAATGCTTTCCTGAAAGTGGCGTTCCCGGTCTTCACCAGCAAGGTAAACTACCGGAACCACCGGAAGATCGTTGTCATAGACGGCAAAGTCGGTTTTATGGGCGGCATGAACATTGCAGACCGCTACACGAAAGGGACCAGTTGGGGCACATGGCGGGACACGCATTTCAAGATTACCGGAAAGGGTGTGCACGGTTTGCAGGCGGCTTTCCTGATTGACTGGTATGTGGTCAGCAAGAAACTCCTGAACGACAAGATTTATTATCCGCCGCTTCCGGTCTATTCCGACGATAATATCATGCAGATCTGCACCAGCGGGCCTGTCGGACAATGGCGTACGCTCCTGCAAGCGGCCATCTTCACGGTTGCCAACGCCAAGAAATATGTATTTATCCAGACTCCTTATTTCCTTCCGACCGAAGGACTGAACCAGGCTTTGCAGATAGCGGCTTTGGGAGGCGTAGACGTGCGGCTGATGCTCCCTAAGCGTTCGGACACGCGTACGGCAAACATGGCGACCCACTCTTTCATCGATGAAATGGTAAAGGCTGGCGTCAAGGTCTATTTCTATAAACCGGGATTCCTGCACTCGAAACTGATGGTGGCGGACGACGAACTGACCTGCATCGGTTCCGCCAATATGGACTTCCGCAGCTTCGAGCATAATTTCGAGATCAACGCGTTTGTCTACCAGCCTTCGTTTGCCCAACAAATGAAGAAGGTGTTCCTGCACGACATGCACAGTTGCGAAAGGCTGGTCCCGTCACGCTGGCTGAAGCGTCCGGCCAAGCAGCGCATAGCCGAATCGTTTATGCGTCTGTTTTCTCCCCTTCTTTAATAAAGATGGAAAAGTTCACCGAACCGTAGACGCGGTGCTGGTAGAAATAGGGCAACCCGGAGAAATCATTTGTCTTCGGATGTTCCATCACGAAGATTCCGCCGTCCCGCAACAGGTCGCGTTCGAAGACAAGCTTCGGCACTTCGGGCAATTCTTTCAGGGCATAAGGAGGATCGGCAAAGATGAAATCGAAACGCTGGGCCGGAGCCGAATGGAGATAACGGAAGACATCGCCGCGGATCAGCGTCAGCGAATCCGTTTTCAGCTCTTTAGCGACTTTGGCGATAAAAGAAGCATGCGCATTATTCTTCTCGACAGCCGTCACACTCCGGCATTCGCGTGAAAGCAATTCGAAAGAGATGCTTCCCGTCCCGGCAAAGAGGTCGAGCGCGTCCAACCCTTCAAGGTCGATATGGTTGGAGATCACATTGAAGATATTTTCCTTCGCAAAGTCCGTCGTCGGACGGGCGCTGAAGGTAGACGGGACATCAAAACGGCGCCGTCCGTATATTCCACTTATAATTCGCATAATGATAAAGCTATAAGATCCAGCGGAGCCTGCAACACCTCCGGCCCCAGCAGATAGGCTTCGGAAGGGATCTCCAACGGATCGATGTATTGTAAATAATTCCGCAACGTATTCGTAATAGTACTCCGTAAGGCCACATCGCCGAAAAGACGCAACTGGTCTTTCTGTTGATCCATCCCGGCCTGTTTCCATACATATAATATATAATACAAAATATCGTCCGTATGTTCATACTCGAACGAGTTCACGAAAAGCAGGTTCCCCTGCGCATAGCATGCCACATCCATCTTCCGCCGATGCAGCACGACATACAACTGGCGGGGCAAGCGCGTACGGCTCTGCTTCTTCCACAACGAAAGCAGCGGACTGACGTGATGGACAAAACGGGGATTGACCAGCGAACGGGAACAAAACTCATACACTTCCTCATCCACCCCGAATATCAGTTCTGCCTGTTCGTCTTTCAGCTCATTGCTCAGGCATCGCCCTTCGGGAGAAGAAAATGTGAACGCCAGCAGTTCCGCCTTCTGTTTTTCCTGAAAAACAGCTGACGGCACAAGCGTATATTGGGGAGTGACACAAACCACATTGACCTGTTTGTAGAACCAGGTCAGGAAATCGTTTTCAAAGAAACATTCTTTCAGGGAAGAGACATAAGGTTTTGTCCGGTCGAATTCGACGTCTCTATAAAAGAAACTCTCGTTCACCGAAGGACTGTATGCGGAAAAAGAAAGTCCACCCGACCGGAGCCGGATGGACATTATGTAATTTTCCGAATGATCAGCTGTTAACTTATCAGACAGGTTAATAGCCATAGGCAATCATTAATCTTCCCAGTTACCTGCGTTGTTATTGATTTCTTCGATAGAACCGACGCGCAGACCCGGATATTTGTTCATCTTTTCGGCCTTATCCTTCAAGTTGAAAACCAACTGTTTGTCCAAGTCGCCCAGATAGTCGTCATACAGAACACCGCACTGGAATACTTTTACAGTATAACCGGAACCGGAAGTCAGAGTAGCCGTATCCATAGAGAACTGCACGCTTGCACCCGGTACATTGCGCATATCGTCTACATTATAACCACTGCCGAACAATGTGTCCACAGCTGTTACCCAAACAGTGTCACGTCTGATCAAACCTTTCTTAACGGCTTCTTTCTCTGTCATACCCTTTTCGAGCTGTTCGTCAGTCAAGACACCTTCCTTGATAAGGAACGGCAACTTTTCATCTTTTAAAAACTTACTCAGTTCATCAAAATTGGCTGCATGCACCTTGTGAATGTTCTTGTACTCGATCTGAGCCTTACGGATATCGATCAAACGAGCTTTGATCAAGTTTTCACGACGATCCTTCTCATCTTTAAATTCGATCGGACCCATAATACTTCTGTAGCACATATACGCAAGCAGTAAAACAGCCACAGCCAACAAAATCTTTAATGTAACTTTCATGGTTTATATTGTTTTTTGAATTTATTTCGTTCGGCAAATTTAAAAAAGAATATTTAATACACTACCTTTATCGCGAAAATTATTGCAATCAAAATGATAAATAGTTATTTAAGCCGCCAAATTACGCAAAATTTCCCATATAATCCGACCGAAGACCAGGTTTTGGCGTTAAATGTCCTCTCCGATTTCCTGCTTTCGGAAGAACCGGATTCGCTTTTACTGCTGAAAGGATATGCAGGAACCGGTAAAACTTCGCTGGTCGGAGCCTTGGTGAAGACGATGGCGGAACTAAAACAGAAAAGCATCCTGCTCGCCCCGACCGGACGGGCGGCAAAGGTGTTTTCCGGCTATGCCGAACAGAAAGCGTTTACGATACACAAGAAGATATATCGCCAGAAAGCCTTTTCCAACGAACCGACAGGTTTCCATCCGGCCGACAACTTGCATAAAGACACGCTTTTCATTGTAGACGAAGCCTCCATGATAGCCAATGAAGGGTTGGACTCGTTTGCTTTCGGAACCGGACGTCTGTTGGACGACCTGGTCCAGTATGTCTATTCCGGCGAAAACTGCCGCCTGATCCTGATGGGCGATGTGGCACAGCTTCCTCCCGTCATGCAAACCGAAAGCCCGGCCCTCAACCCGGAAATACTGCGGGGATATAATCTGCAAGTACAGGAGATCACGCTGACCCAGGTTGTCCGCCAAAGCGAAGACTCCGGAATCCTGTTCAATGCCACCCGCCTCCGGGATGCCTTGCGAAACGAGACGGTCGAGATTTTCCCCAAGCTAAGGCTGAAAGGCTTCAGTGATTTCAGGAAGGTAAACGGTGACGAACTGATCGAAGAGATCTCCTCGGCCTACAGCCGGGACGGGATCGAAGAAACCATGATCATTTCGCGTTCCAACAAACGGGCTACCATATATAATAATGGTATCCGCAACCGCATCCTGTACCGGGAAGAAGAACTTTCGTCCGGCGACCGGCTGATGGTTGCCAAGAATAACTATTTCTGGACTGCCGGCAATAAGGAGATGGACTTCATCGCAAACGGCGAAATCATACAGGTGCTACGTGTACGAAGGACTTACGAACTCTACGGTTTCCGCTTTGCCGACGTATCGGTCCGTTTCCAGGATTACGATCTCGAAATGGAAGTCAAGATCCTCCTCGACACTTTGCAGACAGATGCCCCCGCATTGCCGAAAGAGCTTAATGACAAGCTTTTCTATACCATCCTCGAAGATTACGACGATGTCCCGACAAAGGCGGGAAAGATGAAAAAGATGAAAGCCGATCCTCACTACAACGTCCTGCAAGTCAAATTCGCCTATGCCGTCACCTGCCACAAGGCGCAGGGCGGACAGTGGATGAATGTCTTTCTGGATATCGGCTATATCACGGAAGAAATGCTTGGGGAAGATTTCTACCGTTGGCTTTACACCGCCTTTACACGCGCGACCCACCGGCTCTATCTGGTGAATCTGCCGGAAGAGTTCGAAGAGTAACATACGACGAAGCCCCAAAGGCGTTTCCACCTCCGGGGCTTGTTTTCTGTATGCTTTCGTCCTTCACAGGGCTACAGGCTACATTGAACTTTTAATTTCAATATACTTTAGTATTATTAATATTAAATCTGACCGCTTGTTCACCTGTCGCAGGGTAATTGCCGTTTTCACGGCACACGGCCAAACACTTTAGAATTATTTGATTATAAAATATCTTTCTTTTGAGGGTGTGTCAAAACCGACACATCCTCTTTTTATATCGTTTCCTCCTTTTCCCGATATAGTATTTTTCTATGCCGCAATTTTCCGAGTTGTATAAGTAATAATTGCCATTTTCGTT
>NZ_JACOOJ010000041.1 GCF_014287585.1 Parabacteroides hominis | reverse complement strand
ACCGAAGGATTTGTCAACAAATTAAAGATGATTAAAAGAATGTGTTATGGACGAGCAAGCATAGAACTTCTCAAAAGAATGATGATTTGTGTATAAGGCAGCAAATGTGAACAAGACCCATTCAAATTACCCGCAATGATAATATTTTTTAACAAACATCTTTTTCCGGCATATCACTAAATATCAAAAGCTTATGCTGATATTCATATTTCAAGGGGGATATTGTAGTTTTTTCAAATCACTCTCTATGTTTTGCTGCCGGGCAACCCTGTCCGGCAGCAATAAAAAAAGCCTCTGTTTTCGCTATGGAAAACAAAGGCTTTTGCCCTAAACAGAGTTTTATTCTTATTTCAATCCGCGATTGCGCAATAGCGGATCGATACTCGGCTCTTTGCCCCGGAAGTTCTTGTACATGACCATGCCTTCGTCGATGCCGCCCGGCGACAAGACGCAGGTACGGAACTTGGCAGCCACTTCGGGATTGAAGATATCACCTGTTTCCTTGAACGCTTCGAAAGCATCGCAATCCAGCACTTCAGCCCAGATATAGCTGTAGTAGCCGGCCGTGTAACCGCCTTCCATCGTATGTCCGAAATAGGTTCCCCAATAACGGGGAGCGATCTGTTTCAACAAGCCGCGACCGTACATGGCATTCGATTCGAACTTCTCTATATCCAAATCAGCCGGAATCTCCTTCAAAACATGATAGTCCATATCCAACAAAGAAGAAGCCACATATTCGGTTGTCGCAAAACCTTGTCCATATTTTCCACTCTTCACGATCTTATCGACAATCGCCTGCGGGATCACTTCGCCTGTTTCATGATGTTTGGCATAGACTTTCAATACTTCCGGTTCGAACACCCAGTGTTCCATCATCTGCGAAGGGAGTTCCACGAAATCGCGTGGAACACCAGCCACTCCATTATAATGCACATCGGCAAAAAGCCCGTTCAAGGCATGTCCGAATTCGTGGAAAACGGTTTCTGCTTCGTCAGCACTCAACAAGGCAGGCTGTCCGTCTGCCGGTTTGCTGAAGTTGAACACAGTCGTCACAACCGGAGCCACGCGCTTGCCATCCTTATACGTCTGGTCGCGATAACCGCCGCACCAAGCACCGCCACTCTTTCCCGGACGGGTAAAGAAGTCCATATACAGTATGCCTAAAGACGTACCGTCCTTGTCCTTACATTCGAAAACCTGAGCATCCGGATCGGGAAGCGGCATGTTCTGCAACGGAGTAAAAGTGATACCGTACAGTTTGTTCGCCACATAGAAAGCGCCTTCCCGTACATTGTTCAGTTCCAGATACGGGCGGACCTCGTTCTCATCCAGATCGAACTTAGCTTTCTTGGCCTTTTCGAAATAATAACGCCAATCCCAGGCTTCCGCCTCGAAATCACCGCCCTCTTTCTTGATCTCGGCGTTGATATCCGCCAGTTCTTCTTTGGCTTTTACGAGAGCGGGAGTCCAGATTTTGTTCAACAAATCGTAGACATTCTTTTCGTTCTTCGCCATGTTTTCTTCCAGCACGTATGCGGCAAAATCTTCATAACCTAACAATTTGGCTTTTTCCAAACGAGCAGCAACCAGCTTCTTGATTACGTCCTTATTGTCGTTTGCATTGTTGTTATTACCGCGACAAACATAGGCATTATAGATTTTCTCACGCAAGGCACGATTGTCGGCATATTGCAAGAAAGGTATCACACTCGGATTATGCAACGTGAAAACCCACTTTCCTTCCATTCCGGCTTCTTTAGCCGTTGCGGCTGCGGCTGCAATCAATGTTTCGGGCAGGCCGGACAGGTCTTCCTTCTTATCGACTACGAGCTGGAAAGCATTTGTCTCTTTCAACGAATTTTGTCCGAAAGTCAGTTCCAACATGGAGATCTGCTCGTTCAGTTTACGAAGCTCGGCCTGCTTATCCGCATCGAGATTAGCACCGCCCCGGACGAATCCTTTATAAGTTTCTTCGAGCAGTTTCTTTTGTTCCTTGTCCAAGTTCAACTTTGCCTGATTCTCATAGACGGATTTCACGCGGGCAAAAAGTTTCGGATTCAGGCTGATATCATCCGAATGCTTGGAGAGCAACGGAGATAGCTCCTGTTCGAGTTCCTGGATCTCGTCATTCGTGTTGACGCTTGCCTGGCCGCTGAAAGCGTATGCCACCTTCATCAGCAATTCCCCGCTCTTATCCAATGCAACAATCGTATTCTCGAAAGTAGCTTCATCGGGATTGTTTACGATCGCCTCTACTTCCGCCGTTTGTTCCTCCATACCTTTCAGGAAGGCAGGTTTGTAGTGTTCCACTTTGATTTGTTCAAAGGGAGGAACGCCGAACGGTGTCGTGTACTCGGTAAAGAAAGGATTCATGGCGTCAGTATCAGCCACATCGCTTTTCTTTGATGAGTTACATGCTCCTAAAACAACTGCCAGTCCGGCAGCCATAAGTGTTTTGTTCATGTTTGTAATTATTAATTTGTTATGACCGCAAAGGTATGTAATTAAACTAAAAATTAGTCTTTTTGCCAGTCTCTCTTTTCAATTGTTCAAAACGCATCATCATCTGGCGAAGACGGCGCGATTCCTTCGTTGCCAGATTATTGCGCTGCCCCGGATCATCCTTTACATTATATAATTGATAGCAATCGCTCAGACCTACAAAATCAGCCTCTTCCTTATCGCCATAATAATCGGGATAAGGCGGGATCATCACCCAGTCGCCCTGGCGGAAAGCATAGTTGTAGTAACCTTCTATCACCAGTTCGCGGCGTCCCTGATCGCTATTTCCTAAAAAGACCGGCAATGTGTTCTGGCTATCGGTCTTATCCGGATAGCTCTGTCCCGTCAACGCCGCCAGTGAAGCCAGCAAGTCCATCTGGCAAACCAATGCATCCGAAACAGCCGGCTTGACCGCTGCCGGCCAGCGAAGCATGAAAGGGACGCAGGTTCCCCCGTCGTACATACTTGTCTTGCCACCGCGGTACGGTCCGGCAATCTTATGATCTCCGACCAACTCTACCGCCCGGTCCTGATAGCCATCATCCAGGACAGGCCCGTTATCGCTCGTAAAAACCACCAGCGTATTCTCGGTCAGGCCGAGGCGATCCATCTCTTTCAGGAACTCCGTCACGCACCAGTCCGCTTCCAGGATAACATCCCCACGCGGCCCCATGCCCGACTTGCCTGCAAACTTCTGATTCGGCACGCGAGGCACATGCGGCTGGTGCAATCCGTAGTACAGGAAGAAAGGTTTGTCCTTATTCGCCTGCATGAAGCCTTTTGCCTTTTCGAGGAAAAGCTCCGCCATATCTTCATCTTTCCATTGTGCCGCCTTACCGCCTTTCTGGAAACCGATGCGGGGAACGCCGTTCACGATAGAACCGGCATGCCCTACGCTGGGGTGCATACGGAGCAGTTCGGGGTTATCCTTTCCGGTCGGTTCGCCGGGGAAGTTTTCCCGATAGCTGACATACAAAGGATCATCCGGTTGCAAACCGACCCCTTTCCCGTTTTCGATAAAGATACAGGGAACCCTGTCATTGGTAGCCGCCTGGATAAACGAATAGTCATATCCGACCTCTTTCGCCCCAGGATAGACCGCCTTGTTCCAGTCCACTCCTCCGTCACCTAAGCCCAAATGCCATTTGCCTACGGAGCCGGTCACATAACCGGCTTGTTTCATCACTTTCGGCAAAGTCACCTGCTGCGTGTTGATAATCAGGGCGGCGTTTCCCGGCAGAATCTTCGCCTCGGTATTTGTCCACGGATAAAGGCCGGTCAACAGGGAATAGCGGCTCGGCGTCGAAGTCGCAGCCGTACAGTAGCCCTGCGTAAAACGCAAGCCTTCATTGCCGATCCGGTCCATGCCCGGCGTATTGATGGCTGTCGCCCCGTAGCAACTCAGGTCTCCATATCCCAGATCATCGGCAACAATCACGACTACGTTAGGCTTCTGAGGTGAAGTTTGTGCCAAAACCGGCAGGGAGAAAGCTCCCATTACTCCCATTAAAGGAAAAGAATAGTGTTTCATTTGCTAATTTATTTTGTGCGTTAGACGATATTCGCTTTAACTTAAAACTTGTGATTATCCGCAAATATAGTGATAGTAATGAAATACGGTTGCATATTTTTCACTAATATTGCGGTTGGTACGAATGAATTAAACTATTAGATGAATATGAATAGAATTTGTCAACTCTTCGGTATTCAATACCCTATTATACAAGGAGGCATGGTTTGGTGCAGCGGTTGGAGGCTGGCCTCGGCAGTCAGTCATGCAGGCGGCCTCGGATTGATCGGTGCAGGCTCCATGCATCCGGAAGTTTTACGCGAACATATCCGCAAATGCCAGGCAGCCACCGACAAACCTTTTGGCGTAAACGTTCCTTTGATGTATCCGGAGATCGATGCATTGATGAATATCTTAGTGGAGGAACACGTAAAGATCGTTTTCACCTCTGCCGGCAACCCCAAAACATGGACGGGATTCCTGAAAGAACACGGGATAAAAGTCGCCCATGTCGTCAGTAGTTCCAAATTTGCCGTCAAATGTGAACAGGCAGGTGTCGATGCCGTAGTCGCCGAAGGTTTTGAAGCCGGCGGACATAACGGTCGCGAAGAGACCACGACTCTCTGCCTGATCCCCGCCGTGCGCCGCGCCACGTCTCTCCCCTTGATGGCTGCCGGAGGCATCGGAACAGGCAGCGCCATGCTGGCAACTTTCGCTCTTGGGGCCGAAGGTGTCCAGATCGGTACTCGTTTCGCCTTGACAAAAGAGAGCTCTGCACATGAGAATTTCAAACAATTATGCCTCAACCTGAACGAAGGCGACACGAAGCTCCTACTGAAGAAGCTCTCTCCCACCCGCCTGGTAAAAGGAGGTTTCACGACAGCGGTAGAAGAAGCCGAAGCACGTGGCGCTTCCGTCGAGGAAATGAAAGAATTGTTAGGAAAAGGCCGTGCCAAGAAAGGCATTTTCGAAGGCGACCTGAAGGAGGGAGAACTGGAGATCGGACAAGTCGCTTCCTTATTCCGGGAAATGCAGACAGCGGAAGAAGTCATAAAGGAGATTATAGAAGATTTCCGCAAAGGATATCAAGCGGTTACTTTTGGATCAAGCCAAAAGTAACCAAAAGGTCAGAACTTAATCTGATTCACTTCTCCTATGAAATAGATCGCTCCTGTGCTGTATTCGCTTATCAGGTAGATGAACGGACGGTTCACGAAGAAATCCATCTTCTGCATTTCCGGTCTGGGTCCGGGGGAAGAAGCCCATCCCTCGCCCAGTGTTACCGTTTCGGCTTTTGTCCCTTCTTCGTCGACCTCGATACGGGCTTTTTGCAGAGCGCGTGACAAGAAAATCCGTGTCGTGCTCAATTTGGAAAAATCAGCAGCATCGGAAGAAAATGCGGAAACGATCCCTAACGACTGCAACACATCATTGAGATTAATATCGTAAGAGGCAGCGAACCGGGGAAGTTTCAAATGTATCTGATAACCATTCCGGTTCTGCGGAAGCTGTTTCCAGGATTGGACATTCAGCAAGGCGATCACTTCGGCATTTGTCACTCCCTCGTCCGGCAACAGGATCGACATGGAAAAAGCGCCGTTGCCATACGAGCGAGACAGCATCCTGAATTTCTCATGTTCGCAAACAATTCCTTGGAAAGAAGCATTCATCATCTGCACCTCCTGTTCACGCCCTTGTGCGTCCGTGAAAATATCTTTATTCGTATCGCTTTTCTCGAAAGGCGTGCTCCATTCGCCCCGAAAGGCAATTGCATTCAGCAGATAGATACAGGCATTCGGATTGACCTTGTCCAAAATCTCAGGAATCCTGCCATCCGTATTCTTGGAAGTCCAGCCGTTGATCTGCTTCAACGCATCCGGCTTGGAAAAATCCAGATTGCGCACGGATGCCTTATAATAGGATTCATTGCTTTCCCGGAAAGCCGGCAAAATGTTAATACCGTCCCTTACCCAAATAGAGTTTGCCGTATGCACCGTTACCTGTGGATCGAGGTCTGCCGAGGCAACGATCATTTTCTGGTTATACGCGTTTATTTCCTCCGGCTTGGAATCCCCGAAACCCAGTACACGGGAGATTTCTTCCGCTGTTTTACCGGTTGCTCCGTTGTTCAGCATGGACATCATATAGTTTACGCTGATCGGCGACAAGATAATATTCGACGGTTGTGCATGGCTGCTGCTAACCCGGCGGAACAGAGAGAAAGCAAAGTCATTTCCGGCATCGGCCAAAGCCTGTTCAGATTTCGTCAACGGAATATCCGTGCGGTCTTTCTTACGGGGAATATCGTCACCATTATCACAAGAAGCGAATGCACAAAGTGCAAGCAAAGCAAAAACAAGTTTTTTCATGATTCTTTTCGTTGTTTAATTATCGTTTATATACAATAAATGCAAGGCGAAAAGAAACCTTGCATCAACATCCGGAAAAATTAAGGGTAAAAAGAAAAAAGCCTTGCACGATCTTACAAGGCTTTTTCCAATCATTTACTTATTAATGCGTATTTATCCGGACATCCACAACTGCATGTTTGAACCAGGGGGATTTATCGTAAGGCAAATCATATTCCCGGTCCCTGTTATTCCAATACCAGCACCTCGTTGTCCTTATAGCTCTCATAGCTGGAAACGATTACTTTCTCACCGGCTTCGAGACCGTCGATCACTTCGTAATATTGCGGGTTCTGGCGACCGATCTTGATCTTGCGACGATATGCTTTCTTGCCGTCTTTGTCAAGAACGAATATCCAGCTGCCGCCTGTGCTCTGGAAGAAGGTTCCGCGCGGGATGATGATGCTTTCCGTCGGCTGTCCGAGTTCGAGGTTAATGTAATAGGTCTGTCCGCTGCGGATATTGTCCGGACGTTCGCCGGTGAAGACGAAATCCGTACGGAACTTGCCGTCGCGTACTTCCGGATAGACTTTGCGTACATTCAATTCAAAGTCAGCCCCTTGGCGTTCGAATGTCGCGGACAATCCTTTTTTCACGCGGTCGATATAATGTTCGTCGATAAGAGCTTCGATCTTATAGTCCGACAAGTCGTTTATCTGCCCGATCTTCTGTCCGGCCGACACATTCTGTCCCAGCACGACATCCAGCAACCCCAATTCACCGTCGATCTGCGAACGTACATTCAAATGCTCCTTGCGTTCATGCACCAAAGCAATGTTTTTACGCATATTGAACAAGCTGGTTTCCATTTCGTCCATCTGGATCGTGCGGGAAATCGAATCCTGACGCAAACGTTCCACGACCAGGTCATATTTCTTACTTGCCAGTTCATAATCTTCTTTTGCTTTCAGGAATTCTTCCTTTGCAATCAGGTTTTCCTCATACAACTTTTTCTGCTGGTTGTAAGCGCGGCGGTAGCGCGTCATATCGACATCCAACTGCGCTTTTTCCAACTGATTGTTCAACTTGTCCTGCTCCATCGTCACCTGCGTATTACGAAGGAAGTTCTGCTTTTCCGCCAACTGGGCTTCGGCGTCCAGAATCTGCAGGTCGAGGTTTGAGTTGGAAAGACGGATGATCACATCCCCTTTCTTCACCTGTGCACCTTCCTCTACGACTTTCTCCTGTACGATACCGCCTTCTTCAGGACTGAGCTGCACAACCGTAATAGGTTGAACCTGACCATTCACACGAACGAAATCGTTAAACTGTTCTTTCGTCACATTCCCTATATTGACACCGCGGGCATCCACTTTCAATGTCGAAGCGTGATCACCGAAAACGATCCATCCTACCAAAACCAGGAAAAAAGCGCCACCTGCTACATAAGGAATATGCTTCTTCTGAAGACCTTTCTTTTTTTCTAACTGTATATCCATGATTGTATATTTTTTTATTTTTCAACTCTTAATTTTTAATTCTTAATTCTTAATTCCCAATCAACGGTTGCCCTTTATAATAATCAACCTGACGGCATTTCATCATATACAGCAAACGTCTCTGTAGAAGATCAGCCTTTGAGTTCAACAAAGTCGTCGCGTTTGTCTGTACATCAAGCGGGCTCATCAATCCTTCCTCAAATTTACGCAGAGTAACCTGATAGGCCAAAGCATCGGCTTTTACTTTTTTCTCCATCTGGATCGTTTCTTTAGCATAGCCTTCTCTATCGAGAACGGCCTGCTCTACATCTTTCTGCAACTGGCGAAGTGTTTCGGTTTGCTTTTCATAAGCGATCCGGACATTATTGCGGGCACGGCGCAGACTGGTAATCCGTGAGAGGCCGTCAAACAAAGGAAAACTAAAACTAAAATAAATATATTCTCCACGGTTATTCTTAAACTGGTTTTTAAAAGCCGTAGGAGCGTTTTCCGATTTCAGGTTTTCAAAATAACTGGTCGTGATGCCGGCTTCCACGGAAAGGCTCGGAAGTAATTTGCCTTTTGTTATCAGATAATTCATCCGGCTGGTCTTCAACTGGAACTCTGCTTGCAGAGCGGTCGGATTGTTTGCCATAGCATAATCCTGGATGGCACTGACAGATTCCTCGGCCAATATATCCTGCACCTGAGGAACGACCGTATCGACATCGAGCGTCAAATCCGAAGGATAGTTCATCGCATTCTTTAAGGTCATCATCGCCGTATTATAAAGGTTCTGCTGATGCGTCAGATTATAATCATCGCCGGCGACCTGCGATTCAATCTGGGCGACATCTGCTTTTCCTTTCAGACCTAACTCTTCCTGGCGACGTGTCTTGTATAAAAGACGCTGGCTATCCTCTAACTTATCGGAACACATTTTTACCAACCCTTGATAATAGACAACCGTAATAAATGCATCCATAATGCTGATTGCCAAATCATCTTTCTGCTTCTGCAAATCATTTCGGCCCATGTGGCGGTTCACATTTGCCAGCCGCCATTGGTTAATCAGCTGTCCGCCTCTGAAAAGCGGCAAGGAAGCATAGGCCCCATAACCGTTATTAAAGGTGGAAGTGTTTACATAGGTATTCGTTTCCGGGTCCACAGAACGTCCAAACCGATACTGAGCATCCACATTCGTACTGATAGAGGGTAAAAAAGAGGCTATGGCAGACTGCTGTTCGGCTTTATACGTATTATTGGCATAAAGCTGCTGCTTCACCTTCGGGCTATTCTCCACCGCATAGCGCATACACTCGTCCAAACTCCATATTTTATCCTGCGCCATTACCGAGGCAGCTAAGGTAAAAGAAAGTACTGTTGTAAATATGATCTTTTTCATTGCTATATTATTTTCTACCTGATAAAAAGCAAAGAACGTGCCAAAATAGCCAAAACATTATATCACAACAAATTAACAAAACCCACTTTTTTACCGAGTGTCAAAAAATTAGACACTGCTGTAAAAGAATTGGACAATGGAAATCGTTTTCAGGCAGGAGTCGAAACTTTTCAATACAGATCATACATTCCCATCGGCTGTTTTTGGATTGCAACTATTTTGTAGTTACATTTGCAGAAACTTAAATACATAAATGCTTTTATCAAGCAGGCATTGGAGAAACAAATCACGACTATGCTATAGGTATTTATTAAAAACGTATAAACCATACATGACAAAACAAGGCACAATACTAATTGTAGACGATAACAAAGGAATCCTCACCGCCGTACAGATGCTGTTAGGCACTTGCTTCGAGAAGGTGATTACCATCTCTACTCCTAATAAAATAAAAGCCACTCTGCACGACGAAAACATAGATGTGGTTCTATTGGACATGAATTTCAGTGCCGGTATCAATACCGGCAACGAAGGGCTGTTCTGGCTTTCGGAAATAAAGAAGGAAGATGCTTCGATACAGGTCGTTCTTTTCACGGCCTACGCGGATATCGACCTTGCCGTGCGGGGCATCAAGGAAGGAGCGACCGATTTCGTGGTCAAGCCCTGGGATAACGCCAAGCTGCTGGAAACATTGAAAACGGCCTATAATATCCGGACGGCAAACCGCAAAGGCATTGCGCTCGCAGACAATAAGCTCGTCGTTTCCAAAGAGAGCGGAATGTTCTGGGGCGAAAGCAACGCCATGCAGCAACTCCGTTCCCTGATCGAAAAAGTCGCCCGGACGGACGCCAACATTTTGGTGACCGGCGAGAACGGGACCGGCAAGGAGATGCTCGCCCGCGAGATCCATATGCTTTCCAACCGGAAGAAGGAAACATTGGTCCCGGTCGATATGGGAGCCATCACGGAAACACTTTTCGAAAGCGAGCTGTTCGGACACGTCAAAGGCGCATTTACCGATGCGCGGGCAGACCGTCCGGGAAAATTCGAGGTCGCCGACAACGGCACGCTGTTCCTTGACGAGATCGGGAACCTTTCTTATCATTTGCAGGCTAAACTGCTGACTGTCCTGCAACGCCGCAGCATTGTCCGTGTGGGAAGCAATACGCCTATCCCGGTCAACATCCGCCTGATTTGTGCAACCAACCGTGATCTGCAGGAAATGGTACAGAAAGGGGATTTCCGCGAGGACCTGCTCTACCGTATCAACACGATCCATGTGGAAATACCGCCTCTCAGGGAACGGCCGGAAGACATTGTTCCCCTTACCGAAATATTCCTTTCCAAATATGCCAATATCTACGGGAAAGCCGCCATGCGCCTCAGTCCGGACGCCAAAGAGAAACTGAAAGCGCAACCCTGGTTCGGAAATATCCGGGAGCTTGAACACACGATCGAGAAAGCCGTGATCATTGCCGAAGAGAATGTGTTGGACGGCAACGATTTCGATTTTCCACGGACTAAAAAGGAAGCGGCTGTAAAAGAAGCGACAACGCTGGAAGAGATGGAGTATAATATGATTAAAAATGCAATGGACAAGTACAGCGGCAATTTGTCGCTCGTCGCAAGCCAGTTGGGGATTTCCCGCCAGACGCTCTATAATAAGATCAAACGATACGAACTGTAATGCTGAAAGGATGCTATCATAATTTTTATCTCCGCATAGCTGTTTTCATTCTCTTGACAATAGCCGATACTTATTTTGCCCTTCGGCAGGAATGGATATGGTTTGTTCCGATCTTGGCCGCATGGCTCTTTTTCCTCCGGCTTATCCTGTTGTCCGATAAGCGAAATGCACAGAAGGTCGCTTTTATGTTCGACGCGATCGACAACAGCGACTATGCTTTCCAGTATGCGACACGCGGACGCTCGTCGAACGACAAACTGGTCAGCGAATCGCTCAACCGCATCACGCAGATTCTTTTCCAGGCCAAGGCGGATGCCGTCCAGAAAGAGAAATACTACGAGCTGATCATGAACTGCGTCAATACCGGCATCATCGTGCTCGATGACAACGGCGTGATCTACCAGACGAACAACGAAGCTTTGCGGCTGCTCGGACTGACCGTTTTCACGAACGTGCGCCAGCTTGCCCGCATAGACGAGAACCTGAAAACCATCATACAAAACATACAGCCGGGCGACAAGCACCAGATATCCTTTGCCAACGAACGCGGCAACGTGCACCTTTCGATCCGCGTTTCGGAAATGACGCTGCAGGAGAAACATGTGCGCATCCTGGCTATCAACGATATCAACAGCGAGTTGGACGACAAGGAAATCGATTCCTGGATACGCCTGACGCGCGTACTGACGCACGAGATCATGAATTCCGTCACGCCCATCACTTCCCTCAGCGACACGCTTCTCTCCTTGCATCAGAATGCGGACGACGAGATACGCAACGGCCTGGAAGTAATCAGCACGACAGGAAAGAGCTTAATTTCTTTCGTTGAGTCTTACCGCAAATTCACGCATATCCCGACACCGGAACCTACGCTCTTCTATGTCCAGAAATTCGTGGAGCGCATGGTGAAGTTAGCCCGCCATCACACCAATTTCCCCAACATCACGATCACTGTCAGCGTAGAGCCTTCCGACCTGATCGTCTATGCAGACGAGAACCTGATCTCGCAAGTAGTCCTGAACCTGCTTAAGAACGCCATGCAAGCGATCGGCAGCGAACAGGAAAACGGATTGATCGAGGTCAATGCCTATTGCAACGAGGAAGAAGCCGTCCTGATCGAGGTCAGCAACAACGGGCCTGTGATCCCGCAGGAAGAGGCCGAACACATTTTCGTCCCGTTCTTCACCACCAAAGAGGGCGGCAGCGGTATCGGGCTTTCCATCTCCCGCCAGATCATGCGCCTTTCGGGAGGCAGTATCGCCCTGAAGAGTGCGCCGGCAGCCAAACGGACGACATTCGTATTGACATTCCCTTGATAAATTGACAATTATAAAGATAAAACAGATCAGCCGATAAAAATTATCAATTATCATAAACATTTCTACCGCCTAATATTTTATATCTTTGGACAAATAAACAATAACATAAACTATTAATATGAATATATTAGACAAACTCAAAATCAACCACCGTCCGAGTGCCGGCGCTCTGGATCTGCTGAAATATATCGGACCGGGATTACTTGTAACCGTAGGCTTCATCGATCCGGGAAACTGGGCTACCAATCTGGCTGCCGGTTCCGAATTCGGTTATGCCCTGCTCTGGGTCGTCACCTTTTCTTCCATCATGTTGATTATCATCCAGCACAACGTTGCCCACTTAGGGATCGTAACCGGACTTTGTCTTTCGGAGGCAACCAACAAATACATGCCCCGCGCCCTGAGCCGCCCTATCCTGATCTCCGCCATGCTGGCCAGCATTTCGACCTCGCTTGCCGAGGTGTTGGGAGGCGCCATCGCTCTCCGGATGCTGTTCGGGATGCCGATCAAAGTCGGAGCCGTCATCGTGACGGTTGTCTGTCTCGGAATGCTGTTTACCAATACATACAGCAAGATAGAACGCTGGATCATCATGTTCGTTTCGATCATCGGCCTCTCTTTCCTCTATGAACTGGCACTCGTGGACGTGCAGTGGGGAACTGCCATCGAAGGATGGATCAAACCGACTTTCCCGGAAAACTCCATGCTGATCATCATGAGCGTGTTAGGAGCCGTTGTCATGCCCCACAACCTGTTTCTCCACTCGGAAGTCATACAGAGCCGAGAATGGAACCTCGAAGACGAGCCGGTGATCAAAAAGCAATTGAAATATGAGTTCTACGACACGCTCCTGTCTATGGTTATCGGCTGGGCGATCAACTCGGCCATGATCATACTGGCAGCCGCCACCTTCTTCAAACAGAATATTGCGGTAGACGAGCTGGACCAAGCACAACAACTATTAGTCCCGCTGGTCGGAAACAATGCAGGCGTCATATTCGCCGGTGCGCTCCTGCTGGCAGGCATTTCCTCCACGATCACCTCCGGAATAGCCGGAGCCTCCATCTTTGCTGGGTTCTATGGTGAAGCATACAACCACAAAGACCTTCACTCCAAATTAGGAGTCTTGTTGTCATTTATCCCCGCTTTACTCATTATTTTTGTCGTAGGCGATCCGTTCAAAGGCTTAATTTACTCGCAAATGTTGCTGAGCGTACAGTTACCTGTCACCGTTTTCACACAAGTTTATCTGACATCCAGTAAAAAAGTGATGGGCAAATTTGTGAATTCACGATCCACAACGATCATTTTAGTCACTTTAGGGGCACTTGTGACCTTCTTAAACGTCGCACTTCTGATAAGCCTAATTTAATGCAATAACCCCGACAAAAGAAAATACTGAAAACAGTTGCATTCCGGCCTGCATTTTACTATCTTTGCAGACTTTGAACAGAAAACATCCAACTACAAAAATGAGCGATATCAAAACAAACGAACCGGAAGAAAGCAAAAAAAGCTTGAATTTCATCGAAGCAATGGTGGAAAAAGATTTGGCGGAAGGTAAAAACAAGGGGCGTGTGCAGACCCGTTTTCCACCCGAACCCAACGGATACCTGCATATCGGGCATGCCAAAGCTATCTGCCTGGATTTCGGCATTGCCCAAAAATATGGGGGCGTTTGCAACCTGCGCTTCGACGATACCAACCCGGTAAAAGAAGACCTGGAATATGTGGACGCCATCAAAGAAGACATCGAATGGCTGGGTTACCACTGGGATAATATTTACTACGCATCCGACTACTTCCAGCAACTCTGGGACTTCGCCATCCAGTTGATCAAGGAAGGAAAAGCATACATCGACGAGCAGACGTCCGAACAGATCGCTTCCCAGAAAGGGACGCCGACACAGCCGGGCACAAACAGCCCCTATCGTGACCGCCCGGTCGAAGAAAACCTGGAGCTGTTCCACAAGATGAACAGCGGCGAACTGGAAGAAGGTTCGATGGTTTTGCGTGCCAAGATCGACATGGCAAACCCGAACATGCACTTCCGCGACCCGATCATCTACCGCATCGTCAAGACTCCGCACCACCGTACCGGTGACAAGTGGAAAGCATACCCGATGTACGACTTTGCACACGGGCAGAGCGACTTCTTCGAAGGTGTCACTCATTCGCTGTGTACGCTTGAGTTTGTCGTGCACCGTCCCTTGTACGACCTGTTCATCGACTGGCTGAAAGAGGGTAAGGATCTCGACGACAACCGTCCGCGCCAGACAGAGTTCAACAAACTGAACCTGAGCTACACGCTGATGAGCAAGCGTAACCTGCTGATCCTCGTCAAAGAAGGCTTGGTGCATGACTGGGACGATCCGCGCATGCCGACAATCTGCGGTTTCCGCCGTCGCGGCTATTCACCGGAAGCGATCCATAAGTTCATCGACAAGATCGGCTACACCACCTACGACGCGCTGAACGAATTTGCGCTGTTAGAAAGTGCCGTCCGCGAAGACCTCAACACCCGCGCAACCCGTGTATCGGCCGTGCTGAACCCGGTCAAGCTCGTCATCACCAACTATCCTGAAGGACAGGTGGAAGAGATGGAGGCGATCAACAATCCGGAAGATCCGTCGGCAGGCAGCCATACGATCGAATTCAGCCGTGAGTTGTGGATCGAACGGGAAGACTTCATGATAGACGCTCCGAAAAAGTTCTTCCGTATGACGCCAGGTCAGGAAGTACGCCTGAAAAATGCATATATCGTGAAATGCACGGGGTGCAATCAAGACAAGAACGGCGAGATCACAGAAATCTATTGCGAATATGACCCGAACACCAAGAGCGGCATGCCCGACAGCAACCGGAAAGTCAAAGGTACGCTCCACTGGTTGAGTTGCGCACACTGCCTGCCGGCAGAAGTACGCCTGTACGACCGCCTGTGGAAAGCCGAGAACCCGCGCGATGAGATGGCGGCTATCCGCGAAGCAAAGAACTGTTCGCCTTTGGAAGCGATGAAAGAAATCATCAACCCTGACTCCCTGAAAGTGTTGACAAATTGCTACGTCGAAAAGTTCCTGGCAGACGCCAAGCCGCTCGACTACCTGCAGTTCCAACGTATCGGCTATTTCAATGTAGATAAAGATTCTACAGCCGACAAATTAGTTTTCAACCGCACAGTATCCCTGAAAGATACCTGGAGCAAGGTGAAAGATAAATAATGTGCCAATATGAAGAAAAAAGATATTTCACGCCTGCTACAGCGTTATCTGTCCGGCCATCAGGAAGGCAAGGATGCCTATTTCGATGCCGATGAGATTGACGAACTGTTGGACAGTTTTGAAGAATCTGATGATTATACTTACTATGATGAAGTCCTGGCCTTAGGGCTGCGGCTTCATCCCGGTAATCCCGATTTGCAGATCAGACAATGCAAGTCGTACGTCTACAACGAAGACTATGAGAGTGCGCTCGTCCTGATCGAATCGATAGCAGAAACCGACAATCAGGATCTCGACATGCTGCGTCTCGAATGTTACGCCATGCAGGATTCGTACGACAAAGTAATCGAACATGTAGAAAAACTCATCGCCGATAAATGCGAATATTTAGAAACGATATTCGAATATATCGCACCGATCTTAGGAGATGTGGAGATGACTAAGGAGGCACACGATTTCATCAATCGCGGCCTTATGCTCTTCCCGGACAACCTGATCCTGAAAGACGAGCTTTGCTACAACCTGGAAATAGAGGGCGATATAAAAAAAGCGATCGAGGTTTGTAACGAACTGATCGACAAGAACCCTTACTCCAACGACTACTGGTTCACATTGGGCCGCCTCTATTCCATCAACGGAGACTATGAAAAAGCGATCGAAGCATTCGACTTTGCCCTCACGTGTGACGACTCGGACGAAGAGTTGAAGATACTGAAGGCTTATTGCCTGTACATGAACGAAAATTACGAGAAGGCGATCGAAGTGTATAACGATATTGCAACGACCGACGAGACCCGTATTCGCATCACACCCCTGCTTGCCGAATGTTATGTTAAGCTGGAAGACTACGAAAAGGCTTATGCATTACTGAAAGAACAGCTTGAGCAAAATAGCCCGCAGGAAGATTCAAGTACGTATATCAACTATATCCGTTGTTGCGTCGAAACAGGGCATGACGAAGAAGCCTCCGATGCTTTGATGAAAGCTTCCAGGTTATTCCCGAAAAATATCCGCATCCTTTCCTTGCTGGCTCTGACCTATCTGGAAAACGGAGACGAGCATAATGCCATGGAAGTAACCGAACGCCTCTTCACCGCCCTCGACCAGGTGGAAGATAAGCAGCAGGAAGACTTCGAGAGCTTGTACCGCGCCGGACAGTATTTGTTTATGAAAGGAGATATCGACAAAGCCTTGCAATACTATAAGAAGGTGTTGGAAGCCAATCCGGAAATGCCTTATATGCACCTTCATATGGCAATGGCATATCTGGCAAAGGGAGATATGAAGCATTTCGGCGAACATTACAAGCAGACTTCCCCCGAAGAATTGGCCGATTATCTGAAAGATGCCGGACTCAATTATCAAGGGATGGTCGAGCACATCGGCAGCAAACATATTCCGCCGGAAGACCTGACGAAAGAATTCCTCAATAATAAGGATAACAATAATTAAGCATGAAAAGAAATCTAAAAGACTACGGCCTCTTAGTTCTAAAAGGCATGGGTATGGGAGCGGCAGACGTTGTGCCGGGCGTTTCAGGCGGAACCATCGCCTTCATTGTTGGAATCTATGAAGAGTTGATCGACTCGATCAAAAGTATTAACGGAGCCAGCCTCAAACTGCTCTTTACCGGAAAGATCGCGGCATTCTGGAAAGCGATCAATGCCAACTTCCTGCTATCCATCGTCACAGGGATCGGGATCAGTATCTTCTCGTTGGCAAAAGTCATCACCTGGCTGCTGACCGACCACCCGATCTTAGTCTGGTCCTTCTTCTTCGGACTGGTACTGGCTTCCACCTGGTTCGTTTCCAAAGATATCAAGAGATGGGATTGGAAAACGATCCTGAGTTATATCGTCGGGATCGTCATAGCGTTCTACATAACGGTCGCAACGCCAGCCGAAACGCCTTCCAACCTGTTCTTTATCTTCCTTTGCGGGGCGATAGCCATCTGTGCCATGATCCTGCCGGGCATATCGGGAAGTTTCATTCTGGTGCTGTTAGGCAAGTATTTCTATATCATGGAGGCGGTAAAGACATTCAATATTCCCGTGATGCTGGTGTTTATCTGCGGCGCGGCAATCGGTATCACCAGTTTCTCCCGTGTGCTTTCGTTCGCCCTTCGCCGGTTCCATGACATCACGATCTCCGTACTGGCAGGCTTCATGTTAGGTTCGCTGAACAAGGTCTGGCCTTGGAAAGAAACGATCGAGACCTATACGGACAGCCATGGCATTGTAAAACCATTAGTCGAAGCCAACATCATGCCTAACCAGCTTGTTTGGGAGGCTGTCGCCCTGATGATCTTAGGCTACGCCATCGTCTACTTCCTGGAAAAGCTATCGATGAAGACCGCCGAATAAACATACGCTTCTACCGCATGGGAAAGGATATAGGCGGCAGGCGTAGGATTAGTAGCCGAATAGCCTTTTTTCAGTTCTTCGAGCATCTCTTTCTTTCCCGGCCCCAGGACCGGGACCAGCAACGGTGAATCGTTCAGGATCAGCGGGCCAGTCATCGTGATGCGGAACTGATGGGATTCGGGATGTTGCGAAACGGCGTAATTACGGCTGTCCGTCAATAGCGGCAAAGTATCTGGGAAGATCGACGCGGTATGCGCATCGCCTCCGATACCCAGGATGATACAATCGAAATAGGGCAATTGCCCGTGCCGGGGCAGATACTCCTTCACGACACGCGAATAGCGCATCGCTTCCGTTCCCGGCTCCACTTCGCCGTGAATGCGGTGCACATGGTCGGCAGGTATATGCAGCGGCTTGAACAAAAGCTCGTTTGCATGTCCATAATTGCTGTCCGGGTCGGTTGGCGGAACACATCGTTCATCCACCCAAAAGAAACGGATCGCATCCCAGTCGATCTCGTCTTTATATTCATCCACCCAAAGAGCGAACATCTTCTGTGCCGTTCCTCCTCCCGACAAGGCGAGGTTGAAAGGCAGTCCGTCATCTTTCCGGTCCATATGCCGGACAAGCTCCCCGGTCATTGCCCGGAGGGCGTCTTTATCGTCTTTAAAATTCTCTATTATCATAATCAACTAAATTATATGTTACTTTTGGCTTGATCCAAAAGGTAACGGAATCAACAACTTTGGCAAGGACAATCTTTCGGAACCATCCCCAACTTGGCCTTTTCAATCGGGCCGTCTTCACCGGGAGCGTAGAAGAACAGGTTCTTTGCACCCTCTTCTTTCCAGTGATGGAGGATCGGGTCGATCAGTCGCCAGCTTGCCTCCAAAGCATCGCTACGCGCATACAAAGTCGAATCGCCTAACATGGCATCGAGCAACAGGCGCTCATAGGCATCGGGCAGATAGTTCTTCGAAAGCGAATCATAGCGGAAATCCATACCCACCTGCTTCACTGTGAAACCGGCTCCCGGCATCTTCAGGCCGAACTTCAGCGTGATACTCTCGTTCGGCTGGATACGGATAATCAGTTTGTTACAGGAGCCTCCCGAACATTGTCCGGCGAACAACTGATGAGGAGTGGACTTGAAGTTCACCACGATCTCAGAACTCTTTTCCGGCAATTTCTTTCCGGTAAAGATATAAAAGGGGACATCGCTCCAACGCCAGTTATCGATAAACATTTTCATAGCGACGTAAGTCTCCGTGGTGGAGTCAGGCGCCACATTCTTCTCTTCCCGATAGCCGTCGTACTGGCCACGCACAATCAGGTTGTCCATATCGTGCGTCTTATACGGACGCAAAGCGCGGAACACCTTCACGATCTCGTCGCGGATCGGCTCCGGGTCGAACACCGAAGGCGACTCCATCGCCGTAAAGGCCATCAGTTGCATCAGGTGGTTCTGGATCATGTCGCGCAAGGCGCCCGCCCCGTCATAATACTTCCCGCGATTCTCTACGCCAAGCGTTTCCGAGGCGCTGATCTCGATCGAGTCGATATAATTACGATTCCACAACGGTTCGAATATACCGTTGGAGAAACGGAGCACCAGGATGTTCTGCACCGTCTCTTTTCCTAAATAATGGTCGATACGGTAAATTTCCTTCTCATCGAAGATATGGATGAGATGCTTGTTCAACCGCTCGGCCGATTCGAGGCTCGTTCCGAAAGGCTTCTCCACGATCACGCGGCGCCAGCCATCCTCGCTTCCGGCAACATTCATCCCGTTTTCTTTCAGGCAGGTCGGAATCAGTTCATACATCACCGGCGGTGTAGCAAGATAATAAATGATCTTGTCCGGCAACTGCTGTTCTTGCTGTAACTGGTGGATACGATCTTTCAGTTTATGGTATTCGGCGGAATCAGTCGAATCGAACGCAAGGTAAAAGACACGGCGAAGGAAGCTGTCCAGTTCGGCTTCGTCCACCTCTTTGTTTTTCAGGGATTCCCGGATATGCACCTTTTCGAAGGCGCGGTATTCATCGTCGGAATATTCCGTACGGGCCGCCCCCAAGATACAGAAGCGCTCCGGCAATAAGCCCCGAACGTGCAGTTCATAGAGCGAGGGCAGGAGTTTCCGCCCCGTCAGGTCGCCGGAAGCTCCGAATATGACTAATAATTGATTGCTTGCTGTTTTCATTTGCTTTTAAAATTTAATGATGTCGGAACTTTCCGAAACGATGGAATCAGACGCTATACGTGCCCGAAACCGTGTTTCCTCCTTCCCCGGTCCAATTGGTATGGAAGAAATGGCCGCGTTCGCGATCGGTACGTTCGTAGGTATGGGCTCCGAAATAATCGCGTTGCGCCTGAATCATATTCGCAGCCGAATGCAGTGTGCGCAGCCCGTCGAAATAGCTTAGGGCCGAACTCATGGCAGGCAGGGCGACACCACTCAGCGCGCCTTCGGCCACTATCCGGCGCCAGGCGGGAAGAGCGGCTTGTATCTTGTCCTGGAAAAAGGCATCGAAGAGCAGGTTTTCCAATCCCGGATTCTCTTTATACGCATCCGTAATCTTTTGCAGGAAGACGGAACGGATGATACATCCCTTACGCCAGATGCGGGCAATCGTCCCGTAATCCAAATCCCAGCCATAATGCTCGGAAGCACGGCGAAGCAAGGAGAATCCTTGTGCATAGGAAACCAGCTTGGCTGCGTATAGCGCCTGACGGACGTCGTCAATTGAAAGTTGAAAGTTGAAAGTTGAAAGTTGAGAGTCGTCTGATAACTTTCCACTTTCAACTTTCAACTTTCCACTGTAAAGGCTTGCAGCCTTTACCCGTTCCGGATACAAAGCCGAGAGCAGGCGGGCATAAACCGCTTCCGTAATCAGCGTCAGCGGATCATTCTCGTCCATTGCCGCAATCGCGCTCCATTTACCGGTTCCTTTCTGTCCGGCGACATCCAGTATCTTGTCGAGCAACGGTTTTCCGTCTTCGTCGCGGAAACGCAGGATATTGGCGGTTATCTCGATCAGGAAACTATTTAGTTCCCCCCCGTTCCATTCATCGAAAACGACAGCCATCGCATCGTTGTCCAATCCTTTCCGGTTTTTCAACAGCGAATAGGCTTCGGAAATAAGCTGCATATCGCCATATTCGATGCCGTTGTGCACCATCTTCACAAAATGGCCTGCTCCACCCGCTCCGATCCATTCGCAGCAAGGCGAACCGTCGTCCAACTTGGCGGAAATCCCCTGCAAGATGTCTTTCACCAGCGGCCAGGCTTCCACCGAACCTCCGGGCATCACGGACGGGCCGTGCAAGGCTCCTTCTTCGCCTCCCGAAATTCCGGTCCCGACGAAATAGATCCCTTTCTCCTCCAACTCCTTCACACGGCGTTCCGTGTCATGGAAATCAGAATTGCCTCCGTCGATAATCACATCGCCCGGCGAAAGGAAAGGGAGCAGTTGCGAGATCAGCTCGTCTACGGGACGCCCTGCCTTGACCATCATCATAATGACGTGGGGACTTTTCACCGAGTCGACCAATTGTTCGATAGAATGCGTTCCGATAAAGTGTTTGCCTTTGCCCCGGCCATTGACAAAACGGTCTACGACGCCCTCTTCGCCTGGTGCGCTCCGGTTATATACGGCAACCGTGAAGCCTTTGTTTTCCATATTGAGCGCCAGGTTCTCGCCCATCACGGCGAGCCCGATCAATCCTATATCTGCTTTCATATTTCAGTGTTTTATTTTATGTTGAATAAATCATTCAGAGACTCACTCATAGAAGGGTGAGTGAAAATATTGTCACGAAGGAGGACATAATCATTATCCGTACGCATCGCCAGCGACACGAGGTTGATGATTTCGCTCGACTCTGCGCAAAACAGCGTAGCTCCCAATATCTGGTTCGTATCGACATCCACGACCGCCTTCAGCAACCCTTCCGGCTGTCCGATCGTGCGGGTTCTCGGCATCGAAGCGGCCATGACTTTGGAGACTTTTATGTTACGTCCCGTCCGGCATGCCTGCTCTTCATTCAGGCCGACATGCGACAGGGGCGGATCGATGAACACTGAATAGGCGATCGCTTCCCGGTCACCGGTATTGCGTTTGCCGTCTCCAAAAAGTTCATCGCGTATGATGCGGTAATCATCCAGCGAAAGATACGTGAACTGCAAACCGCCGCGCACGTCTCCGATCGCCCATATATTCTCTGCGGTCGTATGCAAGCGGTCGTCCACCTCGATTGCCCCGCGCTCCGTCAGCTTCACGCCGGCAGCCAGCAAATTCAGTCCTTCGGTATTCGGACGACGTCCGGTAGCCAGCAGGATCGCATCGGCATCGGCCCGCACCGTATCGCCTGTCAGGGCATCGCGATAGACAACGGTAGCTTTGCCGGCATCGTGCTCGATCTCCTGTACGACGGCGTTCAGGCGAATCGAAATACCTTTCTTTTCCAAAACTGTCTTGACGGCATCGGCGATATCGCGGTCTTCACGGGGAATAAACTTGTCGCCTCCCTCCAAAACCGTCACGTCCGATCCGAAATTGGCAAAGATCGAAGCAAACTCAAGCCCGATATAGCCGCCTCCCACGATCGCCAAGCGACGGGGTAGCCGATCCAGTTCCATGATCGAAGTGCTGGTGTAAACGAAAGGATTGCCTTCGATCCCTTTTATGTTGGGGACGATGGTGGAAGCGCCGGTATTGATAAAGATTTTACCGGCTTGCAGCACGATAGTCTCACGATCGGTTTTCACTTCCACTTCCGTTGGGGAAAGGAACGAGGCGACGCCAGTATAAACAGTTACCGTCTCTTTGCTGTCGAGATTCTCTAAATTCTTCTGACGCAAAGCAGCCGTGATCTTCCTTTTTTCCTCGATTGCCTTATGAAACGCATCGGCATATTGCTCGAATGTCGTGAAGTGGGAATATTGCGCCACTTTGGAAAGGTGTACCAGTGTTTTGGTCGGAATGCATCCGATATTGATACATGTCCCGCCGTACATTTCTTTCGAACGTTCCACTACGGCAACAGTCCATCCGCGGCTACCTAAATCAGCGGCCAGCGTCTTTCCGCCTTTACCGAAACCAATGATGATCGCATCATACTTTTTCATCTTTTGTTATCCTCCTTTTTATTTTCTACTTAAGGAACATTTCTTTTAACCTAATTGTTCCCAATAAGCATCTATTTATCGTTCTGTTTATTCTATGATGCAAAAATACACAGCCTTTAGATTTCAGAGGATAATGATTTTGCCCTAAGATTTGGCAATATTCCCTATTCCGACACCGACTCCTTTTTATATTGTCGGCGATATTCGGTCGCACTCAATCCTGTTGCGTTCTTAAAGAAACGGCTGAATGCCGCCTGGTCTTCGAAGCCTAACATCAGGGCGATCTCTTTCGAGCTTTTAGTCGTATAGAGCAACAGGCGTTGGGCTTCGGCCTGGATACGGTTGTGGATGATGCGGATGGCGGAAGGCTGCTGATAGGCGGAAAGGATATTTGCCAGTGTTTTCGGGGATTTGTTCAGCATGTCCGCATATTCCTGCACCTGTTTCTTCTCCTTAAAATAAGTATCGACCAGGACATGGAATTTGCGGATCGTCTCGAACTGGAAACTGTTCTCCCGAACGACTCCCTGCCGGTCTTCCGCTATTCGCGTGCATATTATGATAAACCGCTTCAACAATACCCGGAGCATTTCGTCTTGTAGGTGGTCGGTACTGAGAAACTCTTCCTGCATGATCCCCGTCAGCGTCTCGATCTTCCGCCGCTCATCCTCCGAAAGGACGAAAGTCAGCACATGCGACGAACCGTGAAACAGCAACCCGTTGCACGACACCTCATGGTCGTTGCCATGTATGCAATAGAAGTTACTATTGAACATTAGTGCAAAGTATTTGCCTTCGATGCGCAGAAATTCAAGATGGTGCAAATGGGAAAGCGGAACGAGCTGCCCCTCCTTCAAAACAATCTGCTGATGGTCGATATCCAACACCACTTCGCCGGAGTCCACCCATATAAATTTATACAGCGTTTTGTCTTTCAGAAGACCCAGGTCTTCATGGAGCGAATCGGTCAAGACGACCCGCCCCTTTATCTTCGCATTCTCAAATGTCCATCTCATGGTATTATTTTTTAATTCTCAATTCTTAATTTCCATCACCTCCAGTTCCCCGGCAACTCCCCCGTATGCCGCCTGAACCAACGTGCAAATGTATCGTAATTCGAGAAATTAAGCATCACGGCAATACGGGAAGGCCTCAGGCGAGTCTTAATCAGCAAGTCTTTTGCTTCAAGCAATACATACTGGCTGATCCATTCCGCAGCCGAAATGCCGGAATGCGATTTGCATTTGTTATTCAGTTCCGTCGAAGTCATCCCCAACTTCTCTGCGAAATAATAGACCGGATAATGATGGTAACGACTAATCAGCAAAGCGAAATCGTGGAAAAAAGGCGGAACCTCGCTATCCCGGTCGTCCGCTAAATGTCCTCCCTGCTGTAGGAAGAAAATAAGAGCGCGTAAAAGCGATTCCACCACTTTGACACGGACATCGCTCATTCGCTCGATTTGCGATTGCATCAGCCGGATATAAAGGTCGGACTCTTCCAGTTCGTCCGGCGTAATCGTCCGGAACATCAGACGTTGCCGGTTGATCAGCAGATCGCTGCCGGCATAGATCACGATCCCTTCAAAACCGGTTTCGGAAAAACGGGATATTTCGCTCACTTCATCCGTAGCCGCCAGAAGCACCTGCCCGGCTGTTATCGAGATCTCCTTTTCGAGTGCCTTGCATTCAAACTTCCCGCCCCGGCAAATTACGGCAAGAGTGCCCGGTTCCAACGGCAGCAGTTCATGATCCTGCCCGGCTTCGACGTGAATGATCCTTAAAGAACTTTCCAATGTCAAATTCGCGGTTGACACAGCATGATAGAGGTCAATCGGTAATATTTTATCTGTATTCATATCCTTCTCACTTTTAAATAAAAATCATTTCACTTCGAACATTTAAAGATAGTTATTAGTTTAATACATACAAGTCTTTTTAGATTAAGTTAAAACCCTATTAATAACATTTTATGATAGCAACTCTCGTCATTTTAGCGCTTTCCGCCTTGTTTTTCGTGAACGGAAAGATACGCTCGGACCTGGTCGCACTTTGTGCACTCGTGCTCCTTATGGTCTGTAAGATTTTAACTACTGAAGAAGCATTGTCCGGTTTTTCAAATCCGATTGTAATCATGATGGTCGGCCTGTTTGTGGTCGGGGGAGCCATCTTCAAAACCGGACTGGCCAAAATGATCAGCAGCAAAATACTCCAGCTGGCAGGGAAAAGCGAACTAAAGTTATTCATTTTAATCATGGTTGTGACAGCCTTCATCGGCGCCTTTGTCAGCAACACCGGGACCGTGGCCCTGATGTTGCCCATCGTGGTCAGCATGGCGATGAACGCCAACATAAACCCCAGCCGCTTCCTGATGCCTCTCGCATTCGCAAGCAGTATGGGAGGAATGGCAACCCTGATCGGTACGCCTCCCAACCTCGTCGTGCAGGAGACTTTGGAGAACGCCGGGTTCGGCGACCTTTCGTTCTTCTCTTTCACTCCGGTCGGACTGGTCTGCGTACTGATAGGGATCATTATCCTGATCCCGCTCAGCAAAATATTCCTGGCGAAAAAAGACGACAACAATAAAAACGAGGCTTCCGGCGGACGCTCTCCAAAAGAACTGGCACAAAAATACCAGCTGTCCGACAACCTCTACCGCTTGAGGGTCACGCCCGATTCCTTGGTCTGCAATAAGACATTGCAGGAACTCAACATCACACAAACGTACAACCTGACGATCCTCGAAATACGAAGAAAATCGCTGTCACAAGGCCGCTTCATGAAGACCGTGGATCAAAAGTTGGCCGGCCCGGATACGGAACTGAAAGAAAACGACATCTTATATGTCTTCGGAGCATTCGACAAGGTCGAACTGTTTGCCCGTGAAAACAGGCTGTCGCTCACGGAATCGAAAGTCACCGAGTTTGCCGGCGGATCGTCCGACGAGAAACTGAGCGTGCAGGAAATCGGTATCGCCGAAGTCTTGCTTATGCCGGATTCCAAACTAATCAATAAAGCAGTCAAAGATTCCGGTTTCAGGGATAAATATGGAGTCAACATTTTAGGCATACAACGGAAAAACGAATATATCCTGTCCGATATAAAAGAGGTAAAGATGCACTCCGGCGACATCCTCCTGATACAGGGCACATGGGACAGCATCGCCCGCATGAGCCATAAGCAGTCGCAATGGGTAGTCCTCGGACAACCTGTCGAAGAGGCATCCAAAGTCACGCTGGACTATAAAGCACCTGTCGCCGCCCTGATCATGATCGGCATGATCGCAGCAATGGTATTCGATTTTATTCCGATCCCTCCGGTCGCAGCCGTACTGATCGCGGCGATCCTGATGGTGCTGACCGGCTGCTTCCGCAATGTGGAGGATGCCTACAAAACGATCAACTGGGAAAGCATCGTGCTGATAGCCGCCATGCTCCCGATGTCGCTTGCCCTCGAAAAAACAGGAGCCTCCAACCTGATATCGGAAAAACTGGTTAGCGGATTGGGTGATTACGGGCCGCTTGTCCTAATGGCGGGAATATATTTCACGACTTCCCTGCTCACCATGTTCATCAGCAATACGGCGACAGCGGTACTGGTGGCTCCCATCGCGTTGCAATCGGCTTTAGCGATCGGGGTCAGCCCCTACCCGTTCCTGCTGGCCGTAACGGTCGGTGCGAGCATGTGCTTCGCCTCTCCCTTCTCGACTCCGCCAAACGCTCTGGTCATGTCGGCGGGCAAATACACATTCATGGACTACGTCAAAGTCGGCATGCCTTTACAAATCATTATGGGTATCATTATGATCTTCATATTGCCATTATTATTCCCGTTCTAAACATTCACTGATACTTATTAGTTTTATATTTGCACATCAAAAAAGAAAAAGATGAAGATACCGTTTAAACCGATCGGAATCGAAGACAAAGATATTATTACGTCCTTTACGATACCGAGCAATTACAAGAATTGCGACTATTCATTTGCCAACATCTGTAGTTGGCGATTCCTCTACGATAGCGAGTTTGCCATTGTCGACGGCAGCTTGCTGATCCGCTTCTGGATCGAAAACAAAACGAGAGTCGCTTATATGACGCCTACGGGACAGGGCAACCTGAAACAGGCGATCGATCTGTTGGAAGCCGACTCGCTCGAACAGGGTCATCCGCTTTGTATGTTAGGCGTAACGCCCGATGCCAAAGAGGAACTCGAAAAAGCGATCCCCGGCGGATTCTTCTACATTCCCGAACGGGATTATTTCGATTACATCTACTTGCGTGAAGACCTGGCAACCCTGAAAGGAAAGAAATACCAGGCGAAACGCAACCATATCAACAATTTCAATAAGAAATATTCTTACAAATATATCCCTATCACACCGGAACTGGTCCCCGAATGCCTCCAACTCGAATGCAAATGGTTCAAGGCAAACCGGGAAGATAACGACGAAGAGGATCTGAACGACGAACGCCGTTCCATCATTTATGCCTTGAACCATTACGACGAATTGGGACTTATAGGGGGGGCCATTTGCGTAGACCATCAGATTGTCGCTTTCACCTTCGGCGCCCCGATCAACCACAATACTTTCGGGGTCCATGTCGAAAAGGCGAATGTGAACTATGAGGGGGCTTATGCTGTTATCAACAAAGAATTTGCCTCCCACCTTCCGGAGAAATATATATATGTGAACCGGGAGGAAGACCTGGGTATTCCCGGTCTGCGCCAAGCTAAACTTTCGTATAACCCGTTCATCCTATTGGAAAAATCCGCAGCAATAAAGAAACCTGCAAAATAATATTGAACGATGGATAACAACAAGCCTCAATTGATCGACCTGTGGCGTACTTCTTTCGACGACAGCGAAGAATTTATCAAACTGTTCTTCGACCGGGTTTACAAAAAGGAAAACGCCCTGTTTATAGAGAAAGACGGAAAGATCGTTTCCGCCCTTCAAATGCTTCCGTATGTCATGACTTACTACGGGACGGAGATATCCGTGAACTATATATATGGAGCCTGCACCCTTCCTTCCGAACGTGGTCAGGGGCTTATGCGCCAACTGATACAGGAAGCTTTCGAGGTGATGGAAAGCCGGAAAGTGGCCTTGACAGTCATTATCCCGGCCGATCCGTGGCTGTTCGATTATTACCGCGATTTAGGATATACGGAGGCTTTCGACTATTCGGAAGAGACGTATATCCGGCCTTTTGAAACAGCTTGGGAACAGGGCGTTTTGGTAGTTCCGCCTGAAGTCCCTTCGATGGAATCTCTCTATAAGTTCTTCAATAAGAAGCAGCGGGAACGTACCTGCTATGTGCTGCACGGTTATGACGATTTCGTCACCATCCTGCGCGACTTGCAGATCTCCGGCGGACAGATGCTGACCGCCTTGAACATTCAGGACGAACCGATCGGCATGATCTTTTTTCATCCTGCCGGCGACCATATCTATGTCAAAGAATTGATGTACGACAACGACCACATCAAGAACCTGCTCTTGCAGGAAGCGACAACGCAGAACAAAGTGGAAAAGGCCGTCTACCGCACTCCTTTCACCGGACCGGGAACTTTCCCCTTAGGCATGGCACGTGTCCTCGACCGCGACCGCCTTATCCATCACTGGGCTTCCACCCACGAAAACTCCGTTCTCAACATCGGCGAACTGAAAGAAATGGACACCCAATCTCTTACCCGCCTGTTGCTCGACTACCAGAGCCGGGAGGCTTATATGAGTTTGATGCTCGATTAGTTATCAATTTTATTCTAAAATAAAGTCCCTCGCCATTTCATCATAGCGAGGGACTCTCCTAATAAATATTTTCCTATACAATTAATAGCTACTTTTCAAAAATTCATCTGGTGTAGAATCCAAATACTGTTCTATCATTTTAGAAAGACTCATATTCCGCGACCGCGCATATTCTTTTGCTTTTTCTACTATCGACTCATTAAGTCTTAATGTTAATTTTGTTTCCATAGCCATTCACTTTTCTACAAAAAAAATCATTCTCAATCAATATTCTATATAAAGCACTTATGTTATCCATCACCTGTTCTTCTCTGATAATATAAAAGGGAAGAACCTCGCGGTTCCTCCCTTTCCTCACTTTGAATCAAATGTTCCTGCCCTTATGAGCAGGATTCATTTTATTCTTTATGTACCAAATGTTAATGTACAAGGACTTTGGTTGTAGTCGTAGTACCGGATGCGGACAGACGTACAATATATACGCCGCTGCAAGCCGGCATACGCAGGGTATTATTAATAGAACTGTGATAGACAATCTTTCCGTTCAGGTCGACAATCGTCGCTTCTACCGGAGCAGCCGGTTCGATCACGATTTGTCCCTTTTGCCCGTAAACGTGGCTTTCGGACAGGATCTTTTCGAGAGCGGTTGCAAAGTCTACCGTCACTTCACACATAGCAGTGAAACCGCCATCCACGGTCGTTGCAATGATAGTTGCCTGACCGACCTTCAACGCTTTCACTGTTCCGTCTGCCTCTACGCTGGCAATTGCCGGAGCCGTGCTGGTCCACTTCACATCTTTCTTGGTAGCACCTGTAGGAGCTACGGTAGCCACCAACTTTTCAGACTTCAGACGCGGCAAGGTGAGCGTCGACTTGTTAAGGGATATGCCTGTAACAGGAGTCCCTTCGGCCGGGGTGTCGCCACCGCCTTCGCTACCAGACTTGAAGGTTACGGTAACATCGAAGTTTTCAGTACCGGCGATGCAATACCAAGTTGTTCCGGCATCAGTTGTTACCTGTCCGCTTTGAGCGCCCTGCCCCTTAACAGAAACGCCACTGATCGTTCCGCTTTTCGGTGTGATCGTCAATTTCATGCTTGCCGGAATTTTATCCGTTCCGGGAACTACCTCCAGGCCTGTGGCATCAGTAAAAGTTACCTCATTTGTATTGGATGTAAATGTATATGCAGGAACATCCTTCAACGAAACATACACCTTTAATCCCGTTAACGCAGGATAATTAACTACATCATTCGGAGTAAATTTCACACTATGCTCTCCTGCACCAGAAATAGTCCCTGCCTCTGTTCCTTCCCATTCGAATCTTCCGGCAACCATCTGTCCGTTCACTTGTACAAAGCCGCCATTCAATTCGGAAGTGGATAAAGAAGCACCTTGGAGAACCGGAGTTGCGACCGGCAGAGTTACATCTTTTGTCGCTGAGATAGAAGGCTGTTTAATAGTCAAAATCCCTACCTTTGTCGAAGTGACAGCCTGGTGAGAATCATCTTCTTCCCTGCTTGCCCATATTTCATAATCACCAACATTTACAGGAGTAGTAAATTCTCTATTGGCTTTAAATGTAAAGACCCAACCGGTAGCCGGAATCAAACCTGCAAGAGAAGACAATTCAACCGAACTACCCGTATATGTGGCATTCGCGGACAAATTGTCAGCAGGTTTAATTGTGCTTTTTGCCTTAAACAAATGGCTTTCCGTAATTGTGACATCACTACTACCTAATTCAAACGAATGATATTCATTCAACGTGACACCAGAGATACCTTTCCAATCCACAGAATACCCATTATCCGGAATAGCTTCCAAAGTAAAGGTTTGCCCCATATAAGTACTGCCATCCGTAACAGCAGCATCTCCATTTTTCAACACAAGACGACCACCTGTAATATTTGCCGGCATAGTGATTGTTTTTGACAGGCTTCTTGCGGTACTTTCATCTGTTGGTGTTGTCACTTTCACAATCTGCAAGTTCGGATCATCCGGTATAAAATAAACCGTAACTAAATTGTCAGTTGCTTTAAAACCTCCGGCACGGGTTGCCTTATCACTCCAATGACCGGCAACTGTTGCAGAATTACTGATTATTCCCTCTTTACTATCTGTAATAACATCTTTAAACGGAATCGTCAATATTCCCGGTACTCCCGGATTTATCTTTAATTGGCGTGTCGCAGAAAAAGCAGCATAGATATCGTCAGCAGGACGAGTAATATTTACCGTATAATCTCCCACATTTGTCGGGGTAGCCTCTTTACCATCTAACTTATATGTAACAGAGAAACCACCTAACCCAGCAGCAGTCTGAACAGCATATTCCTGAATTTGTCCACTATAAGTAACTTCTTTACTTGCCGGATTCAAGATAGACAATGTAGCTAACTTCTGGACCTGTGCAGAAATATAGGTCGGTCCTTCGATCTTGATATCCGATCCATTGGGAACCGGCTTATTGTTGACCAACAGGGAGACGAGTTTATAATTATTTTTGTCTACTGTTGCAGTTACATTTTCCAATGTTTCATTAAACTTTTTCGTTGTGGTTGAAAGATTGAAAGAAGCACCTTCTACCGGTGTAACGGTTACGCTATAATCGGCTTCAGTAAAAGTAGCCTGAATCACGATATCATCCGATACATCGCCTACCAATCCCGTTTCAGTAATATCCTTACTTGTACCATCGTTAAGGCTGCTGACAATCAGTGCGTCCAATTTATACCCTTTGTTCGGCAATGCAATCACCGATATGGAAGCATGATCCTCGACAGAAGAACCCGGATTTAAATCCTCTGCACCATTCTTCATCAATTTCAACGATCCGTTCTTTAAATCAGAGACAGTCACAACATGAGGATTCGCTTTTTGCTTAAAGGTTGCGCTTACCGTATAAGAAGTTGCAGATTCACCACCAACAATGAAACTGGTAGCCGGGGTTATTCCATTATTAGTAGTAGTATTAGCATTAGTAGCAGCCGTATATCCTACCTGATCCACTTCATACCCTTCATCAGGAGTTGCAATAATAGTAAGATTAGCTCCGACAACAACAGGAACACCTGTGCTTCCGGTTATTTCCGAATTTCCATTCATCACTTTCACTGTTCCGTTTGTTGCGCTTAAAACACTTACATTGCGGGTTGCACGTGCAAACTCGGCTGATATTTCAGTATCGCCGGTAGGTGTAAACTTTGCCGTTACCTTCGATTCCGATCCGGCTGGGCTGCTATTAGGTTCAACGGCTGTTGGAGAAGTTGGAGAAGCCGGAGTTACCCATTTCACAAATTTATAACCGGCATCCGGTGTTGCAGCAATCTCTATATTTCCCTTATGGCTACTTGTTGTCCCGATATACTTATTATCGGCTACTGCATCTTTTATAGAAACGAATCCACCCGCAGTTTGTTTAACGGTGATAACATCTACTATCTTTGCATCTACTCCTATTTTCGCAGCCAGACTGCTATAAACAGCGGCCGAGTCAGGTGTAAAAATTGCGTCATACTTATTATTCTCACCGGAACCGTCTTTTACTAATGCGTTAGGGTTCACCCAAGTCCATGTACCATTGACAGAATGAGCCGATGTTTCACCTGCCACCGTCACCTCGCTGCCGATAATTGCGGCTGCTGATAAAGGTTGTCCGGCAATCAATGTCACATCACATTTAGGAACATTTTTACCGGTTGCTTCCAACTGCTTTTTATTGGTCACAACAAGCGAAACGATTTTGTCGAATGCCTTATAACCGGCTGTCTCAGCAATAGAGAACTTCACATAGAATGTACCTACTTTACCTTTGATATCTTCTGCCAACTTTTTAGTACAGGCAGCATCCGAATAATAGGTCGTATCGCTTTCAGCGTTACTACCTGTTGGCAAAGTATAACTGAATGTAGGAAACTCACTCTCTTTAACTATCATTTCCGTCCCGGTTATCGTCACCGGCAATTCCGGTTTAGCTTTCCAAGTGATAACGACATCGGTCTTTTCTGTCAGAGCACTTGAGCTATACGTATATGAGTTAACACCTTTATAAAGGCTATTAAATGCTTCATTCATATCCGTAACCTTTGTCCCGTTCACCGTAAAGCTTTCCAGCATATACTGGCTGTTTGCTTTCAGGCGGAAAGTTGGTGCCGTATTATAAGTTAGCTTCAATGAATTAGTACCGGACAAGATAAGACTGTCTTCCGTTGTTTTGATTGTTTTCTTTACGAATACGGAGTCGAGTCCTCCCCCATTGTTGGTCACATTCAGCGTCACCGAGAACGTCGGGACGTCGGGTGCAGACTTCGTATCTATGTTTTGAGCATATATCGCCGGAGCCACTGCAAGGAGGGCGAGGGATATAGCGGATTTTATATTTTTCATATTTGTCTTCGTTTTAATTGTTACTTAACTATTACTTTCTGTCTGTTTACAGCGTAGATACCTGCAGGAACAGCGATCTGGGCGCCGTCGTTTACACGGGCATTGTAATATACACGTCCCAGCATATCGACAACTATCACCTGTACCGGTTCGGCTGTATGGATTGTGATTGTACCATTTCCGGTCTGCACAAAGTAGCCGTCGGTCGGTACGATCTCGTTTCCGGTAGGTGTACCTTCAACGCGCAGCGAACGTAATGTACTTGTTGTTCCCTCATCTGCCAATACGAAGCTCTGGAATGCTTTAATCGTCGGATTAATTTCGCGTTCGAACGTCTTACCGTCTGCACTCAGTACATAAGCAGTCTGTGTCAGCGTCATGTCGTACGTGTTGGGGTTGGAAACGATTTGGAATTTAACATTACCTGACTTTGTTGGATCCGGTGCATTCGGCTCTGCTTTTGAGGCGAGAGAGATAGATGCATCACCTGTAGTTACAAGAAGGGTACTATCTTTATGAGCGGCGATGATACAAGCGGTTGCAGGTTTTTGACCTTCTGTTGTTACTGTAAATGTCGGAGCTTCATTTGCGATACCGGCAGTCCAGATACCTTCATTTGCACTCGAAACAACAGTCTTGACATCTGTATTTCCGTTTTCCCCTATGATCTTTCCAATCGTGAATGGGAATCCGAATGCTTTCCAAGTCTTCTTAACGCCGTAAGTCAATTGCACGGCTTTGGCGGTTACATTCGCATTAGCTTGCAACTGTGCACCTTCTGCCATAAAGACTGTATCCAAAGGCATAGCCACATTGATGGTCAGGGTTGCACCGGCGGCGATCTCAACGGAACGGTTGGCGTTGTTAGCATCGTTCCATGTTACGTCGGTTGAAACTTTTATGCATGTATTACCGACAGAAACAGTAGAGAAAGAAGCGCCATCTTGTTTCAGATAGAAAACGGCTTTATCTGATACTTTATCAGCAAAAGCGATAGCAGCTTTTTCGCTGGTAACAAGATAAGCGTCTTTACAAATAATAGTAATACTGTCCGGAACATCATAATCAGTCGGCATTGCATTTGTAGCATTTAAAGAAGCTAATGCTTTAGTTGTGGTAAGTTCGGTTGTAATAACATCGCCTTGATAAGCAACGACTTTTTTTACAGAATCATTTAAATAAACTAAAGCATTTGGCAATGTCTTACTTGCACTACGAAGCGTATCACCATTCTGAATCAAGATACTTTTTGAACCGTCTGCATTCAAGAATTTAGTGTTTGAATCTATCGACACTTTGTTTCTGTTATAATCGATATATCCGTCAGCGTCTTTTTCAAGTACATTTTCATAAGAGACAAAAATAGGAGTCGTCGCTTCTGCCAGATTCTGAAGAGTACAATTTTTTAATGAAACGGAGCAATCGGCACTTGGTTTTCTGGAAGGACGATTTTCACTGGCTCCCGTTCCACCACCCATCTGAAACACGATAGAGGGTATAAATCCATAATTTTTCGTATTGTCTATAATCTTACTTGTGACAACACAATTATCCATTTCAACAACAGAACGTTCCGTAGCCTCAAAAACAATCACACCAAAGCCATTAGAACTACCTTCTTTTCCAACGCCCGTAAAAGAAGAATTAGTTGCTTTCAAAGTCATTTCATCAGCACCTTTGTCACCATACCAAGCTCCCTGCATATAAAAAGCAGCCCACCCATAAACATCAGAATCGTTGATTACGAAATGCTGCTTAGGAGATTTAACCCATATTGCATAATGGAAATTATCTCCGACAGATAACCTGGAATTACTAATAGTATAAGTCGAGTTCTCAGCACCTTGAGTTAAAATACATCTAAGGGCACTCAATGAATTAACATTTTCATCGGATGCTATTTTAGAATCAGTCATTGAGAAGTTACAAAAACCACCATCATTAAACAAGCCGATCTGACTATCTTTAGTCAATGAAATATTCGTTTTTTGTAACTCGATAGTCGAAGTCGTGACTTCTTTACCCAAAGCTATGGCAGCTCTTCTATCAGTTGTTCCCGGAGCGACCGGAATAATATCGAGGTCTGTCAACGACAAATTTATTTTAGGCTTTGTGATATCAATCATCGGAGTTATGATAGCAGTTGTTGCACTGCTGGCCTCTGTCAAAGTCAGGTTCGTTAAGGCAATATCCGTTGTATCACTCGGAGCAATTGTCCAATGTCCCTCTACAATACACTTAGCTTTATCACTACCAACAATCGCAAACGACTTATCCAACGTAATATCCTTCGTAAGCGTCTGTTTATCCGTTGCCGTCCAGACAATACCGTCAACTGTCGAACCGCCGAAAGCAAACAGTGAATCCAGTTCGGCTGCATTGGTCATCTTGGCTAATTTCTTACCGGGAAGAGTACTTGTATCAAAATCATTCGTCCAAGTTAAGGCCGGATAAAGATTATCTGCAGCCCTGAATTTAGCTTCCTGCCAGGTTATGCCCCAATTGTCCTTGTCTAAAGTTTCAATGGTTACCATTGCAACACGTTCTTTTATAGTCTTTGCTGCTTGTGGCTTTGCATAGGTGTTCATATTTTCTTTTGCATTATAAGCAATCTTTATTGCTTCATCTATTTGGCAATCGCCCTTTAATGTAAACGAAGGATCAACCGGATTTGTCCAATTAGCTTCCATTGTTAAACGAACTGCAGCAATTCCATTGCCAGATGTTTTTAAGTTCTCGGCTATAACATGAGAAGAGTTTACATTCAGACCTCCACCTGTGTTTCTATTCAAAGTGACATTGAGGATATTAATATCATTTTCAGCATCTTGTTTATCAGCATTTGTAACAATATCCAATGCTGTAGTATTTGTATCTTCAATTGTCAAATTCTGGATAGTAGCACCTTCGGCATCCTTATCCAATTTAATCGCATAAAAATACTTGGTAGAATTTTCATCAGAAACAGGAAATTTACCGGAAATCGCATGTCCCTGCCCATCTAAAGTGATTCGCTTTTGTATGTTAATAATACCCTGAAATGAAGAAATATCGCTTTGTGCTTTTGATATATCTGATAAATAAAGATCTCTATTAAGCACGATCTTAGTAATCGGAGCATTTTGCTTATTGATCATATTCAGAACCGTTTGCAATTCTGTTGCAAAATCGGCAGCATACGTTTTGCCCTCGTCAGAGAGTTTGTTCGTCCAATATGTCTTACCCTCAATGGTTTTATTGATTTCCCAACCAACAGCGGTAAACCAATTTTTCTTATTCGCATGGTCTGCCCAAATCTGCCCCGGTCCGGCCAAAGCACTCTTATCATCTAATTTCAAAGAAAGAGAATCGCCTACGGCATCAGAGCCATCTAAGTTGACGCTTCCCCAACCGTTACTGTGAGCGATCAAACTCTTTCCGTCAACCCTGGAAGACTGGATAATCAAACCGGCCGTCTTATTGTTAATCAGCTTTACATTCTCTAACACGACCTTGTGCTTCGGTGACAATTTATATACTGTCAGTCCGTTATGACTCGTATTGGAGAGTGTCAGGTTTTTAATTGTCACGACAGAGTCTTTCCCTGCGCCCTCCTGCCATCCTTCAACAACAAGAATGTTATTCATGGCTGCTCCGGAAATGGAATGTCCCATACCATCCAATGTTATGGCCTTTTTGATCGTAATAGCCGAACCTCCGGCAGTTCCATCAGGGTGGTTTACATCCGTAATATCACCGGTTAACGTAATCGTTGCGCCAGATTGAGCGTCTTCAATGGCTTGTTTTAATGCAGCCAGAGAATTAACCTCTGATTGCGCATGCAGCCAACCGACACTTGCCGTCAGCCCTATACCGACGGCAAGCAAAAAGTGTAATTTTCGCTTCATAAGCTTTTCATTTAAAAGTAAGTTATTAATATTGAAATATGTCTTTAATATTTATTACATGAGGTTACCCCTCTCGTACGAGAGTACACCGCCCCTCTCATGTTAGGGGGCATGCCCGTCGACGACGCTTTTACAACTGAGTATGGCTTTTATCTTCCTTTGGCCGGCAAGGCCGAGGATCATGTGAACCGTACCGGTGATATTTACTTTTCCGGTGTAATCGCCGGGGGCTTCGGTCAGGACATTGTCGTACAAGTCGATAGATAAGATCGTTTTTTCGGTAGCCATAATGTTCTAAATTTAAGTTGCCCGTTGGTGAGGCGGGAAATACCTGTTTTACCCTTATTTATGATATAAGGTGTAATGAGTGTTTTCAGGTCTCTATCCGAGAAAAGGGATCTCAAAGAACAGGGTATATCGTACTGACTTTGATGTAATATTTTAAAGATTAGGGGATTTTTATTTCATATCCTTAATCTAAGGATTATTAAAAGCAAGGCAGTCCCGATCCGTCTTATGCCTGTAAAAAACAAGTGTACTATTAAACAGGCGATTAGGCTGACATTGGTTGAATTATTGTCAAGGGGCTTTGATTATTTTTTTAAATTATAAGAAATCTCTTGCTTTTCATACTTTTTATTGTGACCTTTGCCATGTATTTGTTGATTCAAGGAGAATTACTAATCCATAAAGAACTGTAATAGAATCAAAAAGCAGTCGATTCTCCTTATATCATAAATAAGGGTATCTTTTCCTTTCTTATCAATTTCTCCACTTTATTTATTACTAATTCATTCGCATTTCCGATCTCACGCGGGTCAAGTCTTGCCAGATAATGATGAGTCATTTTCTCGGAAGTATGCCCCAATGCCTGGCTGATTACATTCACGGCTACATGTTGGCGGTAGGCTTCCGAAGCCCAGGTATGCCGGAAAACGTAGCTCGTCAGCGGAACAGGCAACCGCAAACGTTCGCCGATCTTTTTCAACTGCCGGTTGTATTCGGCAAGCAATGCTTTATACTGCTCATGATTGGTTTCCTTCGACAACAGCGGAAAAAGATAAGGAGAGCGCGTATCCGCATAGCGGTCGATCAGATACTTCATGCTGGTGCTGATCTGAATCTGTATCAGTGTCCCTGTCTTCTGCCGATGATAAGTCAAAATACGTCCTCCTTTCTGAATATTATCTTTCGTCAGATGTACCAAATCAACAAAAGGCATCCCGCAAGCCATAAAACTAAACAAGGCAAGCCCCGCCGCCTGGGCTTGTTCCGGACAGTCTTTATAATCCAGACGGGCCATCATCTCCATCACCTTCACCGTCACGGCACGTTTCACGGTCTCTTCCCGCTTTAACCGGATCCCTTCGAACGGATGTATCTTCGGTTTATAACGGGCTTTCCGGCAAATCTTGTTATACATGGACCGGAAACAGCTAATATAACTGTTTACCGTATTCACACACAAACCTTCATTTCTCAGGGAAGACATAAAATCGGTCACTTGCAGGGGCCTTAATTCCTTAAACGAAAAAGTTTCCTTCCCGCAGAAACGTAAAAAGCGGTTCCGCACCGCCCGGTACAGGTCAGCGGTACTCTCTGCACCAGCCTCCCGCTTCTTCTTTTCCTGCTCCCGCATCAATTCATAAAAATCATTCTTTTCCATAAGCTAATCACCTCTTTTTAAAAAAGGTAAATATACAACAGGATACCCGAAGGAATAGTTATCTGATTAAATTCGTACTTTTGCAAATTCATACAAAATTATACGGATAAAAAGAGCTGATAATGTTACGGAAAGGAGACCTTACACAAGGAGGCATAACCACCACCCTGCTACAATTCACATTGCCGATGCTGGCAGGGTCGCTTTTGCAACAATGCTATAACATAGCCGATACGCTGATCGTGGGACAATGTATCGGTGCAAATGCGTTGGCCGCGGTCGGTTCCGCCTATACCCTGATGGTTTTCCTTATCTCTATCCTGCTGGGGTTGTCGATGGGGAGCGGTACGGTTTTCTCGCTGCAATACGGAGCCGGCAACTTGCCTGCCCTGCGACGTAGCGTCTATGTTTCTTTCCTGTTGATCGGCACGGTGACCGTCTTGTTGAATGGGGCGGCGTTCCTCTGGCTCGATCCGATTTTGCGATGGTTGCAAGTTCCCAGTGATGTTTATCCGTTGATGCACGGCTATCTATGGATCATTTTCTGGGGGATAGCCTTTACTTTCCTGTATAATTTTTATGCGGCATTGCTTCGCGCCGTGGGCGATTCCGTGACACCTCTATGGTTTCTGGCCGTATCGGTTGTTTTGAATATCGGGCTTGATTTGTTCCTTATCCTCGTCCTGGACCGGGGTATCGAAGGAGCAGCGGTCGCAACGGTCGTCGCACAGGGAGCGGCAGCATCCGGCATTCTGTTATATACTTACAAGAAACGTCCCGAACTGCGGTTGCAGCGGGAGGATATGCGCTTCGACCGTTCCAGCCTGAAAGAAATCACTTCCTTCTCCACACTGACTTGCATCCAACAATCTGTGATGAACTTCGGCATATTGATGGTGCAAGGGTTGGTAAATAGTTTTGGCACGGCTGTCATGGCAGCATTCGCCGCGGCAGTCAAGATCGACTCTTTCGCCTATATGCCCGTTCAGGAATTCGGGAATGCTTTTTCCACTTTTGTCGCCCAGAATTTCGGGGCGCGGAAAGGAGATCGCATACGCCGGGGAGTACGCAGCGCATTTCTTATAACGATCGTCTTTTCCCTTGTCATCTCGCTGTTGGTTTTCTTTTTTGCCAAGCCGTTGATGCTTATTTTCGTCCGTCCGGATGAAACCGAGATACTTCGCATCGGAGTAGAATACCTACGCATCGAAGGGGCTTTCTATTCAGGTATCGGTATCTTGTTTCTCCTTTACGGTTATTACCGTGCCGTCCGTATGCCGGGAATGTCCGTCGTGCTCACTGTTCTGTCTTTAGGCACACGTGTCGTTCTTTCTTACTGGCTGGCCTCCATTCCTTCTATCGGGGTCACCGGTATTTGGTGGTCTATTCCTATCGGTTGGTTCCTGGCCGACTTGGCCGGCATCGCTTATTACCGCTACCGCAAATATGCAGCCTTACGGGCTTGACAAAAAAGGAACAGACATAACTGGAGAACAGATAGGATAGTCATATAACGATGAAAACCGGTTGTAGTCTCTTGCAACAATTTACTAAAATGCTCTTGAAGTTTATTTCTTGTCTCAGACAAAGATAGTAATTTTGCACTTTGACAGTGCAAAATGGTATATAAAATTGCACTATGAGAGTGCAATTTCGTATAATATCGACATAACAAGAGGATGAAACAGTCAAAACATCTATTCCAAGAGATTTGACTATTGCCGGATTTTTCTATCTTTGCAGCCGTAAAAAGTAATGATAAATTATGGACGACAGTATTCCGCGAGAAACAGAAACAGTAAGTAACACGTAACGCGCAGGGGTAAAACAGTAAGGCCTCTGTACGTTGACAAAAAAACGAAAGGAGGCAATAATGAGAACTTTTCTTTATTGTGAAGCCGGCTTTGTGGAAAAAGACCAGTGGCTTCCAAACAGCTGGATCAATGTAGAATGTCCTACACCGGAGGATATCCATTACCTGACAAACCAATTCAATGTTCCCGAATCTTTTTTAAGCGATATTGCCGATACGGACGAACGCCCGCGTATCGAATACGAAGGGAATTGGTTATTGACCATCATTCGAATCCCGGTGCAGAGCCAGGAACAGGGTATTCCTTTCACGACTATCCCTTTAGGGATTATGACAAACAATGAAATCATCATATCCGTTTGCTATTATAAGACAGAACTGATACCGGACTTTATCCGCTACACCCGCCGTAAAGAGGTTGTCGTACGTCATAAATACGACCTGATCCTGCGGCTGATCCATTCGTCCGCCGTATGGTTCCTGAAATATCTGAAACAAATCAACAACGAGGTGGCACATGCCGAAAAAGCACTGGAAAAAAGTATCCGCAATGAAGACCTGCTTCGCCTGATGAAGTTGGAGAAGAGCATGGTCTACTTCAACACCTCCATCCGTGGCAATGAAGTGATGCTCACCAAACTGCAAAGCATCTTCCAGGAACCGGTTTATATGGACAACGAGCTGGTGGAAGATGTGGAAACGGAACTGAAACAGGCACATCTCACGGTCAATATCTATAGCGACATCCTGACCGGCACGATGGACGCGTTCGCCTCCATCATCTCCAACAACGTGAACACCATCATGAAGCGCATGACCTCCATCTCCATCATCCTGATGGTCCCCACTCTCATCGCCAGCTTCTACGGTATGAACGTCCCGATCTACGGTGAGAACATGCCATACGGTTTTGCCGTCATCGTCATTGTCTCTATCACATTGTCGGCCTTATCGTTCTTTATTTTCAAGAAGATAAAATGGTTCTAAAAACAAACTATTCTTGATTACCAGTGTGGTTAGGGCCATACTGGTAATCAAACTCAACATTGACGCCACTATATTTTTTTATACTGATATGATGAGTAACCCATATCCCTTGAAAGAATAATATGAATCTAAACGTTATATCTTCCACACGTGCAAAACATTTAACTTCCATTTTGGTATCTCCGCTCACTTTGGCTACGCCTAATGAGAGATCCGTTTCATCTATTCCGAATAAAGAACCATTAATGGAAGCCAAGACCCTGTACAAAGTAGCAGTCGTATATTTGCAGTCGTCATCAACCAACCCTGGGTAAATTGAATAATAATCATCCATATTCGTTGTAATGTCCCAACCCATTTTTTGTTTGACCATGACTTCGACCTCTTTAGATGATAAATTGCCTAAATTATCGATCGTGACTTCGCCCAAGCTCTCTAAAGACGTATCGGTGGAAACTATTTCAAATACAGGGCCTATGGAATGTTTCACATAAGAGGATTGTATGGTTGTCTTAAGAACATTCTGTCCCCAATCAAAAGTGGAAACATCTCCTAACAGGGTCCACTGCCCGTCTATTTCGGCATACTGAACAATATTTCCGACGCGAATGAGAGGATGCGCCTGATTTTTTATTTCAACAGGCAAAGTGCCCTCCATCCCAGATATTTCCAATTCAAAGGTGGAAAAACTTGCACGTTTAGCATTTTCCATTGCCCCATTTATAAACTCTGTTGCAGAAACTTCAATCGGTTTATTAGTTATACCCGCCGGAAATATTATAGAAGTAAGTTTATCGGCTCCCGGATAAATAATAACCGTATCTTTAGATGGGTCTATTGTAATCGTTGCGTTTTTCTTAGTCATTTGTAAAGGCAAGGAGACAGTACTCCCGGTATGCATATTTCCGGGAATCGTGACAGATGATGTCAGCGGTATATATCCGTCTTTCGTAAACGATACGACATAATCTCCTTTCTTTTTCACAGGCAATTGATACATGCCATCTTGCGATGTTTTGACCGTGACGCCGGAAGCGCTCACAGCAACATCTTCCACAGGCATATATTCCTGATTCAATTTGCCTACGATATAATAAACTTCCTCTTCCAAAGGATTTTTGACAATCTCCAATGTATTTTCTTTACTACAAGATACCAAACCTATGTTTGCGAAGAACATGGAAAGAATGATGGATATCAGGATTTTCTCTGATTTCATAATAATAGATTTATATATCCTGTAAAATTAGCAAAGATTATTTATTAATTCCTTGTTTACCAATAAAAAATCCGCTTTACCTTCACAGGCGAAGCGGATTTAAAATCGATAAGCTTTTTCTAATCAAATATCTAATCAGAAAACAATATCTCGGGAAGGATAATATCTAATTCTGATAAATAAGTTGCAAAGGACGTGCCAGAAATGAGAAAGGGAATACTTTTTAAAATAAGATACTGATATACAAGCCAATAAAAGCGACACACATAATACAGAAGAAATCAGGGAGGTGTGGAACGGATTGGGGAAAGTGTGTAAAAATTCCACAATCGAGTGTGGAATCCCTACTTTTTGGTGTGGAAAGAGCAATAATAACCGGCTGCCTTTTTCAGCAAATCTTCCGGGAGATCGAAGGATTCATCGAACAGAGAAGTTTCGACAACAGGAGCTTTCTTCTTCGAATCTTTTTTCCAGTTGCCGATGATACGGCCATTATACAGGATCACGGGGTAAAAGATGCCGTACGTATTGAATGCCTTAGGATGATGTTCGCGTAGCATAACGCTCGTCCGGTCTTTATAACTGATCAGATATTCATCATACGAGGGCAACAGATGCAACACTTTCCGGCAACGGGCCTTCAAGTCACAGGAGACATGCAGATAAAAGGTTTCCGAATCAAACTTTTCGGCAAGCAGATCGGTTCCGATCGATGCAACCGCTTGCCGCGCCTCAGTCGTCGTCAAACCGGACCACCAGACAAAATCGGGCAATGTAGCCGGAGAATGGCTTTGGAAATATAGGGTAGCCAACCGGGCGAGCGCCTCTTCGCGGTTGAGTTCTTTCACCGGAGGCACACGTTCTTCCAACAAAGCATAGGTCGGCTTCTTGTTTTTATCTACCCCGCTGCATACAAGGCCATCCGTTTCGGCACGGACCAGAAAATAATGTATCAAGTGATTGTCTGCCTCGACCCCTGCCCGGCCGAACTCATCCATCAACTCCTGTTTTGTCAGGCTCTTGTTCCCGCCCAACAATTGTTCCAGCAATCTGCAACCTTTCGCATAGAAACTTCCGGTTATCTCCATCTTCCGGCTTTTTGCATAAGAATCGAAAGCCGTCCGTATACGGCCTCCCGACAATTGCAACATCCAGCGGATATCCTCTGCTGCAATGAAATGCCAGGTCGGTCGTAATATATGGGTACGCAGGATTTCCCCCTTTGCAAGCGCATCGTCCACCGCCTGCAACGAAGAAGACTTCAAGCGGGTTCCGACCGCCCATTTCGCCATCGCATACTCCTGTGCCTGGATAGCTCCCATCCAGGCAACCACTTCCTTCGGACTCTTGAACCGGGGTTTTGCCAATTGCTGGCTTAACAGGCGGATATCGGTCAGCATATTCTTATTGTTAGCAGGATTTTCCGGTCATAATATCCAACACCAACTTATCGGTGGCTTCCATACCTTTGGAACCGATAGAAGTCAGGTTAATGATCGACTTGTCGACATCCTCATCGATAATGCCTTCGACCGGAGTCACCACCTTATTTTCCATTGCCATCAGTGCGGACAACATCGCGGTCGAAACGCCGCTGGAAACTTTCATGGCACAACTGGGTTTAGCCCCGTCGCAGATCATGCCGGTGATGTTGCCGATCATATTCTTGATCGCATAGGAAACCTGCACCTTATCGCCCCCCATCAGATAGGTAATGCCGCAACTGGCTCCCGTAGCGGCCACCACGCAACCGCAAAGAGCGGACAGGCGTCCTAAGCTCTGTTTGATATAGATGACCATCAGATGGCTTAGCATCAGGGCGCGGATCAATTGTTCTTCCGTGCATTCGATATCTTCGGCAAAAGAGAGGACGGGAAGCGTCGCGGCAATCCCCTGGTTTCCGCTGCCTGAGTTACTCATCACCGGGATCATGGCGCCATCCATGCGGGCATCGCAGGCGGCAGCCGTCATAGCCAACATGTGGGTATAGGCTGAATCGCCCATATATTTACGTCCGTATGCGCCGGAAACGGTCTTGCTAACCGTATGGCCGAAATTCCCCTTCAGGGAAGCCTCGGCCGCTTTCCGGTTCAGATCGGCAGTCTTCAGGATAAAACGGATCTCGTCGAGCGGCATTTCCATCGCAAACTCATACACGGTAGAGAAAGAAAGCCTCAGTTCGCCTTCATCGTCCGAAGCATCGCAGGCAACGCCTTCTTTCCTCCGGTCTGTCAGGACAGCGCCATTCTTCTCCACATACACGATATTCGTATGTTCATGGCAGATAATCACCCGCGAAGTTTCATTTCCGGCGGAACAAACCACTTCGATATAGAGCTTGTCGACATTTTCCTTTAAAGCGATATGAATCCGTTTATCTTCGATCACCTGCTTTCCTTCGGCGAGCGCTTCCGGTGTCAGGTCGCGCAAGACTTCAAGGCCGTATGCGGACTTGCCGATCAGCGTGCCCAAAGCGATCGCTATCGGCAGCCCGACCATTCCGGTTCCGGGTATTCCGACGCCCATCGCATTCTTCAGGATATTGGCACTCAGGAATACTTCCGTCTTCTCCGGCTTGCAGCCTAAAACCTCGGCAGCCTTGGCGGCAGCCAGTGCGACCGCAACCGGTTCCGTGCAGCCGATAGCGGGAATCACTTCCTGATGTATAAGTTTGATGATTTGTGTTTGAGTTGTTTTATCCATGATATAGATCTTTTTTTCTTCGACTTTATCCGGCAAAGGTAGTTTATTAATTGAAAATTGAGAGTTGAAAATTGAAAATTATACCACAATCCGCTATTTATCATCGTTGCCGACAGTTTCGACCGTGAACGTTTCCTCCTCCGTGCCATTGCCCCGCCCCTCTTTCAGGTGAACGCTGAACACAGCTTCGCCCGTACGCAACTTCGGGGAGGCCTGCACCGTGACGTTATAGGTGATACGGTCATCGCGGGTGATTTTGGCAATCTTGACCGGTTCGGACAGTTTCAGGTATTTGCCCTTCTTGACCTTCACTATCGGTTCCACGTCCAAAGCATCCTGAAAGCTGTTGTTCACGATCACGAGGGAGATACGGCAGGTTTCGCCTGCATTGATCTTGTTATCGCGGGTGACGCTGTCCTCTTCCAGCAGGATGTCTTCGATCTGCAAATCGGGAAGCAGAACATGCGAGGACGGCGTATAATTTCCCGGATTCCTCTTCTCCACTCTTACCTCGTCGCCTGTATTTGCTGCGATCTGCGCACCGGCGATTCCTCCGACCGCCGTCCCGACAAACGCACCTATGTCACCCCCGATATCATCGTCTATAGCATGTCCGACCGCCCCGCCGAAAAGCCACCCGACAAAGGCTCCGATCTGGGCTCCTACGCCTGCCCGGTCTTCCCGGCTCATATTCTTCATCGATCCGCATCCCGTCAGAATTAACAAAGACATAATCACGCATAGAATTTTATTTTTCATACTCAGCTATTTTAATCCTTCCAAATTAATAAACAAAGATAGTCATCCGTTTGACTTAATGACAACGGAAAGGAGAAAAACCCCTATCCGATTGCGTTTTTTTATGTAAGTTTGCGCCCGATTAAATAATAAACGATGACAACTCAATTCAAGACTCCGGCGGCAGAATTACAACACCAGTACGATCTTCTGCAAAAAGAATTCGAATATGAAAAGGAGATGTACCGCCAGCAAACCGAACGGGCCGGCATACACCGCCGCATCCAGCAAGGGCTTTGCTGGTATCCTGTCGTACCGGGGAAGAGTTACTATAATTCATTGAACCAGTTTGTCGTCGAAGTGGAACGGCGGGAGGACAAGGAGATCGAACACAATTTCGAATATGGCCGTCCGGTCTGCTTCTTCACGACAAACGGAGGTGGAAAACCCGGATATTTGAACTTCTCGGCTGTCATCAGTTATGTGGAAGACGACCGGATGGTTGTCGTGCTTCCTTCACCCTCCGCACTGTTCGACCTGCAAAAGGCAGGCGAGATCGGCGTCCAGCTTTATTTCGACGAGACCAGCTACAAGACGATGTTCAACGCCCTGTCTGCCGTTATCCAGGCGAAAGGAAACCGGTTAGCTTACTTGCGGGACGTCTTGTTAGGCAAAATCCCCGTCGCCCGGCGCACGCTTTTCCCCGTGCGCTTTCCCTGGCTGAACGTATCGCAGGAGGAGGCGGTCAACCACGTATTGGCGGCAAAGGATGTGTCGATCGTGCACGGTCCTCCCGGAACCGGCAAAACGACCACTTTGGTAGAAGCGATATACGAGACTTTGCACCGGGAGAACCAGGTAATGGTCTGTGCCCAAAGCAATACGGCTGTTGACTGGATATCCGAAAAACTGGTCGATCGCGGCATCCACGTCCTGCGTATCGGCAACCCGACGCGGGTAAACGACAAGATGCTTTCCTTCACATACGAACGGCGTTTCGAGTCGCATCCCGACTATGCCGAATTATGGGGAATCCGCAAGGCGATCCGCGAAATACAATCCAACCTCCGCAAAAAGAGCCACAGTGAAAAAGAAACGGCCCGCAACCGCCTCTCCCGCCTCCGTTTCCGGGCAACGGAACTGGAAGTGAAGATCGACACGGAACTGTTCGACGAGGCGCGTGTCGTAGCCTGCACGCTGGTCGGTTCTGCCAACCGGGTGTTGACCAACCGTAACTTCACGACTCTCTTTATCGACGAGGCCGCCCAGGCGCTCGAAGCCGCCTGCTGGATTGCGATCGGCAAAGCGGACCGGGTCATTTTGGCGGGCGACCATCACCAACTCCCTCCTACTATTAAATGTATGGAAGCGGCACGCGGCGGCTTGGATCACACCTTGATGCAAAAAATAACCGACCGGAAACCCGAAACCGTCTCGCTTTTGAAAACACAGTACCGGATGAACGAGGACATCATGCGCTTTCCTTCCCGCTGGTTCTACCATGACGAGCTGCAATCCGCACCGGAAGTCAAGCATCGCGGCATCTTGGAATTCGATACGCCTGTCGTCTGGCTCGACACGGCGGATTGCCATTTTGAGGAAGACCGGCTCACCGACAGCATGAGCCGTATCAACAAGGATGAAGCGGCATTGCTTGTCTCGACTTTGCAGAAGTATATCGAAAAGATCGGCAAAGAGCGGGTCCTGGACGAAAGCATCGACTTCGGCCTGATCTCGCCTTACAAATCGCAGGTTCAGTATATCCGCGGACTGATCAAGCGCAACGCTTTCTTCAAACCCTTCCGCCGCCTGATAACCGTCCACACCGTAGACGGCTTCCAGGGACAGGAGCGCGACGTGATCATGATCAGCCTCGTACGCGCCAACGACAAAGGGCAAATCGGTTTCCTCGGCGACCTGCGCCGCATGAATGTCGCCATCACCCGCGCCCGCATGAAACTGATGATCTTGGGAGACGCCCCGACACTGACACGGCATGCTTTCTACAAAGAATTATATGAGTATATCCAACGGAACGGACAGGTGGTTGACGTTCACCCCCTTCCTCCGCCATGACCCCTTATTGTCATATTCATAAAAAAGACATTGGTCCAAATCGAAACTACTACCGCATCTATTTCGAATGGGTCTTGTTCACATTTGCTGTATGGCTGCTTTTAGTGTATTTGATTAATAAAAGAGCACAGCTTAAAAAATAAAAGTCTATATTATAAGTGCAAACAAAAAATATGGACAAAATCATT
>NZ_JACOOJ010000040.1 GCF_014287585.1 Parabacteroides hominis | reverse complement strand
ACCGAAGGATTTGTCAACAAATTAAAGATGATTAAAAGAATGTGTTATGGACGAGCAAGCATAGAACTTCTCAAAAGAATGATGATTTGTGTATAAGGCAGCAAATGTGAACAAGACCCATCCGATTTAGATGGGGTAGTAGTGACATTTTTGTATCTTTGTAATCGTCATGAAACATTTGCCAGAAAATACGTTAATGAGTTTGGTAAAGTAAAAAGTAATATATTTATGGATTTCCGTTTGAAAGTATTTCACAGTGTGGCCACGAATTTGAGCTTTACGAAGGCTTCAAAAGAGTTGTTTATCAGTCAACCTGCCATCAGCAAGCATATTCACGAGTTGGAGGTGCAGTATAAGACACCCTTGTTCGACCGGGTCGGAAGCCGTATCGAACTGACCCATGCAGGCGAATTGTTGCTGTCGCATACGAAACAGTTGCTTTCTGCTTACCGGCAGATGGATTTCGAGATGAACCTGCTGACGGATAATTTTAGCGGGGAGTTGAGGTTGGGAGCCAGTACGACTATCTCGCAATATGTGCTTCCTCCCGTTCTTTCCTCTTTTATAAAAAAATTTCCGGAGATTAAAATCTCTTTGCAGAATGGAAACAGCCGCGACATAGAACAGGCTTTGAGAGAAGGGAAAATCACTCTCGGACTGGTGGAAGGGACCGCCCATCAGAGCACGCTTCATTATACCCCCTTTATGAAAGACGAACTGGTTGTCGTGACACATACGGGGAGTTCACTGGCTGTTTACGACGAGATTACGATCGAGCAGCTAAGTACGTTGCCGCTTGTCCTCCGTGAGAACGGATCGGGGACTCTCGACGTGGTGGAGGCTGCTTTGGCGGAGCATCAAGTCAAATTGTCACAACTGAACGTATTGTTGCAAATGGGAAGTACCGAGAGTATAAAATTGTTTTTGGAGAACTCTGACGCGTTAGGAATTGTTTCTATTCGTGCCGTGACCCGTGAACTGATGTCCGGACGGCTGAAGGTGATCGATGTGGAAGGGTTCCATGCCGAGCGGATGTTTGCCTTTGCCGAGCCACAGGGACAGAACGGGGGAGTGGAAGAAAGTTTTATCCGTTATGCTCGCCAAGCCTGGCAATAACCTGATGTTATACTCCATAAAAACTTATTAGGGCAGGGAGTAGTGAAAAAACTTTACTTTTGCGTCGGTTTTGAAAAAGTAATGGATTTTAAACTTAATTGAATATGTTTAGCGAAAAAAGGAGTAACGTACTTCATGGTGTCCTGTTGATAACCCTCTTCTCATGCTCTGCTTTTTATATTGCGGAGTTTCCCTTTGTCAAAAATCTTTCTTTCAGTCCGCTGATTGTCGGAATCATATTAGGCATGATCTATGCGAACAGTTTGCGTAACCATTTGCCGGAGACTTGGGTTCCTGGTATCCTGTTCTGCACGAAACAGGTTTTGCGTGCAGGTATCGTGTTGTATGGTTTCAGGCTGACATTCCAGAGTGTGGTGGCGATCGGGCTTCATGCCATCCTGATCGATGTGATCATCGTAGCCGCTACGATCTTTATAGGCATGTTTGTGGGACGTCTGCTAAAGATGGACCGTGATCTTGCCCTTTTGACTTCGACCGGTAGTGCCATTTGCGGAGCTGCTGCCGTGCTGGGAGCCGAACCGGTGGTGAAGGGCGAGCCGCATAAAACAGCTGTTGCCGTTTCGACGGTCGTTATTTTCGGGACTTTGTCCATGTTTCTCTATCCGGCCATGTATCGTGCCGGCATTCTGGACCTGTCACCTGAGCAGATGGGGCTCTACACGGGGTCTACGCTTCATGAGGTGGCGCATGTGGTTGGCGCTGGTAATGCAATGGGGAAAGAAATTTCGGACTCTGCCATTATCGTGAAGATGATCCGTGTCATGATGCTGGCGCCGGTGCTGGTGATAATGAGTTTTGTTTTGGCACGTACGGCTGTGAAAGCGGTTTCCAACGGGGTGAAAGGAATAGGGAATGAGGTTGGCAAACGGGGGAAGATCACGATCCCCTGGTTCGCTTTCGGTTTCCTGGCTGTGATCGGTTTCAACTCCTTTGACCTGTTGCCTCATACGGTTGTGGACGGAATCAATAATATAGATACGTTTATGTTGACGATGGCGATGACGGCGTTGGGGACGGAAACCAGCATCGAGAAGTTTAAAAAAGCCGGGGCGAAGCCTTTTGTCTTGGCGGCAGTATTGTATATCTGGTTGTTAGGTGGCGGCTATTTATTGGCGAAGTATTTGGTTTAACATAAATTGCTTGATACAGTGGTGAAGGAGTGTCTTATAAATTATTACCTTTGTGCCCAAAACAAGAAAGATAGAGAAAAGTGGCTTCAAAGATAACAAAAGGTATTATAATTTCGTTCTGGGTGCTGTTTGCCATAGCAGTAGGTGCTGTAGTTTTATTGTTTTCAGCAATAGCCAAAGGCTCGATAGGCTATATGCCTCCGGTCGAGCAGCTTGAAAATCCGATTGATAAATACGCTTCACAGGTAATCTCTTCCGATGGAAAGACACTTGCTACTTATGCCCATAGTCAGGACAATCGTATTTTCGTCAACTATAACGACCTTTCGCCGGATTTGGTGAAGGCATTGATTGCAACCGAAGATGTCCGCTTTGCAGAGCATAGCGGAATCGACGCGCAGGGCTTGTTCCGGGCGGTTGTGAAACGTGGGATCCTGATGCAGAAAAGTGGCGGTGGCGGTAGTACCATTACGCAGCAGTTGGCTAAACAGCTTTTCTCGCCGAGTGCGGACAATGTGATGGAGCGTTTATTCCAGAAACCGATCGAATGGGTGATTGCCGTACAGTTGGAGCGTTTCTATACGAAGGAAGAGATTATCAATATGTATTTGAACAAGTTCGACTTCCTTTACAATGCAGTCGGAATACAATCGGCTGCCCGTGTTTATTTCGGGAAAACCCCCAAGACATTGAAGATAGAGGAAGCCGCTACGCTGGTCGGGATGTGTAAGAACCCTTCTTATTTCAATCCTGTGCGGCATAACGACCGGACGCGCGGACGCCGGAACACGGTTCTGGAACAAATGTTGAAAGCCGGTTACATCACGCAGGCCGAATGCGATTCTCTGAAAAAATTGCCTCTTACCATACATTTCAACCGTATGGACCATAAAGACGGTCTGGCGCCTTATTTCCGTGAATTCCTGCGTCTGACCCTGACGGCTAAAAAGCCCGAACGCAAAAATTACAGGGGATGGCAGATGCAACAGTTCAAAGAGGACTCGGTAGCTTGGGAAACAAACCCGATGTATGGCTGGTGCAACAAGAACAAGAAGCCGGACGGAGAGTTTTATAACTTGTACACGGATGGATTGAAAATCTATACGACGATCGATTCCCGTATGCAGAAATATGCCGAAGATGCTGTTCGTGAACATATCGGGGAGTATTTGCAGCCCGCTTTCTTCAAAGAAAAGAAAGGTAAGAGCTATGCTCCGTTCTCACGTGATTTGCGGCAAGGTGAAGTCGATACGATCTTTATGCGTGCGATGCATCAGACCGACCGCTATCGCGCGATGAAAAAAGGCGGGGCGAGTGAAAAAGAGATAAAAGCAGCTTTCGACAAACCTGTCGAAATGCGTGTATTCAGTTGGAACGGGGCGATCGATACGATCATGTCGCCGATGGATTCGATCCGTTATCATAAGAGTTTCCTGCGTACCGGATTTATGTCGATGGACCCGCGTACCGGCCATGTAAAGGCTTATGTGGGAGGTATCGATTATAATGATTTCCAGTACGACATGGTAAATGGCGGACGTCGCCAGATCGGTTCTACTATCAAGCCCTTCCTTTATTCGCTGGCGATGATCGAGGGAATCAGCCCTTGCGACGAGATGCTGCATGTGCAACAACGGCTGACCGATGAGAATGGCAGGCTTTGGGAACCCCGTAATGCGAATAAGAAACTGATAGGCGAGATGGTTTCCGTACAGTGGGGGTTGCAGAACTCGGACAACTGGGTGACTGCCTGGTTGATGAGCCAGTTATCTCCTTATACGTTCGTCCGTCTGCTCCATTCGTTCGGTTTGAAGAACGAGATGGACCCGGTGATTTCGATTTGTCTGGGTACTCCGGATGTGTCGGTGGGCGAAATGGTAAGTGGCTATACGACATTTGCCAATAAAGGAATACGTGTCGAACCGTTGTATGTGACCCGTATAGAAGATATGTCAGGAAATACGATTGCCAACTTCAATCCCCAGATGAGCGAGGTGCTGACGGAAGATGCTTCCTATAAAATGCTCCACATGTTGAAGAATGTAATAGATGGCGGTACTGGTAGCCGTGTCCGCTTCCGTTATGGCATCAAGGCGCCGATGGGAGGAAAGACTGGTACGACACAGAATAACTCCGACGGTTGGTTTATGGGCTTTACGCCGAGCTTAGTGTCCGGAGTATGGGTCGGAGGCGAAGACCGCTCCATCCACTTCGACCGGATGTCGGAAGGACAGGGGGCCAGTATGGCTTTGCCGATCTATGGGCTTTATATGCAGAAGGTCTATGCGGACAAAACGTTAGGCTATTCGCAGGAAGAAGATTTCGAGATCCCCGAACAATATCAGAATCCGTGTAAGATGACGACCGAAGAGGAACGGAAGCAAACGCCGACAGATGTGGGTGGCATCGATAAGATGTTTGAGTAAAGGGCAGGTTTGCCTTTGAGTGCAATGAATAAAATGCATGGTTGTGGAATTGTCATTCCATGCCCATGCATTTCTTTTTTTATGCCCGTGTGTTTCTTTTTCATGGTGGTGGAACCATAATCGGAATTTATTTGTTAGATTTGTAAGTGTTAACTTTTAATGACGCGGGATATGGAACGGGAATCTATTATTTCTCAATTGTATGACAAAGGCAAGATCTTTGATTTTGTCGTGATTGGCGGCGGCGCTACCGGTCTGGGTGTGGCGCTCGATGCTGTGACCCGCGGATACAGTGTGGCTTTGTTTGAGCGCTCGGACTTTACGAAGGGAACTTCCAGCCGGAGTACGAAACTGGTGCATGGAGGTGTCCGTTATCTGGCACAAGGCGATATCGCTTTGGTTCGTGAAGCGCTTCGTGAGCGGGGTTTGCTCCGGCATAATGCTCCCCATTTAGTGAAAGACCAACTTTTCCTGATCCCTTGCTACCGTTGGTGGGAGGGGCCTTTTTATACGATCGGTCTGGTTCTTTATGATCTGATGGCGCGTGGTCTCAGTCTCGGAAGATCTGTCTGTATCGGTCCTAAACGTGTGAGCCGGACAGTCCCGATGCTTCGCCGCGAGGGAATGACAGCGGGTGTGCTTTATCATGACGGACAGTTTGACGATTCACGCCTGGCCATTAACCTCGTCCGTACGGCGGTCGATGCCGGTGCATGTGTCTTGAATTATATGAATGTAATCTCTCTCCTGAAAGAAGAAGGTCAAATTTCCGGTGTGCAGGTCCGCGACGAAGAAACGGGTACGGTCTATTCCGTGCAAGCCCGTTCCGTGATCAATGCAACAGGTGTTTTTGCCGATGATATCCTGCAGATGGACAAGCCGGGCAATCGCCCCACCGTACGTCCCAGCCAGGGAGTGCATCTGATTTTAGATGCTTCTTTCCTGGAGAGCGATTGTGCCGTGATGATCCCGAAGACATCCGACGGGCGCGTGCTCTTTGCCGTCCCCTGGCATAATAAAGTTGTGGTCGGCACGACCGACACGTTGATGGAGCATGCCGGGACGGAACCGGTCGCACTCGAACAGGAAATACAATTTATACTCGATACCGCAGGGAAGTACCTGGCACGGGCTCCCCGGCGAAGCGATGTGCTTTCCGTATTTGCAGGTCTCCGTCCGCTTGCTGCTCCCCGTAATGAAGGTAAGAAAACAAAGGAGATATCCAGGAGCCATAAACTGATTCGTGAAAAATCCGGTTTAATAACGATTATCGGGGGAAAATGGACAACATATAGGAAGATGGCACAGGACACGTTGGACTATGCGATCCGTTATATGCATATCCCGACACGGGAGTGTGTGACGGAGCATTATCCTGTCCATGGTTCCCGGCCGAATCCTGACTTCTCCGATCCGTTGTATGTATACGGGACGGATGCGGATGAGATACGGACTTTAACGGCTTCCTCGCCGGAGATGGGCGAAAGGCTGCATCCCCAATATGCTTTTACCAAAGGAGAGGTCACCTGGATCGTCCGGAACGAAATGGCACGGACACTGGAGGATGTCTTGGCGCGCCGGTTGCGTATACTCTTTATGGACGCACGTGCCGCGATGCAAATGGCTCCTGCCGTGGTCGCTATTTTAGCAAAAGAACGGCGGAAGGACGAAACATGGCAGGCCGCCCAGCTTAAAGACTTCGGCCGGGTAGCTTCAAATTATATATTGAATTGATAACCTAATGAAACAAAAAATATGAATTTCAGAAATAAATACGTGCTGGCTATCGACCAGGGCACGACCTCTTCGAGAGCCATCCTTTTCAGCCATCAGGGTAATATCATTACGTTGGCGCAGAAAACATTCCAGCAGTATTTCCCTAAGCCCGGCTGGGTGGAGCATGATCCGAACGAAATCTGGTACACACAGTCGTCAGCCATCAAAGAAGCGATGGCAAAAGCCGATGTGACGGATGCACATATAGCTTGCATCGGCATTGCCAACCAGCGCGAAACGACGATCATATGGGACCGTGAGACCGGTTTTCCGGTCTATAACGCCATCGTCTGGCAGGACCGGCGTACGGCAGACTATTGCGAAGACCTGAAAGCAAAAGGCTATGCTTCCCTGATCCAGCAAAAGACGGGATTGGTGATCGATGCTTATTTCTCCGCAACGAAGATACGTTGGATTCTGGATCATGTGAAAGGAGTCCGGGAACGTGCCGAGCGTGGGGAACTTTGTTTCGGTACGGTCGATTCCTGGCTGGTCTGGAAACTGACCCGCGGAACCGAATTTATTACGGATATAACGAATGCCTCCCGTACGATGTTGTTCAATATCCATACGCAGGAATGGGATAAGGAACTGCTCGACCTTTTCCAAATCCCGGCATCCATGATGCCTGAAGTGAAGAGCAGCAGCGAGGTATATTGCGAGACTTCCACCCCTATATTTAAGACCGGCATCCCTGTTTCGGGAATGGCGGGTGACCAGCAAGCCGCCCTGTTCGGCCAACTGTGTACGGACATCGGCATGATCAAGACGACATACGGGACAGGATGCTTTATGATCCTGAATACCGGGAGCAAGCCTGTTTTGTCTCAAAATAACCTGCTGACGACGATTGCCTGGAAGCTGGACGGCAAAGTGACGTATGCGCTGGAAGGAAGTGTCTTTGTCGGAGGTGCGGTCGTTCAATGGCTGCGTGATGAATTAGGGTTGATACAGAGTGCTGCTGTCACGGAGCAATTGGCTAATTCCGTTCCGGATAATGGCGGTGTCTATTTTGTGCCTGCATTGACCGGGCTGGGCGCTCCTTACTGGGATCAGTATGCCCGTGGCGCCATCATCGGGATCACACGCGGGACGAGCGCCGCCCATCTGACCCGTGCCGCCCTGGAAGGCATTTGTTACCAGGTCTATGATGTTTTGATGGCGATGGAGAACGACATACATGCCAAGCCGAAAGAGATACGCGTGGATGGCGGAGCGATCGCCAATAACTTCCTGATGCAGTTCCAGGCGGATATCTGCCGTTGTCCGGTGGTTCGTCCGCGTGTCCTCGAAACAACGGCACTCGGAGCCGCCTATCTGGCAGGACTTGCGATCGGGTACTGGAAAGATGTGGATGAATTGAAAGACCAGTGGTCCTTGGATAATATCTTTAGCGCCGAAATGCATGAAGAAACGGCGGATGCTTTGCTTGCCGAATGGCACAAGGCGGTGGGGAGAAGTTTGAACTGGGCAGCGGAGTAATTGGCAATTTATAAATCATAAATCTGATATCATGACACCATTTATAGCGGAATTTTTGGGAACCATGCTTCTGATCCTGATGGGAGGAGGCGTTGTGGCGAATGTGTGCCTGAGTAAGACGAAAGGGCACGGTGCAGGCTGGATGGCTATTACGACAGCCTGGGCTTTGGGCGTGTTTATAGGAGTGGTGGTGGCAGGCCCGTATAGCGGGGCGCATCTGAATCCGGCCGTTTCCATCGGGTTGGCTATCGGAGGCACTTTCCCCTGGTGCGACGTGTGTCAATATATTGTCGCTCAAATGTTAGGTGCGGCTTTAGGCGCGCTTTTGGTCTGGCTTGTCTATAAAGATCATTTTGAGGTGACGGATGATCCGGATGCGATGTTAGGTGTGTTTTGCACCAGTCCGGCGATAAAGAGTCCGGCTATTAATTTTCTGACGGAGGCAGTCGGTACGTTTGCCCTGATGTTTGTCGTGTTCTATATCACGGGCGGCGAGCTTTCTTTGAAGGATAGCAACAGCACGTTACCGATCGGGCTGGGCTCTGTAGGGGCATTGCCGGTGGCATTTACCGTTTGGGTGATCGGGTTGTCGCTGGGCGGCCCGACCGGCTATGCGATCAATCCGGCCCGTGACCTGGCTCCCCGTTGCATGCACGCACTATTGCCGATAAAAGGGAAAGGCGGTAGCCAGTGGGGATACGCCTGGATTCCCGTTCTGGGACCGGTTGCCGGGGCAGCCTTAGCTGCTATGTTGTATTATATTCTATAATTATATACCATGAATTTACGAAATAAGGTTTCTCTGCTTGTATTCTCTTTTGTGACGATTCCCTTGTTTGCACAAACACCGCAACAGGAATTGGAACGGCTTCAGCAAAACTATATCCGGTCTTTTATATCGAATGACGAACAGACCGCTTCTCTGGTCGAACTTTTGTCCGGCATACAACCTGAAACGGAGATCTCGGACCAGGTCGTTGTCGAGCTTCACCAGCGTTATCCCTTTAACGTCGAAAAGATAACGGATTATATCGAAACGATCCGGGAAGACGGTTCCTGGCCGGATATTAACTATAATGACCAGAAACGTTCGGGCTGGTCTGTCAAGGAACACGCCGACCGTGTCCTGGAACTCGCCAAGCTCTACAGGGCGGAAGAAGGCGATTGCCATTGGGGGCCGAAGCTCGAAGCTGTCATTCACCAGGCGTTTGGCTATTGGTTCCGGGAAAAACCGGTATGCAAGAACTGGTGGTACAATCAGATCGGCATTCCTAAAACATTGGGGCCTGCTTTCTTGCTGATGAAAGACCGGTTGGACCCGGAGGAAAAGGATGCCGCCGTCGAAGTGATGGAAAATGCCAAGTTCGGCATGACCGGGCAGAATAAAGTATGGCTTGCAGGGAATGTGCTGATACGCGGATTGTTGCAAGACGATTTCGAACTGGTGAAGGCAGCCCGTGATACGATTGTTTCCGAAATTACGACCGGGATGCAGGAAGGGATCAAGAGCGACTGGAGCTTCCACCAACACGGTCCTCAGCAACAATTCGGCAACTACGGGTTGGCTTTCCTGACGGAGATGAGTGCCTATTCCGGCCTGTTTGCGGGAACCGTTTTTGCACTGAACGAGGAGCAGCAGGGCATCTTGAATGCTTTTCTCCTGAACGGTTACCGCTGGATTGTCTGGAAAGGATATATGGATGTCAATGCACTGGACCGGCAACTGTTCCATAGCGCACAGATTCATAAGGCGTTCAGCCTGGCCTTTGCGACAAACGCCCTGATGCGGGGCAGTTCCGGAGATGATATCCGGCAGATGAACGAATTCCTGCAGGATAACTATGCGCCGGAGAGAAAAGGGAGTGGTTTCACCGGACATAAGCATTTCTGGGATTCCGACCAGACCGTTCATCGCTCTTCCGGCTGGATGGCTTCGGTCAAGATGGCTTCCGACCGGGTGATCGGTACGGAATTGGTGAACGAAGATAACCTGAAAGGATTTTATATGGGCGACGGTGCTCTGTACACCTATTGCCGGGGCGACGAATATCTGAATATTTTCCCCTTCTGGGACTGGCGCAAGATTCCGGGCATCACCTCTTATGAGAGCGAAGCTCCCGTACCCGCCTTTTTCCACTATGGAGCGCATGTGCGAAACAAGACAGCCTTTGTCGGGGGCGTGACGGACGGACAGACCGGAATGACGGCAATGATCCTGGACCGGGATGGTTTGCATGCGCATAAGTCCTGGATCTTTACCCGTGATTATGTCCTTTGCCTTGGAGCCGGGATTCATTCGGATAGCACTTTGGCGGTTACGACTTCCATCGACCAACGGGTGAAACACGGCGATTTGCTTCGTTATGCCGATGGCGACTGGTTGCCGGTACAAGGAAAGTATGTTTCTTCCGCGGAAAAACTATGTTTCTTCCATGATAACACTGGGTATATCTTGTTGCAACCCTCCGCATGTGTGGCTATCTCGGAAAAGCGTTCCGGTCGCTGGTGCGACTTTATGGGGTCGTACGCTCCTAAAACGGTGGAAGGCGAGATTGTCAGTCTATATATCGATCATGGAAAAAAAGATAATGCCGGTTATCAATATCTGATCCTCCCGGCTTCCACTGCCGAAAAAACGGCCGCTTTCCCGGTGCAGGATATACAAGTGATCCGTAACGATCAAGCGGTCCAGGCGGTTGCCGTCGGCGACTGCTTTTATGTGACGGCTTATGAGCCGCAGATGCTGGACCTGCAGAAAGATTTGCAGGTCGATATACAGACACCGGGCATTTATATGTTCCGTCCGCATAACGGCAACTGGCAGATCGAAGCAGCTGATCCGACTCATAAACAACGTTTTTTGTCACTTAAAATGAACGGGCAGGATGTAAAGATCGTCTTCCCTCCCTGCCATGAACCGGGGAAAAGCATTTCCGTGCAGCCGTTTATCAGTGCTCCTTTTGTCAAGGGGATCAATGTGGATGGAAAACATGACGATTGGAAAATCGCTCCGGTTGTAACAGGGCTGACCGCTCCCTGGGATGGGGCGAAGAAAGACGAAACCGCTTTTTATGTCTGTCACGATAAGAAGAATCTCTATTTCCTGTATGTAGTGTCTGATACGACTTTGGTCTATAATGAAGAGAAGACGGAAGCCTCTGTCGGCAATGGCGACCGGATCGAGTTTTTCATGAGCAAGGACCCGGAGATGAAGACCTACTATTGTGCAGAGATCGACCCGCAAGGGAAAGTGATGGATTATGAAGCGCATAACTATCGTAAGTTTGATTTTAACTGGAACTTCAAGGATCTGAAGCTGGCAACCTATGTCGGCAAAGACTCCTACCGCGTGGAAGGTTCTATTTCGTTGAAGTCGCTAAAAGAATTAGGTTTGATCTCTCCGGACGGCGAGATCCGCATGGGTGTTTACCGGGCCGATTATTTCGGTGATGCCAAAGACAGCGTGATCTGGTCGTCCTGGATCGTCCCTGATGCTGCCGAACCGGACTTCCATATCCCGTCTTCTTTGGGAATATTGAAATTGGAGAATTTCGTACCTTTGTCACAACTAAAATAAAAGAGATATGAATAAGACATTAATAAAAAACGCCACTATCATCAACGAAGGCCGCACTTTTACGGGGTCGGTGCTGATCGAGGATGATAAGATTGCCGCAGTATATGAAGGAGATGTTCCGGCTTCGGCCGGGGATGCAACCGCAATCGATGCCACGGGGAAGTATCTGCTTCCGGGCGCAATCGACGACCAGGTACATTTCCGTGAACCGGGACTGACGCATAAGGGCGATATCGCCAGCGAAAGCCGTGCCGCCGTAGCCGGCGGAGTGACCACCTTTATGGATATGCCGAATACAAAACCCCAGACGACGACCCTTGCCGATCTGGAATGGAAGTTGCAACGGGGAGCTGAAACATCGGTTGCCAACTATTCCTTCTTCTTCGGCGGAACGAACGACAATATGGATGAAATCCGTAAACTGGACCGTAGCCGTGTGGCGGGTCTGAAACTCTTCCTCGGTTCTTCCACCGGTAATATGCTGGTCGATAAGAAGGAAAGCCTGGAACGCATTTTCGGCGAAGCCGGAATGCTTATCGCCATCCATGCCGAAAAGGAGGAGGTCATCAAACGGAACATCGCCCATTATACGGGCCTGTACGGTGAAGACCTGGATATCTCTTTCCATAGCAAGATCCGTAGCGAGGAAGCCTGCTATGCCTCCTCGTCCGAAGCTGCCGAGCTGGCCGCGCGCCTCGACTCACGCCTGCATATCCTGCATCTTTCGACGGCAAAAGAGCTTTCTTTGTTAAGCAACAAGCTCCCGCTCAGTGAAAAGAAGATCACGGGTGAAGTATGCGTGCATCATCTCTGGTTCCACGATGGCGATTATGAACAGTTCGGAAACCGTATCAAATGGAATCCGTCTATCAAGACATTGGCAGACCGTACGGCGTTGCGCGAAGCCGTTAACAACAACACGATCGATATCGTGGCGACCGACCATGCCCCGCACCTCCTTTCCGAGAAGGAGGGGAGCTGCCTGAAAGCTGCCTCCGGAGGCCCGCTGATCCAGCACTCGCTCATTGTCATGTTGGAGTTAGCGATGGAAGGCCGTTTCACTTACGAGAAGGTTGTAGAAAAGATGGCGCACATGCCGGCAGAGCTTTTCCGTGTGGATCGCCGCGGCTATATCCGTCCGGGCTACTATGCCGACCTTGTCCTGGTCGATCCGAAAGAAACCTGGACGGTGGCAAAAGAAAATATACTGTATAAATGCGGCTGGTCTCCCTTCGAAGGCTACACATTCCATCATGCCGTCTGGAAAACATTCGTCAACGGGCAACTGGCCTACGACAATGGCCGGGTGAATGATGGGGTGCGCGGGATGGAAGTCCGGTATAGTTGAAAATTGAAAGTTGAAAGTTAAAAGTTAACTTCGCATCCCCATCACTTTCAACTTTCAACTGATATTAATCAGCTTGTGTGTCTGCAAGCTGAGACGCCATTGGGGGTGGTGGAGGATGTACTCTACCACCTCTTTTGTATTCCGGCAGGAACAGGGTTGGAGGAAATGCCAGGTTGCTTTCAAACCTGCATATTCCGTCAGATCCTGTCCCGTATAAACCACTTTGACCTCATCCATGTGCGTTACTCGCAAAGGAGCCCCTTTCGGGGAACAGGTTACCCAGTCGATACCTTCCGGCAACGGGTTTGTCCCGTTAGTCTCGATGCAAATATATTTCCCCGCCCGGTGTAGCAGGTCGATAAACGCTTGGTCGATCCAAAGCGAAGGTTCGCCCCCTGTCAGGATAACGACATTTGAAGGAAAAGCCGAAATAGCCTGTAAAATCTCTTCATCCGACATCAAGGTTCCTTCCTCATGCCGGGTATCGCAAAAGCTGCATTTCAGGTTGCATCCGGAGAAGCGGACGAAGACGGCAGGCGTCCCTGTATGGAAGCCTTCACCCTGAAGGCTGTAGAATATCTCGTTAATCTTTTTCATAGATCGCCGTGTTTCCTTCTGATTCCTGAACTTCTACTTTATGGCAGGCGGGGAGCTGGTCGCATATCCACCGGGCGATATTCTCGGCTGTCGGGTTAAAAGGGAGCACCTCGTTGAGGTTCCGGTGATCGAGCTGATCTTTCACAACCCGTTTGATATGGCTGAAATCTATCACCATACCATCTGCGTTTAATTCTTTGGAACGGCAATGCACAGTGATAATCCAGTTGTGACCATGCAGATATTCGCATTTGCTCGGATAGGAAAGCGACAGGCTATGGGCTGCCGAAATCTCCATACGTTTGATAACGGTATACATACGATAAAACTGTTTTAGAATGTTATGTCTGCACCTAATGTCACCTCGGTACGGGGTGCAAATTTACTGAAAAAATCGGGTCCCGAAGCGGTACTTAATGTATTGAAATATTAAAAATATCTGTAACTGTTTGTATGTATTTAAAACAAAGATCAGGGATGATCTATCGTAAAAATGAGCTATTTTGTTGCAGAATAAAAATATTATGCATTAATTTGCTTCATAATCAAAGATATGAGGTGGTTTTGATGTCTCTGAGCCGGTATTCCGGCAGCAGTCCTATATTGTTAAAAAATAGAAGAAGCTGCAAATAAGTTTCGATAATCTTAAAAATGTGTTTTATAATATCTTTTTTTATTTGTTCAGTAATTTAAAATGCCTCATCTTTGCAAGCAGATAACCTAAACAATCTTTTTGCCTTAAAGACTAATACCTATTAAAACCTATAAAGAGGACCTTTGAGAAAAGGTCCTCTTTATGATTTTTAGGGGGTTACTCTTCTGTCTCTTCTATTTTTGACGATATTTTCCCGATCGCTTCATTGAGCTTTTCTTCCGGTGGGATAACGTTGAAGTTACCCCAGAACTTTTCGTCGTAAGCAAACTGGGTTTCCGCAAAGATCGTTCGTGTCGGCAATGCTTCGCTACGGGCAAAGCGGCTTACCTGGTTCGTGTCTATTTTGCAAGTAACCATTTCGAACCAGGTATGCAGGGGGAAAGTTCCGAACAATTGTTTCCTTTTCTTTATCTTGAAAAAGAGGTCGCCCCGGACATGGTTGATGTAATACTGGCCGTTGTAGGGCTTGTATGTCACGGTATAAATCACTTTCTGGGGAGTGATTTTCAGGTTGCGGCTTTTTTTCTCCACCAGCATTCCGGTAGCTTGTTTGATATGTTTCGGGTTGATTTCGAAGCGGGCGCGGAGCAATGCGTTGTTTTCCGTGTCGATATACAGTTCTCCCCGGTAAAGGGCGGAGTTGATATTCTCTTTTTGCTCGAAATAGATCACATGGGCTAACCGGTCGTCGATCACGGCGATGTCGGTAGAGGCATACATATAAGATTCTATCTTTTCATCCGTCAGGAGAAAGTCGGGCAATTCCTTTATCAAGTCCAGGCTCAGGCTGGCGCTGATTCCCGATTTCATCCGGGCGATGAGCGTGTCTTTTTCCTGTTGGCTGATGATCCGGCGCATTTTGAGCAGTTTGACCTGATCCGGTGTCGGATTGTGTTTGTAGGCGGATTTGTAAATTTTGAATACCGCTTCCGTCAGCCCTACGAATTTGTTTTTCCGTTCGATTCCTTCCCGGTAGAAAGTGGTCAGGTAAGCGGGTGATTGCGGATAGTTTTTCCGGATATTTTCCTTCATGTCACGAAGCAGGCGGAGCGGATTGACAATGCGCACTACAACTTCCTGGATCGGGATCACTTTGGCATCGAGCGCGATCGCCGTGTTCTGTCCGGCGAGAAGGGAGGCTTCTATCTTGCGGGGTTCGTAGCCCAGGTGGGAGAAGTAGAGCGTGGACTGGCGGAGCGAATCGGGCAGCGTGAGCCGGAACTCCCCGTTTGCATTGGTGATGCTGCCGATTGAAGTATTAAGGACTCCTATAGTGCCCGCCTCGATCGGTTCATTCGTCTGCTTATCCTGCAGAACCCCTTTGACAATGAAATGGTTGTCTGTCTCTTTCGGAGGAATGGTATCGGGAATAGCCACTTGCCTGACGGGTTGCGGCCCGGAGATCAGGATGTGATCGCCTATGACACGCAAGTTCAGCTCTTTGTTTCCTACGATCAGGTAGATTGCCTGCCGGATGGTGTAGTCGCCTTTCGGGATGCGTACCGTTTTTTCATTATCGATCAGCTTGCTGTCATAGATAAAGAGAAAGCCGGTTTGTTCCGATACTTTGTCAAGCAGGCGGTAAACGGTATTTTTTTCTTTGGATAAATGAATCATGCGGGCCAGCACATCATCGCCTTCCCCAGCGCGTAACAGACCTGTCGGAAGCAAAAGCATCCAAAGGCACAAGAAAAGGAGGCGGTATGTAGAGGACATCATGACATTGAAAATGAAAAATTATTGTTTGGACAGGAGGATCGTGTTGTCCTGCCGTGTTTTCTTCAGGTCGAGGGCAAGGCAGATCAGTTCAGCCATTGCTTCGGGCGTATCGTTGGAGAAGGTGACGGTAAGCGTCCGGTTCCATAGCTCCGGCGTTGCCTCCAACCGGATATCCGGATTTTGCAGATTGATCACCCGCAGGATATTGCCTAACTTTTCGTCCTTGAACCGGATTCGTTCGGTATAGCGGTCAAACAGTGCCGGGTCGGGCGTCGTGCTCAATTGCAGTCTCCGGGAGAGGAGCGTAACGGTTTCCCCTGCTTTTACGTGGATATCCTGTCCGTTCTTCTTCAACGTCACTCTCACTTCCCCCCGCTGTACGGACAGTTCGAAAGGAGAGCTGCCGGTGCTTTTCACATTGAAAGCCGTTCCTAACACTTCGATACGCGTATCTTCCGTTTCAATCACGAAAGGGCGGGCGCGGTTACCGGCGACATCGAACAGGGCGTTTCCCTGCAAGCTCACTTCCCGCCGGTCCGGAGAGAAATGTTCGGGAAACTTCAATGAAGTATTTCCTGCCAGGTAGACCACGGAACCATCCTCAAGGGTGGTTACCAGTGTTGTTGCCGTCTCACTGTTCTGGCGGGTGAGCAGATTCGGGTCGGCATCCTGCCCGGACCTGTTCAGGTAGACGACAGACACAAGCAGGCAAAGAAGGGCGACGGCAGCAGCAGCCAAGCCCCCTTTCCATGCAAGGCTTCTGAATGGCGAAGCCGGCCTGCCCGAAAGCAAACCTTCTTTATCCAGGCGTTGATACAGCGTATTCCACGCCCGGTCTGTTTTTCTTTTATTTCTTTCTGTTTCAATCATATTTCATATAAATCTCTAATTCGTCTCGTAATGTCCGGAGTGCTTTCGTCATTTCGGCCTCGACGGTCTTGACCGACAGGGAGAGGATGGAAGCGATCTCCGCATATTTCTTCCCTTCAAAACGATGCATCCGGAATATGCGGAGACGGCGTTCGGGGAGTTTCTTAAGCGTCCGGTTGATCAAGGCTTCCAGTTCCTTGTATTCGATCTGGTCCTGCGGATCGTCCCGTGTGTCGTCTTTGTCCGGTCGGGAGAGGACGGCATCCCGGTAGCGGTTGCGTATATCCTGATGTTCCCAGTACTGGAGGGATTGGTTACGCACGGCTCCATACAAATAGCTTTTTATCGTATGGAACAGTTGTAACCGCTCCCTTTCCTTCCAAAACACATAGAATAATTCCTGTACGATCTCTTCCGCAATATCCATTCTTCCGGTTATGCTGGCTGCATACATACAAAGAGGCACATAATACAGACGGAAAACTTGTTCGAAAGCTTTGACGTCTCCATCTTTGATCTTTGTAAGTATAAGCAGGTCTTTCATGTTGCTAATTTATACATTAATCTATTCATTGGCAAATTGGGATATTGTTTAATTCGTATATTATTTATGTTGCTTCTTCAATTTGTTGACAGCGTGTTCCAGTGATTCCGTCGGTTCGATGATGTTGTAGGAACCCCAGAAATCTTCGTCGGCGAAATTGGAAACCTTGTCTGATAAGGACTGGTTCTGCTTGAATGCCATCTTGTAGGGGATGGTGTTTGCGCCGCTTTCCTTACCGTCCGTTACGACCATTTCCGAAAGGATGGTGTAATTGGTCGAGAACAATTTGCGTTTCCAGTCACATTTGAAACGGACGCCGTTGCGGATATAACTCAGATAAGTCAGCCCGTTGCGCTCCTTATAGTTGACCAGGAACGAGACTTCGACCGGTTTGAACCGTAACCCGAACGGCTTTTTCCGGAGGATCGCCTGCGTGGCCTTGTTGCGGTCGTTCATGTCGAGGAAGAACTCGGCCCGCGTGAAAGAGAGCCGTTCCTTGTCGATATATAGTTTTCCGTAATAAAGCGCATACGGCAATATGGCCTGCGGTTCGAAATTGATGACATATTGCGGGCGGTCGTTGATCGTTGTCGATTCTTCCATCCTGAATTTATAGTAAGGCAGGCTTTCCAGGTCGAGCAGGACATCCGGGTTTTTCACCATATCCACATAGATGGACAGGTTCGGGCCTCCCAGCAGTTTGACAGCCAATGTGTCGCTGGCTTTCTGGCTGAGCAGCTTGCGCCCTTTGAATATCTGTACGCGATCGCGGTCCACTCCCTCGCTGTAAGGCGTTTTGTAGATATCGATCACCGCTTCCGAGATGTTGATATACCGGCGTCCTTTCTGGGCTGTTTCGCGGTAGAATCCGGTCAGGAGGCTATGCTTCGAATTGTAGTTGGCCGGAATCTTCTTTATCGCTTCCTCCACCAGGTAGCGCGGGTCGCGGGCATGGATGATAACCTCGTCGAGCATATTCGTGTAAGGGGTCAGCCATACGGTCTGTTCTTCCACATCCTTGCCGTTGAGTTCTATTTTGCTGTTGAAATATCCGAGGTGCGAAATCTCCACTTCTTTGGCATGGATGGAATCCTTTACCTTGAAGGAAAACTCACCGTCGGCATTCGTGACCGTGCCGGTCGTACTGCCCGGAATAGAAATGTTGACATATTCCAGGCTCTTTTTGCTCTTTTTATCTTTTACAATACCACTGACCGTAATATAGTTCCCTTCGTCAGCCGAATCCGTTTGCGCCTGCAGAGGCGTGAATCCCGCCAGCAACAGTGTAATGAGCAAGTATCCCCATAGTTGTTTATGCATCGTTTTCATATCTCATATAGTTTAATAAGTTAATACTCTTGTTCGTATTACTAAGATGGTTCAGCCGGCAAATACCCTATGCTTCGCCCCGGATTTTTTTATTATGATGGACATAGTTTGAAAATTTGACTATTTTTGCGCAGGTTATAGAAGATGAGACGATGACAGAGCAGGAGATAAGAAAATATTTAAGGCAGATCGAAGAAGAGAGTTCCCAGACTGCTCTGCGTAGCTTTTATAATCTTTGCTTCGACCGTTTCTTCCGTATTGCCTACTACTACCTGCATACGGAAGAATGGGCGCAGGAGGTTGTCCTCGATGTGTTCCTGAAAATATGGGAACGCCGCGAGTCCTTGCACCATATCGCCAACCTGGAAGACTATTTCTTTATCACGATAAAAAATGCTTCCCTGAACTATCTCGAAAAAGAACAACGCCGGAAAGACGTGACGGCGGATGCTTTTGACGGCATGGCCGTATCCGGCGAATCGCCCGAAGACATACTGGTCAGCGAGGAGCTTTTCGCCCACTATGTCAAGGCCCTCGACCGCCTGCCGGAGCGATGCCGTGAAATATTTATCCGTGTGCGGGAAGAAAAGCAGCCCTATGCCGAGGTTGCGAAAGACTTGGGCATAAGCGTCAATACGGTCGACGTGCAGTTGCAGAAAGCGACCGGGAGGATGCGGGATATGTTGGCGCGTTATATAAGCGGAACCGAAAATTGAATATCTTTGCCGTTCGATTTAATAAGGTAATGACATGAAAGATATGGATAAATTCATCGCCCAACAGCGTCTTCTCTATCCGTTGTCGGATGAATCGGTACGCAAGTTGACGGAAGGGATGGAGGAAGTGTTTGCTCCGAAAGGCAGTTTTGCGGTGTATGAAGGAGATCGCGATCCGTATGTTTGGTTCGTCAAAGAAGGATTGGCCCGTTCGTTCGTGGAGCGTGATATGCGCGATGTCACCTTGTGGTTCGTGTCGTCCGGTGAAATCGTGAACATGTCTTACCGTGAGATAGCCGCCTATAATCTTGAAATGGTGGAAGACTCCGTTTTGCTGCGCATTCCGGCACGGCGCCTCGAAGAGCTTTGTGAGCAGACACTCGATCTGGCAAACTGGATGCGCAAGTTGCTGGATTATTACCTCCGCGAATATGAGAATTACTTTATCAATGACAGTTGGAGTGATGCCCGTGAGCAATACGAGACCTTGTTGCGTACGCGCCCGGACCTTTTCCAGCGTGTCCCGTTAAAACATATCGCTTCATTTCTGCAAATTACTCCGCAGTCGCTTAGCCGGATACGCGCCTCTGTGAAGTAATATCCCGATTTAACTTATTAATTACCATATCATGAACAAACTCAAATTAATTACAGTGATGCTTGCCGTAGCCGCCCTTGTGCAAACCGGCGATGCCTGTACGGTTGTCATTGCCGGTAAAAAGGCGACAGCCGACGGAAGCGTGTTGAATTCCCATACCGATTGCGGTCCCGATTGCCGTATACAGGTTGTCCCCGGCCGGAAATATCCCGAAGGGACGATGGCGCCTGTCTATTATGGCATCCTGACCCGTAACCAGCCGGAAAAAGGGGAAGGAGAGATTTTGGGATATATCCCGCAGGCGGAAGAAACCTACACCTATTTTCATTCCGCCTATTCCCATATTAACGAATACCAGCTTTGTATCGGTGAAAGCACCATGAGCCAGCGCCCCGAACTGCAAGTCGATAAGGGTGAAGGCAAACAAATCATGACCGTGGAACAGGCTGCCGTCTTTGCGCTTCAACGTTGTAAAACGGCAGAAGAGGCGTTGGCTCTGATCACCTCTTTGATGGAAGAATACGGCTTTCTGCCGTCTTGCGGACCCGAATCGGAATGCCTGACGCTTGCCGATCCGGATAAGGTCTGGGTGCTCGAACTCTTCAGTGTGGGGAAAGGCTGGACACCCGAAAGCGGTAAGCCGGGTGTTATCTGGGCAGCACAACGGTTGCCGGACGATCAGGTTGCTATCATCCCGAACTGGAGCATTATCAAGGAAATCGATCTCGGTAAACCGGATCAGTTCAAGGCTTCATCCAACTATATGCAGGAAGCGGTCGACCGGGGCTGGTATGATCCTTCCGGCAAACATCCTTTTGTGTGGCAGGAAGTGTATGCCCCGACACCGCGCGAATGGTCGACAAACCGTTTTTGGTTGTTCAACGAGACGTTTGCTCCCGGAATGACCGGGATTTCACGCCATACGAACGACCCGTTCAAGAACCTCGATCAGTATACACAATATGTGGAACCGCTCAGCACCTATCCGTTCTCAATCGTTCCGGCAAAGAAGTTGACGGTACAGGATGTCATGGCTTTCCAACGTTCCACCTTTGAAGGTACGATCTATGATAAAGAGAACGATGCCGCCTGGTATTATGCCGGCCCTGACGGGAAAGCGGTGAAGAGCAAACTGGCTACCCCGTTCCCGACACGCGAAATGCAGAAGCAGATGCAGACAACCCGCCGCCGTGCCGTCGCCCGTATGGATGGCGAATATGGGATGGTTGCCCAGTTGCGCAACTGGCTTCCGCGTGAGATTGGCGGAGTCTACTGGGTGTTTGTGGATAATGCTTATACATCTCCTTATTTCCCGGTCTTTACCGGTACGACCGCTATTCCGGAAGTCTACAGCACCTACGATCCGAATGCCTATAGCGACCGGTCCGCCCGCTGGGCTGTCGATTTTGTAGACAATATGCTTTACCTGAACTGGCAGGACGGCAAGAAGGATTTACTGGCTGCCCGCGCTCCGATGGAAGAATCCTTCTTTACCCGCAACGCGGAGATCGAACAGGAGTATATCAGTTTGCAGAAGAAAAATCCTAAAAAAGCAGCCGCTTTATTGAATAGCTACGCACAGGAGTGTGCCGACAAAATCATGCAGACATACCGCGATCTCCGGAACCAATTGCTGGTGAAGTACACGAATAATAAATAATTCCATCCTAAAAGGCGAAAACCGGGGGACAAAACTTTTCTTCCAGGGCTTGTATTTTAGGTTAGATACCCATATATTCTGTAATCAGCGCCGCTGATTATAAAATCGCCGGCGGTGATTATGTAATCACCGGCACTGATTTTATAATCACCGCTGGCGATTACAGAATATATGGGTATAAAACCAAATTTAGTGCGGTAGGTAGCCCTTTCTATATGCCATGCAGCGTTTCTTTTCCTCAAAGCATCTTATCTATAAATAGGGATTATCGGGCGATGAAGCGGTCCGGATCGTTAAAGTATATATAAATGCTTGGAAACTATTTGGAAACAGCTATATTTGTCAATAAAATGGATGGTTTTTATTGATGAGGCAGAAAGGGTAATTAAACCTACCCCCTTGTATTTAGTCTAAAGAGTAGAAAAATTATAAAGTAGAGGAGAAACGAATATGAAACCCATGAAATTAACGTCTTTGATGGTGATGCTTCTGGTTGGCTTCAGTGCCGCAGCCCAGGAGGAGTTCTTTGATGATGTGTATTTCTCTTCCAGCAAAAAAGATAAGAAAGAAAAAACAGAAGAGAAGGTTATACAGCCTAAAGAGAAAGTGGAACGCACGGCAATAGCGTCTACATACAGCACAAGCAAACGCAAGAGTGCTGTGTCTGATGAAGAACGCGATGTAGATGAATATAACCGCCGCTATACTTCGGTCGACGTGGAAGAGCCGTATAACGAAGATTCGGAGGGTGAAGTCCTGGCCGAATATAACGACGATATGGATAATGAAGCAACGGTCGTTTCGGGTTCTAAAAAGGAACGCCGTTCGGATACGGAATATACCGAGCGTATCATCCGTTACCATTCGCCGAGCAAGATTACGATTGCCGGAGCAGACCAGGTCGATCTGTATCTGAGTGACGGGTACTACGGTTATGGCTACGATACGGACTATTCCAATGGCAATGCCAACGTAAGTGTCAATGTGAACATCGGCAACGGCTGGGGCGGTTACTATGATCCGTGGTACAGCGGATGGTATGGTGGCTGGTACGGCGGTTGGTATGATCCCTGGATCTACAGCCCGGCCCGCTATTGGGGCTACGGCCCGTCCTTCGGCTTCGGCTGGGGTTGGGGCGGCTTCTATGCCGGCTACTGGGGCCCGTCTTGGGGCTGGGGGCCTGGTTATTGGGGCGGTGGATATTGGGGTGGCTCTTGGGGGCATCATCACCATCATTATGCTTCACCGTATAGACATAATTATATAGGATCGAGAACTTCCGTAGGACGTCGTTCGTATGCAAGTACAAGTGGAAACGGATCTTCCCGTGCATCTGTCGGTAGTCGAACTTCTGCTGGTCGTGGAAATGCAACCTCTTTGCGAAGTAGCAGTACGGGACGTGTTCGTTCGTCGGAAGGGGTTCGGAGTCGTACAAGTTCTGGTGTAAATGGCCGTACGAGTACAGGAGTAAGAAGTCGTACAAGTGTAGGAACTTCTGCACGTACATCTTCTTCCACACGTTCTTCTGCTGTAACGGGAGAACGTACACGGATCTCTCGTGAAAGTGCAGTCGGTTCGGGTTCTTCCCGTTCTTCGAATCGCCAGTATACGGCACCCGCAAGGAGTAGCAGTTCTTCCCGTTCTTATAATAATTATAGTGGAAGTTCTCAGCGTAGCAGTAGCTCTTTTTCTCCTTCAAGAAGTAGTAGCAGTAGCCGGAGTTCAGTAGGAACATCTTCATCGGGAGGTTCCCGTTCATCCGGAGGTAGCTATGGCGGTGGCGGAGGAAGCCGTTCCAGTGGTGGCGGACGTAGTAGATAGAAATAATCTTTGAGAGAGTCATTATATAAGGACACGCAAGTCGTGTCCTTGCTTTATTAAGATATTTAGAAACAAAAGAGGCAATGAAGAAGGTGATTTGTTTATGTGCATCAGCATTACTTTTGGGTAGTGGCTCTATGTTTGCACAAGGTGAAATGGATGCTTATAAGTTCTCACAATATGATTTGAACGGAACAGCTCGTTATTTGTCTATGGGAGGAGCTTTTGGCGCATTAGGTGGTGATATCTCTGCTATGAGAACCAATCCTGCCGGTTTAGCGATATATCGTAGTTCAGAAGTTGTTACTACATTAAGTTTATCTTCAATCAAAACAAAAACAGATTGGTTGGGGATCGGAATGGATGATAAGAAGACCCGGTTTAATTTCGACAATATTGCTTATGTCGGCTATTTCCCTACAGGAAATGATGAAGGTGTGATCGGGTGGAACGTCGGTTTTTCTTATAACCGTGTGAAAAATTTTAATCGTCAGTACAGAATGGGTCGGGGGGGCGGAGGTAATTCTATCTCTGATTATTTGGCTGGTTATGCAAATTTAGGTATAGATCCTACAACCGGAAAAGGATTAACTGGAAATGACCTTTGGTCGACAGATTCATATAATCCGTATTTATCTCAGGAATGGTTACCTACTTTGGCTTATAATGGTGGTTTGATTGATACGGATAATAAAGGTCAAGCAGGAACTTTCTATACTACTTTTGGTTATTTTGATGAGAAAGGAGAATGGCTACCTTTAGAGGTACAATCTGCTGATATGTTTGTCTCCGAAAAGGGTGCTATAGATAAATATGATTTTTCGTTTGCTACGAATATTTCAAACCGTTTCTTTATCGGTGCTACTGTATCTGTGACGGATATCGATTATAGTACAACTTCTCTTTACAATGAAGATTTCGGGTATTTCAATGCGGAAGCAGAGAAAAATGATTTTAGAGACCAGCTTTATTGGGATAATTATTCTTCATTGAATGGAACAGGTTATTCATTTAATTTAGGTGTGATCGCTCGACCGACTGACTTTTTACGTTTGGGAATTGCTTATAATTCACCTACCTGGTATAAAATGACGAATTACTACAGTGCAGAGGCTCAGGCTTATGTATATGATTATTATGCAAATATACAGAATCCGATAGATCCGAGCAATCCGGATATGTCTCGGAAGGCTGAAACGCCAACGGATTTTTATACCGAATATCGTCTTCGTACACCGGATAAATGGATATTCAGTGCTGCTGCCATTTTAGGACAGAACGCTCTTATCAGTGTCGATTATGAATTGACAAATTATAAATCGATGCATTTGCAGGATCGGGATGGATATGACCAAGCTAGAGACAATGGTTTTATAAAGGATGATTTTCGTACCAGTGGTATGCTGAAAGTTGGTGCGGAATACAAGGTGACTCCGCAATTTGCAATTCGTGTTGGAGGTGCTTGGCAGAATAGTCCGGTTCAGGAACACATGAAGTATAGTGAAACTGGTAGTATAACAGAGGTTTATCCTGCCGGAACGCGTACCGCTTATACGGTAGACCATCATATAAATTATTATACGGTTGGTCTGGGATATCGTTTTACTCCTAATTTCTATGTGGATTTGGCTTGCGTGTACCGTATGCAGAAAGAGGAAGTATATCCTTTTCCCCATTTGATAGATGAAAATAAGAATGTATTGGTTGAATCTATTCCCGCAACACTGAAAACAAACACGACAAAGGTCGCATTAACTTTAGGCTATAAGTTCTAAAAAACATAAAGACTTTCGATGATCCTCTATCCATAACATTCTGAATGTACGGGTAGAGGATTTTTTTGTAAATAAGTGAGTACAAATTTGTTTATTTGAATATTATGAAAGCGTTAAGTAGGCTATTGGAATGCTTATAAGTATGTAGCATGCTCTTTTCATTGTCGTGTCGTGATGAAATAAATCCAGAAAAAGACTCACTTAATAATTTGTGTAAGATCAAAAGAACCATTATTTTTGTCTTATTCTAAAACTGAAGGGAATGTCCGTAGATGCAGTAAAACAAGAACTGTTGGCGAAGTTGAAGCAAGAGCATTGTTTCTGGTCGTACAATGAAAGCTCGGTCAATGAGGTTTCGGATGAAATATTGATAGAGAAAACTTTGTTGCACTTGGATTTGGAAGAAATCAACCAGCTGTTTCAGATATTTTCATTCAAGAAGATAAAACAAGTGTGGCTGGACTATCTTATTCCTCAAGAGGAATATCTTTATACGTTGAACCGCTTTTTTGCTTGGTATTACTTTAAAGTAAAGAAACCGGATGCCTATATCAAATCTATGGCTACTCGCCATCTTAATAAAATGTTAGCATGAAAGGATTGGCTCCGCATACACAGTCAGTTTTTGAATCTGTTTCCAAGTTAGAATGTCTCAAGCCTTATTTGTTGGTTGGTGGTACTGCCTTGTCTTTGCAGATTGCTACTCGCCAGAGTGAAGATTTGGACTTTATGAAGTGGCGTACTTGTAAAACGGAGAAGATGGAAGTCGCTTGGTTTCAAATAGAAAAAGAGCTTGCTACGGTTGGAGAAATTCAGCATAAAGATATATTGGATATAGACCATGTGGAGTTTCTTGTATCAGGGGTGAAGTTTTCGTTTTATGCTTGTCCAAAGTATTCTCCGGTCAATAATCCTGTGAATTATTTGAATAACATCAGATTGGCAGATGTCAGATCTATAGGGGCAATGAAGATGGAAGTCATGTTACGGCGAAGTAATTTCCGTGATTATTATGATATCTTTTCTATTTTGAAAAGTGGTATGTCTATAAATGATTTAATTTCTTTGGCTTTAAGTTATTCCGGGCATAAGTTGAAATCTAAAAATTTGTTGGCTATGCTTACTAATAGCAATCGTTTCACAAGAGATGCCGGATTTGATCAATTGCAACCAGTTTATTCTGTTACTGCACAAGAGATAGAAGAATTTATCAAATCCAGCCTGTTGTGAATGGCGACTTTGTTCGTAAAAGCCCCCTGTTCGTACATAAAACGTACGGGCAGGGGGCTTTTTTGCATAAAAATAAAGGAAATGTTTGCCTATTTAAAATACTTTTCGTTCTTTTGCCTTTGTAAATATAAATAATAGTATTGTCTAACAATTTTAAACCTCGTTGCCTATAGCATAAACATTACTCAAGAAAAAACTAAAAATATAGAAGTAATGAAGACTTTAAGAATGATGACTGACGAAGAGTTGGTTGTTCTTTATGCAGAAGGTAATAATGCTGCTTTCGATGTATTGTTGAATCGTTATAAAAGTAGCATACACTCCTACATTTACTTTATAGTTCATAACAAAGATCTCACAGAAGATATCTTTCAGGAGACTTTTGTCAAGGTGATTATGACTATTAAACAAGGCCGTTATACCGAAAACGGTAAGTTTAAGGCATGGATTACCCGCATTGCTCATAACCTGATTATCGACAACTTCCGCCAGGAACGTAGCGAAAATACGGTTTCAAACGATGAGGTGGAAGTGGATCTTTTCAATAATATCAAACTTTGTGACGGTACGATCGAAGATAACATCGTACGCCATCAGGTATTGTCCGATGTGAAAAAACTGGTGAAGCATCTGCCCGACAGCCAACGCGAAGTATTGGAAATGCGTTATTATCAGGATCTTAGTTTTAAAGAAATTGCCGATATTACGGGGGTTAGCATCAATACGGCTTTGGGACGTATGCGCTATGCGATCTTGAATATGCGCCGTATGGCGGAAGAAAACAGTATTGAGCTGTCGATGGCCTGATCGTAAAAATGAAAATTTATTTTCTTGTCATACAATAAGGAGAAAGCCTTCCCGTTTTATTATCAAACAAGATAAAAAACGAGCTGCCTATGAAGAGACTTTCTACTCAATGTATGAATGAAATAGAAAATAAAACAGACAGGAACCGAAAAGAAAGGAAAACAATGCCGCGTCGGCAAACACTTGATTTCCTTACTCAATTTGCGAGGGTTTATCATTCAGAACCCGCTTTACGCACGGAATTCTGTGGTTTGGTAATGAACTAAGAAATTTGGAAAGAGGATGCCTTTACTGGTATTCTCTTTCTTTTTTCATACCTTTGCAGAAAAGCAAAAAGAGTATGAAACATAAAATAGCACCTTCTCTGTTGGCTGCCGATTTTCTGAACCTGCAGCGGGAAGTGGAAATGATCAATAAGAGTGATGCCGATTGGTTGCATCTGGATATCATGGATGGGGTGTTCGTCCCTAATATATCGTTTGGTTTTCCGGTTCTGGAAGCGTTGAAACCGATCTGCAAGAAACCGATGGATGTACATCTGATGATCGTGGAGCCGCAAAAGTTCATTCCGGAAGTGGCGGCTACGGGCGCCTATATGATGAATGTGCATTATGAGGCCTGTACGCATCTGCACCGTACGGTGGCGGCGATCAAAGAGGCGGGGATGAAGGCGGCTGTCACATTGAATCCGCATACGCCGATATCCCTGTTGGAAGATATCTTGCAGGATTTGGATATGGTGTTGCTCATGTCGGTGAATCCGGGGTATGGCGGACAGAAATTTATCGAACATTCGATAGATAAAACGGCTCGCCTGAAAGATATGATCTTGGCAAAAGGATTGAACATCTTGATCGAAGTCGATGGCGGGGTGAATATGCAGACTGCAAAACCTTTGCTTGAAGTGGGTGCAGACGTGCTGGTTGCCGGCAGCTTTGTTTTCCGTTCTCCTGATCCGTTGAAGACGATCCGGGAACTGAAAGAATTATGATAAAAGAATTACAGATCCGTCCATTTGCCCGTCCGCTGCTTGTCTGGATCACGGGGATTATGTTGCAGACCGTTTTTTCGTGTTGTATTTATTCTTGGGTATTATTATTGCTGCCTGTTATAGCACTTGCCACAGCCGGTCTTACCTTGAGAGGGCGGGAATATTTTTGTTATGAAACTCGTTGGCTGTGGGGAGCGGTTTTTTTGTCCCTGTTGCTTTTCCTTTCGATACAAAAGACTGCTTATTCGCAGTCTGAATCTGTATCGGAACATCCGGTTTCCGCCCTTTCCCGTTGGGCCCGGGAAGAACAGTTGCGATTATTGGAACCGATCGCAAAACTGAATCTGACCGATGAAGAAAAATCCGTACTGGCCACTATTACCGTCGGTTACCGGCAAGCCATGAGCCGGGAAGTGAGAGACCGCTTTTCAGCTACAGGGGTAGCGCATGTTTTGGCCGTAAGCGGCTTTCATGTGGCAATCGTCTGTGGATTTTTGTCTTTTCTTCTTTCTTTTCTCCCCCGGAACGGGCTTGGCAAGTGGGTCCGGTATCTGTCGACCATTGCGTTGTTGTGGGCTTTTGTTGCGGTGACAGGGTGTGCCGCCTCGGCTGTCCGGGCAGGATTGATGCTGACTTTGTTTCTGACGGGACTTGTCTTGGGGAGGATGACGGAACGGTATAATATTCTGGCGGCTTCGGCTTTCGGCATGTTGGTTTATGAACCGCTTTTTCTGTTCGACATCGGTTTTCAACTAAGCTATTTGGCCGTGTTTTCCATTTTGTATTTTCAGCCCCGGTTACAACATTTGATAGAAATCCGCAATCCCCTTTTTCTGACTCCGTGGAGATGGATCACCGTAACGCTGTCGGCACAAATCGGCACGACGTTCCTCTGTCTTTATTATTTCGGGCGATTTTCAACCGTCTTTTTGTTGACGAATCTGCCACTTACCTTGTTGGCGACGCTGTTGGTGCCTGTATGCCTGGTCTGGATGTTGCTGCCGGCAGGTTTTCCGGGTGCTGAGTGGTTGCAGGTTGTTGTGGAATGGCTCGCGCATCGTTTGCTCTGGATCGTAGATTCTTTTAGCCGGGTGCCGGGAGCGTTTTTTTCTTTCCGGTTCGATTTCCTAATGATGCTGGTGGCGTATGGAATGCTTTTGTCCACCTTATTGTATGGCCATACCGGGCGTTCGCGCTATCTGTTTGTCACGCTGTTTTTGTTGTTAATTATACTCTTTGTCCGGGTGATTGAGAATTTAAAGCTGTGCGGAATCTAAAAAAAGTAGTACCTTTGTCACTGAAAATAAGAGAATATATGATTACGAAAATCATTCACGAAGAGAAAATTCAGAAAGCCAAGAAGTACGTCGAGAAAGGCGAAAGTTTTGTAATAGTGACACACGTTACCCCTGACGGGGATGCTATAGGTTCCGCATTGGGACTGTACCATTTTTTGACAGCCTATGGAAAAGATAATGTGGCGGTAGTGGTTCCCAACGATTTTCCCCAGTTCTATAAATGGATGCCGGGTCATAAGGAAATCGTCATTCATGAGAAATATCCTGATTTTGCCGAGCAGTTGATCCGGGATGCGGATGTCATATTCTGCCTCGATTTCAACGAACCCAAGCGTATCGAGAGACTGGCTCCGGCTGTTGTGGCGGCAGAGGGGCGTAGGGTGATGATCGACCATCATCTGAATCCGGCCGATTTTTGCCGGGTTACGATGTCATATCCTGAAATGTCGTCTACGAGCGAGATGGTTTTCCGTTTCATCTGCCGCATGGGGATGTTCGACCTGATCAATAAGGATTGTGCCGCTTGTATCTATACGGGCATGATGACGGATACCGGTTCGTTTACCTACAACTCGAATAAGCCGGAGATTTATACGATCATAAGCGAACTGATCAAGAAAGGCATCGATAAGGATTTGATCTACCGGAAAGTGAACCAGGTCTATTCGGAAAGCCGTTTGCGCATGATGGGATACGTCTTGTATGAAAAGATGAAGGTTTATCCGGAGCAAAACGCCGCTCTGATCACGCTTTCGTTGGAAGAGATGAACCGTTTCCATTATGTGACAGGCGATACGGAGGGATTTGTCAACCTGCCGTTGAGCATCGAGAATGTGGCTTTCAGTGTCTTTATCCGCGAAGATAAGGATTATGTGAAGATCTCGCTTCGGTCTGTCGGAGATTTTCCCTGCAACCAGTTTGCAAGCCGGTATTTCAATGGCGGCGGACATAAAAATGCTTCGGGTGGAGAATTCCATGGTTCATTGGCCGATGCTGTTGCCGTGTTTGAGGAGGGTTTAAGGGTATTTAATCCTAATAAAACAGAAGATTTAAACAAACATGCCTGAGATATGGCTGAGATTATATACATTTGCCATTCATTTACAATAAATACGTAACAGATGAAGAGAGGTTTTTATATCCTGTTGATTATGTGCACTGCCATAATGGTGGTGTCGTGTGACAAGACAAAGTCATACACTGATATGTTGAAGGCCCAAAGAAAAGCGATCGAGCGTTTGCAGGTTGATAGCGGATTCGTCTTTTTAGATGAATTTCCTAAGGACAGTATTTTTAAGGAAAATGAATTTGTTGAGTTGGATAATGGTGTTTATCTGAATATCGTCAATAGAGGAAACAGCGAACGTGCGGTGTTGGGACAAACGGCGATCCGTTCCCGTTTTATTGCTCAGATGTTTATGGAAAATAGCAGCATGGGAACCGGTACTGTCGACCTGCTCGGGCCACACTCTAACGGAACGTCTCCAGTTGAGTTCAGGTATGGTTATTACACCAGCCTTTATCCGGATATGGATTATTATTATGATATATTTATTTGCGAAGGTTTAGGTGCCGGACTTCCTTATGTGGGAGACAGCGCGGTTGTCAAACTGATCGTTCCGTTTAAACTGATGAGCAGTGATTTCCAGAGTACGGGAACTCCTGTCTTTTTTGAGAAAGTGAAATATACTTTTATAAAATAAATCTAACTAAATGACACTGATTAAATCTATTTCTGGTATCCGTGGGACAATAGGCGGAAACCCGGAAGACGGGCTCAATCCGTTGGCTATTGTCAAGTTTGTGGCCGCTTATGCTACATTCATTAAGAAAAACACGAAGGTGACAACAAACAAGATCGTGGTAGGCCGTGATGCACGTATCTCCGGTCCGATGGTTAAACAAGTCGTTCTCGGTACGCTTACCGGAATGGGCTTTGATGTGGTAGACATCGATCTGGCTACTACCCCGACCACCGAGTTGGCCGTTGCCTGGGAAGAAGCTTGTGGCGGTATCATTTTGACTGCCAGCCATAATCCGAAACAATGGAATGCCTTGAAGTTACTGAACGAACGGGGTGAATTCCTGAACGCTGCCGAAGGCGCCGAGGTCCTGAAGATAGCGGCTGAAGAAAGTTTTGTATTCGCCGATGTCGACAATTTAGGAAAAGTCTATCTCAACAATACCTACAACCAAAAGCACATTGAGAGTGTATTGAAGCTGGATTTGGTGGATGTCGAGGCTATCAAGGCCGCTAATTTCCGTGTCGCTATCGACTGTGTAAACTCGGTAGGCGGTGTCGTTATTCCCGAATTGCTTTCTGCTCTGGGTGTAAAGGAAATTTTCAAGTTGCATTGTGCTCCTCACGGTAACTTTGCACACAATCCGGAACCGATCCCTGAAAACCTGACGGAGATCTCCGACTTGATGAAGCATGCCAAAGCCGATGTCGGTTTTGTCGTAGACCCTGACGTAGACCGTTTGGCTATTATCTGCGAAGACGGGGAGATGTTCGGCGAAGAATATACATTGGTGGCTGTCAGCGACTATGTTTTGAGCCATACACCGGGCAATACGGTTAGCAACCTGAGTTCAAGCCGTGCTCTGCGTGACGTAACCCGTGCTCACGGTTGTGAGTATAACGCGGCAGCAGTGGGCGAAGTGAATGTCGTGACGAAGATGAAGGATACTAACGCCATCATCGGTGGTGAAGGCAATGGCGGTGTGATCTATCCGGCCAGCCATTACGGTCGTGATGCTTTGGTGGGCATCGCCCTGTTCCTGACTCATCTGGCAAAGAAACAGATGAAGACAAGCGAATTGCGTGCTTCCTATCCTCCGTACTTCATTTCGAAGAAGAAAGTGGAGCTGACTCCGGATATCGATGTGGATGCTATCCTGGCAAAAGTGAAAGAGAGATTCGCCCAGTATGATATCACCGATATCGACGGTGTGAAGATCGACTTCCCTGAAAAATGGGTTCATCTGCGCAAGAGCAATACGGAACCGATTATCCGTATTTATTCCGAAGCCCACACGATGCAGGAAGCTGAAGAAATTGGCGACGAACTAATCCAGATCATTCGCGATATGTGTAAATAATCTTTCATCGAGATAAAAAAGAAAAGAGGTTGTGCTTGATTGCACGACCTCTTTTTTTGTGTTCGACCGCTCGGACGTATGTACGCTGATGACTGTTACGGTTTCGTATCTTTGTCGGGTGAATCGATCCGGCAACTATATGCTGATCCGTTCTATCTCTTCTAACCAGAGCCGTGACACCGCATCGCTCGGCATACGCCAGTCTCCACGTGGCGAGAGGCTGACAGAGCCGACTTTGGGACCGTCTGGCAGGCAACTGCGTTTGAATTGCTGCTGGAAGAAGCGGCGGAAGAAGGTGTAGAGCCATTTCTTGATCGTAGCATTGTCGTAGATGCCTGCGAATGCTTTCTGTGCTAAGAAATAGATCTTGGACGGATGGGAACCGAAACGAAGGAAATGGTAAAGGAAGAAGTCGTGCAGTTCGTACGGGCCGACCAGGTCCTCTGTCTTTTGTTTGATGTTACCGTTCTCGTCTGCCGGGATCAGTTCGGGGCTGATCGGCGTGTCGACGATGTCCAGCAAGGTGAGGCGGGAGGCTTCGTCTACCTTGTAGTTGGCAACCCATTCGACCAGGTACTTGACCAATGTTTTCGGGATACTTCCGTTCACGCCGTACATCGACATGTGGTCGCCGTTGTAGGTCGCCCAGCCGAGTGCCAGTTCGGAGAGATCGCCGGTTCCGATGACGAGGCCGTTCTTCTGGTTGGCGACATCCATCAGCAATTGGGTTCGTTCGCGTGCCTGGCTGTTTTCGTAGGTCACGTCGTGGACGGACGGATCGTGGTCGATGTCTCGGAAATGTTGCAGGCAGGCTTCCTTGATCGAGATTTCTTTCAGGGTGACACCGAGGGAACGGATGAGGTCGCAGGCGTTGGTATAGGTGCGGTCGGTCGTACCGAAACCGGGCATCGTGATGCCGATGATCTGCTCGCGTGGTATCTTCAGGGCATCGAAGGTCATGACGGTGACGAGCAAAGCCAACGTGGAGTCCAGGCCGCCTGAAATACCGACGACAGCCGTTTGAGCATGTGCATGGACGAGCCGTTTAGCCAGGCCGGCTACCTGTATGTGGAATATTTCTTCGCAGCGTTCCTTCAAAGTGTCTCCGGAGGGGGTGAACGGGTGCGGATCGACCGGACGCGTCAGGCTGAATCCGTCCGGAACCCGGATCTGGAAGTCTACAGTCTGTGCCTTTTCCTTCAGCAGGCCGGATGCTCCGTACATGAAGCTGGTGTTTACAAGCCGGTCGTTCTGCAAAGTCTCTATATCGATCTCGCTGACGACAAGTTGTTCTTCCATCGTGAAGCGGGGAGACTCGGCAAGCAGGTTCCCGTTCTCGGCAATGATCCCGTTACCGGCAAAGACCAGGTCGGTACTCGATTCGCCGAAGCCGGAGGAGGCATAGACATAGCCGGCCATGCAGCGGGCGGATTGCTGGCAGATCAGGGAACGCAGGTATTTGTGTTTGCCGATCAGTTCGTTGCTTGCAGACAGGTTAAAGATGATGTTGGCTCCTTCCATTGCCAATAGCGAACTGGGGGGGACAGGAACCCAAAGATCTTCGCATATCTCGATGCCGACCGAGAGTTGTCCTGAACGGAACAGTAGGTGGCTGTCGAGCGGGTATTCCTGCCCGCCGATCGTGATTGTGGACTTCTGCAGTTCGGTGGCGGAGGTGAACCAGCGTTGTTCCTGAAACTCCTTGTAGTTGGGCAGGTAGGTCTTGGGGACGACTCCTAAGATCTTGCCTTTCCGGAAGGCTGCGGCTGCATTGATGAGCCGGTTTTCCGTCCGGAGGGGAACACCGGCAATGGCCAATATGTCCAGGTCTGCCGTGTTTCCGACCAGTTGGAGTAATGCTTTTTCCGCATTGTCCAGCAATGTTTGTTGGGCGAACAGATCGAGGCAGGTATAGGCGGTGACGGACAGTTCAGGGAAGGCCATCAATTGTACGCCTTGTTCCGATGCCTTTCGCATCAGCCCTTCTATCTTTTCTATATTATAAAAACAATCCGCTACCTGTACATGCGGCACGGCGGCGGCAACTTTTACAAATCCGTAGTTCATATTCGTTTATATTTGTCTTATAGATTGTTTGAGTTTGTCGGGGTCTTGACGGTAATCGAATACACGATTGATATATATCGTATTATCTTCTATGCGGTAGACTATTTTGTAGTTGCCATGGATAAGTGACCGGTATTCCTTTGCTGCATTTTCCAGCAAAGGTTCTTTAAATCCCAATAAAGGATTAGCCAATAATAAATCGACATAATGTTTAATGCCCTTTGTTTGTTTGGATGCAACTTCTTTAGAGGCTTCCTTTTTATAATATATCGCGATATTTTTCAAGTCTTTTTTGGCTTCGGTGGTCCAATAAAGAGTTTTTTTCTTTAGAACCATGTTTCCATTTCTTTTTCCAGATCATCGCTGGAGATGATACGTCCGTGTTTTATATCTTCTTCTGATTCCCTGATCTTCGCAATCATCTCTTCCTGAGAATGGACGATACAAGGGCGAGGATTTTCTTTCTTGGGTATAATGCTTTTGGCATATTTCTTGATCTTTTCCAAAACCTCCATATCGTCTATCTCGTCCAGATAATCGCGGATGAAGTTCTGTTTCCATTGCTGTAATTCCATTGCCGTCATGACGTAAACTCCTTTCTTATTGAATTATGCTCCAAAGGTATGCAATTCCTTTGTAATAAAAAAGAAGGGGAGCCATACTTCACAGTATGCTCCCCTTGTAAACACAAAACAATCAACAAAAAACTATCTGATAAATAATAGTTCCCTGTATTTCGGCAATGTCCAGATCTGGTCGTCGACAACCAGCTCTAATTTGTCGATGTGGTAGCGGATGGCTTCCAGCATCGGGACGATCTTGTCGTGGTAAGCGATTGCCTTCTCGCGTTCGCTCTCGATCTTGTTGGCGACTTTGCGGGCTTTTACCATTTCGTCTACCTTTTCTTTAATGAAGTTGGTGCGGTTGGCGATGTCTTCGATGATCTCCAGGTTACGGGATGAAAGGACGGACGCCTTATCGGCAGGGAAAAGGTCTTTCATCTTGTAGACGTTGTCGATCAGGGAGGTCTGGTATCTGGTGGCGGTCGGGATGATGTGATTCATCGCCAGGTCGCCGAGTACGCGGGCTTCGATCTGGATTTTCTTCGTATAGGTTTCCCATTTGACTTCGTTACGGGCTTCCAGTTCCTTGCGTGTCATGACACCGGTGGATTCGAACATCCGGACGCTGCTTTCTTTCAGGTAGTTGTCGAAGATCACCGGCACACTTGTCTCGCAGTCCAGGCCACGACGGGCGGCTTCGGCTTTCCATTCGTCACTGTAGCCGTTGCCGTCGAAGTGGATCGCTTTGCATTCCTTGATGTCTTTACGGAGCACTTCGAGGATGGCGGCGAATGCTTCCTTGCCGTCGGCAATTTTTGCATCGACCTCGGTTTTGAAAGTCTTCAACTGTTCGGCTACGGCTGCGTTCAGGGCGAGCATGGCGGAAGCGCAGTTGGCCTCGGAGCCTACGGCACGGAATTCGAAGCGGTTGCCCGTGAAGGCAAAAGGCGAGGTACGGTTACGGTCGGTATTGTCGATCAGCAGTTCGGGGATGCGGGCAATGTCGAGCTTCATGCCCTGTTTGCCTGCCAGCATCAGATCTTCCGGTTCGCTTTTTTCGAGATGTTCGAGGACTTGCGATAACTGAGTTCCGAGGAAGCTGGAGATGATTGCCGGAGGCGCCTCGTTGGCTCCCAAGCGGTGGGCGTTGGTGGCACTCGAAATGCTGGCTTTCAGTAATCCGTTGTGGCGGTATACAGCCATCAGCACATTGACGATGAAGGTGATGAAACGGAGGTTTTCTTCCGGCGTCTTGCCCGGAGCCATCAGGAGGATGCCTGTGTCGGTTCCCAATGACCAGTTGTTATGCTTGCCGGAACCGTTTACGCCTTTGAACGGTTTTTCATGCAGCAGGACACGGAAGCCGTGCTTGCGGCTGATCTTGCGCATCAGAGCCATTACGAGCAGGTTGTGGTCGTTCGCCAGGTTGCATTCTTCGAAAATGGGAGCCAGCTCGAACTGGTTCGGGGCCACTTCGTTGTGGCGTGTTTTCAGAGGAATACCTAATTTGAGCGATTCTATTTCCAGATCCTTCATAAACTCCATGACACGTGTCGGAATGGCGCCGAAGTAGTGGTCTTCCAGCTGCTGGTTCTTCGAACTTTCGTGTCCCATCAACGTACGGCCTGTCAACAACAGGTCGGGGCGTGCAGCATACAAACCTTCGTCGACCAGAAAGTATTCCTGTTCCCAGCCTAAGTAAGCGTACACTTTCTTTACATCCGGGTTGAAATAGTGGCAAACGTCTACGGCGGCCTTGTTAACGGCTTCGAGGGCTTTCAGCAACGGGGCTTTGTAGTCCAGCGATTCGCCGGTATAGGCGATGAAGACGGTCGGGATGCAGAGCGTATCGCCTACGATAAAAGCGGGAGAGGAGGGGTCCCAGGCGGAATAACCGCGTGCTTCGAATGTGTTCCGGATACCGCCGTTCGGGAAACTGGATGCATCCGGTTCCTGCTGGATCAACAGTTTGCCGGAGAACTCTTCGACCATGCCGCCCTTGCCGTCGTGTTCGACGAAAGCATCGTGCTTCTCGGCTGTTCCCTCGGTCAGCGGGTGGAACCAGTGCGTGTAGTGGGTGGCTCCCATTTCGATCGCCCACTTCTTCATGCCGGCAGCTACGGCGTCGGCTGTTTCGCGATCGAGCGGAGCGCCGTTGTCGATGCAGTCCGTGATCCGTTCGTACGCTTTTTCAGTAAGGTATTTGAACATCTTCGCCCGGTTGAACACGTTCTGCCCGAAATAGTCGGATGGACGTTCGGCCGGAGCCGGTACTTCTGCAGCCCGTTTCTTGAAGGCTGTCTCTACTACTCTGAATCTTAACTTTGACATAATCTTTATTGTTTTTAGATGTCGATTGAAATTCTGTGATCCCGGATTAGGTTCGGGATCACATTCTACATTGATAAACAGGATTTAGGCACACCCTCCCATTAGCTATTGTAAGCCGTTTCGCCATGCTCGTAGATGTCCAGGCCCTCTTCTTCGACACGAGCCGGAACCCGGAGGCCGTGTACGATATCAAGCCCTTTGAAGACTACGAACCCCATTCCGGCAGCCCAGCAGCCTACTATCACCGCCCCGAACAACTGTGCCAGCAGGAAGTTCGCGCTGCCGCTGTAGAAAAGCCCTTCTTCGGTAGCGAACAGCCCCGTCAGGATGGTTCCGAGGCAACCGCAAACACCGTGCACGGAAGAGGCGCCTACCGGATCGTCTATCTTCAGGACATGGTCGATAAAGTCGACCGCATAGATCATCACCGCCCCGCAGATGATGCCGATGATGGTCGCTCCAGCCGGAGATACCAGGTCGCAACCGGCAGTGATACCGACTAATCCGGCCAATACGCCGTTCAGTGTCAGAGACAGAGACGGTTTCTTATACTTCAACCAGGCAACGATCAGGGAAGTGAATCCACCGGCACAGGCTGCCAGGTTTGTAGTCAGGAATACATGCGAAATCGCTGTACGGTTGCCCTCGCCGGCCGCTGCCAGCTGGGAACCGGGGTTGAACCCGAACCAGCCGAACCACAGGATGAATACGCCCAGGCAGGCAATCGTCAGGTTATGGCCGGGGATAGCATGAGATTTCTTGTCTTTCCCGTATTTGCCGATACGCGGTCCGATGATGGCCGCACCTACCAGGGCGACCCATCCGCCTACGGAGTGGACGACTGTGGAACCGGCAAAGTCGTGGAACGTCGTCCCGAAGTTGTTCATCATAAAACTGCCTTCCTCGCCGTTCATCAGCCAGCCGCCGCCCCATGTCCAGTGACCGCTTACGGGGTAAATCAAGATACTGATCAGTATGGAGTAAGCCAAGTACATGGAGAATTTAGTCCGTTCGGCCATCGCTCCCGATACGATTGTAGCGGCAGTGGCACAGAATACGGTCTGGAAAATCAGAAAACCTTCCACCGGCAGTTCCGATCGGTAGAAGCTGATGTTGAAAAGATGGGGCATTCCGCAGAACCCTCCTGCCCCGAACATGACACCGAAACCGACAGCCCAGAAGAGTAACGAACCCAGCGAGAAATCGAGCAAGTTTTTCATCAGGATGTTCGCCGTGTTCTTCGTCCGGGTGAAGCCGGCCTCCACGAGGGCGAATCCCGGCTGCATGAAAAACACTAACATGGCTGCAAGCAGCATCCACACGGTATCCAGCGATAGGGCCAAGTCTGTAATTGTATATGTTGTATCCATAATTATCTGTATTTGTTATTGTCTGTTATTCGAATAGTCCCTTATTTATTTTTCCTGTTCAGCATTGTAGAGGGCAATGTCGCCGCGTTCCCCGGTACGGATGCGGATGGAATCTTCCACTGGAATGACGAAGATGCGTCCGTCGCCGATCTCGCCTGTCTGGGCTGCCTTGATGATGGCTTGCACTGTCTTCTCTACGTTCTTGTCTCGGACGACGATGGAGATGAGTGTACGTTCGATGTAACTCGTGTCATAGACCACGCCGCGGTAGATACGTCCTTGCCGGGCCTTGCCTACACCCCGTACGTCATAGTACGAGAACCATTCGATATCTGCTTCGAGAAGTGCTTCTTTCACTTCTTCGAACTTGGTCTTGCGAATAATAGCTTCAATCTTTTTCATAACCTTAAAGAGTTTGGGTGATGTATCACCCGGATTAATACTGTAGAAAAGGTGTATAGAACGCCTGCCGTCTCAGTCAGGGATGGTTGCGGTATAACATTCTATAAAATCAATAAACCCGGCGGGCCTTTCTATACGATCCCTTTTCTTTTTATTTGATAACCTGAACTTTGTTACTGGTTTACAGCGATATGCCGAAAACTAAAAACACATCGTCATGTTCGGGAGCAATAATAGCCTGGGTGAATACCGGCAACGAGAAAGAGTCTGTTATTTTTATTTCCTTGCTTGCCTTCAGCGCGATGCTGTTCAGGCCGAAGCCGTCGCTGTACATCCCTTTCCAAGGTGAGATCCCGACGGAAGGGGTGAAGTCGACGCCCCACACATTGATGTCGTAGGCTGCTTCGAAGTAGGAGGAGAAAAACTGATCTCCGTTCTCTTTCTTGTCGCCGCCTGCGAACATCGTGCTCCAGGTCAGGCTTAAGGGGAACTTCTCGCCGAAATTATAACCGATCGTCCCTTCGAAATAGTGGTCTGTGGCGTAGCGTCCGTACCGGGCGCCTTCGCCGGACCACCAATAGTCGGTGACTGCTATACTGAATCCTCTGATTCCGTATCCTAATGTGAGGTCGAATTCCTTTGCTTTGTACTCATCCGAAGATGTCGAGAAATCCGTGGAACCCCACGCCGTGAGAGACAACCCGGCGTATGACATGCCGAGGCTGGGCTGGACGGAAGGACCTGTCTGGTACATTCCTCTCCATACGTAGCTGCTGACGAGGTCGGCAGCCGGCGCAATTTCAAACTTCTTTTCTTCCTGTGCAAAGACCGAAAAGGACATAAGTAGAGCCGTAGCGGACAAAACCGTCCGCTTGAAAGTCGTTGTTTTCATCATGTTCTTTCTGTTGGATAACCGTTAAACACTTTGCCTATGCTTCCTTGCAATCAGGACATGTGAGGGGGGAGGGGATTTGCGCAGTTTCTCCCCCCTTCTGCATCGACAGTTAATTCAGAGCAACCACTTCTTCAGCCTGGCCATGGCTTCCAACGTGTCGTCTCTGTCTCCGAAAGCGGTGAGGCGGAGAAAACCCTCGCCGCTGGGCCCGAACCCCACGCCGGGGGTCCCTACTATATTGACTTCATAAAGCAGCTTGTCAAAAAACTTCCAAGAGGAGAGTCTGTCCGGTGTTTTCAACCAGATGTAAGGGGCGTTTTCGCCGCCGTACACCCGCAGGCCGCAGCTCCGGAGGTTTTCCCGCATGATACGGGCGTTGGTCATATAATAATCGATCGTTTTCCTGATCTGAGCTTTCCCTTCCGGGCTGTAGACTGCCTCGGCCCCTCGCTGGGTGATGTAGCTCGTGCCGTTGAACTTCGTGCACTGGCGGCGGTTCCACATCCGGTTAAGCGGAACCCGTTCGCCTGCCAGGGTAAAGGCGTTCAACTCTTTCGGGACAACCGTGTAACCGCAACGCACACCTGTGAAACCGGCTGTCTTGGAGAAGCTGCGGAACTCGATCGCCACCTTCTTCGCCCCCTTGATCTCGTAGATCGAGTGGGGGATATCGGGGTCCTGGATGTAGGCCTCGTAAGCTGAGTCGTACATGATCAGGCAGTCGTTGGCAAGGGCATAGTTCACCCATTTCTTCAGTTCCTCTTTCGTGAGCGTCGTCCCGGTCGGGTTGTTCGGGTAGCAGAGGTAAATGATGTCTACGCGGCGGCTGGGCAGGTCGGGCACGAAGTTGTTGGCTTCCGTGCAGGGGATGTAGACCACGTCGCTCCATTTGCCGCCTTCCAGCGTGCCGGTCCGTCCGCTCATCACGTTGGAGTCGATATATACCGGATAGACCGGGTCTGTCACACCGATGCTGTTGTCGTGGCGAAGCATATCGCCGATGTTTCCGCAGTCGCTTTTGGCGCCGTCGCTCACGAACACTTCGCCGGGTTCGAGGAAGATGCCGCGGCTGGCGTAATCGTTCTTGATGATGGCATCTATCAGAAACGGATAGCCTTGTTCGGGACCGTATCCGTGGAATGTATCCTTGCTTGCCATTTCATCGACCGCCTTGTGCATGGCTTCGATGACGGCAGGGGCTAACGGTTGTGTCACATCGCCGATACCCATGCGGATGATCTTCTCTTTCGGATGTGTAACCTTAAAACTGTTCACCCTCTTTGCGATGTCCGAGAACAGGTAGTTGTTTTGCAGCTTCAGGAAATGTTCATTAATCAGTGCCATACTCTATCGATTGTTTTTTGTTGTGTTTATACTTCCAGTTCCCCCTCGAATACCTTGACCGCCCCGCCGGTCATATAGACATGTCCGGAACTATCGTCCCAACGGATGGTGAGAGGGCCCCCATCCATGACGACTTTGGTTTTCCGTCCGGTTTTCCCGCGTACTGCGCCTGCTACGGCTGTCGCACAGGCTCCGGTCCCGCAAGCCTGCGTAATGCCGGACCCACGTTCCCAAACCCTCATCCGCACTTTGTCCGTACTTAATACTTGAACAAATTCGACATTCGTACGGTTCGGGAACAGCGGATGGCATTCCAATAAAGGTCCGATGACCGGCAGATTTATATTCGTAATATCTTCAACAAAAATGACGAGATGCGGATTCCCCATCGAGACGACCGTCCCCGTATAGGAATTGCCTCCGGCTTCTATTTGGAGGGCTGTTTCACCCACAACAGGACAACCCATGTCGACCGTCACTTCGGTTACCTCTTCGCGGGAACCGGAAAGCTGCCGGGTGGTCAGTTGCAATTCCTTGATGCCGGATAATGTTTCCAGCGTAACGGTCTTTTTGTCCGTCAGCCTCTTGTCATATACATATTTGCCGATACAACGGGAGGCATTTCCGCACATCATGGCTTCGGAGCCGTCCGCATTGAAAATACGCATGCTGAAGTCGGCGATCTTCGACGAACCGATCAGAACCAGCCCGTCCGAGCCGATCCCGGTATGAGGAGCACTCAACCTGATGGCAAGTTCTTCCGGGTTTCGGACCGGAAAAGCCATTGCATTCACGTATATATAGTCGTTTCCGGCTCCGTGCATCTTTGTGAATCTGATTGGTTCTGTCATTTTACTGTTGTTGTTTTGTTTATTATATCTTTTTGTTTTATTACAATGCAAATGTACGACGTTTTGATATATTAAGTACATAAATAGTGTTCTGATGTATAAAAAATATAATGCTTGTGATGAATTGATATAAATAAGGGCGCTTTGTGTTATAAATAGTAATGAGAATACTTATTTTACCTTTGTTTTTGTAAGTTTGCCTTTTTAGGAGTTGCTGTCGCGGGTCGCGACGAGTACTTTTGAGGATGAAAGTGGCTGTCGCGGGTCGCGACAAGAGTTTTTGAGGTTGGAAGTGGTCGTCGGCGGGTCGCGACAACCACTTTCCAGCTTGGGAGAGGCTATTTTTGGAATATTTCCGGATATTTGTTGATGAAATAGACCGGAGTGCAACTCCAGGCATGGCAATAGCTGTTGATTACGAAGAAGCCATAGGGGGAAAGGTAATCATTGTTCGGATCATAGACTTCCCAGAAGGTATCGGCTCCCCGCTTTACCATGCTGCCCCAATAATCGGTAATCAGCTTGCGTGCGTCTTGCTGCATGCCGCATTGCAGAAGGGCTTCTATTACATAATGGTAAGCATAGGGGCAACCCGGATAGCAAGCGTCGGGCATGGACATGACGGTGGCCATCGCCTTAGCTCCCTCCTTCTTGTTCAGCGTGTTGGACAGGATCATCCAAACCTGCGACAGATAGGAGACCTGCTTGTCTTTGCCACTGACCATTACGCCCCGTTTCTTGTCGTAGAAATGCTGGCGGGCAGCTTTCTTCATCTTTCCGGCTATTGCCGGCCATTCGCCGGCCTCCTTTTCTCTGCCTAACATTTTAGCCAGTTCGTAGCTGTGTTGCAGGGCGAAAATCGTTAATCCTTGCATGGAGGCCTGCCGGTCATAGCCGTCTTTCCAGTCGAATACCAGCCAGTATTGAGGTTTCTTGTCCATGTCATAGACCCATTCCGGTGAGAACTGGCGAAGCGCCAATTCTATCTGGCGGACGGCAACAGGCCACAGGTCATTCGCTGTTTCCATGTCTCCCGTCTCTTTCAGGTATTCCAACAGCGCGACATTATAAATGAGGCAGTAATCCAGTGTATGCGTGCCGTATTGCGGATGGGGTTTGGGTTTTTCGAGCAGGGTGGCATGCAGCAAGCCTTCGTCGTTGGCCAATGCGGCAAGCAGATACAGGCAATGCTTGGTCAGTTCATGGTTCTTGAACGTATAGGCGTTTGCCAATGCTTCGAGATAGAGATCGCCGATCCACAGGCGCTGATCCCGTTTGGGCCCGTCTTCATAAACGGTCTGCATACATTCTTTCAGGGTGTTCAAGCCCACTTTGTATATATCCCGGATCAGAGGATCGGTGGTGGAGGCTAAAGCCGGAGCTTCGTTGGTGACGGAGGTCTGTGCCTTGAAGGCCAGCTTGTCGAACACGAAGTCGAAGCTGCCCGATATTCCCAACAGTTCGATTTTCAGGTAACGTCCTGACAGGCGGCGCGGGATCATCATCTCGTGGGGGACACTCATGATCGTCACGATCTCGTCCTGCACCCAGGAACGGGCCAGGCCGCCTTTATAGGGTTCGAGCGGCGTGTTCAATTCACCCGGCACTTCTGTAAAGGTGAACTTAAGCCGGACGGGTGCGTCAGCCGCTTTCAAACCGTCCGGTTTGATGGAGAAAGTGAGATAGCCGGTATAATGATTGCCGAAATCCAGGGTGATGGCAGGATGCTTTTTGAACGGCTCGTTGAAGAGGATGTCCGGTTGTCCGGCATCTTCCATCCGCCAGCCTTGGAATGCTTTTGCGTCCTGTACGGAACGGACGGCTTTTACGGGCGAAATGGTTTGATAGCTCAACTCCGGCTTGCAGGCTTCGGCTTTCCGGAGCCATTCTTTGCTGTCGCTGAAATACGCGCTTTGCGCCAGGCAAGTCGATCCCCATGTGAGTAAGGCGAGGCTTGCTGTTAATAGAATTTTCTTCATCCTTTCTTTATATGGTCTGAATAAATGGTTGTTTTGTTTGAATGATGATTTACAGACATGAATATAATCACATCTGTAAATCATCATTCTGCCGACAGGCTACTTCGCGTTCTCGATACGGAACGAGTAGCTATAGTCTTTGTCCTTTTCAATCTCATAATGCGGGCGCGGGCCTGGGCCGCAACTGCCGTTTCCGATGCCGCGTTGGATGCAGTCGAGGCTCAGGATCACTTCCGCACGGCGGATATTGTCGAGGTCGTGCCCGTAGGTCAGTCCCCACAGCTCCGGATCGGTGAAGTGGAGTGCACTGAAATTCAGGTGATCTTTAGACGTGATCCGGATGCCTTGCCCATCGTCGCCCTTGAGCGTCAGCCAGCGTACATCGTCGCGGTTCCCCATCGACTGGGCGCGGACATAGGCTTCTTCCATGCCGGTTACCGTATTCTTATACAGGCCGACATAAGCAGCATTCTTGCGGTCCCAATAGTTTTCGATCGGGCCGCGTCCGTACCATTCCACCTTTTCGAGCGTCGGGTTCAAGGCAACCTGAAGGCCGAGGCGCGGCAGATTGAAGTCGTTGCCGGCTTTGAAAGTCGCGTCCACATCGACCGTCCCGTTTGCATAGGCCGTATAGGTGACGTCGAATGGGAGTGTGACCTTTTTGTCTCCGCTGCCTACGGTAGCTTCCAGGCTTGTGGTAACGGTAACCGACTTTTTGTCGGCGGCCAGCTTCCAGCCGAATGCCTGTTTTGTGATGGTGGTCGGCAGATAATCCCGCTTGTCATTGTCCATTGCACGGAACCAGTTGAGATCGAAACCTTTCTTGTTATAGATCATATCCGTACCGGCATAACGCAGGGAGATCATCTTTCCTGTCTCCGGATTGAAAGCGATGAAGAATCCCGGAGCGCGGAAACCAATCTGCCCTTTCTCTTCTTCCACTTTCAGTGTGTCGTTGAAAGCCGTGCCGACAGGAGCTACCGCAACCTTTCCGGTCAACGGATATTGCTCGGATGCCACTTCGTGTCCGGCATTCGCCCAGTTGCAATTCTTTTTCAATCGGGCCGACAAGTCAAGGAAGTATTCGCTGCCGGCATCCAAAGCCGTTTTATAAGGAATCGTCACTTCGATATCTTTGTTCGGAGCTACATCGCCTATGGGCAATACGCCCGATTCGACTACTTGGCCGTCTTTCAGCAACTGCCATTGCAAATCGAACTGATCCAGATTCAGGAAATCATAGCGGTTTTCCAGCTTCACCTTGCCGGCTTTCAGGTCTACCGGTTTGAATTTGATGTATTGGTACACTTTCTTCACCTCGATCAACTTAGGAGTCACCTGGCGGTCGGGAGTCACGATGCCGTTACAGCAGAAATCGAAATCGTTCGGTTTGTCGCCGAAGCCGCCGCCGAAGTAGTAACGGTCAGGCAATTCGCCATATTTGTTGATGCCCTGGTCCACCCAGTCCCAGATGCAACCGCCTATCATGCGGCAGGAATGGTTTTCGATGTAATCCCAATATTCGTCGAGGTTACCGATCGCATTACCCATTGCGTGCGCATATTCGCAAAGGAAGAACGGTTTGTCGCTCTTCTCCTCGTCCTGTTGCTTCATCGACTCGATGGAAGGATACATGCGGGAATCCATATCGGCGATCCGGTTCTTCCCTTCATAGTGGATCGGGCGCGGATCGAGTTTGCGGGCTTCCTTATATACCGTGTCGAAGTTCTTCCCGTCGCCGGCCTCGTTACCCATAGACCAGAAGATGACGGACGGGTGGTTCTTGTCGCGTTCGATCATGCGAACCATACGGTCCACATAGGCGGGCAGCCAGCTTTCCTTGTTGCTGATCGAATGGTTGCCGTGGCACTCGATATCGGCTTCGTCCATCACATAGAGACCGTAGTAGTCGTGCAATGCGTACATCTTGGCATCGTTCGGATAATGGCTCGTGCGGATCGTGTTCAGATTATAGCGTTTGAAAAGCAATATATCCTCGATCATCGACTCGACCGGAACCGCTTTCCCGTGTTGCGGATGGATGTCGTGGCGGTTGGCCCCTTTGAAGAACACCTGCTCGTTGTTGATATATACCCGCTTGTTCTTGATCTCGATCTTGCGGAAACCGAATTGCGTGGTCATTGCTTCGAGCGTCCGGCCTGTCTTGTCCTTCAGATCCAGTATGACGGTGTAGAGGTAAGGGGTTTCGGCTGACCATAGGTGCGGGTTCTTGACTTCCACGCTGGCCGTGTTGACTGCTTCCTGTCCTTTTTTGATATCCTTGACTACGTCGGATATGAAAGCCACCTGCTTGCCGTCCTGGTCCAGCAGCGTGATGTCGACAACCGCTTCGTCCACCGGTTTGCCATAACTCGTCACGTTCGTACGGACATCGAATGTCGCCCGGCTCAGATCATCCCCCGCAAATGAAGCGGTCAGATAGTAATCGCGCAAACGCAGCTTGGGAGTTGCGAACAGATAAACATCGCGATGGATACCGCTCAGGCGGAACATATCCTGGTCTTCCAGGTAGCTGCCGTCGCTCCAGCGATACACTTCGACTGCCAGCACGTTCTTGCCCGGCTTTACATATTTCGTGATATTGAACTCCGCGTCGTTGTTCGCTCCCTGGCTGTAACCGACTTTCTTCCCGTTCACCCAGAGATACATGGCGCTGTAGACACCATCGAAATGGATAAAAATTTCACTCCCTTTCCAATCGTCCGGGATATTGAAGTCGCGGCGGTAAGAACCGACCGGATTCGGTTCGTCCATGATCGTATATCCTTTCTTTCCCTGTATAAAAGGAGGGTTGTTGCGGTGTGGATAGGTGATGTTCGTATAAATAGGAGTGCCGTACCCATACATTTCCCAATTGGAAGGAACCGGAATTTCTTTCCAGCCGGAAACGTCGTAGTTCGGTTTATAGAAATTGACCGGACGTTCGGACGGCTGTTTCACCCAGTTGAATTTCCAGTTGCCGTTCAACAACTGGTAGCGCGGGGAGTTCGGGCGAAGCCAGGCTTTGCGGTAGTCGGGAGAGTTTTTCAGGCTTTCGACGGAAGGGAAGGGGACATAAGTCGTATGCCCCGGCTCCTTGTTGACGGCAAAGATGGTTTCGTTCTCCCAATCGTTGTCGCTCGAACCGCGCAAGGCTTCCTTGTCTATTTTGATGTTCGACCGGCGCAGCGTCCAGTGCTGTCTGGCACTGGTCGAATCGGCAGTAAGCTGGAGAGCCGCTTTCCCCGGCTGACCGTCGTCGCTGATACCGAGGTTCAGTCCGTTGGCTATGCTGGTGAACGTGTAGGTGTTTTCGCCTACCTTCGTGAGTTTCCAGAACTGGTTCATATTGGTCGCGCCGTTGTCCCACTGGATAACCGGACCCGGTTCTTTCGTGTTGTTGTTGTCCACGCATTTGTCGGAGAGGGGCGTGCAGATCTTATAGACCCCATAGCCGGGAGTCGTCAGTTGCCACACCTGCGACATCCGGTTCTCTACACGGTTGTTGATGAATATCTGCGTCCCGTCATCTTCGCTGTCTTGGTTGTCGAGAACCAGATTGTTACTGCTTACGATCTCATAATAGGCGTTGGGATCGATTTCTTGTGAATGTCCTGTTCGGGGAAGCATAGCCATAAGCAGAAGCATGGCGAAGAGCACCCCAGTGGAAATCTTGCTTTTCATGTGAATATAGATTTATATTATTCCCCAAAAGTAGGACAATTTGACGGATAATCCTATTCCCGTTTCTGTATTTATTTCTATTTTTGTCTGCATATAAACAGAATTGCGATGGATATGGAAAGTAATAATTTTCAGTATGAGAGCGAGATAAAGTGGGAGAATGCCGGCGAGGGTGTCGTCCGTCAGATTATGGCCTACAATGACGACCTGATGATGGTCAAAGTCAAGTTTGAAACCGGGGCTGTCGGTACGCCCCATACACACCCGCATACGCAGGCGACTTATGTGGCAAGCGGCGTGTTCGAGTTCACGACGGATGGCGAGACAAAGATCGTCCGTGCAGGCGACGGAGTCTATATGAAACCGGGTGTCCTTCATGGTTGCCGGTGCCTGGAAGCAGGAGTTCTGATCGATACGTTCAGTCCGATGCGGAAGGATTTCGTCGGACGGGTCTAATTCTCATAGTTCGGACTGTTTGCTATTGACTGCAAAGTTAGAAATTAGAGAGGGTGAAAATATGATTTTAGATTTGTTTTATCAAAATGTCACTACTACCCCGTCAAAATCGAATTAGTAGTGCATGTTCTATGAATGGGTCTTGTTCACATTTGCTGTATGGCTGCTTTTAGTGTATTTGATTAATAAAAGAGCACAGCTTAAAAAATAAAAGTCTATATTATAAGTGCAAACAAAAAATATGGACAAAATCATT
>NZ_JACOOJ010000039.1 GCF_014287585.1 Parabacteroides hominis | reverse complement strand
AAGGTTATCAACTATCGCGTTGACGATGCGCACAGGAGCGTTCTCCGCTATGTTTTCATCAATTCGCTGCGGAAAAAGAACTGTTTGGTTGGGAATGTAAGGACGAAAATGTAACTTTGACATAACAAAGTCCGAGCTTGGGAAAGTTCGGACTTTGCGCATAAAAAAAGAGGATGCGACGGTTTTGACACACCCTCTTCCTATTATGTTATTATATTAATGTATATACGAATCAGATTCTCGCAAGCGTCGTCACAATAAAGTCCCAAGTACGGGCAACAGACGGGATGCTGACACGCTCGTCAGGAGAATGCGGATGCTGCAAGTCCGGACCGATAGAGATCATGTCCATATCGGGATAGGATTCCTGGATGATACCGCATTCCAGACCGGCGTGCATAACCTTTGCCTCCGGTTTCTTTCCGTACAGATCCAGATAAGCCTGCTGCATGATTTTCAGGATCGGCGAATCGATATTGGGCTGCCATCCGCCGTAACCATCCGAATATTCCACCTTTGCCCCTGCTAAAGAGAAAATACTTTCCAAACTCGAACAAACGGCTTCCTTATGGCTCTCGGACGAACTTCGAACCAAAATCTGAATCTCGATCATTTCGTTCGAGGACTTGACGATTGCCAGGTTTGTAGACGATTCGACCGTGCCCGGAAAATCGACCAGCATACTGATCACACCGTTCTGGCAACCTTCTATCGCATTGATCAGATCATCCTGAATCTCTTCCGGGATCAGAGTTGCCGGCATATCGGTCATTTCGGCCGTAAAATTAATATTGTGTTCAATGCCCTTATATTCGGAACGGTACATTTCCTGATAATCGGAAACAAGCTCCCAAAGCGCTTCCACATTATCACCCGGAATCGTTATGATGGCAAAAGCTTCGCGCGGGATTGCATTGCGCAACGAACCGCCGTCGATAGACGACAGGCGAACTCCATAGTCGCGCACGGCTTCTTTCAGGAAACGGAACATCAGCTTATTCGCATTCGCACGTCCCAAATGGATATCCACACCGGAGTGGCCGCCTTTCAAGCCGGTCAGGCTGATTTTCACGGCAACATCGCCTTCCGGGATATAAGTATCTTCCTTGAATTGCATGGAGACATTCAGATCGGCGCCGCCGGCACAGCCGACAAACAGCTCGCCTTCTTCCTCCGAATCACAGTTCAACAGGATTTCCCCTTTCAGGAAACCCGGTTTCAAACCGACTGCCCCATCCATTCCTACTTCTTCGTTAATGGTGAAAAGAGCTTCCAGCGGACCATGCTTCAACGTCTTGTCCGCCAAGACAGCCATAGCAAAAGCGGCTCCCATGCCGTTATCGGCGCCTAATGTCGTTTCGCGTGCCTTCACCCAATCTCCATCTATGTAAGCATCGATCGGATCGGTTAGAAAATCATGTTTTACTGAAGAGTTCTTCTGCGGAACCATATCGAGATGGGACTGCATGGTCACGGTTTTGTGTCCTTCCATTCCCGGAGAAGCCGGTTTACGAATCAAAACGTTTCCCACTTCGTCCTGCAAGGTTTCCAATCCCAATCCTTTACCAAAAGCTACCATAAAACGGGTTACAGCCTCCATGTGTCCGGTCGGACGAGGGATTTGCGTAAGGTCATAGAAATAACCCCAGACTGGCTGCGGAGAAAGATTTTTGATTTCTGCTGACATAGAAGTTAAATTTAATTTGTGCTACTTTTATTTTTATGCAATAGTATTATTCATTAACAGCGACCGGCACTTCCTTGTTCGTGAACGGCAAAGCCACCACGCCAAACAGACCGGTCAATCCGAGCCACGCGGTTTGCACCGTATGCACTACCAACGCGAAAGCCGCAGCATCGGTTTCCTTTACCCCGAAACACATCAAAGTGGCAATCACCATAAAGTGCCACGGGCCGATACCTCCCTGAACGGGCACTGCCACGGCGATACTGCTCATTGTAAAAGCGATCAGACCAACCGTCACGCCCAGATCACGGGTAAAGTCGAAAGCATAGAATGTTATGTAGAAATACAGGAAATAACCTGTCCAGATCAACAAGGTTTCAATCACAAAAAGACCTTTACGCTTCATCAGCCAAATGCTTTTCATTCCATCCCAAATGTTCTGCAACATCGACTTCGCTTTCTTGACCAGCGTAAAGTTACTCATATATGTGAATATAAACCAAATTCCAGCGATAAAAATTACAACAGCTACGTAAATCCATATAGAATTGAACATCGACTGGAAGCCATCCAGCAATGCCGGGTTCTTCGCAAAGAAGCTACGGAAGAAATCAAAATTAAAGATAATAATAGACATTGTGATCAGCCCGACCATAATAGTATCGCTCACACGGTCGATCAGCAGCGTTCCCAACAGCCGGGTAAACGGGATCTTGTCATATTTGGTTATCATCCCGCAACGCCAGACTTCGCCCACACGAGGCAGCACAAGGTTCACGGCGTAATTTCCCAAAACGGCATAAATTACATTACTCGTCTTCACCTTGTCACCTAACGAACGGATCAGCAAGCCCCAGCGCAATCCGCGGATAATATTAGCCCCCAAACCGAACAAAAGGGAAAAAAGAATAATGTCGTAGCGAACGCCTTTGCGAATGACATTCCAAATCTCGCCAATATCCATCTTACTATACAGATACCAGAGAAGTAAACAACCGAAAGCAAGCGGGAGAATTATCTTGAGAAACGTGCGTAGAATTGCTTTAAAATCCATTATGCGTAGATGACTTTAAATTATTTGTTGTATTTTTGTACGCCTGCAAAGATAAGCATTATATTTAAATACGAACACATTACACCAAAGAAGTGGATGAGATTAGTTAAGCCAAAGAAAGCGTTAGGACAACATTTCCTGAAAGACCTGCAAATAGCTGAGCGTATTGCAGATACATTGTCCGATTACAAGCAGTTGCCTGTACTGGAAATTGGCCCTGGGATGGGCGTCCTCACCCAATTCTTACTGGAAAAAGGACACGATCTGACAGTAGTGGAGCTGGATATGGAATCGGTCGATTACCTGGAACAGAACTTTCCCGCCCTGGAAGGCAAGATTCTGGCGGAAGACTTTCTGCGTCTGGATCTCGGCAAGTTGTTTCCGGACCAGTTTTGCGTGATCGGTAACTATCCTTATAATATATCCAGCCAGATATTTTTCAAAGTGCTCGATTACAAGGAGCTTATTCCCTGCTGTTCAGGCATGATACAGAAAGAGGTAGCCGAACGCCTTGCCGCCGGTCCGGGCAGTAAGACATACGGTATCTTGAGCGTCCTGCTGCAAGCCTGGTACGAAGTGGAATATCTGTTTACAGTCAGCGAGAAAGTATTCGATCCGCCCCCAAAGGTCAAGAGCGCGGTGATACGGATGGTGCGTAACGACCGGAAATCGTTGGGATGCGACGAGAGACTGTTCAAGACGGTTGTCAAAACCTCGTTCAACCAACGCCGCAAAACATTACGCAACTCCATGAAACCTCTATTAGGTAAGGATTGTCCCGATTATTCGCTCCCGATCTTCGACAAACGACCGGAACAGTTATCCGTAGAGCAGTTCGTGGAATTGACGCTGATAACGGAGCGAAATTTGAATAATACAGAGAAATGAAGATTTACCAATGAGCTAACAGACAAGACTGCGCCTTGTGCCGCAAGTTCTCTTTTGCCGTCTGCTTCAGCAGACGGATAGATGATTGTTCCGGCTTTGCCGATTCCTCTGTGGGTTTTAACCCCTTTTGATACAATAGATGAAAGGGACTGAAGTCCACAGAGGAAGAGGCTTTGCCTCTAAATTTTTTAAACCGTCTGCTGAAGCAGACGGCAAAAGAGAGCCTACAGCCACGAGACAACCCTCGTTTGTTAGCTCGCTGATAAATCAGCATTTACCAAACATAAAACAAAGCAAGTTGTTCATCTTCTAAAAATAGGCAGAGAAATGATTGAACTGACGAAAGAATATATAGACAATCTGAAAGACATCATCACGGAGAAGGATGACGCAAAGATCAAGGAGATACTGCACGAACTATATCCGGCGGACATAGCCGAACTGTACCAGGAGCTTGATCTGCAAGAGGCGATCTACCTCTATCTGCTGATGGATGGCGAAAAGGCTGCGGATGTCCTGATGGAACTGGACGAAGAAGACCGTCACAAGTTACTGAAGGAACTCCCGAACGAACTGATTGCCAAACGCTTCGTGGACAATATGGAGACCGACGACGCTGTAGACCTGATGCGTGAGTTGGACGAAGACACTCAGGAAGAGATTCTTTCGCACATCGAAGACGTAGAGCAGGCGGGCGATATCGTCGACCTGTTGAAATACGACGAAGATACCGCCGGTGGTTTGATGGGAACCGAAATGATCGTGGTGAACGAGAATTGGAGTATGCCCAAATGTATCGACGAGATGCGCAAACAAGCCGAAGACATGGATGAAATCTATTACGTCTACGTAGTCGACGACGATGAACGCCTGCGCGGAGTCCTCCCTCTACAGAAGCTGATCACCAATCCTTCCGTCTCGAAGATCAAGCACGTGATGAAGAAAGACCCGATCTCCGTCCGCGACAGCGACAGTATCGAAGAGGTGACCGAGACGATCGAGAAGTATGACCTGGTCGCCCTGCCGGTAATCGACAGTATCGGGCGTCTCGTCGGACGTATCACCATCGACGACGTCATGGATGAAGTCCGCGAACAGCACGAACGTGACTACCAGTTGGCATCCGGTATCTCGCAGGATGTGGAAACTTCGGATAACGTCTTCACCCAAACCGCCGCCCGCCTTCCCTGGCTCTTGATCGGGATGATAGGCGGAATCGGCAACTCACTGATCTTAGGAAATTTCGAAGGGAATTTTGCCGTCAATCCCAAGATGGCGCTGTTTATCCCGCTAATCGGAGGGACAGGCGGAAATGTAGGCATCCAGTCTTCCGCCATCGTGGTGCAAGGTCTGGCTAACAACAGTTTGAAGGAAGGAGACATTCTGCCCCAGATATTGAAGGAGTCTGTCGTTTCGCTGATTAACGCCAGCATCATCAGTTTAGTCGTATTTATCTATAATTTCTTCATGTTAGGCGACAGAGGCATCACCGCTTCGGTTTCTTTAAGCCTCTTTGCGGTCGTGATGTTCGCCAGTATCTTCGGAACGCTGGTTCCCATGACACTCGATAAACTGAAGATCGATCCGGCTTTGGCCACCGGGCCGTTTATCACGATTACAAACGACATTATCGGTATGATGATCTACATGTTCATTACGTCTGCACTGGCCGGATAGTTAAATATTATATGCTGTAGAACATATTTCTTGCAAAGGTGTTATCTTTGCAGCGGTTATCTAAAAGACAGTAAGAATATGCTAATAGAAGCATTTTACATCCTCTTCTTTTATTTTACGGGAGAGTTTATCAGTTACTTTATCGACGGGTTTATTCCGGGTAGTGTAATCGGAATGGTGTTGTTATTCCTGGCGTTGGCATTCAAACTCGTCAAGCCGAACAAAGTGAAGAAGCTCTCCACGCTTCTGACCGAAAACATGGGGTTGTTTTTCCTGCCGGCGGGTGTGGGATTGATGAATTCGCTCGGCATCATCTCCCAGTACTGGGTTGTGATCGTAACGGCCTCCGTTGTCAGCACCATACTCGTAATTGCCAGCGTGGCACTCATCCAGCAAAAGTTAGAAAAGGAGACGGAAGGAAATGAATGACCTGGCACAATCGGAAGTATTTTCGCTGACTTTGGTGATCGGCACTTATCTGGCGTCTTTGGCTCTGTACAGAAAGACGCGTATCAGTTTGCTGCATCCGCTTATTACCTCCATATTTGTCATTATCGTTGTCCTGAAAACGATGGATATCGAATACGAATCGTTCCAGAAAGGCAGCCACCTGATCCATTTCCTGTTAGGTCCATCGGTTGTCTCCCTCGGATACGTGCTTTATGAACAGATCCAATACCTGAAAGGGAATGTGATTTCGATCCTGACTTCCGTCTTTGTCGGGGCGATTGTCGGGATTGTCAGTGTTATTGCAATCGGCAAATTGATGGGAGCGGATGCTGCCTTGGTTGCTACACTCGAACCGAAGTCAGTCACAACACCGATCGCGATGGGCATTGCCGAGAAGTCCGGCGGCATTCCTTCCCTGACGGCCGTCGTCGTAGTGGCGGTCGGAATATTCGGCAGTATTGTCGGCCCCTTCGTGATGAAAGTGTTAGGCATTGAAAGCCGCATAGCAAAAGGGCTGGCATTGGGTGCTTCTTCGCATGGGGTGGGCACTTCCGTTGCGATCCAGATCGGTGCGGTGGAAGGAGCTTTGAGCGGACTGGCCATCGGCCTGATGGGAATCATGACGGCTATCCTCGTTCCTGTTGTCAGCTTTATTATTTCCCTCTTCTAAAACGTTTTATCCCTAAAAAGGGAAAGTTTATTGGTTCTTTAAGATGAAAACGTTACCTTTGTACGCGAATTCCATTGTAAGATAACACAATACTAATAAAATAAAGCATATTAAAGTATGATGAATGCTCAAGACATCAAGATCGGAACTTGTATCCGTATGGATGGAAAACTCTATTTCTGCATAGATTTCCTTCATGTAAAGCCGGGAAAAGGCAACACCTTTATGCGTACGAAATTGAAAGACGTGGTAGACGGATATGTCCTGGAACGCCGTTTTAACATCGGTGAAAAACTGGAAGATGTTCGTGTGGAACGCCGTCCATATCAATATACGTACCAGGATGGTGAACATTATCATTTCATGAACCAGGAAACATTTGAAGATGTTATCATCGACAAAGACCTGATCAATGGTGTGGCTTATATGAAAGAAGGACAAGTTGTAGACGTAGTTTCCGATACTTCGACCGATACGGTTCTTTTCGCAGACATGCCTGCTAAAGTACAGTTGGTTGTTACTTACACAGAACCAGGTATTAAAGGAGATACAGCTACCAACACATTGAAACCGGCTACTGTCGAAACAGGTGCGGAAGTTCGCGTTCCTTTGTTTATCAACGAAGGTGAAACAATCGAAATCAGCACAACAGACGGTTCTTATGTAGGACGCGTTCGATAAAACAATAGGCAATGGGCAATTAGCAATTAATTGTTAGCTCCAATTGTCCATTGCCAATTTTCAATTAATAAAATCCTTACTATGAAAATAAAAGAATGGGCAGAAGAAGACCGCCCGCGCGAAAAAATGTTATTGAAAGGTATTGCTTCCCTCAGCGATGCCGAATTGCTTGCCATCCTGATCGGTTCCGGCAACAGCCAGGAAACTGCAGTCCAATTGTCACAACGTATTTTAGGCTCCGTCAATAATAACCTGAATGCTTTAGGTAAATTATCCGTCAAAGAACTGATGTCGAAATTTAAAGGCATCGGTAAAGTCAAAGCTATCATAATCAATGCAGCTCTCGAACTGGGGAAACGGCGCGGCAACAGCGATCCGGTTCAACGTCCGGCCATCCGGGCCAGCAAAGACGCTTACCTGCTTTTTCATCCTCTGCTCTGCGATCTTCCCCACGAAGAATTATGGATCGCACTTACAAACCGTTCTTCCCAAGTAATCGAAAAGGTCAAGATCAGCCAGGGCGGGACAAACGAAACATCCGCCGACCTTCGCATCATCCTGAAAGCGGCGATCAATGCCCTTGCGGCAGGCATCATCGTCTGCCATAACCATCCTTCGGGCAACACCCGTCCCAGCCGGCAGGACGACCAGTTGACACAACGCCTTCGGGACGCCGCCCGCCTGATCGAAATAAAACTGTTAGACCATATTGTCCTGGCTGATGGCAATTACTACAGTTATTCGGATGACGGGAAACTCTGAATAATTGAAATTGGAGAATGGGAATCGGAAAATGAAAGAGGTAAAGGCGCAAACAAAGGTAGTTCTGAGGTTGTTCTTCTATCAATTATTTATTAAGTTTGCATTCAAATTAAAAAAAGATGAACAACGAATTCCTCCAAACAGAAGAAGCGATTGTCGCCATGCTTAAAACCGTATATGATCCGGAGATCCCGGTTAACGTCTACGATCTTGGCTTGATCTATAATATAGAGGTGGACGATGAGAAGAACGTTCGCATCGATATGACCCTCACCGCCCCCAACTGCCCTGCCGCCGATTTCATCCTGGAAGATGTCCGGATGAAGATAGAGTCTGTCGACGGCGTGAACAACGTGGAAGTAAACCTCGTGTTCGAGCCGGAATGGGATAAGGACATGATGTCCGAAGAAGCCAAACTCGAATTAGGTTTTTTATAAAAACATGGATTCCCTTCGAAAGAAAATATTTTTTGCATCGGATGCCCATCTGGGCGCCCGTTTCCATAAAGACCCGCTTGCCGTTGAAAAGAGACTGGTACGCTGGCTGGACAGCATCAAGGACGAGGCGATGGCGATTTATTTCTTAGGGGATATGTTCGACTATTGGTATGAGTATAAATACGTCATACCGAAAGGTTTCGTCCGTTTCCTCGGAAAGCTGGCGGAACTATCCGACAACGGGGTGGAAATCCATATCTTTATCGGCAATCACGACATCTGGATGTTCGACTACCTGCCGAAGGAGATCGGTGCGGTCATCCACCGGGATGTGCTCACCATAGACCTTTTAGGCAAACGGTTCTTCCTCGGACATGGCGACGAGGTGGACTATCGCAGCAAGGCGTTCCGCTTCCTACGCGCCCTTTTCCGCAATAAATTCTGCCAATGGCTGTATGCGGGCATCCATCCCCGCTGGACGTTCGGCTTCGCTCTCGGCTGGTCGCTCAGCAGCCGAAAAAGCGGGCTGAAAAAACATAAGACAAGGGAGGCTGCCGAATACCTGGGCGAAGACCACGAGTATATGGTCCTCTTCGCAAAAGATTACCTCAAGACACACCCGGACATCAACTTCTTTATCTTCGGGCATCGCCATATCATGCTCGACCTGATGCTTTCGCGAACCACGCGGCTTCTGATCGCGGGTGACTGGATGCAATACTTCTCCTATATCGTCTGGGACGGGGAAACGCTGTATATGGAGCAGTTCGAAACAGAATAACTACCCGGCCGGCTCCGGACGCGCACAATCCGGCACAGGAGCTATTTTTTACGGGACGGGAACTATATTTCGCGGGACGGGAACCAAACCGGCAAAGACATTCCCATATTATTTTTTCCAGCAGACCACCAATGTTTCTTCCGGATGAACGGTCAGGATATCCCCATTTATAACCCCTCCCTTATCGGCAAAGAGAACTTCCGAAGGACGCTTTTTCCCATCCGTCTTCAATGCAATGGTTTGCAGCGTACCCGACTTGTTTACAACGACAGCCATATAGGCATCTTTCGTTTCCGATAGCTTCATCAGGACATCTTCGTGATAGGTTTGGAAAGAATAGGGCAAACGATCGGCATTGCATTCCTGGCGTACCCACCCGGCAAGCGGAGCGCCATCTCCTTGCCAGGCTCCGCTGCCCAACAATCCCGGAACCCAGACCACCTCTCCTTTTCCAAAGGCAAAGCGGGAAGCCAACGGCAGTTCTCCTTCCCTACAGAGCGTTTCAGCACCTTTATCGGGACGGATCAGGCCTTTCCAGCCGTATCCCGGAACAGGCTGTTCATAGCCTTCCAAGCGATACAGACAGGGAGTATCGATCCGTTTAAACTCGGATATGCAACCCCCGAAAAGATTCTTCAGGGAGAACCCCGTCAACATCTGGTTGTGCACGTCCCCGTCATAGAAACCCGTCATTCCATCCACAATCAGCTTGCCTCCTTTCCGGACAAAGGACTCCAGCAATGGGACACAGGAAAGAGGGACTGCTATCTGATGCGCCAGGATAATCGTCTGTCCCGTATAATCCGGACGGCTGAAATCATATTCTTCAAAAGCTTTCAGGTTCGGGGTAATGCCACTTTCCGACAAGGCTTTGAAATATCCCAGCATATTTGTCATACACATGGCACGGCCATCCTGGGCGGCAGGTGTACCTTGAGACACGACCGCTTCCGTCCAGAGAGATTCACGGATATAGACAATGCTGATTCCCGGATCGAGTTTCTTCGCCTCCGAGAAAAGCGATTTATGTCGTTTCAGGCAATTGCCTACCTCTGCAACCGCAGCAACACGGTCGGTAGGCTGATGTTGGAAATCGAGCAACGCCCATTCGCCCGACTCGATACCCGAAGCACGGGGATTAAGCGACCAGAAGATGCCGCCTTTTCCTTCCGTCCCCATAACGATCCAGAGCCATTGCGTGATCTCCTCTTTTGTCGGACACATGGCACGGGCTCCGCTGTAGGTGTTATTACCACCCTGCAGTTCCGTCATGAGCCAAGGCAGGTTTCCTGCACCGGACAACAACAGCTCGCAATCGGCAGACATGGCCAGGCTGTATTCTTCACGCGGAAAAAGGGTAAAATGCCAGCTTGCATGCGCCGAGCCGCCCAAGCTATTCAGGAAACGGCGCCATTTCGGGAAACTATACTCGGTGATATTAGAGAAAATAGCATGGTTGTTCACATGCAGGTGGATGTCCTTATCATGCTTGCGCACCTCGGAAGCGATCCAGTCCAGCATCCAGGTAGTCATATAGTTCATAAAACGCTTGTCCTGCAAATCGACCAATACCGGATAGCCATTTTCCAGATATTCCGGCTGCGGATGCTGCCTGTTCCATTCCCTGCGCATCTGGCGTGAGAATTCGTTATCTTTCAGACCGCCGCCCGGTTCGTTGATCAGCACCCAGGCATACAAGGACTTGAACTGTTTGAAGTGAGTGGTCATCTGCTTGATATATTCGGCAAACGAATTCAGTTGTGCGCGGCTTTCGGGGAATTTCCATCCACCGATATCCGTCTTTTCCGTCAGCGGGAAGAAAGTCCCGATAATCTTGATATCATACTTCTCCGCCAAGCGGAAAGCACGGTCGAAAAGAGAGAAATCCCAGCCTCCCGGCTTACGCATATACGACTCGAACATACGGATGCGGCAAACCGACATGCCATTGTCGCGCATCGTCCGGAACCACCCTTCGGTTTCTTCCTCCGTCTGGCCGGGTTCGATAAAGACTTGCGCCCCCAAGAGCGGATAATCATCGGCAGAGATTGCCTGTTGTCCTCTTGCACGCTCCGGCAGCAGCAGCGCCGAGAGGAATAAAAGAATTAAAAACTTACAACATTTCATGGTACGATACTGAATTAAAATGGTTAACCAATTGATTAAGAAGTCTGCCAAAGATAAACAAATAACCCGTAACCCGTTGCGGACAGGCATAAAAAAAGACCGCCCCAACCGGTGTCGGGGCAGTCTAAACACTAATCCTAATGTTTTGTAAGCTGTGAGGATTAGAATAATTATTATTTACCTAATATATCCATCGTATCGGCAGCGATCATATATTCTTCGTCTGTCGGAACCACGATGATCGTAACCTTGCTGTCCGGTGTGCTGATGACCATTTCTTCACCACGCATGCCTTCGTTCTTTTCAACGTCGATCTTCATGCCCATGTATTCCATGTTTTCACAAACGACACGACGTGTCGCCCATTGGTTTTCACCGACACCACCGGTCCATACCAGGATATCGCAACCGCCCATGGCAGCAGCGTAAGCACCGATATATTTCTTGATACGGTAGTTATAAACGTCCAATGTCATAATAGCCCGCTCGTCTCCCGCAGCTACCGCATTTTCCAAATCACGCATATCGGAAGAACCGCCTACCAAACCGGCAACACCGCTCTTCTTGTTGATCAAATCCGACAAGCCGTGGCCGTCCAAGCCTTCCTTATCCATAATGAAGGAAAGAGCACCGGCGTCTACGTCACCGCAACGAGTACCCATCAGCAGACCTTCAACCGGGGTCAGCCCCATAGAAGTATCAACGCATTTGCCGTGGTCTACGGCAGCGATGGAACCACCGTTGCCTACATGGGCCGTAATGATCTTCTGTTCTTCATAAGGAACACCCAGGATTTCGCAAGCGCGACGGGAAACATAGCGGTGGCTTGTTCCGTGGAAACCGTAGCGGCGCACACCGTATTTCGTGTACATTTCATACGGCAAACCGTACATATAAGCCTTAGCCGGCATTGTCTGGTGGAAAGCCGTGTCGAACACAGCCACCTGGGGAATACCCGGAATCAACGCTTCCATAGCATCGATACCCTTCAGGTTAGCCGGGTTATGCAGCGGAGCCAGATCGGAACATTCGATTACCTTGTTGATCACATCCTGGTCGATCTTCACGCTGGAAGCGAACTTTTCACCACCATGTACCACGCGGTGGCCGACAGCGTCGATTTCGTTATATTCCTTGATGCAACCGTATGTCTTGTCGGTCAGAATGCTCAGGATAAATTCGATACCTTCCTTGTGGCCGGGAATGTCTTTTTCTAAAACAACTTTCTTTCCGTCCTTGTCAGTCAGCTTCAGGAATGCACCCGGCAGACCGATCTTTTCGATGCCACCCTGTGCCATCACTTCGCCGGATGTCATATCGAACAATTTATATTTAATCGAACTGCTACCGCAGTTTAATACTAATATTTTCATGTTTGTAGTGTATGTTATTCGTTATTATTTCTTTGCAGCTTTCAGACCGATCGACTGGTTACATGCAATCGCAACCATCTTATAGACATCGTCAACAGAGCAACCACGGGACAGGTCGTTAACCGGAGCAGCCATACCCTGCAAGATAGGGCCTACAGCTTCTGCACCACCTAAACGCTGAACCAGCTTATAAGCGATATTGCCTACTTCCAGAGTCGGGAATACCAAAACGTTAGCCTGTCCGGCTACATCGCTGCCCGGAGCTTTCAATGAAGCGACTTTTTCAACCAAAGCGGCATCGGCCTGCAATTCTCCGTCGACCTTCAGGTCGGGAGCCATTTCTTTTGCCAGACGGGTAGCTTCGACAACCTTGTCGACCATCTCGTGAGAGGCACTGCCTTTCGTAGAGAAGCTCAACATGGCGACACGCGGTTCCATGCCGACAATATCGCGGGCTGTAGCAGCCGTAGCGATCGCGATACTTGCCAGTTCGGGTGCTGTCGGATTCGGCATTACGGCGCAGTCGGCAAATACGAGGATACCTTCTTTACCATACTGGGGAGTCTTTGTAAACATCAGGAACGCGCCTGAAACGCAACTCATGCCCGGAGCAGTCTTGATAATCTGTAAAGCGGGACGCAACACGTTACCGGTCGTGTTCTGTGCACCTGCGATTTCACCGTCGGCATCGCCGGATTTGATCATCAGGCAAGCAAGAAACAAAGGATCTTCTACTAAAACGGCAGCCTTTTCGGGAGTCATACCCTTTTTCTGGCGCAACTGGAAAAGCAGGTCTGCGTAAGCGGCTTTCTTTTCGTGATTCTTCGGATCGATAATAGTAGCTTGTCCAATGTGGTTCAACCCGTACTGGGCAGCCAGGCTGTTGATTTCAGCAGGGTTGCCAATCAGGATAATGTCTGCAACTTCGTCGGCCACTAAACGGTCGGCAGCTTTCAATGTTCTTTCTTCTGTTCCTTCAGGAAGAACGATACGCTGTTTGTTTGCTTTAGCGCGTGCAATAATCTCTTGCATTAAGTCCATAGCGGAAGATCTGTTTTTATTATATTGTTAGTTAGATATCACGATAATCGGGTACAAAAGTAGGCAAAATGCAATATAGAGTTTGCAAAATCAGTAAAAGATTTACATGCGGACCTATCAGTTTCAGAACATTTAACAATAATTTGTCACTTCCTTCTCCCCTGACAGGATTTGTTGCAAATCTTCTGCCGTAACGTTCACTTCTATTTTACCATTATGGGCGACCGATATCTTCCCGCGTTCTTCCGAAACAATGATTACCAGCGCATCCGTTTCGAGCGACATACCTAAGCCGGAACGATGGCGCAGCCCCATATCTTTCGGCAGATTGGCGTTTTGGGCAACCGGAAGAATGCAGCCGGCAGCCTTGATACGGTTGTCCGCAATGATCATGGCCCCATCATGCAAAGGACTGTTCTTGAAAAAGATATTCTCGATCAGGCGGGCATTGACATCGGCGTTGAACATCTCACCGGTATGCTCATAAACGGTCAGATCGACATCCTGCTGGATGCAGATCAATGCCCCCGTCTTTTTCTTCGCCATATTCATGCAAGCCAGGACAACCGGGGCAATGAACTTCCCTTCGTTCTCCTTGTCGTGGTTCTTCTTCGAAAATATTTTCCCCAGGAACTTCCATCCCCTGTGCGAACCGAGCGCCACCAGAAAGCGGCGTATCTCATCCTGGAACAAAATCACCAGCACGAGGAAGCCGACACTGATAAACTTGTCGAGTATCGCTCCCATCAGGCGCATCTCCAACACCTGGGAAACCAGAATCCAGACAATAATAAACGACACAACTCCACTAAAGATAGCCAGCGTACCGGAATTCTTCATCAACTTATATGTCTGGTACAGGAAGAAGGCTACCAATAAGACATCAATCAGGTCTTTTATTCCGAAATTCATCCACATAATATTAACAGTTGAAAGTTGAAAGTTGAAAGTTGAAAGTCTTTGAGACGAGTTTGACTGCTTCAATTGCGGCCTTTACGTCGTGGACACGAAGGATATCCGCCCCATTCAACAAAGCGACCGTGTTCAGGACGGTCGTCCCGTTCAGGCTGTCGGCAGGCGTTCCGCCCAGATATTTATAGATCATGCTCTTGCGGGAAACACCGACGAGCAAAGGCAAACCGAATTCTTTAAACTCGCACAGATGGCCCATTAACGTATAATTCTGGTCCACCGTCTTGCTGAAACCGAAACCGGGGTCCAGTATAATATCGTTCACTCCCAATAGACGAAGCTGGCGGACTTTTCTGGCAAAATAAAGCATAATCTCCTCCATCAGGTCCGTATAATCGGTATGTTGCTGCATCGTCTGAGGAGTTCCACGCATATGCATCATTATATAAGGTACATGCAAACGGGCAACCGTCCCGAACATCTCTGCATCCAACTCCCCACCCGAAATATCATTGATTATCGCCACACCGTATTCTTCAACGCAACGACGGGCCACATCCGCCCGGAAAGTATCGACAGACAGGGCTACATCCGGATAATGCGCATTCAGAATCTTCAAGGCAAAAGCCAGACGTTGCATCTCCTCTTCCGGCGAGACCTCTGCGGCGTCAGGGCGGGAAGAATAGCCTCCGAGGTCGACGATCTGCCCTCCCTCGGATAGAATAGCCTGTATGCGTTCTTCAATAGCAGCTTCCGTCTGTTTCCGGCTATCGGCATAAAAAGAGTCGGGAGTGACATTCAGAATACCCATCACCAGCGGAGTATCGAGCGAGGTAAGCGTTCCTCTAATATTGAGCGTTTTATGTAACATTCTTATTTTTCTTTCCGACAAAGATAAAGGTAAATACATTAAATCACTACATTTGCGCGAAATAACTCTCATAGAAATTATAAAGGAAAAAAGACTATGACTATTCCTGAACTATATGAATTGTTCATACACAATCCGAAAGTGACAACCGACAGCCGTAACTGTCCTCGCGGTTCGATTTTCTTTGCCTTGAAAGGGGATAAATTCGACGGTAACCAATATGCAGAAAAGGCGCTGGCTTCCGGTTGCGTGTATGCCGTAATCGACAATCCGGACTATTTTATCGGAGAACGTACGATCCTTGTGGACAACGTACTGACGACCTTACAGCAATTGGCTCACCGCCACCGCAAAGTGATCGGCTGCCCGATTATCGGTATCACCGGAACAAACGGAAAGACAACGACAAAGGAACTGCTGGCCTCCGTCCTCTCTACCAAATACAACCTTCTTTACACCGAAGGCAACCTGAACAACCATATCGGCGTGCCTCTCACCTTGCTCCGCCTGACGCACGACCACGAAATGGCCGTGATCGAAATGGGAGCCAGCCATCCCGGCGATATCAAAGAGTTGGTAGACATCGCACAGCCGAACTACGGGATTATCACCAATGTCGGACATGCCCATCTGGAAGGTTTCGGCTCTTTTGAGGGCGTGATCAAAACAAAAGGTGAATTATACGACTATATGCGCCGCACGAAAGGCAAGATATTCATCAACCAGGACAATAAGTATCTGACAGATATCGCCAAAGGAATCGAGCAGGTCACATACGGTTCCGATGAGACGGCTTTTGCCTGGGGATGTGTAGTCAGCAGTAATCCTTACCTGACTTTCGAATGGAAGCAGCAGGGTAAAATCCACACAGTGGAAACCCATCTGATCGGCAGTTACAATCTGGACAATGCCCTGGCAGCCGTTGCCGTAGGCCGTTTCTTCAAGATTCCGGCAGAACGCATCAGCCGTGCCATTGCCGCTTACGAACCGACCAACAACCGTTCACAACTGAAAAAGACTGAAAACAACGAACTGATCATCGACGCCTACAACGCAAATCCGAGCAGCATGAAAGTCGCCTTAGATAATTTCGCCACAATGCCTGTCTCGCCCAAAGCTCTCATCTTAGGCGACATGCGCGAATTAGGTCCAACGAGCGACGAACTTCATACCGAAGTCATAGCCCGGATCAAGGAAGGCAAATACGACAAAGTATTCCTGTGCGGCGAACACTTCCAAAAATCCGCCGGAAAAGACTTCACCACCTATGCCACAACGGAACAACTGATCGAAGCCCTACGCAAGAATCCCCTGAAAGGATATCATGTACTGATAAAGGGATCGCATGGGATGGCGCTGGAGAGAGTAGTAGAATTTTTATAGACAATCTTCAAATCCGGTTCACGTAAAGGAGATACATATCTTTGCAAATATTCATAGATTATCCTCTAAATACCCCCTGGTTGTTTTATTTAATTAGGGTTCACACTGCTTTGGATACTCTGTAGATCAGCATGTTGCTGTGAACCCTGTGAATGCAAGATAAAAAAAGCGGGATTGATCGATAGGATTGGCTGATCGTAAACCGGTTTCACAGCCTTCACAACAAATCACTGGCCATTAGCCTTTTACCGCCGTGAACCCTGTTTTCAGTTTTCTCATATAAGGGATCGGATTGGTTCCTGTCCCATAAAATATAGGTTATAGGCTAAAAAATACAGCCTTTAGCCTGTCCGGGAAAAGCCTATAGGGTAGCAGCAAAAAGGTAGGCATCTATCCGGCAACCGATGCCGACCTTTTCGGGAAGCGACAGGCATCTATTTGCAAAACACCGATGATTCGATTTCAAAACATAGGTGTTTTGATGGATAGGAACAACTTCACAAGAATCCCCTGAAAGGGTATCATGTGCTATAAAGGGGGCGCATGGGATGGCATTGGAGAGAACGATAGAGGTTCTATAAAAAATCAAGCCGGAACCTGCTCTTCCAAACAAGTATCCGGCTTTTCTTCTATTTTTACCATGAAATAGAAATTTAAACAATAGGTTCCCAACCAGGTTCGTACGTGCGACTCCACAAACGTTGAGCTTCCGGATCGTTCACGATATGACCGTTGGCAGGATCGATCATCAAGCGATGGCCCGTACGCCAGGCGATATTACCCAACTGGACTAACAGCGTACTTTTATGTAACTCTTCAATGTCTCCATTCGGGCGGCGGTTCGACTTGATCGCATCGATGAAATCGGCAATATGTCCCATATCCAAGTTTGCACTCGGACTGTTCGGGTCACGACCGTCAATGACATCCTTTGAAGCAAGTTCTTTGACCAGCTTGTTCTTCATATCGAAAATGCGATACCCATTATGCCCTGTTTCCAACGCTCCACCTTCGCCATAGAAGATCACGCCACGGTCACCCCCTTCAGTATCACGAGAGTTGCAGCTACGTCCTTCCCAGGTTACAAGGCAATCGTCGCCGAAACGGATATCGATCGTCTGCGTATCGGGGGTTTCCCAGTCATCCTTATATCGGAAACGGCCACCTTCAGAACTGACCGCTGTCGGGAAATCCAATCCCAATCCCCAACGAACGACATCTATCTCATGTGTACCGTTGTTCAAAGCCTCACCTGTTCCCCAATGCCAGAACCAATGCCAGTTATAATGAATCAGGTTATCCCGGTAAGAACGACGGGGAGCCGGTCCCTGCCACAAATCAAAATCAATCGTTGAAGGAGCCGGTATTTCTTTTCCAAAACCAATCGATTTGCGGTTATTCGTATACCAAGCCTTTGCAAAATGCACCTTTCCGATGACACCATTATGTAAAGCCTCTATTCCTTCCGTCAGCCCAGGCCAAGAACGACGCTGTGCACCGACCTGTACGACACGATTATATTTACGGGCGGCGGCAAGACTCAACTCACCTTCATGAGGATTATGACTACAAGGTTTTTCACAATATACATGTTTGCCCGCCTGACAAGCCATTATAGTTGCAGGCGCGTGCCAATGGTCAGGAGCCGTCACCAGTATGGCGTCGATATTTTTATCTTCCAATATCTTACGAAGATCCTTTTCTATCTTTGGATTACCTCCAACTTTCTTTACGGCTGCAACACCTTTCGCCAATGCTTTTTCTTCCACATCACAGACGTATCTCATTTCCACATCTTTACGACTCTGGAAGTTACGAGCCATACCGGCACCACGACCATTAGTTCCCATAACGGCCATGTTTACCCGTTCGTTCGAACCCATAATATTCGCATAACTCTTGGCACTGGTCGCTTTGAACGACATACCACCGATGGTCAGACCTACACCTGTTGCGGCGACTTGCTTGATAAAGCCTCTTCTTGTTGTTGTATTTTTCATGTCTCTGTTTGTTTTTTAATTATTTCAACACTCTGATTTTTACATTTTTGAATGAAACGACATCTCCGTGATCCTGCAAAAGAATATGTCCTTTTTCGACATCTCCAAACATAGGCTGGCAATTCTTATACTTACTTAATTGCCAGGCTTCCTTATACAATTGGCTGCTACGGTCGAATGTCAGGATTTTCTTTCCATTCAAATAATGCGTGACTTTCGAACCTTTAGCGACAATACGGGCCTGATTCCACTCACCTATCGGATTTACCTTTTTGGCTGATGTCGGGAACATATCATAAAGGCCACCTCCCAAACGATTTCCGTCACGCCCTAATTTTCCGTCCGGGTGGTTTTCGTCATCCATGATTTGATACTCCAATCCTAACCAACCCCCTTTTTCGTACTTGGTGAAGAAGTATTTAATTCCGCTATTGGCTCCTTTCGTGATACGGAAATCCACTTTCAGGTCGAAATCCGAATACTGTTCACGCGTGATAATATCGCCTCCTCTTTTACCATCCTGCTTACGAACCGTCATCACCCCGTCTTCAATCTCCCAGCCGAATGCGGGCGGAATGTCTTTCCCGACAGAAGTCCATCCATCCAGATTCTTTCCATTAAAAAGCAGCACCCAGCCCTCTTTCTTTTCCTTGGCTGTAAGCTGATTGTCTTGTGCCCCGACACTTCCTGTCCACGTGAACAGAAGCGCGACTAAAAATACAAACACTTTTTTCATATCCATTTCTATTATTTTGTTCTTACTACAATAAATTTTAAATTATCTCCACCGACCTTTCGAATACTATGTTTTGAATTAGGTGAGCAATAACAGCACGAAAGCGCTTCAATAATTCGTTTTTCACCATTAATAGATACTTCGGCTTTCCCTTCCAGTATAAAAAAGACCTCCTGCCCCGAATAATCGTCTTGCTTATATAGATATGAATCTGAAAAAACATGTAACTGGGCGTTCAAACCTCCAGCCGACATTTCTTTTGTCAGATACCACATATTTTGCCTCCCGTCTTTTTGGATATGAAGCGAATGATCAAAAGGAATCAAGCAGTCTTTCATAGAATAATTTTCTTTCCCCGGTAAAAAAGGTTTTGACAATTTTCCCCGTATTTCACGTTTGAACATCAGATACCTGATCGGTTTATCGTCTACCCTTCGAATATTATGAGAAGAATTTCCCGGAGCATAAAAAGCATCCCCCTGATTGAGAACATGCTCTTCGCCATTCAAATGGATGATGGATGTCCCTTCGACCATATAAAAAAGTTCGTCTTCAAAATGAGAATGAGGTTCATGTGTCTTTATTCCCTTATCTACACACGACATCTTTACCGAAAGAGTATCCGCAATTCCATCAGCAGGAATAAACCAGAAAGCCCAGCCTGTACTATTCTTAATCACACACTCTTCTGAAAAAGGAGTAATGCAATCCGATATTGTGTACTCTTTCTTATTTTTTTGTGCAAAAGATGTACAGACAACTAATAACAAGAAGCTTACAGCAAAACTTATTTTATTCATGGCATTAACAAATTACAAGTTTATAATGAGGGTGCCAATACACCCTCATTATATCAATTACAACTGCGTATATCCCTTATTCTGAATAATCTTACCAGGATTAGACTGCATGACAGTCATCGGAATAGGATAAGCAAGAGCATCATCGCTCCAAGTAAAGTCTGAATAACCATCAAATTTTTGTTCAGCTGTCATAACATCTTTTGCCCGTCCCGTACGCACCAAGTCAAACCAACGGTGGTTTTCGAAAGCCAGTTCCACACGACGTTCTTTTTCTATAGCCAATAACAAGTCGTTAGAGGTTGAGAAATCTGAAAGCGTATAATCCCGTAATAAATCCGCAGCAGGTGCAATCTCAGGATCTCCCGGAGTATTACGTGCGCGTTCTCTAATTTTATTTACATAGTCGATAGCAGTTTGCTTATCACCATTCGTACGGACAAGAGCTTCGGCATATAAAAGATAAATATCGGCCAACCGTAATTCGATCCAGTTGTTATCGTTGTCCGAACCGCTTGATGAGACATCATAATACTTGCAAACATACTTTTCATTTTCCCAAGCTCCCGTCTTTGCATTCATCCAACCGTCACGCATGGAAACATATTTACGCGGATCACCAACTTCATAAGCATTGGACATATCTTGCGTAGGTGAATTTTCTCCTCCTTTATCTCCCACCAACACAACTTCCTTATCAGAAAAACGAGGTGCGAAGTTATTATTCCAAGGACTACCGGTAGCTCCACCCTGCGTTCCTTTCTTATATTGGACCTCAAAAAGGGACTCCGACGTGTTCTTGTTGGATACTTCAAACAAATCTTTATAGGTTGAGACCAAAGAATAACGAGAATTGCCAATTACAGATTTAAACTGGTCGATTGCCAATTTATAATACTCGTCTCCTTTATTCAACGGATAGCCGGCCATCGTCATATAGACTTTTCCTAATAACGCGGTCGCACCACCTTTCGTTACACGTCCGATATCAGTAGAGCCGTATGATTCAGGCAAATTGTTTTCTGCATATTTCAAATCTTCAATTATCAGGTCATACATTTCCTGAAGAGAATTTCTTCCCATTTCATAGGCTTCCGCCTGTGTAATCTCCCTATCCACTTTAATAGCGCCCAGCAGTTCTCCATTCACTCCATATCCTCCGAATATCCGATTCAGATAGAAATAAATCAATGCACGCAAGAATCGTGCTTCCGCCGTATATTGAGCTTTTAATGCTTCACTTTTAAATTCGATATTTTCAATCCTTCCAATCACGATATTGCAGCGCAGGATCGTTTTATAACTATCATCCCAACAGCTGGCCAGGAAATTATTTTCCGGCAATAAAGGAGATGAGAATTCATCAATTCCTTTTTCGTTTGCCGGATTTCCGCTCAACCAAGAATACGTTGTGTTATCCGAGCGAATTTCACCCAAGCGGACATACTGTTGGTTGTAAAGGGAACGTAAATTCCCGTAAGCCGACAATACAGCTTGGTTCATATCCATTTCTGTCCTGTAAAAACCATCCGAGTTCAGATCTGAAGGAGGATTCTTGGTAATAAAATCATCACTACAAGACATACATGACAGAAGCATTGCAAATAATAAATATCTCTTTTTCATAATTGAATCGTATTTAAAGATAATTAAAATGTAATATTAGCACCGATGATGAAAGAACGGGCAGCCGGATATCCCAAGTAGTCACCACCCTGCGAAAGACCGCTTTCACTGCTGGTCTCCGGATCATAACCAACATAGTTTGTAATCGTGAAGAGATTCTGTCCCGTCACATACAAACGTAGCCCTTTCATTTTCATCTTTTCTATCATTTTCTGGTCAAAATCATACCCAAAAGTCAAGTTCCTCAATCGCAGATAAGAAGCATCCTGTACCCAAGCGGAAGACGGGTCACGTTGCCATCCCGACGGCGTACGTGTCGGACGGAAGTGAATGCCATCACCCGGTTGGTCTTTCGATTGCCAACGTCCCAGCTGTTCAATCAAACCATTACGGTCACCATGATAAATACCACACATACGCTTGTAGAAACTAAAGACTTCCGCTCCATAAGAACCTGTAAACTGAACATCCAACGTAAAGTTTTTGTATCTGAAAGAATTACTAAATCCAGCCGTAAACAATGGGTTATTATCACCTAAAATTGTTTTGTCATTTTGATCCAGTTTACCATCCTTGTTTACATCTTCATAATGCCCATCACCCACTTTATCACCACTTAAATGTGGATATTTGGCCAATTCTTCTTCACTCTGAAAAACGCCTAAATATTTATAGCCATAAAAACTGGCGATCGGATATCCCGGTTTCGTAATGAACGCGTTATTCGCATTAGCAGCACTTCCATAAATAGGTCTTCCATCCACACCTACTTCCAACACCTTATTCTTATTGAATGAAATATTAAAGTTGCTGGACCATGTAAAATCACGTCCTGTGAAGTTCTTGGTATTCAATGTAAACTCCATACCTCTATTCTGGACCTTACCTATGTTCTGCATCTGGGAAGAATAACCTGTAATTGTTGGAATCGGCACATTCAATAAAAGGTCGATGGAGCGACTATCATAGAAATCACCTTCCAAACGGATACGATTGTTGAACAAACCTAATTCAAAACCAACATTATACTGGCGGGTACGTTCCCAACCTAAATCATCATTCGGCATCGTGTTCGGATTTACCGTGTTTTGTACAGCATCACCTGTCGGATAGAAACCGGTAGACAGCAAACCGATAGCCGAGTAGTTACCGATACGGTTATTACCAGAGATACCGAAGCTGGCACGGATTTTCAAATCGCTAATCTGTTTTACCCCCTGCATGAATTTCTCCTGTGAGATACGCCAACCTAAGGAGACAGAAGGGAAAGTACCCCATTTCTTGTTACGTCCGAAACGAGAAGAACCATCACTACGAAGAGTAGTCGTCAACATATACCGATTGTCATATACATAATTGATACGTCCCAGATAAGAGATCATGGAATATTCTGATTCGTCACTCGTCAACGCATACATGGTTCCAGCATTCAAGGTCGTAATATTGTCATTGGCATACCCACGTGCTTCCCCTTTCATGTGTTCGTAGGAATGAGACTGTGTCGTATATCCCAACAAAGCATTGAAACTGTGTTTGTCCGCCAAAATAAAAGAATAGTTCAATGTATTCTCAATCACCCAATCTCGATCTGTCCACCGTTCGTTGATGCCCTTTGCAGGACGGGGAGCCTTCGAAGAGTCGAAATCCACATAAGAGGGTTCGAACTTCTTCTGGATATTATCCTGAATTCCACCATTGATACTGATACGGTATTTCAAATTCTTGATAATTTCCCATTCAGCAAAGATCGTACCCAACCAACCGTGACGTTTGCGCTTATTCATAACCTGATCTGCAATACCGATCGGGTTAGCCACATCGCCTGCCAAAATTTCCGGGTTACGGACCATCGAACCGTATGTCCCATCTTCATTATATAATGGATAAATAGGCGGCAAGTTCAACGCATACATGACGGGAGAATCTTTACCATTTGCCTGTTCCGTACCATTTGCATAATAAGCCATCAGGCTCATCCCGACATTCAAACAATCAGCAATCTTAGAAGACACATTTGTACGGAAATTAAAACGCTCATAATCTGTATTACGGACGATACCATCCTGGTTCGTATAACTACCGGAAAATGTATAACGTGTATTTTCAGAACCTCCATTAACCGACAATTCATACTGCTGTGTCAAGGCATTGCGATACAACAAATCCTGCCAGTCATTATCCGGCATTTGTGCTACAGAAGCCGGATCAAGGAAATTATATTTATAACTACCCGTTCCATCCGGTATCATATACTGGCTACTCGCACCGGAATAAAGAGCACGGCGGGAATTTGGATCATTGATGGAATGCGGAGACTGGTTCGGATCCGAAGAAATAACTTTTGCATCCAGCCAAGCTTGATTACGTCCGTCAACAAACCATTGGACATACTGGTCACGGTTCATCATCTCGATTTTCTTCTCACGCTGCTGGAATCCGACATAGGCATTCAATTGTACAGTCGGTTTCCCAATTTGTCCCTTCTTCGTCGTAATAATGACAACACCGTTTGCACCTCTTGAACCGTAGATTGCAGTAGAGGAAGCATCTTTCAAAACCTGTATACTTTCTATATCTGAAGAGTTTAATAGGCGGAAAGCACCGCCCTCCATCGGATAACCATCCACAACATATAAAGGATCATTGGACTGTGTAATAGAGCCGGTACCACGAACTTTTATCGTCAGCCCCTCACCACCAGGAGCACCGTTTGTCTGCTGGATCAATACACCTGGTACTTGTCCGGCCATAGCTTCTCCAAAGTTGACAGCTGCACGGTTTTTCAGATTTTCAGAAGAAACAGATGCAACAGCAGTTGTTACATCCGACTTTTTCTGCGTACCATAACCGACAACGACCACTTCATCCAGAACTTCGGTATCTTCATTCAATTTGACATTAATATTCCGTTGATTCCCCACAACGATTTCCCGTGGTGCATATCCAATAAAGCTAACAAGTAATATGCTTTTATCAGAAGCTTCCAATGTGAAATTACCATCTATATCGGTTATCGTACCATTAGTCGTGCCCTTCTCAACGATATTGGCTCCGATAATCGGTTCACCATTCGCATCTACGATCTTACCAGTGATCGTCTTTTTATCCTGAACGATTGCTTTTGTCTTTAGTACCAATGTGATGTAATTATTCTCAAAACGGTATCCAATATTCGTACTTTTGGAAACCTCTTCCAGATAATTGGCAACACTTGCCGACTTTTTTTTGAAAAAAACGGTCCGGTTGACATCGACATCTTGATCTCGAAATACAACCAAGTATTCGGTCCGTGCCTCGATCTCTTTTACCAGTTGTCTGATAGTCATACTATTCTGGCTTATCTTGATTTCTGCATTTTGCGCCCCGGCATCAGCAGCCATTAACTGGCACACACAAACAAACAAAAGGAAAAGTGATATTCTCATAATTCTAAAAAAATCTTTAATGCGGTTATTATGCACAATAAAGGACTGTAACAAAGTTTTTCTTTTCATATCTTTGTTCTAAATTTAAAGTGAATACTAAATAATTACGACTTGTGTTTGCTTTAACTCCGGCGGCAGTTGTTGGTAGCTTCTGCCGCTTTCGTTTTCTTTTCTACTGTTCTTTCATCATAGGCTATACGTTTTTATGTTTGACATGTTGTTATTTTAAGGTCACTATGTTCCGCTCTGTGTCTTTCTCTACTTTGAATTTGCGGATTTGCTGCAATACGCGGAAAACATCGTCGAGGCTGTCGCGCTGCCTGAATTTTCCCGTATAAGTATCTTTGAATAAGGACGTATCTTTTACTATGATCTTTACGTCATAGTAAAGTTCCATCTTTTCCAGAATATTGATCAAAGGTTCGTTCTCAAAGGCATAGATGCCATCCCGCCATAAAAAATGAGCTTTCAGGCGAATCGGTTCCACCCTCATCTTCCCGTTCGAGACAGTCACCTGCTGGTCCGGTTTCAAAGTGATCCCGTCAGACTCCCTTTCCCGGAAAAAAACGCGTACGGAACCTTCCAACAAGCTGGTTTGTACATACCCGGTCGCAGGGTAGCTGCACACGTTAAACTGAGTACCTAAAACTTTCATGTCGACATCATGTGTGGAAACGATAAAAGGACGGGAAGGATCTTTCGCTACTTTGAAGAAGGCTTCCCCTTCGATCGTAACATTCCTTTTATCACCGGTGAAACGGGCCGGATAGATCAACTTCGACTTCGCATTCAGCCAGACTTCCGTCCCGTCCTGCAAAACCAGTTGTGCCCGCTGTCCGGCAGGAGTGTATAAAGTATTCATCACATTTTCCGATAAAAAGTCCGTTTGCTTAGGCTGCGCGTACCAATATGTCAATAAACTTGTTGAAACGACTAAAATGAGAATAGCTGCCGCATACCCGATCCGGCGTGTCCAACGCTTCCACATCACGGTGTGTTGCTTTTGCAAAATAAAGCGGTCGTATTTTTGTTTGCCGATTGCTTTATCCTGTACCTGATGTCCTAAGTTCAACAAGGCATATAGATTTTGATATTCTGCAAATTCTTTTTTGAGTTCTTCGTTCGCCTCGACATCGCGCAGCAGGGATAGTCGCTCTTCCGTGGAAAGTTCTTCATAAAAGTATTTATGTATCCGTTCGTTCATATTTTCCGCTTTTGTTCTTAATAAACGGATCAGGGAGCCAAAACCCCCAAGAGGATAAACGGATTTTTTTAATTAGCGAGTAAAAATATTAATAAGGGGAGATAGTCTTTCAATTCGCTTTTAATTTTCTTATAAGCGATAGCCATTTGGTTTTCAACGGTTTTAAGGGAAATATTCAATTCGGTTGCTATGTCTTTCTGCTTTTTACCCTCTATTTTGCTTTTGATAAAAATTTCCCGGCATTTTTCAGGCAGAGAGTCTATCACTTCGGTAATGATCCGTTCGATATCCTGCTCGGAGAGTATGGACTGATCGAATAATTCCAGGGAGGCAAGTTTCATCCGCAAAGTAGCCTGATATTCTTCCTGCATCAGGCTGACAGCTTCCTTCACTACAATGCGGTGGCGTAACAGGTCGATACAACGGTTCTTGATCGAGGTAAAAAGCAGGGCGACCAGATTCACATCATAAGCCAAGATCTCTTTCTTTTCCCACAGTTCGGTAAATACGTCCTGGACTATATTTTCTGCGTCTTCTTCTGACACGACATATTCCAGAGCGAAATATTTCATCCGGGAAAACCAAGAGACATATATTTCTTCAAAATGGTCGGATAGTATTTTCTTTTCAACCAGCATTTTTTTCAATGTGAATTAAATCACGAACTTCTCGATCTCCAAACTCTAATCTTTAAATTATATATGAAGTGTGAGAGCTGTGACTTATCTATCAGAAAGGCTCTGGAAAACCGTAGAAGTAAATAAGCAACATACTCCCACACCATATTTACAAATACGATGCGGGATACGTTAACTCATTCTTCTTCTATAAATTTTCCAGATTTTTTCTGAAAGAATCAGTTAAACAACGCAATTGTGCTATTTGCACAATGCAAATATAGTAATAGTTATTGGTTAAACAAGTAATTTAAATTTCCAGAAAATTCCCTAATGAACCGATTCTTCGAAAAAAGTTACATTGTAATGTTTTATTCATTATTTTTTCAACAGCGGTTGAAATAAGTAAAAGGAGGCATGGCTTCTTTCTCCAATTTGATGCAATATCTTTTTGAATTAAGGGAAGAACGATCTTTTAGTGTTATCATTGATGAATTTCAAGAACGGCAATGATACGTATCTATAAGACAGGAACAGTATGGATTTCGTAAAAACAGAGGTCTTATTGTAAAATACCGGTTCCTTGACAACAATATACAATCTTTAATAATAGGGCTGTAATCCGGCTTTTTTGCGGGCAAAAAGGGCTTTGTCGCCTGAGGTGCGCAGTTTTTTGCCACGAAGACGGTCATAATTGCTCTGAAGTGCGCAGTGTATATAGCATGACGACCGTCTTGACGGCGACGAAGACGGTCGTAAAGGAAACGAAGACAGTCGTCGTGGCGGGAAAGCCCCGGAATCGGTTTGGGATATACGGGAAATGTCTCGACTTTTTTTATTACAGGCGATTCTCCTGGAGTTCAGGTTTTCCACAATATCCGTTCTTCCTCCTATCTGATTACAAAGAGACATCGTTTTTTCATTTCCCGCCTACGACGTTTTTTCAATCGTTACCAATTCCGGTAAAAAGCCGGCAAAAAGTCAAATCAAAACGATCCGGAATTTTACCCGAAATAGAATCTGGACCCATCTGGGGTTATTGTATTAACTATTTGCCAACTCTTCCCGGTCTTCTTCAAACAAAACCTTTTTCAACTTCTGGTAAAGGAATGAAAGGACAAGTAGGATAACACCCAGAATGATAAAGATAATAATCTTTCCGATGGTCGGCAGCAGCCACAAATCGATCACGACCAACTTAAACAAGACAATGCCGAAAGTCGTCAGGCTGATCATACGCAAAGACTTCAGGTGCAGCCGCATGCCAATCGCCATTTCCGCAAATCCGGCAACCGTGAGGGAAATGGAGAAACCGGCACTCGCTTCGTCGGAAAGGGAAAGCTGATTCAGCAGACTCTGCACGGCAAGCACAAACAAGGCTGTGGAAACGATGCTGATATAAACGGTCATCCGGCTGGCTACTTTCGTACGGTAATTGAACACAGCATAATATTCTTTTGCCAGCAAACAGATATGTGCAATCAGGATGATAACGGCCAACCATTCCAAAGAGTCCAGAGCCGTCCATACAAAATAGCGGCTTGTCAGCAGCAGATACATATACCATACGAGCGGAATCAGCAAAGAGAACGCATACAACCTATGATAACGTTCCACCGGGAAACGCCTCCTCATCCCTAAAAGCATCACAAACAAAGCTGCCGCGGTAAACGACAGCATCAGCCCTTGCGACAAATACCAATCGTCCACATTCCGCGCGAACTCGATCATAAACGCCACATAAAGGACTACGCTCCCGTCCAAAAGGGTCAATGCGCTGAACGGGGAATATTTCAACACGGAAACAGTCGTGAATAACTCCTTCTCGCGGGAGAGAAGCCGGGCAACCAGCAGAAAAGCCACACCGACAGACACTCCGGTAGCAAACATTCCGTTAGCGAACAGGGAAGGACGCATGCCGGCCCCCAATATTTGCTCGATATCCATCCAGTAAGAGACATTCGCCAGGAAGAAAAGGATCGCGACAAAATATTCATAAACCGGTATCCGCCATTTGATAAAGAGCCACAGGACGATCACCATCTCACAAGCCCACAACAACGTGATGAAGGTCCCGTCCATCTGAATCGGGATCGTGATAGAGACAAAAGTCAACGCCAAACCGATAAGCGCCGAATACAACACACCGTTCTCCGCCCTCCTGCGGTTCAGGGCAAACGCAATCCCACCGTTCACAACTGCTATAAACAAGGTGAACGCTCCCTTAATATCCTGTTCGAGATGCAGTTCCCGCAGGAAACATAAACAGAAAAAGAGGTAAAGGAAATTATTCAGCACCACGACCATCATGAGCAACTGATTGATCTTCCGACTGTCCGAACGGAACACAGATACAACCGGCAAGAGGAAAATCAGGAAAAACAAAGTAGCAAAAAGCAGCAGATGGATCAGTTGTGCATTCCCTGCCACATCCAGATCGGCAGTCCACCAATAGCCCGTCAGGATCAGGTAGCTGGCAACAAAACCGACAATCGGCAACTCGCCCCACCTCTTATAAAGGGAGAGACCGAACATACCCGTATTCAGAACCGTCACATAAATGAACAGCACCAGGTAACTCCCCATGCCGTTGCTGACAAGGAAAGGTGATATAAAACCGCCTACCAACGCAATAATAGCCAATTCGCGCCGATTGTAGAAAACAGAAAGGACGGACATCAGGATCGTAAGCACCACCAAAATGACAAAGGCTGTCGCCTGGCTGAACAGCCCGTAATAATGGTAGGCCATCGCGACCGTGACATAGAAGATAGCAAAAGCGCCGCCCGCCAGCAAGGAGCTGAACGCCCGGTAGGTTTTCTTCAGCCTCTGCGAGATCAGCAGCAGACCGCCGCCGACCACAAAGCCCAGCACGGTGCGGAACACCTCATTGATCCAATTCTTATCGATCGCATACTTCACAAAAAGTCCCATGCCGATAACCAATATCAGGATGCCGATCTTACCGAACAGATTTTCTCCGATAAACTTTTCGTAATTAACCGGTTTACGTTTCTTTTTGGGAGGCGCCGGCTTAGGACGAGTCCACGTTTTAAGAGGCGGGGGCGCCACCGGAACAACAGGTTCTTTCCGAGGTTCCGGTTCCGGCTGTTTTACCTCAGGCTTCGAAGTCTCTTCATCCACTCTTATTTCGACAGACAAAATCGGGATATGGCACTCTTCCTCCGCTACAATTTCCCGCCCTTCCAATTGCTTCCTTAGACTGGCTATCTCTTTTTTGAGAGACTCGATATTGGCAATTGCCTTACCTATATAGTTATGCAGGCTGATCCACACGACAAGAAGTAGCAAAACGAAAAATGCAGTTTCCATAATGTTGCTGTTTTTATTAACAGCGACTAATATACGGATTTATTTAAATATTATCCTTATTACTCTATTTTACTTATTTTTGTAGGTGTATATTCCAGTTCATTAATGACAAACAAATATGGTGAATAAGTATAAAAAAGGAAGCCGGAGCTATACAATGTCACGTATCAAAGGTAAAGACACGAAGCCTGAATGGATCGTGCGCCGCTACTTGTTTGCGCGAGGATACCGTTATAGGAAAAATGTGAAAGGCTTACCTGGAACGCCAGACATAGTATTGAAAAAATACGGTGTCGCCATTTTCATACATGGCTGCTTCTGGCATGGGCACAGCATAGATGGACACATTCCACATACCAATAGCGATTATTGGCAAAAGAAAATACAACGGAACCAAGAACGTGATATGCGTGACAAAGAGGCATTGAAACAATTAGGCTGGAAAGTCATGACTATTTGGGAATGCCAACTAAAAAAAGAAGTACGCGAAAATACATTGAAAGAAATGGAATATTGGATAAACAAATCATTCTTGGACAAATACAGGTCAAAAACATACCACATAGAAGAAAGCCAACCCTCCAACAGCAAAGTAGCAGAAGAGTTGGTTGAATATCAAAGCACCAAACATTCTAAATAAGATATCTTACAACCGTTCTATATCATTAAGTAAACGAACCAACGAACGCCCGACCGCATAGGCCAAATTTACAGGGACAGCATTACCAATTTGCTTATATTGGGAAGATAATGTCCCCGAGAACATCCATTCATCTGGGAAAGTTTGGATACGTGCATATTCACGCACCGTCAAAGGACGGGTTTCTATCGGATGGCAACGTTCTGTTTGCTTCTGAGCCGGAGCACAAGTCAAAGTCAAACTGGGTTCATCTAAAGAAAGCCGACGAGCCATTCCGGTTTTACCACCTTCCAATTCAAAACTTCCACCCATGTATTCCCTTTGCACGTCTATCGGCAGATCGCGCCAATAACCACCCATTGGTACCATTTCCATCACCTTCAATTTCTTCAATGGATATTTTTGCCCATCGGAAGCCGGCACATCACAATCATATAAATCCCCCTTATAAAAAGCATCTCGCAAAGTCATGACCCTATGGAAAGGCGAAGGCCAATAAAATTGAACCTTATCAGCAAGGTCATTGCGGATTGCGATCAAAATGAGGCGTTCCCTTTTTTGCGGGACTCGGAACTGGATTGCCCGTAAAACCCTTGGTTCCACCAAGGTATATCCTAACTCTTTTACCGCATTTTTGATTGTATCAAGTGTCCTCCCACCATCATGCGCAGCCAAACCCTTTACATTTTCGCCCATGAAGACCTTTGGTTTGATTTCCTGTACAGCTCGAGCCAATTCAAAAAACAATGTTCCTCGTGTATCATTAAAGCCTCCTTGCTTACCCGCATACGAAAAAGCCTGACATGGGAAACCACCGGACAAGAAATCAACCTTCCCTTCAAATTGCTTGAACGAAATCTGGCGCACATCCTGTTCAGCCACACGCCATTCAGGCCTGTTATATTGCAAGGTGGCACATGCATCATGGTCTATTTCATTCAACAGCACATGCGAAAAGCCTGCCTTTTCCATACCTAAAGCCAATCCACCGGCACCGGCAAACAATTCAATCGAGGTATAAGGACGTAACGGCAAAACTTCCATTTCCTGCTCCCATGAAGAATCGACCATCTCCCTGATTTCAGGGACATGAAGCAAATCTTTCACATAAAAAAACTTCCTTCCGTTTCCATCCTTCTTCGGGACGAACGTCCCACTGTTTTCCCATTTTTGCAAAACAGCTTTGGAAACGCCCATTATATTCGCAAAATTATCCGCTGAAACTATACCATCCATAAATTTAGAAGTTTTGGAAACCTGCATACGTTTTAAATGCCAACAAATACAAACTTTTAAATGTATCAGGCGACAATTCACGTAATTCATCATAAACACTATTTACAATACACCCCCGCTGCAATTCATCAATTACATCATCCAAAATATCCGGCAAAGCCTTACATAACTTGAAAAAAGCGTCCTTGTCCCCGAAAACGATTTCATAAAACTTATCAATCGAGACTCTCCGTATTTTTTCATGGGAAAGACCATCTTTATTCCATTTTTCATTTCGAGATTTCGTAGCAATGACTTCCACCAACATACAAACAGCTTGGTCATCATGTAAAATCTTATTTTGCATATTGGCATATACGTTTGTCCCGGCTCCACCATTCATTGTGTTATGTTTATTTTTCAACTCCACATAAATATGCCGTTCATCATTAATGACATCAAAACCCTTATCCGGCACTTTCCATCCATTACCTACATATTTAAAAAGATTCTGATGGAAATACCCAATATGGTTCGTATTTGTTTTATCTATTTGCCTGACACACTCTGATTCTATGATTTCTTCAAAACCTTTGCCATATATCTTAGCATCAAATGTCAGTTTGATAGGATCAATGATGTTTTTATTGAATTGCTGTAAATCTATTTCATTACGATACAGTTCAACCGTTTCCTTTACATGATTATATATATTTTCATTGGAAATAAAACCAAGATTATAATCTCTCATACTGCTATACTTTTTGTTTCACTTTCGCAAAGATACTTTTTTTATCCGGATTACGGAAAGCGAATATGCCGGCAATTCGCAGGTAAAATCACATCCGACTGTACAATCAGAGGTCTGCGGTTTCAAATCCGTATCTTCCAACGCGCCGGATAAAACAGTCTTGACTGCGTGTGTATCGGCAACTACAACTCCGTCCAGCCTGATGTTTGTGCGGGTTGCAGCCGGCAGGATATTGACTAATTTCACGACCAGGTCGCCCGTTTTACTATCTTTTACGACAGATACGGGGAGACGTTTGGCAATATCGCCCGACGGCTCGGATAGTCTGACCGTGACTGGCAGATACTCGTCGCCGGCATTGAGGCCATACATTTGCTGAACATAATAGTTGACGGTCGGTTTCACAGTCAGGTTGTCGAAATAAATCAGATCCGGATTCCATTGCATATGTCCCTCTTTTGCCAGAAGCGGGGCGTAGGAGGCCATGCTGACAATATCGCCGTTGCGTTCCAGGGAGGTCATATACGCCGCTTCGGCCAGCGACACTTCCAGATTATTAGGACGACCCGGAAGATGGGCGGCATATTCGCCTAAATAGACTTTCGCTCCCTTTCGGTTATACGAATCGTAGAAATGCTGGTTGTTCAGGAACCAACCTGGCGTCTGGTAATAATGTTCGTCTACCATCGGAACGCCCAATTTATCGACAATATCCCAACCTTCTTCATAATCCGTACCTTCATTGAACGGCCCGGCTGTTCCGATCACAGTTATTTCCGGATGTTTCTCTTTCAGCACACGATAGATCATTGTAAAACGTTCTTCGAAAGCATCCGTTATCTGGTCTTCGTTGCCGATCCCGATATATTTCAGATGGAAAGGTTCGGGATGGCCTGCTTCGGCACGCACACTTCCCCATTTCGTGGAAGCGTCTCCATTTGCATATTCCACCAGATCTACAATATCCTGTATAAAGGCATCCATTTCGCACATCGGAACACCTTGCTGTCCGCCCCCGCGGGAGTTCTGGCAGCATACGCCGGCGGCAATAACCGGAACCGGCTCCGCACCGATATCTTCGCTGAACTGGAAAAACTCATAATAACCCAACCCTTTTGTCTGGTGGTAGCCCCACAGGTTGCGTTGCGGTTTGCGGCTTTCCAGCGGGCCGACCGTCTCTTTCCAGTTGTAGATATTATGTACGCCATCGCCATGCGCCAGGCAACCTCCCGGAAAGCGCATGAAGCGCGGGTGCAGGTCGGCTATCGCCTGTGCCAGATCGGCACGCAAACCGTTCGGACGCCCTTTGAAAGTCTTTTGCGGGAAAAGCGAAACCAGATCGAATTCATACTTTCCGGCTTTTTGCGGAACAAGCGCCAGCACGGCAGAACGCACGTCGGCCGTTGCCGTCAATACGGCTTTTTGCTTCTGCCACTCTTTGGAAGTGGTAGTTACGGAGGTTTTGGCAACCACCTCGCCCTCCTGGTTCAGCAACCGGACGTCCACCTTCCCGCCCTTACTGCCTTCCGGAATACGGGCAAACAGGGAGAAGTCATATTTCTCGCCCCGTTTCAGGGAAATACCGTCGAAACCGTCATTGCACAAAGCGGCTCCCGGCTCCTGCACATCGAGCACGGCATAATGAGGATTATTCTCGTGTACAGGATCGGTGACAGCTATCGTAAGCGTGGCGTTTCCGTCTTTCGCGTGCCAGGCGTAGCCGCTATCCCACCCCTCGCGCGAGCCATCTTCCGAAGAATATTCGAAATCGCGGTTCTGGACCAGTTCGGCATACAAGCCACCGTCGGCTGCATAATTCAGGTCCTCAAAGAAGACGCCGAACAATTCATCACTGATCTTTTTTGCCTGGCCGGCATGAACCGTAATATCCGCCTCAACGGGCACAGCGTTTTTCAGGGAATCAGGCAGGGCAAGACGTTCGTTGCGCAGGTTCTCCCGGTACTGCCAGGCGGCCACTTCCGAAAGTATATTATCGACAAACTCTTTCGTAACAGTGATGATAGAGCCGTGTTTGGCATCTTTCGGTATCGAAATGCGATCCGTCACATCTTCCCAGGTTCGGAAATCACGTGTCCGTTTCGCTTCATAACGATGGCGGGTATAGGCGTCCATATAAACGACATAGCTCCCGTCGGACAGCGGGCAAACAGCCGGACCTTCCACCCAGTCGGTTGCAAAAGGTTTGTCACCGGTCGGCAGATACGGGCCTGTTGCATGGTCGCTTACGGCAACCGACAGTTCCTTTTTGGCTTTCGGCCAGATGCGCTCGTCTTTATAGAGCATATAGTATTTGCCATCCTTTTTCTGTATGGTCACGTCGATCACGTTATGTCCCGGATCGAAGAATATTTTTGCAGGGGAAAAGGTTTTGAAATCTTTTGTCGTCGTATAATACATACGATGGTCGTATTTCTCGCCCGGCTCGGTCTTCCACACGCCGTTCTCTTTGATGGTACTGGCCCAAAAGATCACATATTGCCGGTTCTCGTCGTCGTAAATCATTTCGGGAGCCCAGCAGTTCCGGACTTCATATCCTTCCATCACTTTCGGATAGGACTGGCGCGACCAGTGCACGAGGTCTTCGGAGTGAGCATATCCGATTGCGTTCCCGTCCCAGTTCAGCGTCCAGATACAATGCCAAAGCCCGTCCGGCCCCTTCATGACAAAAGGATCGCGCATGCGTTTATCGGCATACCAAGTCCCGTAATCGCATTTCAGGAAGCTATGTTCCGGTCCTATCGGCGTCCAGGTATATCCATCCGCACTCCAGGCCAAGTGCATACCGTTGCGATTCTCATTCTTATCGGTAAAATAGGCAAACAGATAGCGTATATCGGAAGAAGACGATGTCTTTGCCTGCGAAAATACTCCCGGCAACAGGAACAAGATCAAGATAAAGAAGGAAAGATGTTTTCTCATAAGATGACAGCTTTTCAGGTATTACATAAATCAATAACTTATCACTCCGGCAAAAATAAAGAAAAAGTGTAAGAGTGTACACTATTTACTATTCAAAATGGTGGAGAAAGAGCTAAAAATATCCATAGCAGCGGTTTATTCCTTGTTTTTATATACTTTTGCAGCCTGATTAAATAAGTAATATGAATACACATAATCTTTGTTGTATCGGCCACATTACGTTGGATAAGATTGTAACGCCGAAAAGAACACTACATATGCCGGGAGGGACATCCTTCTATTTCGCGCATGGAATGAGCAATTTAGACACTTCTGACTTCCTGTTGGTAACAGCTCTTGCTGCCAGCGAGATGGATGCGGTGGAAGAAATACGCAGGAAAGGGATCGATGTCAAAGTTTTGCCCAGTGCCCATTCCGTCTATTTTGAGAATACATATGGCGAGAACCAGGACAACCGGACGCAGCGGGTATTGGCAAAAGCCGATCCGTTCACAATTGAAGGATTGCAGGATGTCGATGCCCGTATTTTCCACTTGGGAAGTTTGCTGGCGGACGATTTTTCCTTAGACGTAATCAAATATTTATCGACCAAAGGGATGCTGTCGGTCGACGCTCAGGGATACCTGCGCGAAGTCCGCGGTGAGAAAGTTTTCGCAGTGGACTGGCCGGAGAAGGAGGAGGCACTGAAATACATCCATATCCTGAAAGCCAACGAACACGAGACGGAAGTCCTCACCGGATGCAAAGACCCGCGCGAAGCAGCTCTGAAATTAGCTAACTGGGGCGTCAAGGAGGTATTGCTGACATTGGGAAGCATGGGCTCCGTTATTTATGCCGACGGCGAATTTCATGAGATACCCGCCTACCCTCCAACAGAGATTGTGGACGCCACGGGATGCGGCGATACCTATATGGCCGGCTATCTGTATATGCGAAACAAAGGAGCTTCATACAAAGAAGCCGGATGCTTTGCCGCCGCCATGTGTACAATCAAGTTGGAGGCTTCCGGTCCTTTCGGGGGAACGGAGAAGGATGTTTGGGATATTATCGCAGCTTCTTAGCCATCACCATATAGGAATAAATGAGCACCACAGCATACCCGAACAGCGGCACGACGAACGAGAAGGACATCGTCGAGATATCGGCCACGTAGCCCATCAATAACGGGCCGACCGCTCCGCCTATCGGGGACATCATCAGGAAGGACGAGGCGCGCTTGGTATAGTCGCCCAAGCCCCTCAGCGAGATGGCGAAGATGGTCGGGAACATGATGGCTTCAAAAATGTAGCAGGCAAACAGGGCGCCCTTCGACAACACTCCCAAATCGAGCGTAACGAACAATGCGCCCAAGACGGTAAAGATCGCACAGATAAACAAGACTTTCTCCGCCCGGATATAACTCATAATCCAGCTACCGATAATACGCCCGACCATAAACAAGCCCAATCCTCCGAAGGAAAGGACGATAGCGGCATCGTGCGCATCCATCCAACCATCATCGGTCACATAGTTGATAAAGAAACTATTAATCGATATTTCCGCTATTTCGTAGCAGAACAAAGCCATCACCCCCCAGGTGAAACAACGGTGTTTCCACAATCCTTTCAATCCGGCTTTTGCCTCGGCAGCCGCCTCTTCGCAATCGTCATGGTTGATCTCCGGCAGGCGGATGCGGAAGAAAACAAGGGCGACAGACAGGACGACAACGCCCATCACGGTATAGGGCAAAGCGATGTTAGCCTCCCCATTGCCGGAGAACAGCAGCATCCCGCCGATCACAGGCGCACAGATACAACCTAACCCGTTGAAGGATTGAGCCAGGTTCAAACGGCTGGCAGCCGTCTCGCGATCCCCCAACTCCGTCACGTAGGGATTGGCAGCCGTCTCCAAGAACGTCAGCCCGCAACCGATCACGAACAGGGAAAAGAGGAAGAAGTTGAACGACATCAACTGTTCGCTCGGAATGAAAAGCAACGATCCGATCCCATAGAGGATCAGACCGAACACCACCCCCTGGCGGTATCCGTATTTATTAATAAAAAGTCCGGCCGGGATAGCCATTGTAAAATAACCCGTGTACATCGTTGCCTGGATCAGAGCGGAATGGGCTTTCGTCATGACAAGCGCCTCCTGGAAATGTTTGTTCAGCACGTCTAAAATAGCATGTGCAAACCCCCATAAGAAAAACAGAGATGTGACTAATACAAAAGGAACCAGATACTCTTTCTTTACCAACGATTTCTTTACTTTTTCCATTTTATTGTTATTTGTTTTATACTCATTTTACAGGCTTTCCGGCTGTTGGGGAATCGTAAACCAGAAGGTCGACCCTTTGCCTAATTCGGACTCTGCGCCGATCTCGCCCCCCAAAGACTGGACGATAGACTCGCAAATGGAAAGCCCTAATCCCGTCCCCTGCACAAAGCTGTCAAATTTAGCAAAACGTTCGAAAACATGCGGAACGTTTTCTCCGGCTATTCCCTTTCCTGTATCCGTAACGAAGAAACGGAGGGTGTCTCCCTGTTTCTCGTAGCCCATCGTTATAGAACCTTCCGAGGTATATTTGCAAGCGTTGCTAAGGAAATTGGAAACAACCTGCGTCAACCTGTTTTTCTCCGAATGGATCACATATTCCGGAGAGGGCAGCCGGCAGATCAAATCCACACCTTCTTTCACCCTGGATTTATACACCTGATACAGATTGCTGAAAAGCTCCGGCAGATCGACATCCGTATAATTAAAGTCCAACTGCCCGGCTTCGATCTTCGAGAGATCGAGGATATCGTTTATCAGTTGGAGAAGAAGTTCGTTATTCGTTTCCACGATTTTCACATACTCCTCTATCTCTTCTTTCTCTTCAGCCATCGCTATCAGGTTGGAAAAACCGACAATGGCATTCAGCGGGGTGCGTATCTCATGGCTCATATTGGCCAGGAACGCGCTCTTCAACCGGTTTGCCTCTTCCGCTTTGTCGCGCAGGCGGATCAGTTCGTCCGTCATTTTCAGGTCTGTGATATCGCTACGCAGGCCGATCAGCTTACTGATTCTTCCGTCCCCGTCCTGTCCATACGGCACGGCATGCATTCCAAACCAACGGTTTCCCAAGACAGGCGCAATCGTACGTATCTGGATGTCCATAACCGGTATTTTTCCTCCGGCAAGCTCTTCCAACCCCCGGCTCAACAATATCCGATCGTCGGGATGGACAAAAGACAGATAATCCTCCAATGAAATAACCGTCCCTTCAAAAATAGTAGAGTCAGGAGAATAGAAGCTCCTGGCATCGACGTTATATTCCCAGGAAATGATTTGAGCCGCCTTCAAGGTAAAGTCCAGCTTCATCTTGCTTTCTTTCAGTTCCCGCTCATTCTCATGAAGCTCTGTCGTATCGACAATGGTCGAGACGATATACAAGTTCCCCTCCTGGTCTTCGAGGCGCGTTTTGGTCGTGATCCCCCAACGGACGGGCAATCCGCTTTCTTCATCATAAAACACCCGGTTATAGGAAATCGGCCCGTCCTTTTTCAGGACATCAAGGTCTTCTTCCCGGTATTGCGCCGCCTTCGGATCATTCTCCTCAAAATCGTTCTTTCCTAACAGGACGCTGAAATGTTCGCCGTAAAATTCGGAAACCTTGTTATTATAGAACAAGTAGCGGAACTCGTTCCCGACATCTTTGATAAACAATCCGACCGGCAAATTATCGATGATGGACTGCAAGAACGTTTTCAACCGCAATATTTCTCTCTCGGCAATAACATGGGGAGTGACATCATGGGTGAAGCAGATAACGTATTTCTTTCCAAAAGGCACGACACGGGCTTTGGTATAAGTGAGGCTGTCGCCCTTTCCATATTCATAATTAAAGACTTTCACCTCCCCGGTTTCGATCGTTGTCCTGACATTCCCGATGATACTGTCCATCATGTCCTCATACTTCGAATATTCTTCGCGGATCTCCCGCAGATTCCGGCCGATCATCTTTTTCACATCCTTCCCGCGCAACGTATGTTCTTGCGGATTCACGATGTCCACGATATTCAGTTCCGCATCGAAGATCGTCGCCATATCCGGCATACGGCTCAAAAGCTCCATCATCTTTAGATTGGCTGTCTTATAGGCATCTTCCTTACGTTTCCGGTACATCAGGATTCCGTAGAAAATAACGATCATCAGGATGATCAGGCAAACAAGAAGTATGATTTCCAGGGAATGTTGTTCCCACAAAGAGGGAGTCTTATTGTAAAAGATAGTCCCTTCGGGCAAAGAGGACAGTTTGAGGCTCGCCTCCATAAAAGTCGGATAATTGATGTAATAACGGGGGCGTGAAGGCGTATATTGAAACTCCGGGCTTCCGCTTATCCCTTTCGTCAAAACGCTATGTGCAAGAGACGCCAGGTCTTTCCCCATCTCTTCTCCTGATATATAATAACCGCCGATAAAATTCATGTTTGTCTTTCCCTGGTCCAGCGACTGAAATATGGACATTGAAGTCTGATGGGGCAATTCGTTATGAAGCATCGAATGGGCATGAGGATATTGGACGGCATCGGTGTACCATCCGCCTGACAGCAAAGCGTAGCTATCGTCCATTTGGGAAATGGAATCGAGCAACTGCTGGGTAGACAGTTTGCCTCCGTCCAGATAACACAAGTCAAGCGAATCGACCTGATCGCAGAGAGAATTCAGATATTCTTCGAAAAAAGAGATGTTATAGCGGTTGTCATAACAGAAGGCAACATGCCGGATCCGGGGGTTCAGTTTTTTAATCAGCTTAAAGTTATCGAGCAGGAAATCCCTAAAGGCATAGCCCGTCACTTTAAAATCACCAAAAGACTCCTTCGTCGGTTTCATCGTCTCCATCCCGAACATTTTCAGAGTCGGTAAATGCTCAAAGTCAATAAATATACCTTTCATGCACCCTAAGACGACAGGCGTGTCGCGCCAGCTCTCCGGGCAGGTAGCCCGATAAGCAGACCAGGCTTCATTTCCCAGCAGAACGACCATTTCGGGTTGTTGCTTATATGCCTCGAACAGTTGCAGCATCCATCCCGCCCAATCCTCAAAGGTCGGTGACGCTTCCGAGTCCATATACTCGACCGACACCGCTACATCCGCATTCCCTCTCAAATGAGTGATAAAAGAAGTGATCATACGGTTTCCTTCTTCCTTGATCGGGGAATAAGAACTGATGAGCAGCACCCTTGGGTCCTCCATCTTCATCGTACTTGCCTGAATACGGAAAGAGAAAAGAACAAAAACTATTAAATATATAAGTAATCCGTAAATTTTAGATTTACCACTTAACCTCATTATCTTATTGTTATAACTCTTCGATGCAAAAGTACTGCATTTTTTCGTACCGGAAGCGCAATGAGATCGTTATTGAGCCATTTCACAGGCGTTTTTTATTAACGAGCCAAAAGTTCCGGTAACCAGTGGAAGCCAAACAAGGCACAACCGTTTACCCGACCACATAGCGCGCATTCTTCCCCATCAGCCGGTGGACCGCATACACAATCAGCCACGAAATGCAAAAGGCGAAGGCAGCGGCAACAGGTATCTGCAAAGCAACCGGAACACCGAGGGCACGCATCAGGACGACACCCGGACCGGTAAAGAAATAATGCACCATGTAGATTCCGAACCCGCAAGTCGTCAGGTTCGCCAGCAGGCGCTTGACCTTTTCGGATCGTACGTTCACCTTTTTTGCCAACAGGAAAACAGGGATCGTCATCATCACGACATTAAGAGAACAATAAGTAAAGAAAAGCTCCAGCAATTCTTCGCTGTACTCCGGCAAAGCGGTTACGTAGCGGAAACCACAAAAAGTCACGGCATATCCGAGCACGAACATCGGAATCCCGACTAACAATATCTTACTCAATTCCCAATCGTGATTGCGCAGGTAGTGGCCTAAAAGCAGATAGCCATTGAACCCGGCAAAATAATACAACATATTGAAGGAGTTCCAGGAACAGCCACCCCAGATATAAGGCGAAACGAACTGATAATAATAAGGCAACAGCGTCGACACGCCCCAGGCTACCAGGAACCATAACTTGGCCTTTTCGGAGGCTTTCTCCACCCAGGCAGAGAAAATAGGCAGGTACAAGTACAGTCCGATCAATAGATAAATATACCACATATGCACACCCACAATTGAGAAATTCAATGGGATCTCCGCAATATATTTCAAAGAAACGACCAGCGATTGGCGAGCCACTTCCTCGCCCGAATAGGGGAAAAAGTCCAAGATCACCTCCGGTGACAAGCCAAGCAGCCCGGTTATCCAAGGGAACAGATTATAAAGCACCGACCAGATCAGGAAAGGCCAAAAGACACGGCTGATTCTTTTTTTATAAAAGACGGAAGTATCGCCCTTCACCGGCAGCAACAAGGCCCCCGTAATCATCACAAACAGGGGGACGCAGGGACGGAGCAACGACCCGTAGGCAGCCCCCCAGAACTTAATCTGGTCGATATTGGCAGGCGGCTCGCCCGGATAAAAGTTAAACGGATCCGCACTATGGCAACAAACCACGGTAAACATGGCGACAAAACGTACCACATCCAGCCAAACGACGTGCGACTGGCCGATTGCCGAATTCTGACTCTTCATCATGATATTAGCATCTTATATAAGTTATATTCCGAGTTAAGAACCGCCCGCCACGCAAACGGTATCAGGAGGGCAAAGATAGGATATTTCGGCAAAAGGCTTATCTTCATAACTATGAACTTTGATGCATTAGTAAAAGACTTCATTTCTTCTTCAAACTATTAAGGATTTGTACACTTTATAAAAACAGAGAGCCCTGACAATCAATGATTATCAGGGCTTCTTAGTACCCAGAGCCGGGATCGAACCGGCATGGAAGTGAATCCACTGGTGTTTGAGACCAGCGCGTCTACCAATTCCGCCATCTGGGCATTTATTTCTGAAATGCGTTGCAAAGGTAGGCATTATTTTTAAACCTGCAAGCGTTTTGCTGTTTTTTTTCATTTTATATCTTCTTAGGATTTGCGGATAGACGAAATCCCGGAATATTTCGTTAACTTTGTAAGAGTATAACTAAAAACAACCTGGATCATCATGAAAGATAATTATTGCGTTATCATGGGCGGCGGGATCGGAAGCCGTTTCTGGCCTTTCAGCAGAGAAAGTTACCCTAAACAGTTTCTTGACTTTTTCGGTACAGGCCGGTCTCTGCTGCAGATGACATTCGATCGTTTCTCCAAGATTATTCCGACCGAAAACATCTATATCGTAACAAATGAACAATACGCTTCACTTGTAAAAGAGCAACTGCCGGAGTTGGGAGAATCGCAGATCTTATTGGAACCGGCGCGTCGTAACACAGCTCCTTGTATCGCTTATGCGGCATATCATATCAAGGCTTGCAATCCGAATGCAAATATTGTCGTAGCTCCTTCCGACCACCTGATCCTGAAAGAGGACGTCTTTCTGAAAGATGTGCAGAAGAGTCTCGACTTCGTAAAAGACAACAATGCGCTGGTTACGTTAGGCATCAAACCGAGCCGTCCCGAAACTGGCTACGGATACATCCAAAGCAGCGATATCATGCTGGGCGAATTTACGAAAGTGAAGACTTTTACTGAAAAGCCGGATTTGGAACTGGCTAAAGTGTTCATGGAGAGCGGCGAGTTTTTCTGGAACTCCGGCCTTTTCGTCTGGAACGTCAACGCCATCCTGGAAGCATTCTCCAAATTCCTTCCGGACATCTCCCTCCGTTTCGATTTGGGCAAAGAAAAGTTCAACACGGCGGAAGAACGAGATTTCATCACCGAAAACTTCCCTTACTGCCTGAATATCTCCATCGACTACGGGATCATGGAAAAAGCGGACAATGTGTATATGCTGTGCGTAGACTTCGGTTGGGCCGACCTCGGAACATGGGGATCGCTGTTTGACCTGGCGAAGAAAGACGAACAAAACAACGCGCTCCTGAAAAGCGAAGCGATGATGTACGAAAGCAGCGGCAATATCGTTGCTCTCGACAATCCGAAACGTCTCGCCGTCATACAGGGCATCAATGATTGCATCGTGGCCGAATCCGGCAATGTCCTCCTGATCTGCAAGAAAGAGGACGAACAACGCATCAAACAATTCGTTGCCGATGCTCAGATGAAATATGGAAAAGAGTTTAATTGAGTTGAAAGGTGAAAGTTGAAAGGTGAAAGTTACGACAAGCGGTATTTAACTTTCACCTTTGAACTTTCACCTTCCAACTATTTCCTGATTCCCAACAGAAACTCGATCAGCGACTTCACAAACTCTAAAATCGACCTTACTTTACTCATACGCATTCTCCTTTTTTTTCAGATTAAACAATTATTTAAATGATGCTATTAGCCCGATGTCGACGGCGATCCTCCTCAGCGTCCGGCAATACGCAGCCCTGTTGTCCCCGTTCGCTTCACTGATATACCGGCTGTAGGCGATCTCTTGCGCATACGCTTCCGGATAGAAACTGACTGCCGCAACCTGGGGATAGGCGGAAGAGACCAGACGGGCAAAATCCATAAAACTATGTTCGGGCGTGTCATACCGGCGGAACAGCAATCCCCCGTTTCCCAAGTCCGTCTTTCCCCCATGCCAGTAAGCATTCGCCACCCCGTAGCCCGCGATCCCGAAAAAATTATGATACTTCACCGCCAGCACGCTCTCGCCCCATCCCGACTCGATCGCCCCCTGAGCCAATATCACCACCGGATTCATCCCGAACAACTCCCCCGCCGTCCGCGCCGCCTCCCCATACATCTTTACAAATAAACGCTTTTCCATTTCCTTCACCTCCCCTAAAAAAGGGCGGGCAAACCCCGCCCCCTACGATTACCACTCTTATTTTATAATTTTTAATTCTCAATTCTTAATTTCCTACAGCTCTCCCGGTCTCTCCTCTTCGCCACCGGACCCGCCTGAAGCAGCAGGTTCGAGCGTCAAGCGTTCGCCTTTCACCGTCTGCGTCAGATTGCGCAACAAGCTGCCCGGCCGGAAACAAAGGCGGGGCTTACGAAGCTGCGAGGCCGAGAAATCCTCCACAGTCACACTGCCGGAACTGCCCAACAGGAATTGAAAGTTGCCCAACTCGCCGAACTGCACTACTTCGCCGCGTTCCAAAGCCTTGGCCATAAACTTGGTCATACGGTCTATCACCAATTTGACATCACCGCTCGAAGCGGTCGAACTTTCCGCGATCGAATCGCACAGTTCTTCGAAAGTGCAAACCCCGGTCGCACGTGTCTGCGCATAATAGAGCTTCTCCTTTCCCTGCTCTACATCTTTACTCATGTTCTTACGGAGAACCAAATGATACTTTACTCCCATAACTTTACGTTTTAGATGATTAATAAACTGTTTTGTAACTGATTACAATGTAAAGATACATCACCGCCCACCCCCGCCCGAAGACAGGGAAGACGTGACGTGACGACACAGCCTCTTTCTATCATTATCAATATTCCCCACTCGTAAACCGTATCCAAAAGAGCCTCCATGAAACAAGTATTTTCCGCCTTATTTACTTGATATATTGCTATTTATTTCGTACATTTAGGATATCATACAAACAAAAAAAGACATGGAAACGACAACCTTTCGCATTCGCGCCTACGGGGTAGGTGAACTGGCCGGCCTATACAACCCGCACCTCACTCACCGCGCCGCCATCATGCAGCTCTGGCGCTGGATCAACTACCAGGGAGCACTCAAAGAAAAACTGACAGTCCTCGGCTACCGTCCGGGGCTGCGCTGCTTCACCCCGAAGATGGTGGGTTGCATTGTGGAGCATTTGGGGGAACCGTAAAGGAAAAAATGTAAGAAAGATTTTTTATCTTTGCCAAAGTCAAGTTTAAAACTAAAAGAAGAAAGGAGCCCATTATGAGACGACCTAAAATAGTAAAGGCATTAAGCGATATCTTGCAGCGTATTGCCCCTGATGCAACCGCTATCTTGTATGGAAGCGAGGCACGAGGTGAGGCTCATTCAGATAGCGACATCGATCTGCTTATCCTTGTCGATAAAGAAAAGCTGACCTTGAAAGAAGAACAAGAAATAACTTATCCGCTTTACGATGTCGAGATCGATACAGGAGTCATGATAAACCCGATCGTCATCAGCCGAAAGAAGTGGGAAGATCTCAAATCCCGTTCGCTGTTTTATTATAACGTAATGAAGGAAGGGATTGTACTATGATAGACGATGAGCTTCGCTTTAACATTGTAAACTACAGACTGTTTAGTGCACGAAATTCATTAGGAGAAGTTCTTTCATTATCCAGAGACCAATATTTCAATGCAGCCATATCACGAATGTACTATGCTTGTTTTCATGCCGCTTCTGCCTTATTAATCAATGCCGGCATAGAAGCGCGGACACATACGGGAGTTCGTCAGATGTTGGGTAAAGATTTTGTCCAAACCGGAATCTTATCACGCGACATGAGCAAATTCTATACAAATTTATACAGTAAACGGCAAAGTAGCGACTATGACGATTTTTTCGATTATACATCTGAAGATATAGAAGAATTATATCCGCAAGCGGTAGCTTTTATCGACGCAATAGAAAAAATCATTAAAGGATAATTATTTCTCGGTTCCCGTCCCCTATTTTTTCGGACAAGAACCGCTTCATTTCGGACAGGGGTCCCGGAAGGGGTGGACGTGGTGGACGTTATTTTGCGTTTTCAAGACTTTATACACTATGGTATGGTAAAAAGAGGGGGTATAACCATAACCATAGTGTATATAAGTTTACAAAAGTGCATTTTTACCTCCACCACGTCCACCCCAGCTCTCAATGCTGATGAAACAAATCCGGGTCATCGACATCCGTATCATCTTGTTTATCTGGCAAATAAGCATCTTTATCCGTTTCACATCCTTCCCCGGCATCATCGCCCGATATCCCCATTTGGCGTGCCTTCACCTGTTCAAAAGTTAGCTCAACTACGGCAAAAAGGCGTCTTCCCTTCCGTATTTTGTATTCAAAATCGTCTCTGGTCAGTAGTTTTCCGATGTTATTCACGTTCGTTCCGGTCACCGCTAACCGTGCGTAGAGGCTAATTTTGGCCATTATTTCGCTACTTGACAGAAAAAGTGGAACGTCAAAACGTTCCGGACGGCGGAAATAAGTATAGAAAAGTTCCTCTTCCGGGCTGCTCTGCTGGAAGGCTTCGTTGTTTACGTTCAGATCGGTGATGTCGGTATCGGAAAACCAGAATTTGAAACCGCCACGATACAACGCCAACGCCTGCGCATAAACACCGGCATGATCGACAGGGGTACTATAGTCTATGGCTTGCGCCTCGAAGCAGAGGAAACGGCGCGATCCGGTACGGTCGGTAAGCACCTGGCTGTCGTTGACCGTCGCGACAAACGAGGCGCGGCGCACGTAAACCTCCGCATTGCGGGCATACGCCCGGCGTTCGCGCACCGCATCCTTCGTGATCATCGCCTTCAGACGGTTCAACTCCATACGGCTCTGCCCCGAAAGCTCGTCGAGGAGGATCAGGAAACAGTCCGAGAGCAGAAACAAGGCGTCTTTGGACGAGGGGTCCACATTACCCGAAAAGACGTATGCGGACAGTGCGGGAGGAACCAACCGGCGGAACCAGGTCGTCTTGCCGATCCCCTGCTCGCCACTGAGCAGCAGGACGGAATGATTCTCCTGCCCGTCGTCGATGGCACAGGCGACAGCCGCCACCAGCCATTTACGGAGGCAGGCTGTCCAAAATTCCGGCTTGCACGTCCGCACTGTGGCTGCCAAACGGGCGATATGGTCCGTCACGCCATCCCACGGCGGAAGGTTCTCGAAATAGGCTGTAAAGGGGTTATACTCCCGGCTGAAATCGGAATGCACGACCGCATGCACCTCGCTTTGCTTGATGCGGCATCCGTCCAGTTGGAGTTTGCTCCAGACGGAGTTCTCCCAGTAGTCCGTCACCGGCAGGTAGCCGTAGCCCTTTTTCTTCTTCTGGCGGTATTCCACCAAGCCGCGCACGACGTTCTTGCGCAAGTAGAAATGTTCGGAGAGGTATTCGCGTACTCGTTCCACCTTCTTCCCAGGGCGCCCTCCGCCGTTGTCCTTCCCCTGCTCCTCGGCGTGCGAATAGGCGCTTGCCACAGCCTGCCGCAACTCCTCCGCAGGCAGGTCGCCGAAGTTCACCTGGCAATAACCGTCCGTCTCTTCCTTCGGGACTCCGAGGCGGTTGCAATGCCAAGCGAAGAGATGGACATAGTTGTTGCGGCTTCCGTCGGCATACTTGTATTTGCATATCGTACGCCGCTTGGCCCGCGCAAACAAACTGCTGACGGACGTCAAAGACTTGCCAGACGGTACGGGAGGCAGGACGGGGATGTCGCCCGGCAATTGTCCGGAGCCGTTCAGCCACGCTTCGAAACGGGGCGAGATATACAGGGCGCTGTCGTACGAAACAAAGCACAGGCGCCCCGCATCGCTGCCCGAAGCGTCGATTTCGACTCCCAGCACTCTCTCGTAGTGGGCCTTGATACAATCATATCCTTTCCGGTGGTTCGCGGGGTCGAGGGGCAATCCGGTCGCATTCCAGGCAATCGCTTTCAGGCCGTTGCCACTCGGACTGCGGAAACAGGCGACCGTGTAAGGTTCTCCCTCGATCAACAGCTTCAGCCCATCGATGCGGCCGGGTTGAAGCCCGTCCAGATCGAGGATCAGCAACGGGTTATAGCCGGTCAGGTGAGCTTTCGTACGCCTGCCTTTATAGGTAGCCGAGACGGTGAAGGCGGGTAGCCCTTTCTTGATCTGTTCGGCGCCATCCTTGTCGCCGTCAGACAGTTTTTTGCGCAGCTCCAAGACAGGCGGCTCGTAGCGGCCTTCGCGGATGTCGGTTAACACTTTTACCAGAGAAGAGTCTCCCAGGTAGTTCTTGAACGAAACGAAAATGCTTGTTTGTACCATGATGACAAATTGTATTTGTATGTGTAATGCCGGTTCGTCCGGCATCTGTCCAAAAGTACGGACTTTCATTTTTTTACCTCACCCTTTTTACTCATTATTAGCAAAAAAGGGATGCCGATCACTCTTCCGAAAGGAATCGTTTGGCGGCATCCAGGAGGCTGACGAATTTGATCGGCTCGCTTCCTTTTTCCGGCTGTATTTTCACCACGCTGTCGATCACCCTGAGGAAGGCT
>NZ_JACOOJ010000038.1 GCF_014287585.1 Parabacteroides hominis | reverse complement strand
ACAAGCCTTTCGGGACAATTAAGCAGAGGTGACAAGCGAGCCAGGGTAACTGAAATAGTATTGACAAGTGAAGTCGTTTAACTACCCAAAAAATGACAAGTGATTTTAGGAATAGACATCCTGTATTTCAGATGGATCTTAACCCATAGCTTTACGCCTCCTAACCCATAGCTTTACACCTTCTAAAGCTATGGGTTAGGAGGCATATTCCGCCTTATTGTCTATTCCTAAAATCACTTTGTCTTGGTCTTAATAAAATCGATTTTGATCATGCGATTACAGTTATGTTTTATACTTTTGCATCCGTAATCAAGATTGGCAATTAATTATGTCCTGTATATTAAGTATCGAAACATCGACTTCCGTTTGTTCTGTAGCGTTGTCTATGGACGGTGAAGTCCTTTTTGAGAAGGCCTCCTTCGACGGTCCTTCGCATGCAGCCTTGTTAGGCGTATTTATCGAAGAAGCTCTTTCCGTATTGAAAGGGAAGGGGAAAAAGTTGGATGCCGTAGCGGTCAGCAGCGGCCCCGGTTCCTATACCGGCTTGCGTATCGGAGTGTCAGTCGCTAAAGGTCTCTGCTTTGGTTTCGGTATTCCTCTGATCGGTATTCATACGTTGGATATCATGGCTGCTACTGCCATTAAAGAAAATAAGTCTGCTGCCGGTTGCCTTTATTGCGCCATGCTGGATGCCCGCCGGATGGAAGTCTACGCCGCAATTTATGACTCTTCTTTGAAACTTGTCCGTGAGACAACAGCCGATATAGTGGAAGTCGATACATATTCTCCTTATCTGGAAAAAGGCAAAATCTGTTTCTTCGGTAACGGTGCTGCCAAATGCAAGTCCGTCATCACTTCCCCGAATGCCATTTTTATAGAGGACATCCATCCGCTTGCCGTCAACATGATCCCGCTTGCCGAACAAGCATTTGCCGCCGGTCAATTCGAAGATACAGCCTACTTCGAACCGTTCTACCTGAAAGAGTTTCAGGCGACGATTGCGAAGAATAAGGTGTTGGGGAATTAAGGCAGATAGATGATGTGCCTCTTTTATGATGAGTTTTGCAAATGAAGACGGTCTCACTTGCAAAACTCATCATGTTTTTTGGAGCTCCGAAGAAAAATAACGGGAGAAGAAACCATCAACGTTCATAAGATCTGTTGAAGCATCTATAGGAATACCTTTCTTCGGTAAAGGTTTTATACTTGTTTTCGCATTTCAATTGTTCCAGTTTCTATAATAAGGATGGGAAAGAATGTATTATGCGGTTTGCCGGTGATGGGGGGCTAAAATATTTACTCAGCTAAATAAAGAGCAAAAGTAGCAGAAAGGTTAAACCAAAAAAGGGTTCGCCTTGTTTAATCTTCAAATAAACATTGAAGAATAGACATGAGACGAAAGAATACGAATGTACTGCTGGTCTTTGGGGTGGTGATCGCGATTATCCTGTTAATGATCTGGTTGTTTTTAGGGACAACGTTGGAGCAGGAGGCGAATCCGGAGACAGATCCGATGACCATCGAGCAGAATATCTGATAAAACCGGATATAAAAAAGCCTCCGTATCAAGGCGATACAGAGGCTTTTTTATGTAGAATAAATCGATTATCCTAAGAATCCCAACAGGATACCGGCTGCTACGGCAGAACCGATTACACCTGCTACGTTCGGACCCATGGCGTGCATCAACAGGTAGTTGGTCGGATCATATTCCAGACCTACATTCTGAGAGATACGGGCAGAGTCGGGTACGGCAGACACACCGGAGTTACCGATAAGCGGGTTGATCTTATTACCTTCTTTCAGGAACAGGTTGAAGAACTTGACGAACAGGATACCTGCGCAAGTTGCGATCACGAATGACAAAGCACCCAAACCGAAAATCTTGATGGAGTTCAGTGTCAGGAACTGGGTTGCCTGGGTAGAAGCACCTACCGTGATACCTAACAGGATCGTGATCGTATCGATCAGCGGACCACGGGCTGTTTCAGCCAAACGGCGCGTTACGCCACTTTCTTTCAACAGGTTACCGAAGAACAGCATACCCAACAGGGGCAGACCGGAAGGAACCAGGAAGCAAGTCAGCAACAGACCTACGATCGGGAACACGATCTTTTCCGTAGAAGAAACGGCTCTCGGCGGTTTCATACGGATCAGACGTTCTTTCTGAGTGGTCAGCAAACGCATGAACGGCGGCTGGATAATAGGAACCAACGCCATGTAAGAGTATGCTGACACCGCAATAGCACCCATCAGGTTCGGAGCCAGTTTGGAAGAAAGGAAGATAGCCGTCGGGCCGTCTGCACCACCGATAATACCGATAGCACCGGCCTGGTTCGGTTCGAATCCCATCTGAAGAGCGATTGTGTAAGCACCGAAGATACCGAACTGCGCAGCCGCACCGATCAACATCAGTTTCGGATTGGAGATCAGGGCGGAGAAGTCGGTCATGGCCCCGATACCGAGGAAGATCAACGGCGGATACCATCCGGAGGTTACACCCTGGTAGAGGATGTTCAGCACGGAACCTTGTTCGTAAATACCTACCTGCAATCCGGCATCTTTGAAAGGAATGTTACCGATCAGGATACCGAACCCGATAGGGATAAGGAGCATAGGCTCGAATTCATATTTGATAGCCAGGAAGATAAACAACAGACCGATAAGGATCATGATAAGATGACCCGGTGTCGCGTTGTAGACTCCTGTATAAGTGAGGAACAACTCAAGATTCTTTCCCAGGAACTGGAGAAAACTTTCATGAGTCGCACCTGCTGCCTGTAATAATACTGATCCTAACATAATATTATCCTATTACGACGAGGTCGGCACCTTCCAGTACAGAATCCCCTTTGTTTACTTTTATTTCAATGATCTTACCGTCGCGGTCGGCGTTGATGTTATTTTCCATCTTCATGGCTTCGAGGACGAGCAGATTCTGGCCTCTCTTGACAGCATCACCGACTTTACAGTTGACCTGCAGGATTACACCTGGCAGCGGAGATTTGACAGCTCCCTTGGTAGTCGAGGCTGCCGGACGGGAAATAACCGGTTCGCCGCTTGCCGTTGTAGGAGCCTGAGCCGGACGTTTCAGTGTAACCATCTGTTTTTTTGCCGGTTTCTCCATTTTTACCTGGTAGGGAGTACCGTTTACTTCTACTTCAGCGATATCATCTACTACCGAGTTGATATGTACTTTATATACGTTACCGTTAATAGTATATTTAAAACTTTTCATTCTTGTTTGTTTTTAGAGATAATTACTTTTTGGGAACTTCACGCAGACCATAAATCTTGGAGCTCCACGGAGAATAAGATCTTTGAACTTTACGGATCGTGAGAACCGTATGTTCGATGTCGTGGTTATCGTCGCTCATTTCATACAGAGCCGCACCGATAGCCGCAAAGATTTCTCCGGATTCCTGACCTGCATTGTCTGCAACGACAGCAGCACCGGCTGCTTTCCGTGCATTGCGTTTGCTGGCAGCGATCGAGAATTTACCGATTTGTTTAAAGATAATGAATAACAGGAATAAGCCTGAGAACACAACTGCCATAGCAGTCAGTGTCATACCTATACCCCAAGAGTCATTTTCTTTAAAGTTTTCAATCTTCTCGTTAGAGTCCAATGTCACGTTGTTGGTGCTGGGGGTAACCTTTGCCAAGGTTGACCATTCGCCTTGCCCGTCTAACGTTCTGCCATAGCTGATATCCGCTTTTTGTGAAGCCGGAATAACAATCTCATCGATCAGGGTTTTACCGTCTGCATCATACAATGCGATGTAATTCTCTTTTGATGGGTCAAGAGTGAAATTAACATGGAATGTACCGCGATTAGGTTCTCCGTCCGCCCAGAACAAGGTATGCTGGCGAGGAGGGATGATTGTCAGGACGTCTCCCTTCGGAATCGGATATTTTTTCGGATCGTTCTTGTCGTTAGTCAAGAAACAACCGGCGATATTTACCGAACCGGCCGAGCCGTTAAACAACTCGATCCAGGCATGGCGTTTACCGTAATCATCAACGAAGTTATCTTCATTGACGACCAGCACTTCATTTATTCGCATGGAGGTTGCACGCTGTGCTTTTGCCCCGAATGAAACGAGCAAGGCAAACAGCAGCAATACCCCTATTTTCTTATTAATCATATTCATTTCCTGTTTTAAGAATTATAGAGGCAGATTGTCATGTTTCTTAGCAGGATTGCTTAGCTTTTTAGTCTGCAACTGTTGTAAAGCACGAATGATACGGAAACGAGTGTTACGCGGTTCGATAACATCGTCGATATAACCATATTGGGCGGCATTGTACGGGTTTGCAAATGCTTTCTTGTATTCGGCTTCTTTTTCTGCTGCGCAGGCTTTCGGGTCTTCAGAGGCGGCCACTTCTTTTGCGAAGATGACTTCTACTGCGCCGCTCGGGCCCATAACTGCGATTTCGGCTGTCGGCCATGCGTAGTTCATGTCGCCGCGCAGGTGTTTTGAACTCATCACACAGTATGCACCACCGTAAGACTTACGCAATGTTACAGTCACTTTAGGCACAGTTGCTTCGCCGTAAGCGTAAAGCAATTTGGCTCCGTGGAGGATTACACCGTTGTATTCCTGGCCAGTACCCGGCAAGAATCCCGGTACGTCTACCAATGTCACCAGAGGAATGTTGAAAGCGTCGCAGAAACGGACGAAACGGCCTGCCTTACGGGAAGCGTTGCTGTCCAGACAGCCTGCCATAACTTTCGGCTGGTTAGCTACGATACCGACAGTCTGGCCGTTGAAACGGGCGAAACCTACGATAATGTTCTTAGCATAGTCGGCATGTACTTCCAGGAATTCACCGTTGTCGATGATTGTTCCGATCACGTCGTACATGTCATAAGCCTGGTTAGGATTGTCAGGGATGATGTCGTTCAGGTTGTCGTCCAGGCGGTCGATCGGATCTTTACATTCGATCAGCGGAGTTTCTTCCAGGTTGTTCTGCGGCAGGAAGCCGATCAATTTGCGGATCAACTGCAAACCGTCTTCTTCCGTATCTACTGCGAAATGAGCCACACCCGATTTTGTCGTGTGTACGCTTGCGCCACCTAACTGTTCCTGTGTAACGTCTTCACCCGTAACTGTCTTTACTACTTTCGGACCGGTCAGGAACATATAGCTTGTTCCGCGGGTCATGATGTTAAAGTCTGTCAGGGCGGGAGAATAAACCGCACCACCGGCACACGGGCCGAAGATACCGGAAATCTGAGGAATAACGCCGGAAGCCAGGATATTACGCTGGAAGATTTCTGCATAACCGGCCAAAGCGTTAACGCCTTCCTGGATACGTGCGCCACCCGAATCGTTCAGACCGATAACAGGAGCGCCCATCTTCATTGCCTGATCCATCACTTTACAGATCTTCATGGCCAATGCTTCAGACAAAGCGCCGCCGAATACGGTGAAATCCTGGGCATAAATATATACCAGGCGTCCGTCGATCGTACCGTAACCTGTTACGATACCGTCGCCCAGAAACTTCGTTTTTTCAATGCCGAAGTTTGTACAACGGTGCTGTACGAACATATCGAATTCTTCAAAACTTCCTTCATCCAGCAACATGGCAATACGTTCGCGTGCCGTGTATTTACCTTTTTTGTGCTGAGATTCAATTCTTTTTTCTCCACCACCTAAACGAGCTGTTTCGCGAAGGGCGATAAGCTCCTTTACTTTTTCAAGTTGGTTACTCATTGTATTTTTGATTTGTTGTTAGAAATGAACTAATGTGTTTTTACTTTCCCGGCATGCAAAGTTCTGTCAGAACGCTGCAAGTAGATTTCGGGTGAAGGAATGCGATATTCAAGCCTTCGGCTCCTCCGCGGGGAGCTTTGTCGATCAGCTTGACACCTTTTGATTCTGCTTCGTCCAATGCTGCCTGTACGTCGGGAACTGCAAATGCGATGTGGTGGATACCTTCACCTTTCTTTTCGATAAATTTAGCGATTGTGCTGTCTTCGCTTGTCGGTTCCAGCAACTCGATCTTAGTCTGACCTACTTTGAAGAATGCTGTTTTTACCTTCTGGTCTGCAACTTCTTCGATGTTGTAGCATTTCAATCCTAAAACTTCTTCATAATACGGCAGACAAGCTTCGATACTCTTCACTGCGATACCCAAATGTTCGATATGTGTAAGTTCCATGTCAATAATAATTTAGTAATTTAATATTGTTTTTTGTTCTATGTGGGCAAAGGTACACTCTTTTTATGAATAGAGAAATAATTCGTTAATATTTATCAGCATGATCCGGATATGTTTAAAAAGCATATTTTTTACATCGTACACTTAAAAATCAACAATAAGGCGAACGTTCAACTGTCGTCCGGTCAGGTAGTTAGGGATTGCGTATTGGTGATTATCTATGTTTGTAATCCAATAATAGGAACTTGTATTCTTTATATCGAACAGGTTGAACAGGTCGAGTCCGAGCCAAATGTTCTTGAGATTGCGGAAGAATCCGCGGTCCATAATGGCATCCGTCCCTCCTGCAAGCTGGTAGGAAAAACCGAGGTCCACGCGTTTGTAGGCCGGTGTGCGGAAATAACCTTCTTCATAGCCTGTACGCGGAGCCGTCACGGGAAGTCCGCCGGACAAGACGCCTTTCAGGTTCAGCTTGACACGTTTGTAACCGGGGAAATAATCCTGGAAAAAGAGCGAAACGTTATACCCCTGGCTGTTTGGCATCGGTACATATTCGCTACCCCGGATGCTTTGCTCCGCTTTCATCAGGGAGAAGCTGATCCAGGAGTCCGTACCCGGAACAAATTCGCCGAAGAATTTGACGTCGACGCCCATTGCATGGCCCTGCGCGCAGTTCTCGCCGTAATAACGGATCTTGACATTATCCACCGTGTAGGGGTTCAGGTCATCCAGTTTCTTGTAATACATGTCGGCACTGATTTTGAAGTTCCGGCCGGATGCCCGGAAGGTATAATCGCCGCCGGCAATGACATGGATGGAGCGTTGGGATTTCAGCTTATTATTCAGTTGGATGATGCTGTTGCCGTGTTCGTCCTGTACGGTCGTACGCAATTCCTTGTAGAAAGGCGATTGGTAATACAGTCCGGAAGCCAGGCGGAAGGTCAGATTCTGGTAGAAATTCGGAATGAAACCGAGTGAAGCACGCGGACTGAATATAAACTCTTTATTATAGCTCCAGTAGCTGCCGCGTACACCTCCGACCAGCGTGAACAAGCCTTGTTTGGTACGGAACTTGAATACATCCTGCAAATAACCGGAGATACGCGTGCTTTCCAGTTCATTATCAGAGAACAGGTTTGCGATCACGTTGACATTCCCGCCCCCTTGTGGAAGCGAATAGCCGGCAGAGTCGCGCTTTTCCCATTCGCTGATCTTATCGTTGATCTTCTCCATCTGGACGGTGGCTCCCCATTTCAAGGTGTTGTTTTTCAGGCGGGCGACTCCGTAATGTCCGACATTCATGATGTTTGAGTGCAAGCGGTTACGGGCGTGTTCGTTATAGCGGGCTATGGATAAATTCTGTATTTCCCCGCCGCCTTCTTCGGCTGCATCTCCCAGCCAGTAATCGCCGGCGATATCATATCCTTCTTCCTCCTTGCTGGTGAAAGCGGATGCCTGGAGGCCGAGTTCCGTATGGTCGTTCAGGTCATGCTTTAAAGTGAGGGCTCCGAATAGCGTTTCGAACTTGTCCCGTTCCTGCCCGCTCATGAACACTTTGAACTTCTTGGCATTTGCAGCCGTCCCGAAAGAGGTCTCGCGAGTGTGGGGAATGAATTTGTAATTGTTTATAGCCAGGTTTCCGAGGAAGTTGATCTCCCATTTCGGGGCAAACCGGTATGTCATATACGTCTGCAAGTCTATGAAATTCGGATCATATTCGGCATCCGTATCGGTTGTTTTCAAGAGAGAACGCCCTGTTTTGTAGCGGAAGCCGGTCACCTGCGTGAATTTGCCTGAAGAACTCCCGACGTATGCATTGGCTCCCAACAGGCTGGCGGAAGCCGAACCTTCGAATCCTTTCGGTTTTTTGTAGGTGATATCCAGCACGGAACTCATCTTGTCCCCGTAGCGCGCCTCAAATCCTCCGGCAGAAAAGTTGACGGCTTCCGTCATATCCGGGTTGATGAAACTCAGCCCTTCCTGTTGCCCGGAACGGATGAGCAGCGGGCGGAACACTTCCATGCCGTTGACATACACGATGTTCTCGTCATAGCTTCCGCCACGTACGGAGTATTGCGAACTTAATTCGTTATTGGAAGTAACGCCCGCAAAGGTGACGACCAGGCTTTCGATGCTTCCTCCCGCAGGGTCGGGTAGCAGCTTGACACGGTCGGCATCGAGGGTTTCGAGGGTGGTCGTTTGCCTGCGGATAGCGGTTGCCGTTACTTCGCCCAGTTCGATAGAGGTATAGTTCATCTGTACGTTGAGCCGCATGTCTTTGGTAACCTGCGGAATGATCCGTTCGGCCTTGTTGTAACCCAGGCATGAATAGATAAGCGTTACCGAGTCGCCGGTAGCAACCGACAGTGAGTAGTGGCCTTTTTCATTACTCATCGTCCCGTTCAACGTGTTCTTGACCCGGATATTGACCAGGTCCAGCGGATTGCCGTCCGCATCACGGATGTAACCGCTGATTTTAGCACGTCCCTGTCCGAAAGCAGGTATCGAAAATAATATCAATAGTAGCGTAGCTATCGCACGAATCTTCATAATCTATAATAGTTATAGCTTTACTAACGCGAGAAACAAGGATTTATTTTCTCTATGATTTGTTTACTTGGTAAAAATAAGAAAAACTAAACCTAAAATTGGTTCAAATCTGCTAAAATATGAGTCTGATAGACGCAAATATAATTTTGACGCGGATGACTCGAATAACGCGGATAAGAAAATATGTATCAGGTGTTTAATCCGCGTTATTCGCGCAATCCGCGTCAAGAAATCCTGTTTATTTATTTTAATCTGCGTCTATCAGACTCAAACCTCGTATGTGAAGTTGTCCCTATAGATGCCTGTCGCTTCCCGAAAAGGTCGGCATCGGTTGCCGGATAGATGCCTACCTTTTTGCTGCTACCCTATAGGTTTTCCCCGGACAGGCTAAAGGCTGTATTTTTTAGCCTATAACCTATATTTTATGGGACAGGAACCAATCAGATCCCTTATATGACAAAAACAGAAAACAGGGTTCACGGCGGTAAAAGGCTAGTGGCCAGCGATTTGCTGTGAAGGCTGTGAAACCGGATTACGATCAGCCAATCCTATCGATCAATCCCGCCTTTTTTTATCTTGCATTCACAGGGTTCACAGCAACATGCTGATCTATAGAGTCTCCCGGACAGTGTGAACCCTAATTAAATAAAACAACCAGGGGGTATTTAGAGGATAATCTAAGAAAAACCGAACCTATATTTTAGGCACGGATTTCACGGATTACACGGTTTAAATATGTTTTGAAAAAAACTTCTTGCCGTGTAATCCGTGTAATCCGTGCCTAAAATTGGTTCAAATCTGGTAAGATGCGAAACCAACCGATAAAGTAAGTGTCCAAGTGTTATCTCTATTCTTATAAAGATTTAAAAATCAAAGAAAATAAAATACATCATGATGCTGCTCTTCGCTTATCGGGCTGAATATCATGCTTGGAATAACAACGATCCAAAAGTAGAGCAATTTGTTTTTATGGTTTTAATTGTAACCGATCGTTAACGGTCGTAAATATATACAACCTTTTTAAGCAAGGGCACGTGATTTTTGTTCTTTATCTGTTAAATAATTATCTTTGTTTTCTCTTTTGCAATCTATAAAAATAAAATATAAATGGAAAGTTTCGCAACACTAATAACAAATAGAAGAAGCACCCGTAAGTTCACGGACCAGTTACTGAATCCCGATCAGGTGGAAATGATCTTGAAAGCCGCCCTGATGGCGCCTGCATCCAAGCGCAAAAATCCCTGGCAGTTCGTTGTCGTGGAGGATAAGGAGATGCTGGCGAAATTGTCGGCATGCAAACCGGCGGGAGCTGCGTTCCTGAAAGATTGCGCGCTGGCTGTCGTTGTGCTGGCGAACGTGATGGAAAGCGATGTTTGGGTGGAAGATGCTTCGATCGCCTCGATCTATATGCAATTGCAGGCCGAAGACCTGGGATTGGGAAGTTGCTGGTGTCAGATCCGTAACCGCCAGACGGAAGACGATGCGGATGCCGCCCAGTATGTGCGTGGTTTGCTTGACGTGCCTTACCAGATGGAAGTCCTGTCCATTATCGGCTTCGGGTATAAGGACCAGGAACGTAAGCCGTTCGACGAGTCGCACCTGCAATGGGAAAAGATCCACCTCGGAACTTTCCGCATGCCAACCGAAAACCAACAAGAGGAAGCATGAAAACCATCTTTTTAGGCTCCGGCAACCTGGCGACGCGCCTGTCTCTCGAAATGCACCGGAAAGGGATGCGGATCGGGCAGGTGTATAGCCATACGCCGGAAAATGCGCAGCGGCTTGCCGCCCGGTTGGGCTGTCCCTGGACAACCGACCCCGAAGCTGTCGGGACGGATGCCGACCTCTATGTCTTTTCCCTGAAAGATGCGGTCTTGGCGGATGTGATTGCCCGTATCCGGCCTAACAACGGCTTGTGGGTGCATACGGCAGGCAGCATGCCGATGGATGTTTTCAGCGGATATGCTTCCGACTACGGAGTCCTGTACCCGATGCAGACATTCAGCAAAACGCGCGAGGTGGATTTCAGCGTCATTCCTTTTTTCCTTGAAGCCAATACGCCCGAAAATGCCGGCAAGTTGCAACAAGTGGCGGAGATGCTTTCGGGGAATGTCCGTTTCCTGTCGTCCGCCAAACGCAAAAGTTTGCACTTGGCGGCTGTCTTTGCCTGCAATTTTACCAACCATATTTATGCGTTGGCTGTTAAATTATTGCAGGAACAGGATATACCGGCCGATGTCCTGCTGCCGCTTATCGACGAGACGGCGGCCAAGATACATGCGATGCCGCCGAGGGTGGCGCAGACCGGCCCGGCCATCCGGTACGATGAGAATGTGATCAATAAACATCTGGCTATGCTGGACGATCCCGATATGCGGTCGATCTACCGGCTGATCAGCCAAAGCATACATAAGGAGGCACAACATGAGTAGTATCAATTATGATCTGAGTAAGATAAAGGCTTTTGTCTTTGATGTAGACGGCGTTTTGTCCTGTGATGTAATCCCGTTGCATCCGAATGGCGACCCTATGCGTACCGTTAATATAAAAGACGGCTATGCCTTGCAGCTCGCCGTCAAGAAAGGCTATCACGTAGCCATCATTACCGGGGGCTATACGGAAGCGGTGCAGATCCGCTTTTCGCGTCTCGGCATTACCCATATATATATGAAGAGCGCCGTAAAAGTCCACGATTACCGGGATTTTCTGGAAAAGACCGGTCTGCAGCCCGAAGAGGTCATGTATGCCGGGGACGATATCCCCGACTACGAAGTGATGACAATGGTCGGCCTGCCGGTAGCACCCGCTGATGCGGCTCCTGAGATCAAGCGTATCGCCAAATACATCTCCCACAAGAACGGGGGAGCCGGCGTTGCCCGCGATGTAATCGAACAAACCATGAAAGCTCAGGGCCACTGGATGGGCGACGAGGCTTTCGGCTGGTAGAACTAAACTGATAAAATAAGACAATGAAAAGCATACTCCCTAACTTGAGTCAATATAAAATCGTATTAGGCTCCAATTCTCCCCGGCGGCGCGAGTTGTTGGCGGGGCTGGATATCGATTTTGAAGTACAGACGATCCCCGGCATAGACGAATCCTTTCCCGAAACGCTTCGTCCGGACGAAGTGCCGGTCTATATCGCCAAGAAAAAAGCGGAAGCCTACATCCCTTCCATGCCTGCCGACGAGCTGCTGATCACAGCCGATACGATCGTGTGGACTTTCGGTGAAATCTTAGGAAAACCGAAAGACCGCGAAGATGCCATCGCCATGCTTCGGAAACTGTCCGGACGTGTACATGAGGTGATTACCGGCGTTTGCATTACGACAAAGGAGAAGACGGTTTCTTTCTCCGCTTCGTCGGCTGTTTGCTTTGCCGGGTTGGACGAAGAGGAGATCATCTATTATGTCGATAAGTACCGCCCGTTCGACAAAGCCGGCAGCTATGGCATACAGGAATGGATCGGCTATGTGGCGGTCGAAGCCATCAACGGCAGTTTCTACAACGTGATGGGGTTGCCGGTCAGACTGCTTTACCAGGAGTTGAAGAAGTTCTGAAGATTGGACAAATTTTCATGTTTTAAGGTGATTTATTGAAGCTAAGGCAGATAGGAAGTCCATATTTTTGTGGTATTAACTTTTAAGTATCATGAAAAAGATCTACTATTTGCTTGTATGCCTGTTTTTCCTGCAATCCGTTTTTGCGGCAGGAGAGAAACAGTCCTTCGATGTCCGTTTGCAGAACGGGTTGAACATGAATGTGGAAGTCTGTACGGATGGGATATTCCGGATTCGGGTCACCCCCCGTCCGACCTTTTCCGAGTCGTTGATGCAACGCTACGGAATTATTAAAACGGATTGGGACCCGGTTCCGGTCTCCCCGAAAGACGACAAACAGCAGTTTGAAGTATCGACCGGCGGCTATCGGCTGAAAATCGATAAAAAGACCGGGGCTATGTCTGTCTCCGACCGGAAAGGCCGGGTGATTATCGAGAAAGCGGTTTTCCTCACCTCTGCCGATCCGCTGTGTACCGACTTGGGGAAAGTGATCAATGCCAAATACAAGGACATGAAAGTCCCGAACAACGGTACGATCATCGGCGACGACAAGAATCCGGGAAGCCTGAAAGACCAGGCGGAGACCGGCGACTACAAGAACACCAGCATCCTCTCGATCTCGCTGAAAGACGGCGAACGGTTCTATGGCGGCGGCAGTACCAGCCGCGACCATATCCAGCACCGGGGCGAACTCTTGCGTATGTGGACCACTTATCAGCACACCGAGATCCCGATGCCTTTTATGATCAGTTCCGAAAACTGGGGGATCTTCAACAACACGACACGAAAGAACTTCTTCGATATCGGCAGCTACCAGCCGGATGTCTTCTCTATTTACAATACGACGGACGAAGCGGATTTCTATCTGATGTTCGGCAACTCGATGCCCGATGTGATCAACGATTATACGGCTATCACAGGCCGGCCTTACCTGTTGCCGAAGTATGCATACGGGTTATGCTTCGGTCCGAATATGCTGGAAGACCAGTTCGACATCCTGAACGATGCCGTGCGCTTCCGCGAGACGGGCGTCCCTTGCGACCTGTTCTGGCTCGAACCGCAATGGATGGAGAAACGCTACGACTTTTCGACCAAGAAGAAATGGAACTACCAGAAGTTTTCGGCTGAAGCCTATTGGGATTCCACGCGCTATCCGAAGAAAGAGAACCACCGTCTGCTTATCGGCCGCCTGCATGGGATGGGCTATCACATGGGACTTTGGCTCTGCATCGAGTATGACCTGAGCGTTCCGGAGGAAGATGCGCTGGCAAAGGCGATGGGAAAACCCCTTTCCGGGCAGGAACACTGGATGGATCACCTGAAAAACTTCGTGGACAATGGCGTGGACGGTTTCAAGATGGACCCGGCACGCACGATAGACGAACATCCGAACTTCAAGTATTACAACGGGCATACCGACAAGGAGATGCACAACCTGAACCAGATCCTCCTGCCGAAGCAGATGTATAAGATGATGCGTGAACACACCGGGCTCCGTTCCTGGCATCATTATACCGCCGGTTGGGCGGGGACGCAGCATTGGAGCGCCTCCACCAGCGGCGACAACGGCGGAGGGCGTACGGCGTTGTTCGACCAGTTGAACCTGGGCATGAGCGGTTTCCTTAATACTTCCTGCGACGTGATGAATGTCAACAAGGACGAGGAGTTGCAGAGCCTTCATTTCGGCCTCTTCCTGCCGTGGGTACAGATCAATAGCTGGTATTCTCTGCATCAGCCGTTCTATTTTCCGGAGAAGGAAAAGAAGATGTACCGGGATTATGTGAAGTTGCGTTACGCGTTGATGCCCTATATCTATTCAGCGGCGTTGGAAGGGGCGCAGACCGGCATGCCGATCGTACGCTCCATGCCTTTGATGTTCCCGGACGACCGCAAGACGGATGACATGGTCTACCAGTATATGTTCGGCCAGAGCTTCCTGGTCGGTATCTTCAGCGATTCGATCTACTTGCCGGAAGGAAACTGGTATGACTTCTGGACAGGCGAAAAGTTGGCCGGCGGAAGGGAAATCAAACATGCGATACCCGATAACCGTGCCGGGCTGCTGTTCGTCCGCGAAGGGGCGATCATCCCGTTCCAGAAAGATATGCAATTCATAGGAGAGAAGCCGTTGGACACCCTGATGGTGAAAGTATTCCCCAAAGACGTCTCTTCCTATACGATGTATGAAGACGACGGTAAAACATATAATTACGAAAACGGGGCGATTGCCGCCACCCGTTTCGAGTGCAAGCAGAGCGGAAAGAAGGTCGAGTTTACCATCTTCCCGGTAGAAGGATCGTATGACGGCATGTGCAAAGCGCGGACTTACGAATTAGAGATCGACGCTCCGCATCGCCCGTCCGAAGTGCTGGTCAACAACGTCCCGGTAACGGACTGGCAGTATGGCGACGATCACAAAGTGCGCGTCAGCCTGCATCAGGAAAATAACGAGCTGCTGAAAGCCACGCTTCGTTAGTTCAGGACGTTTCTTATCCTGTTTAACCGATCAGGAATTATCCGGGCTTATCATTGTTTTCCGTTTAGGCAGATACGGGAGCATCCCTTTTGAGTATTCAATCCGGTGCTTCCCGTTCTCGTCGGCATATATCACATAATATTCGATCTCCGGTAAGGAATCAGCCATTTGCCGGGCTTTTTCCAGTCCCATCGCCATGAATGCGGTGGCATAGGCATCGGCAGTCATGCAGTCGTCTGCGACGATTGTGGCGCTCAACACGCTCTGTTCGGCAGGATAACCGGTACGGGGATCGATCGTATGGGCATATTTCTTGCCGTCTTTGATATAAAAGTTGCGGTAATTGCCGGAAGTGGCGATCGCTCCCTTTTTACATAGCTGGACGATTTCGTCATAATTGTTTTTTGTGCCCGTCGGATCTTCTTCGGGGAGGTTGATGCCGGTGCGCCAGCATTGGCCATTCTGGTTGACGCCCTTTACGACCACTTCGCCGCCTATCAGGATCATATAGTTTTCCACCCCTTCCTTTTCAAGCAGGCGTGCGATCACGTCGCAGGAGAATCCTTTTGCTATGGCGGAGCAGTTCAGTAGCAGGCGGGGATCGTCTTTCACGATTTTCTTGTCTTTTAGATGGACTTTCCGGTAGCCTACAAATGTTTTGAGGCTGTCGATCATGGCAGGTGTCACACTGTCTTTCTTGCTGAAGCCGAACCCCCAGAGATTGATCAGAGGGGCGCAGGTGATATCGAAAACACCGTCCGAATTGCGGGAGACTTCCATCGACTTGTTGAATACTTCCGTAAACCATTCGTCCACTTCCACCGGTTCGTTATTATTCACTTTCGCGATGATCGAATTGGGGTTGAAGGGATTGAGGGAGAGGTTGAACTTTTGCAGTTCGGCGTCGATTTTATCCGTTAAAATCCGGGGCGCTTCATATTTGATCGTGTATAGGGTATGAAATACAGTGCCGCTTTCTTCGTAATATTGTTTTTTGCCTTTGCAGGAAACGAAGGACAGAATTGCCAATATAGCCAGTAAATAAACTTTCTTATGCATCTTTTTGTCGTTTAGGCCACAAAGATAATGCAAATCGAATGCAGAGGCAAATTTATTTGACTCTGTCCTTTAGCGCGCACCCCGGACATCCGTGACAAGGATCGTTCGCCTTGGGGGGATGTGCCAGGAATTTGTATATTTTTCTTCCGATGTAGAAGACGACGATAAGGCCGATGATGAGAACTGCTATTTCCTGCCACATGATTAAAACAGATTTATAAAGAAATGCCCTGTTTGGTAGACCACGCATGAGACGATCCACGCAAGTACGCAAGTATAAATGATTACGAATATGCCCCATTTCCAGGAACCGGATTCATGGACAATGGCCGATATCGTGGCGATACAAGGGAAATAGATCAGAACAAAGAGCATGAAACTCAGTGCGATCAAAGGTGTAAAGACCGGTTCTCCCTCGGCATTCTTATCCTGTTTCAATCGTTCGGTCAGGACCTGGCTGTCGTCCGACTCCCCTGTATATAAGACGCTCAGCGTGCTGACAACGACTTCTTTGGCCGCCATGCCGGTCAACAGGCTGACACTCATCTTCCAGTCGAAGCCCAACGGATGGAGTATCGGTTGTATGGCCTGGCCGATGCGGCCGATATAGGATTCCTGTTGGTGGTCCATCGACTTCAGGCGTTCCAGTTCGGCGATGGTTTCCGCTTTGTCTTCCGGGTTCGTATCGGACTGTTCCACTTCGGCGATCTGTTTGTCAAAAACATCTCCGTTTTCCGAGTGGCGGGGGAAATACCCCAAGAACCAGATGATGATGGAAGCGACCAGGATGACGCCCCCCATCTTGTGGAGATATTGCTTGGTCTTCTCCCACATGTGAATCGTGATCGACTTTCCCGTCGGCATGCGGTAGGGGGGGAGTTCCATTACGAAAGGCACATCTTCGTCATTGAAAAGGAAGCGTTTGAACAGGCGTGCCATCAGGACGGCAAGCAGGATGCCCGAAGCATAGAGGATCAGCATGACCGTTCCGGCTGTCTGCGGGAAGAAAGCGCCTGTCAGCAGGACATACACCGGAAGGCGGGCGCTGCAACTCATCAACGGGTTGACCAGCATGGTGATCATCCGGCTGTTACGGCTTTCGATCGTGCGGGAAGCCATGATAGCCGGCACGTTGCACCCGAAGCCCATCACAAGCGGGATAAACGACTTGCCGTGCAGCCCCATCTTATGCATGATCTTATCCATGATGAAAGCGGCACGCGCCATGTAGCCGGAATCTTCCATAAAGGAGATGAAGGCATACAGGATCAGGATGTTGGGAAGGAACACGATAACGCCTCCCACGCCTCCGATAATACCATCGACCAGCAGGTCCTTCAACGGGCCTTCGCTCATGTTACCCCGTACGAACTCTCCGAGCCATCCCACGAACGATTCGATCCATTCCATCGGGTATTCTCCCAGCCGGAAGGTCGCTTCGAACATGATCCACATGAAAAGGATAAAGATCGGGAAGCCCAGCACTTTATGGGTTACGAACAGGTCGATGATCTGTGTGCTCGTCGCTTCTTTTATTTTGTTTTGCTCGTAGGTCTCACGCAGTGCACCGGAGATAAAACCGTAACGGGCGTTGGTGAAAGCTGTCTCGCAATCTTCTTTCAGGAGGGTTTCGATTTGGGCGACATTGCGATCGCGTTCCTGGATGACCGTTTCGGAACCGGGCATCGTCTTCACGAACGATTCCACCTCCGGGTCGCCTTCAAGCAGCTTGATCGCGAGGTAGCGTTTGGAAAGGCTTTTGGGTACGTTCCCGTTCAGCTTCAAAGCATGCCTTACCGGGTAGATGGCCTTTTCCAGTACATCGCCGTAGTTGATATGGATATGGCGGAGCACGGGATCTTCTTCTTCGTACACCTTTATGACGCGGTTGAAAAGGTCTTCGATACCGAAACCGGTCTTGCTGATGGTCGGGACGATCGGCGTACCGATCATCCTTGAGAGCGAGTTATGGTCGAACTTATTGCCGTGCCGTTCCAGTTCGTCGTACATGTTGAGGGCGATAACCATGCGCACGTCCATGTCGATCAGTTGGCAGGTCAGGTACAGGTTACGTTCCAGGTTGGAAGCGTCGACTACGTTGATCACGACGTCCGGCTGTTCTTCTTTCAGATGCTTGCGGACGTAGAGTTCTTCAGGGGTATAGGCCGACAGGGAATAGGTTCCCGGCAGGTCTACGATCTTGAAGGTGTAGCCGTTCTGATGGAATGTCCCGGCTTTGGCGTCGACAGTCACGCCGCTGTAGTTGCCGACATGCTCGTGTGCGCCGGATGCGAAATTGAATAAAGATGTTTTGCCGCAATTGGGATTTCCGACCAATGCGACATTGATGGTTTTGCCTTTGTGCATGGCCATAGCCTGCAAGCTCTTGCCGGATGTTTGGATATAGGAATCCACCGGGCGTTTTTCCGGTTGCCCGGTTCCGGCTTCTGCAAATTCAGCCGCACTGACAACTTCTATCATTTGTGCGTCGTTTCGTCTCAGCGAAACGTCGTAACCCATTACACGATAGTGTATAGGATCTTTAAGCGGTGCGTTCTGGATGACATCGACCTCTTTTCCCCTGATAAATCCCATTTCGATAATGCGCTTGCGGAAAGCTCCGCGTCCCATTACCTTTACTATAACCCCTTTTTCGCCTGTGCGAAGTTCTGATAGTCTCATCTTTTTTAAATCTTGCGCAAAGGTAGTACGAAATGGTAATATGGTCAATACCGTATTGTAGGTATTTTTTTGTTAGTTTTGCTGCCGTAAAAGCTTTAAAATACGACTATGCGTAACAACGTTATATTATGTTTGGGGTCCAATACGGATTGCGAGGCGAACCTGAAGTCGGCGGTTGGCCTGTTGCGTGGCTATTTCGGCACGATCCGGTTCTCCGAAGCGGCTTATACGGAGCCGGTAGGTTTGCCCGGTTCCGGCTTGTTCCTGAACCAGGTGGCTGTTGCCGGTACGGAGGCTTCGCAGGAAGAGGTGGAACGGGCTTTGAAGGACATGGAAAAACGATTGGGGCGCATGCCGGACAGCAAACAGAAAGGGCAGATCCCGATCGATATAGACCTGCTTTTTTGGAACGGGACAATCCTGAAACCTGCCGATTGGGAAAAGGAGTATGTGCAACTACTCTTCCGTTCTGTTGCGGATGGATGCCATGATGATGAAAGGGGCGATGCGTATTCCCCAAGTACCGGTGCTCATGATCAGTTTATTGGCGATTCTGGCACACCGGCTCTTTAGCTTGTTTTTTCCGAAGGGGTTGTAGAACCCCACTTGTATAAGGAACAATCCGTCTTTTTTATCTGACAGATAGAGACAATATTCCTCAAGCGGGAGGATGCGTTCCATATAATTGCCGGTTTCCGGGTCGCAGGTGTTGTGCTCGTCCTGATATCCGGTTAACGTTGCAGCACCGGTTCCGCTGTAGTTGTTCGATTTGATGAAATACCGGATGTCCTCATAGTTCATCCCGCGGGTGATAGCCGCATATTCATGGGCTTTGCTTTCCTCCATATCCGGATGGTTTTGCTTGATGAACTCCAGCCTTTTCGTGTAATAGTTGGGAGTGACGGCCTTTCCTTTTTCATAGGCATCCATTTCTTTCCTGAGTTTTCTGCATTTCCAGAAATTCATCGGGTTGGAGCCGGTCATAAAGACTAAGCCCAGATTTTGGCCGAGCGAGGAGATGTCGGCGAAGAAATGCCGGAGGTTGTAAATATGTTCGATCACATCGAGCCCGACGACAAGGTGCGGCTTTACATGGTTGTCCCTGCACCATGCGACCAGTTCGGGCGAATCACCGCAGATGATCACGTCCGGTCCGGTTCCGAATGCTTTGCTCACCTCTTCTACTGTCTTTACGGAGTTGGGGTTCCGGTCGATGTAAATGACCTTGTGGACTCCGAACATTTTCATCAGGATGCTGAAAAAACCACAGCCCCCTCCATAATCTACCATGACAAGTTCTTCCTCTTTCAATGGCGAGATCGAGTTCACAACGATTCGAACAAGGGCGTATATGTTTATGTAGTAGTTATTAGCTGATTTCAGGTCGGCTATATATTTTTTGTTATAGTCGCTGATCGGCAGTTTATCGAAATCGATCTTTATTATTTTCTGTTCAAAATCCGTTAGGATTTTCATTATATTATCTGTTCCCATAAATAAGATACTTTAGATGTTCGCCTTGATATTGATTGGAATAAGTCGGATAAAGCAAGTCGCGGCGTTGTTCGATCAGCTCCGGGGCCATATCGGTCTGCATCAATTCCCGGCAGATGCGGATCATTTCGTCCGGGGTGTCGGCGATATGGCAAAGCTGTTCCAGCCCGCTGCCCGCCACCATCAGCCGGTTGACCACCGTATGACGTCCGGCAAAGAGGCTGTTCAGCAGTTTCAGTTTCAACCCGGTCGCCTGGAAGGTGATCAGGGCGTGTATCTGTGCATCGTGTATCAACCGGTTCATCTGTTCTTCCGGCGGATTGGCTTCGATGCGGATATTCGGATAGGGAGCCGCCGCTTTCGACAACGAGGCGGGCGGGTCCATGCCGGCAATGATGCAACGGCAATCCAGTTTGCTGAACACGTTCCGGATGAGGAAGAGGGCAGCCTGCGTATTTTCGATCACGGACAATTTGCCATGATAGAGGATAAAACCGGACGAACCCGGCTCGACCGTGATTTGGTCGTTGGTGTGGAAGCAAGGCATGAACTCGACCGGCTTGCCGGGGAATTGGCGGCGCAGGTAATCGGCATCGGTGGTCGACACGGCGATAATCAGGTCCGCATGTTTCAGTGTTTTCTGATAGTGCCTGAATCGCCAAGCCTCTATCCGGAAGAAACTTTTCCGGACCGGATGCTTCTCCGCCTTTGCCAGGTGAAAATAGTAGTCGTGTTCGATGTTTGCTTCCCGGTAAATCTTTTTCCGGTCTTTCAGTCGCGGATCGTTTATGTAATAACAGCAATGGAGCCCTTCGAACAGGATCGGGTAATCGTTTTTCAGCAGATTGGCGATCAGGTCAGGATGTTTGCGGCTATATACGTTGTAGGGCAGCAGGGTTATGTTGGCGCGCAACCCCGTATGCCGCTTGTAGTAATATACCTTTTCGCAGATGGCTTCCAGTTCGGGCGAATGCGCACGTTCGTATTCGAAACAGTGCAGGACGATCTTTACGCCGCACCGGTGCAGGGCCTTCATCTTATAATATACATCGATGACCCCCCCGTAGTTGGGAGGCCAGGGGATATTGAAAGCTATAATGTTCAGATGCCTTTCCATGTCTGTCATTTGCTGTTTAGCCGGGTAAAGATACGCATAAATTGTTCAGCTTGTTTTTTACGGGAGAAACGTTCCACAATTTCTTTGTCCGTATCTACATGCGTGTATCCGTTATCCTGCCAGAACCGATAATGGTGCAGGATGAAGCGATAGGCCTCTTCGGCTGTCCGGGCTGCCAGTCCGGAACGGGTTTCCCGGATGGTGGCTTCGAGGCAACTTTCGTCGCTCTTTACGCAGAGTAAAGGTTTTCCGACAGCCATCGACTCGAAGAGCTTGGTAGTCATAAATCCTTTGGGCCCGTCGGATGCAAAGGTATTGGCGAGTTGCAGCAGGATGGAACTGCGGTTCAACACGCCGGGGATCTCGGAGGCGGGGACATAACCGAAAAAATCCACATAGCGGGCGACCGGGTAATCGGCTGCCGCCTGCCTGATGATCGCTTTTGACCCGTCGTCGACATACCATTGGATGCGGAACCGGTCCGGATCGATGAGCTTTTCGCGATCCAACCGGCTGACGGCTTCGAAAAGCAACCGGGGGTCGCGTGTCGCCAAGCTGATCAAACGCCCGGTATAGGTGATGACGAATCGGGAGGTCCGGTGTCGTTCGGGATAGAAAAGCTCCGGATCGTAACCGTTGTAGACCAACTCCGTATCAGGGTTGTATGCTTTGAGCTTTTCCACATGCCAGGGGGAAATGGTCGTGACCCGATCCGCCTTTCTCAACGCGTTGTTCCTGTCCCGTAACAGTTTGTGGCGGAATGCCGCCGTGATCTTTCTGTCCAGCCAGGGAAAGGTGCGGAAGTTGTGGGCGATATATTCGTTGGAGGCATATTGCTCGACTATATCCCGCAGGTCGATTACTAACGGCAGATGGTATTTTTCTGCCACATACCGGGCGGCAGGCAGCGGGAAAGCCCGGTACGAACTGCACAAGATGCCGGCATAGCCCCCTTCTTCCAGCAAACGGGAGGCGGCTTTTGCCATCTTTTTATCTTTATAGTGGAACAGGTAATCGAGTATGAATACGCATATCCATTCTGCCTTTTGCAGTATTTTCCCTTTGGAGCGAAAGAAATTCACATATGTGACAGGCGTTTCCCCCTTCAGGAAAGAAAAGGTGTTGTCATCGATTTGCTCGGTGACGACGACAGGCTCCCATCCGGCCCGCTTCATGTATTTGCATAAATAGCCCATTCGCGGTCCGAATGCAGGGGGAAACATATCACATAATATCAGTATCTTCATGATTTTATCAATTCTTCAATGATGGCGGCGAATAGTTTTCGTTGCCAGTCGACAGATACATTCGCCTTGATCCGGGTGGTGACGGAGTCGTTATGCCAGAGCAGCACCAGTTCGCCGTTGGCACGCGCCACCTGTTTGGCAAGCTGTATCGAGCAGGCAAGCGCATCCTCGTAGCCGAGGTTCATATAAACCGGCTCGTTCAGGCTGCATTCCATGATTGTCAGCGGGTGGAGGACGAGCGGCGAGATGCGTTTGTTCTCCGGGTTAATCCAATGCACCGGGCGGGAAGTGCCGAGGCGGAAACCGGCAACGTCCGGATAGCCCATCGTGAAATCGTCCGTTATTCCGGCCTTTTCCAGCCATGCCATATCTTCCGGTTCGCGTGATGCCAGGTAATGATGCCGGTTGTAAATGACAGGTTTCCCGGTTTGCCTCTCCAGCAGCTCTTTCTCCGTCGAGATGAGTGCCGGGTTTTTGCCGGCATCGTAACTGGTATGCAGCCCGATCCGTGCTTTTTCGGTTTTACAAAGGAGTAATAGCTCTTGCAAATCTTTCGAACACAGTTTATAGCGGGGCTTGTCATAGACGGATGATCCGCCGGACTTGATAAAGAACAGGGATTCGCACCGGCCTTTTCCGATAGCCGCCTTTAATTCGTTTCGTTGTTCCAAGAGCCAGGGGAATGTGTAGAACGGATCTTCCTGTAACGGGCCGTTGAACATTTTCCAGGCTTGTATCGGCCCCGTGCCTCTGACCGTTTCCCGTATCAGGTTGCGGAACGTACGGCAATAGAAAGGAGCGTCAACATCATGTGTCAGCCATACTTTTTGTATGCGCGGGGCCGGCTCGACGGCTGATTGTACGCGTGCCTGGCGTAACCAGCGGCGCAACAGCCTGCCGTATTCGTCGACTACCGGACGATGGATGAATCCGGCTTTGAAGGGCAGGGACTCTTTTCCGGGGAAACGGCCATGAATGTCCCGTACGTTTCGTCTCCGTATTTCTTCATACCGCGTCAGCAGGAAATAGGCGCTGGCGATGATGTCGGCATGCACCACCCAGGTATCGCCCTGCCATTCCACTTTGGAAGAACCGAAAAGCAGGGGTACGCCTTCTATTTCCTCCAACGGCAGTTTGGGCATGGACCCGTCTGTCCCGTAAACTTCGTCCCGGAAGAAAGGGGAGGGGATGATGACTACGCGGTAGCGGGAGAATTTGTTCGGGTCCGATGTGTAACCGACAAGGCTGCTCAGCGCACCGGCCTTTTCTCCTCCTATCAGGAATTTGACGATATAAGAAATAACGGTTTTCATACAGTCTTACAGCTTTACAGGAACAGACGGACCACCTCGAATGCTTCTGCATAAGGACAGCCTGCTTGTACGCCGCGTGTTTTTGCTAACGAAAAGATAAACGCTTCGGATAGATAGTCTCGTGCTCCTTGTGATTCGTATGCCTTCAATGCTTCGACTTTGGCCTGGATGTGCTCCCGGTTTAGTTCGACGAAACATTGCGTGTTGAATGTCAGGTTGTTCCAGATCAGCTCGTAGCCCAGCAGCGTCGTGTTTTTGAAAGCGCGTAGACCTTCCTGGGCGATGGTCGTATGGTCCTGGTGGATGTCGTGCAGGCTGGGGATGAAGACCAGGTCGAAGCTGTTCGCTTTTTTGAGGCGGATCAGTTCTTCCAATATCTCCTGCCGCACATATCCGAGTTTACGGACTTCGTAATTGTAGATGATGAGGTTTTCCGGCGATATCCCCAATTGGGCGGTCGCTTTCTTGACTTCCGTTTTCAAAATATCTTTCGGGAAACCTTCGGGCACGGACTGTTGGGCGGTCGAAAAAGCGACATAGGTCACTTTCTTTCCCAGTTCGATCAGTTTGCTTATGGTTCCCCCCAGCCCTAATTCCCCGTCGTCCGTATGGGGAGCCAAAACCAGTATATTATTATAACTGTTCAGTATCATAAATTATCTATCTGTTTATTATCCTTCCTATTTTTAAACAGGCTCTATTTAATAAACTTAATTTTCCTTTGGTTATTGTGAAGAAGGGGGTTTGAATTGCGCCGAATTCACGGAAAAAGCGTTCGACTCCCGGAATCATGGAACCTTCGAAGTCGAATACGTTCGTGAATTGCGAAACGTAACGGATACATTCCCACAATATCAGGCTGTGCGCCCCGGACTCCCGTAGAGCCGGATCTCCTCCGCCGGCCAGATACCAGGCGGAGCTTTCTTGCCAGACGACAAAAGCGGCAGCATGCAAACGCCCTTGTTCGTCGTAGCCGCCCCATAGATCGCCCTGGTTCCGTCTGCGGCAGATGTCGATCAGTTTGATCAGTATTTCCGTATCTTCTTTGTTTATGGCCTGCTGACGTTCGAATGTTCGGGCTTGCACCTGCAAGAATTCTTCGACAGGAATCCCTTTTTTTACCGTGATACGATATTTGTCCCTGGCTTTAGTGATGTTCCGGCGGATGTTGGAACTCATATTTTCCTGCATTGCTTCCGTGTTTCGGATATCCTTCAGCAGATAGGTGTAGCGTGTTGTTTGCCGGTAACCTTCCCAGTAGAAAGGGAGCCAGTCGGTGATTGCGTAATGGAAATTCTGAAGGAAATACGGATAGGGTTTAAGCGCGTTTAGCAGTCGTTTGCATAAAGTTTGCCGGCGGCCTAATGCTTTGGTGTATTTGGTATCTTCGGATTCGGGTGCGAACCAGGGGCCCATTGTTTGTGTGTAAGAGGGCATCGAGACGATTCCCTGCCGGGGGATGTAAAGGGGCATCGCTGCCGTAATCCTTTCTTTTTCTTCGACTAACAAGACCTCCCATTTATCTTTGCCACAAACCGCATCGAGCCACCAGTCACGGGAAAAGATGGGAATACTCGTTTCTGTATTACAAAGCAGATGGTATTTGTCTTTCATGTCGATTGATTTAAGTTTCGCCGGCAAATCCCCATTTACCGGCGAAAGAATGACTTTCCACTTTTATGTTCCGACTGTTGCTTACTCTTTTGACGAACCTTTCTTTGCCGGGAGATTGCCTGCTTTTAAAGATTCAAATATGAGAGCGGACAATTCGTCTGCCAGTTCGGGATTGTCGGCAATGCACTGTTTGGCAGCGTCTCGTCCCTGTCCCAACTTCGTGTCGTTATAGCTGTACCAGGAACCGCTTTTCTTGGCGATGTTGAGGTCCGTGGCCAGGTCGATGATTTCGCCGGCTTTGGAGATGCCTTCGCCGAACATGATGTCGAACTCTGCTTTCCGGAAAGGAGGGGCGACCTTGTTCTTGACCACTTTTACGCGCACCTGGTTGCCTTTGATATCGTCGCCGTCTTTCAGTTTGCCGATACTGCGGATATCCAGGCGGACAGAGGCATAAAACTTCAACGCGTTACCACCGGTAGTCGTTTCGGGATTGCCGAACATCACGCCGATCTTGTCGCGCAACTGGTTGATGAATATGCAAGTCGTGTTGGTCTTATTGATCGCAGCCGTCAGCTTGCGAAGCGCCTGTGACATCAATCGTGCCTGCAACCCCATTTTGCTTTCCCCCATATCGCCTTCGATTTCCGCTTTCGGAGTCAGGGCGGCAACCGAGTCGATCACGATAATGTCCACGGCGGACGAACGGATCAGTTGCTCGGCAATTTCCAAAGCCTGCTCGCCATTGTCCGGCTGAGAGATCCAGAGGTTTTCGACGTCTACCCCCAACTTCTCGGCATAAAAACGGTCGAAAGCATGTTCCGCATCGATAAATGCCGCGATGCCACCCAGTTTTTGGGCCTCCGCAATCGCATGGATCGCCAGCGTCGTCTTACCGGACGATTCCGGTCCGTAGATTTCGATCACACGTCCCTTGGGATAGCCGCCTACGCCCAATGCTGCGTTCAGGGCGATAGAGCCTGTCGGGATCACTTCGATATTTTCGACACTTTCGTCGCCCAACTTCATGATCGAACCTTTACCGTAGTTTTTCTCGATCTTGTCCATTGCTGCGCGAAGCGCTTTTAACTTGTCTGCGTTTACAGCCGGTTTCTCGGCTGCAGGCTGCTTGCCTTCTTCGAATAAATCTTCTTTTGCCATTTCCTTTTATAGATTAAGGATCTGATTTGCATGGTCTTTAGTCTTCACCTCTTTCGGGCCTATGATGTCGGTAACGATGCCGTCTTCATTGATAATAAAGGTGGTACGGAGAGTCCCCATGTATGAACGTCCGTACAGTTTTTTTTCTGCCCATACCCCGAACTGCTGTTGCAGGGCCGTATCCGTATCAGCGATGAGGCTGAAAGGAAGTTCCTGTTTTGCGATAAATCCCTGATGAGATTTGGCGCTGTCTTTGCTGACGCCCACTACTTCGTAGCCTGCAGCCTGCAATTCCTTGTAGCCGTCCCGCAGGCTGCATGCTTCCGCCGTACAACCGCTGGTATTGTCTTTCGGGTAGAAATAGAGCGCTAACTTCTTGCCTTTGAAATCGCTCAGCTTTATCTCTTTCCCGTTCTGGTCGAGGCCCAGAACTTCGGGAGCTTTATCTCCTATTTGTATTGCCATATATTTATATTACTTGATGTTATAGTTCATCTTGCGCGTTACATCCGTTTTCCGGCGGGCTTTCCGTCCGAATACTTTCCAGAGCAGTTTTCTTCCCATGCGATGGCTGGCGGCATACGACTCGAATGTTTCCGTCCGGTAGTCGAAATCATCTTGCCAGCATTCCTGGGGAGAGACATAGCAGTATGTAATCTTTTCGATACTGTTGTCATCCGCCTCGTTTTCCTCCAGTACGATGATGTTCTGCTTGCCGGGAGCCAGGCAGGTGATATGCCTGCGGCGGCATTCTTCGATTAGCGGAACCAGTACGGCGTCATACCTCGCATAGATATTAGTCAGGTCGAAATCCTGGTATTCGCTTTCTCCGATCTTCTGTATCGGACGGAGTTGCAGGATATCCAGTTCGTCGCCGACGACTTCCCATATCCGGCTTAGTTCTTCGAGGTTGTCGTTGTTGATCGTATAATTGATGCGTAACTTGAACTGCGGATGCTGTTTCTTCACTTCTGCGACGTTGGCGAGCAGCTTGCGGAACAAGTCGAATTTGCCGTTCGTCATCAGATGTTCGTATGTTTCGCGTGTAAAACCATGTGCCGAGAGCGTCAGTTCGTCCAGCCCGTTTTCTACGGCAGCGGCCAACAACTCTTTAGTCAACAGGTTCCCGTTTGTCGTGAGTGAGACGTAAGGGACATCGTGCCGTTTGCCCAGTGCGATGATCTTTACCAGGTCCTTGTGCAAAGTCGGTTCCGCCCCGCAGCCGACCTGAAGTTTCAGGGCGCGGTGGAACAGGCTTCCGGCAATGGCTTCTATCTCTTCATATCTGAGGGTTCCCCGCAGGCTTTTCCTTTTTTCCTCGTCGCTGAAATAACACATCTTGCAGCGGAAGTTACAGGCCAGCACCGGATCGAGAAAAACGCCGATATACCGTTTGCCTAACACATGAAACAACCAGAGGCCCAATAGTTTGAGCCTTCTGCTTTTGATTTGCGTACCGAGACGTAGTATGTTATAAATGTTACGCACGTTGTCAATTGTCCGTTGTCAATTGTCTGTCGATTACAGTTCCAGGTCTACATTGAACAGTTCGTGCCAGGGCAACCCCTGTTCGTTCAGTTCCTTCATGAACGGATCGGGATCGAACTCTTCCACGTTCCAAACCCCCGGCTTTTTCCAAACGCCCTGCATGAACAGTTTGGCTCCGATCATGGCCGGGACGCCGGTGGTGTAGCTTACGCCTTGTGCGCCTGTTTCCAGGTAGGCGGCATGGTGGCTACAGTTATTATAAACGTAGTAGGTCATCTCCTTGCCATCCTTGATACCGCGGATGCGGCAACCGATGGAGGTTTCGCCCGTATAGTTTTCACCCAAGTCACCCGGATTAGGGAGTACGGCTTTCAGGAACTGGATCGGGACGATCTCCTGTCCGTTATACATAATCGGATCGATGCGGGACATACCGATGTTCTGGATCACCCGCAGGTGAGTCAGGTATTCCTGTCCGAAGGTCATCCAGAAGCGTGCGCGTTTGATCGTCGGGAAGTTCTTGGTCAGGCTTTCCAACTCTTCGTGGTACATCAGGTAGGATTCCTTCGGACCTACGTTCGGGTAGTTCAACGGTTTGTGTACGGACAGCGGGTCTGTCTCCTTCCATTCCCCGTCTTCGAAGTATTTGCCCCGCTGGGTGATCTCGCGGATATTGATTTCCGGGTTGAAGTTGGTTGCAAATGCTTTATGATGGTCTCCGGCATTGCAATCCACGATATCCAGGTATTGGATTTCATCGAAATGATGTTTGGCCGCGTAAGCCGTATATACACCCGTTACGCCCGGATCGAACCCGCAGCCTAAGATAGCGGTCAGGCCGGCATCCTCGAAACGTTTCTTGTATGCCCACTGCCAGCTGTATTGGTATTTAGCTTCGTCCAGCGGTTCGTAGTTGGCCGTGTCGAGATAGCTGACACCGTATGCCAGGCAGGCGTCCATGATGTGGAGGTCCTGATAGGGCAAAGCCAAGTTTACGACTAAGTCCGGTTTGAAGGCGTTGAACAAGCGAGTGAGTTCTTCCACGTTGTCCGCGTCTACCTGTGCTGTTTGTACCTTCACATTTTTGATATCGGCGGCAATCCGGTCGCACTTGCTTTTCGTGCGGCTGGCAACCATGATATCGGTAAAGACATCCGCGTTCATCGCGATCTTCTTAACAGCAACGCAGCTAACGCCCCCTGCACCAATCACTAATACTCTTCCCATTTACTAATAGAATTAATCTTGTTAATATACAGTTTACAAGGTTCTGAACCTAACGGCAAATATACGATGAATCTTTGGATAATCGGACAAAGCCGGGATAAAACCTTTTATAAGGCCCGGATCACATCTTCGTCCAAGCCTGTACAGGCGACAATGTCTTCTATGTTCATGCCTCTCTGTTTCATGTTGGCAGCTACTTTTTTCATGCCTTTGACCTCTCCTTCTTTCATGCCTTCGGCCCTTCCTACCTCTATACCTTCCTCTCGACCTTTCCGTTCCCCACTGCTGTAGAGCGTTTTTTCGACGCTGATGATGTCCCAGAATTTTTCGTACTGGTAGAGTTCTTCGTCGGTGAAAGCTGATTCTTCCAGTACGGTCAGGGCTTTTTTGATTTCCGGTTCGGCTTGCAATTCTTCCGGTACGTAGCGCGTGTGTTCGTCTATCTCGGTCAGGAAACGGAGCCACAGCACCTGCATGCGTTTTTCGGCATAGGTGTGCGGGGTGAATTTGGGGAGTTCGACAAATATCAGTTGCAGCCCTTCGATGATGCGTTCCGTATGCTCCACGTGCACCATTGCATAATGATGGTAATAGCCCGGCAATTCCGGCTCGAACACTTCGTTGACCAAGTTCAATGAATAGACGGGTTGCAACAACTCGTACTTCTGGCCGGCTTCTAATTGGTGCACATAGGCCTTGGAGGCATTGAAGAGGACGCGCTGTCGGAACTCTGGGGACCAGAGCATTTGCATCTCGACTAAAAATTGGCGCCCTTGCTTGTCACGGCATCGTACGTCCACAATACTATATTTGCGCAACGGGTTGTCCGGCACGATCTCGGAAGGCAGGTATTCGATTTCTTCTATTTCCTCCTTCTCTTTCAGAGGCAGCAAAGCATTGAGCAAACTGATAACTAAATCGGGATGCTCGCCGAAGATACGTTTGAACGTCAGGTCGGCACGTGGATTAAGATACTTCATAGTTAATTCTATTTTATTGTTGCAAACAAAGATACGATAAAAAAGTGAGATGCGGGAAAATATGGTAATATATTTCATTTACAGAGCATTCAGGCTTTCTTTTGCCGTCTGCTTCAGCAGACGGTTTAAAGGATTTAGAGGCAAAGCCGGGAACAATCACCTATCCGTCTGCTGAAGCAGACGGCAAAAGAGAGGTTGCGCCACAAGGCTTACCTTCTTTATAAAGACCGGATTATTTCTTCGCTTAAGCCGGTGCACTTTGCAATGGTAGCGATGTCTACACCTGTATCTTTCATTCTGGCAGCGACCTGGCGCATACCTTCGGCAATGCCTTCTGCTTTCCCTTTCGCCTCACCTTCAGCAAGGCCTATGGCTTTTCCTTCGGCGATTCCTTCCGCTTTCCCCTCCGCTTTTCCTTCCGCTTTTCCCTCGGCTTTGCCTTCTATTCTCCCTTCCCATTTGGCGGTGTCGATCACGTCGTTTTGGATCATGATGGCGTCGAGGTGGCGGTCGTAGATGAGGCGTTCCTGGGGCGACATCGAGTAGTATTTTAACTTCTCGCGGGCTTCTTTCAGGCCCGGTGCGGTCGTGTCCGGACGGATCGTGCCGTCTTTCAGGTATTCGATCCATTCGTCCAAAGGGGTGAGAGCCACTTTGTCGAACTCGTTTACACGGACCAGGATATATTCGGGGAAGATTTCGGCGGGAAGGCGAGAGACGAGGACATCGCGTTCGCGCGTGTTGACACGCAGGTGGTCGCCCGTATGCACGCCGATGAAATGGTTCTGGCCGTGATAGATATAATCTGTCCCGATGCCGATGTCGAAATAAAGGATGCTGATGGAGTAGACTTTCTTGATTTTCTCGTAGCCTTCACCTATGGAGATATGTTCGGTGATGGCTTTGGCCACGCCGTAGAGGATGCGTTCCAAGTAATGCAGTTCGCGTGTGTTCTGGATTTCTACGAGGATGATTTCGCCTTTGCTGTTCAAGGCTTTGATGTCGACGCGGTTGAACTTGTCGTCGGCGCTTTCCTGGTTGCCTTCGCTTTCGAGGATTTCGACGATCTTGATTTCTTCGTTCAACATGACGGTCAGGAAACCGTCGAGCACATCGAAGTTTGCCTTCTGGCGCAACAAACGCTTGATGGCCCAGTCGAAGCGAATATACCTGTCCTGCAACTTTTTTCTTTCCATCTCTTACATGATTTTCAGATCTGACTCTTTCTCTTTCATAGTTACTGTTTTAATTAGTTATTACTTAATCTACTTATTCCACAAATATACATATTATTTATGTACGGGCAACGGATCGGGGAGAATATTTCGGATACTGGCAGATTTGAACCAATTTTAGGCACGGATTTCACGGATTACACGGCAAGAAGTTTTTTTCAAAACATATTAAAACCGTGTAATCCGTGAAATCCGTGCCTAAAATATAGGTTCAGTTTTTCTTAGATTATCCTCTAAATACCCCCTGGTTATTTTATTTAATTAGGGTTCACACTATTCGGGGGACTCTGTAGATCAGCATGTTGCTGTGAACCCTGTGAATGCAAGATAAAAAAAGTCGGGATCGATCGATAGGATTGGCTGATCGTAATCCGGTTTCACAGCCTTCACAGCCTTCACAACAAATCGCTGGCCATTAGTCTTTTACCGCCGTGAACCCTGTTTTTTAGTTTTGTCATATAAGGGATCGGATTGGTTCCTGTCCCATAAAATATAGGTTATAGGCTAAAAAATACAGCCTTTAGCCTGTCCGGGGAAAACCTATAGGGTAGCAGCAAAAAGGCAGGCATCTATCCGGCAACCGATGCCGACCTTTTCGGGAAGCGACAGGCATCTATAGGAACAACTTCACATACGAGGTTTGAGTCTGATAGACGCAGATTAAAATAAATAAACAGGATTTCTTGACGCGGATTTCGCGAATAACGCGGATTAAACACCTGATACATATTTTCTTATCCGCGTTATTCGAGTCATCCGCGTCAAAATTATATTTGCGTCTATCAGACTCATATTTTAGCAGATATGAAACATAAATAATGATTTATGGGTGAGCAAACAGACAAGGCAGCGTCTTGTGCCGCAGGTTTTCTTTTGCCGGCGGATAGGTGATTAATGCAATCTATGAAAGGGGTTAAAACCCACAGAGGAAGAGGCTTTGCCTCTGAATCTTTTAACCGTCTGCTGAAGCAGACGGCAAAAGAGGGGGGCACTTTTATAAGTATTTTTGGGCTGGGGGGTTATGCTTTTTTCGGTTCATAACTATGGGATGGGGGGACTATAACTATGAGGGGAGGGAAGCATAACTATGAGGGGAGGGGACTATAACTATGAGGTGGAGGAAACTATAATTATGGGGTGGGAGCTGTAATTATGGGGGAAGGGGGGGGGTGGGGGTGGAACTATGGGGAAGTCGTTTTTGTTGCTTATATTTAGTTTTTAATGGTTATGATATGGCAGTAAAGACGGTAACATTGTTTTTTTATTTCGGGCGTCATATAGAATGGTTGTGCAGTAGCGGTAAAGGGACTACGGCATCGAACTATCAGAGTACGTGGCGCATGGTGAGTAAATATCTGGACCGGCAGGCGGAGAAGTTCTGCTTGTCGGCAATCACGGAGGAATGGGTGCAGGGGTTTGTGGAATGGCTTTCGGGCCGGGGCAACCTGAAAGCAAGCAGTGTGAATTACTATTTGCGCTATCTGCGTGCGCTGTATGGACTTGCCAGGAAGGAGAAGCTCATTGCTTTTAGTGATAAGGACCCGTTCAGAGGGCTTGCTCCTTCAGTCCCGCCTACTTCTAAACGGTCGCTCTCGGAGGGGGATCTGGATAAGTTGGTCGGCTATGGGGAACGTCCGGGCGTCAAAGCCGGGCGGATATGGGCGCGTGATGTTTTCCTGTTCCTTTTCTATACCAGGGGCATGTGCTTCGTGGATGTGTATAACCTGAAGAAGTCGGATATCCACGGCGATTACATCTATTACAGACGTAGCAAAACGGGGGCGGCGTTGCAGGTGAAGATTGTCTCTGAAGTAAAGCGCTTGATCGAAAAGCACGGCAATCCCGAAAGCGAATATGTTTTTCCTTTCCTCCGGGAGAACAAGCGGGGGGAAGGGGAGCTTGACGAGAAAAGCTCTTTGCGACGGTTGAACCGGCATTTGAAGCTGATAGGCAAAGAATTGGGTATCACGCAGCCGTTGACGACTTACGTGGCACGCCATACATGGGCGTCGCTGACGGAAGCCTGCGGGATGAATACATCTATCATCAGCCAGGGACTCGGACATAGCTCGGAACGCGTAACCCGCATTTATATGAAAGGGATGCCTTCGCATGTCATTGATAATGCCAATGAGGAGATGTTGAACCGCCTGGTCCGCCGGAAAAAGAAAAAAAAGAAAGGGAAAAATAAAAAATGTCCCTTTCTTGGTAAGAAAGAGACAAGGCATAGAATTAACTTCCGGCAGCGTTGACCGTCAACGCTTATGTTTCTGCAAATGTACAGGTTATTATGATATAAACAAAAAAATCATAACAAAATAAAGCAAACTCTAATCCGCATCAAGGGCGAAAATACTTTCCAAGAGCTTTAATTTTTCCAGAAGTTCCTTTTTAATTTTTTGAAATTCAGAAAGTTCCGCTTGTCTAATTTCTTTTGTCTCTTTCTTACCAAGAAAGGGACAAAAAGTATAGGGGAAATGATATGAATACAAAAGAAATCGGAAGGAATATCCTGAAAAAATTCACATTGCTTGGTTTGCTGCTCTGCTTGTCGTCTGTGAGCTACGGACAACAAGTGGCGGCCCGGACGAATGCGCTCTATTGGTTGACAACGACGCCCAACTTAGGGGTGGAGGTTGCGCTTGCCCGTAAGTGGTCGTTGGAAGTGTCGGGCAACTACAATGCCTGGACATTTTTCCCCGACGGCATGAGCCTGCGTCACTGGTTGGTGCAACCCGAACTGCGCTATTGGCCCTGTAAAAGTTTCGAAGGGCATTTTTTCGGCCTGCATGGCCATTTCAGCCGCTATAATATCGGGCAGATCCCTTTTTTGCCGGGTCTGGACACCTATACCTACCGGGGCGAGCTTTACGGCGGGGGCGTTTCCTACGGCTATCATTTTGCGATAGGGCGACGTTGGGGGTTGGAGCTGATGCTTGGGGTGGGGCACACCTACCTGGAGTACGATAAATACGTATGTGCCGAATGCGCCGAACTGATGGGACGCTACAAACGGCATTTCATCGGCCCTACGCGGTTAGGGATCTCTTTTATCTATATAATACATTGATTGCCATGAAACAGGAAGATAACACGAATAGGGTCGGGTCGGATGCGATCCTGCGTCGAGCGCGGGAACGGGGGCTGACGCGTGTGTTAGGCTTGATTGGCATCCTCCTGTTCATGCTAAGCAATGCATCTCCCGCCCTGTCCCAGGACGCGATCCGCTTCGTCCCGCGCAGCCTGACGGTGAGCGACGACAGCGTGCGCATAGACCTGACGATCCGCGCCCAGGGGATTTCGATCCCTTCGGGCGAATCCTTGATACTAACCCCTTCACTCAGGCGCGGAAAGAAGCGGGTTGCGCTGCCTCCGGTGGTGTTTTCCGGCAGCAGGCGCGCCCGTTTCGATCGCCGCGAGGAGGCGGTCGATCCGGACCGCAACCGCCCTGTCCCTTATCATGTCTGGATATGCGGAAGGAAGAGGAACGATTATACGCTGCGCTACCTTGTCAGCCTCCCCTACGCTTCGTGGATGGAGCATGCTTCGCTCGTCCTGAGGCAGGCGGGTCGCGATTGCTGCACGGAGTGGCTGTTGGCCGACGAGGTCCTGACGGCCGATATCGACCTGCCGTCTCCCTGCGAGCTGTTGGCGGAGGCGCAGCCAGAAAAGACGGGACAGGCGCCAAAGCCGCCAAAGCCCGCCGTCGCGGTCGATACCCTCCGGCGCGAACCTGCCCGGATGGCGCCCGTCGCCGTGCCGGAGCCTTATAAACAAGCTGTCGCCGTCGTCCCTGTCGAGCGGCACGCCTCGGCTACGCTCTACATCGATTACCCGCGCGGCGGCTCCGCTGTCGACCCGCTCTTTGGCAACAACAACGCCGAGCTTCGCAAGGTCGACAAGCTGCTCGCCCCGCTGCTGGGCAACCCGCATGTGCAGATCAAGGAGATACGCATCACCGGCTATGCTTCGCCCGACGGGCCTTACTATAACAACGAGACGCTTGCCAAAGCGCGTTCGACAGGTTTCAAGTCCTACCTGACGCGTTCGTACGGCTTGCAGGACTATCCCTTGCGGTTGGCTTGGGTGGCGGAAGACTGGGAAGGGCTGCGGCCCCTGCTCCGGGGGAAGCCTTACGAAAAGGCCGCCCTTTTCATCATCGACAACTACGGTGTCTTCGAAGGGCGCGAACGCTTCCTGATGGAGTTAGACGGGGGCAGGCCCTACAAAGAGATGCTCCATGAGCTTTTCCCCCGGCTGAGACGCTTGGAGATACATATATTGTATAATGAACAAATAAAAAACGATGAAACAGAAGTCCCGGCATAATCCCGATCGCCCGTGCGCCTTGCGGCTGTGCGTCGCTTCGCTGTTGTGGCTTCTTTTGGCGCCCGTGGCGTGCGACATCGACGGCGACCTGGCGGAATGCCCCTACAACGCGCGGCTCGAATACTGGTACACGGGCACAGGCCAGGCGAATGTCTTGCCGGACTATGTGTACCGCATGGACGAGTTCATGTTCGACTCTCTCGGCATACTCTGCCACAGGCGTGAGATCTCTTCTAAAAAGAACGTGGCGGCGGAGTTGGGACTCCCACCGGGCCGCTACACGCTGGTGGCGTGGGGCAACCTCGACAGTTGCAGCCGGATAAGCGAGACGAAGATAGGGGAGACGCGGCTCGAAGACGTCTGCCTCTATGCCGACCGTCCGTTTGGCGGCAAAGGCGCGCGCGCCGGCGGCGGGGCGGTGTTGGCATCGACTGAAAAGCTCTATTACGGCTATGCCGATTTCCGGATCGCCGAACGGGGCGTCAGCCGGGGGCGTGTGGACATGGTGCATGCGCACCTGAAACTCGACGTCACGGTGAAATGGAAAGGGCGTGCTCCTGCCGATACGGGCGACTGGTATATGACGCTCGCCGGCATATACCCGGAGTACCGCTTCCAGCCCGAATTCGAGGTGAAAGGTTCCGCCTATTCGACCTATGCCTCTGACGATGGCAGCGGAGGGCTGACGCGGTCGGGCGTTTGGTATTACATCCCCGGACGTCCGGCAGGCTGCCTCCCTGCGACCTGCAAAGTCGCGGCGAAGATGGATATCACGCGCACCGTCAGCGTGCAGTTCGTGACCTACCGCCTCGCCTCGGCCGATCACCCGGTGTTGCAGCTTTATGGCGGCGGCGTGCCCCTGCTTCGCGAGATCGACCTGGAGAAGTATTTCCGCACGATGCAGATCGACCTCGACCGCAACCTCCGCCAGGAATTCAGCTTGGTGGTGGAGGTGGATGCCGATGGCGGCATCATCGTGATGTCAGCCAAGGTGAGCGATTGGAACGACGGAGGAACGATAGGGGGGATGATTTGAGAATCGGGAAAAAATGACAACATAGCAACATAACGAAATGAAGGCGGCAAAACAGAGCTGCCATAGTATAAACAACTTAATTTTATAATTTATGAAAAAAAAGTATTATTTGATGGCGCTTGCAGGGCTGATGATGGCATCCTGTAGCGAAGACAATGATCCTTTTCCAGGAGGCGGGGGCGACCATCTCGCTGTGTCCCGGCAGTTGACATTCGTGTTTCCGGGAACGGCGCAAGGCGTGGTTCCCTATTCGGCAACTGCCTCGGAAGCTGAAAACGAATTGAAGACGCTCGACATCTATGTGTTCGGAGAGGACAGCTTGAGTGCTGCTTCTCCTAAGCCGATGGTGCTGGAAGAAATCTTCCGCAGCGGCGAAGGGTATGAACTGATTCCGAACGCTTCGAAGTACACGGCTAATATCTCCGTCCCGGCCGGTAACAACAAGGCTTTCTTCTTCGTGGCCAACGGCCGCGAACATCTTTCGCTCGACAGCCTCGTGCTGCATGAAACCGACACGACGCTGTTCAAAGCGAAGATGTCAAACACGCTGAAAGGACATATCGCCTGCCCGATGCTGATGAGCGGGCAGAAGAATTTACCGGATGTGGCAAGTGCCATTACCGATGCCGCCGGCAACGGTATCGACGTGGATCTGGAGCGCCGTATGGCCCGTTTCGACATCCGGAACAACAGCGAGACTTCCCGTTTCGTGATCCAGACTGTCGTCTTGGACAATGTGCCTGCCAACGTGCCTTTGTTCCCGATCGACGGCTATGAGGCTCCCCTGCTCGAGGGCAAGATGCCTGTGATCGACTTTACGGCGCTTGCAAACTCGAACGCCGGCGAGACCAACAGCGTCTTCTACCTCTATCCGACCGCGAAAACGGATGGCACGGGCCTCTCCTTGTCGCTTGCAGGAAAAGACCTGGTGACGAATGCCGCACAGGTGTTGCCCGTGACGTTCAAGAACTACACCGCCGCTGCTGAGGGCGACCCCTTCATCTCTATCGAAGCGAACAATCGCTACCTCGTGATGGTGGAAGACATGGGCTTCGGCGAGTTGACCGCGACGCTGACGGTGAAGGAATGGGTGTCGGGCGATACGGTTAACGTGAATACCGGCGACGGCACGATCAAGCTGAGCGCAGACGAAGACTTTGCTACGATTTTTGCCGATAACACCTTGTCTGTCGATGCCGAACCGACCTTGACGGATTCGGTAACGATCAACGTGGCTGCCGATGGCGAATGGAAACTGGTTGTTGACGAGGCTGCCAAAGACTGGATCGGCGTGAGTGAAATCCCGTCGGGCGAAGTGCAGAAGGCATTCAAAGTGACGACCTTGCTTCCCAACCCGAGCAGCAAAGAAGCGCGCCAGGGAGTGGTGATGGTACAGAACGTGCGCCGTCCTTCCATCCGCCAGCCGCTTATCGTCAAACAAGCAGCACAGGATGAGGCAACAGGCCGCTACCTCGACCTTTCGGGCGCAGCCGTAGCCGGTAACCTGTTGAGCTTCTCCGGCGAAAAGACCGATTCTATTAATGTCAGCGTTGCTGCTCCTGAAGGTACTACATGGACGGCTACAAAGACCGCTTCCGCCGATTGGTTCACTTTCGGAAAAGAAGCTACCGGACTGAGAGACGCCGCCGGGGATGGTTCCAATTTTGAAGGAAGGAATTCTGCCGTATTCTCGATCGTTCCGGAGGCGAATGCCACGGAAAACGAACGTGTCGACACAGTGACGATTACGATTGCACAGGGAGGAGCGTTCGAAACCGACCTCGTCCAGAAACTGGTCGTTCGCCAGGCAGCGCGCAACCTCGGTTCGATCCAGGTGGCTTGTATCGGCCTGAGCAAAGGCAACGTGAATATTCCGGCAGACGGTTTCGCGGATAAAACTATTGCCGAGCATGACGGAGAACGTCAGGTGAAAGTAAAGGCTACGACAGCGTGGGAAGTCAAAATTGAAGATGGTGATACATGGCTGTCGCTGGTACAGGTAGATGGCAGTGATTACACCTACGACGACAAAGGCGTTTTCAACGGCTATTTCATGCTGAAAGCCGAAGCGCAGACAGCAGGAGCCGGAGTCCGCTCGGCAAAAGTCACGATCGTGAACACGATCGATGAAAAGATCTTCCAGACAATCACCTTCTCGCAGGCAGAGGGACCTGCCAATGAGTAGAATAAAAAGAAATAAAAGAATAAACAAAAAATAGTATAAATCATGAACTATAAAATAGCATTACTCCCTTTGTTGGTGGCAGGCATGCTTGCCTCCTGCAACAGTGACGAGGAGATTATCCGGACAAACCCGGATTATGTGGAAGCGGGTTACGGCGCGTTGACCGTCACGCTGACGAATCCCGGCAAAAGTCTCACCAAAGCCGGTGAAAAGCTTACCGATGTGGCTACCGCTGAGGAAATGACGATCAAAAGCGTCGCCTTCTTTGTGCAGACCGGGATGGAAACGGTCGATAGCGAAGAGATGGCCGGCAAGTTCGGCGCCTATTTCAGCACCGAAGAGCCTTTGAGCGCCAACGGATTGCAGGAAGAACTGGACGAAGTCTCGGCTGGCAACTATACGGCTAAAATCCGCCATCAGAGCGATGGTTGGGCGGACCCGAAGGTGATCGTGATCGCCAACTATGCCGAAAACGGCCTGACGGAGACGTTGAAAAATATCCAACGTTGGGATGATTTGGCAAATGTCCGGACACTTGCCCTCGCTGCCAACCCGCAGACGCCGCTTTTGATGTATGCGACGCAAAAAATAGGCGCCTGGGAGAGAAACGGAGGCAATGGAGGCGGAACCGCCGAGGCTACTTTCGAACTGGAGCGTCTTGTTTCCCGCATCGACATCCATAACAACGCCTATGTCAATGGGGATGAAAGCAAGGGGTTCGTCCTGACATCCGCCCGCTTGGTGCGTTCGAAGCTGCACTCTTACCTGTTGCCTGAAAACGCTTCTATCGGTTCGATAGATGTTGCAACGGAGGCGTTCCCGACAAGCGGTAGTGTCGTGCTTGATAACGGCATCCAGAAGCTCGACACGCTGTATGCCTACGAGAATCCCAACGATGAAGCATCGAAGGCTACCGCTGTTCAGATCGACGGTACATACCGCGGCGGTAACATCTCGAAGATCATCGCGCTCAAGAAAGCGGACGGTGTCGGTATGACCGGCGATCCGATCGCGTTGGCACGCAACACGCGCTACGTGATCAATATCAACCCCGCTCCCGATTCAACGGATATCGTATGGAACATCCAGGTGAAAGAGTGGGCTGAATCCGACACGATCAAGGTGAAACCGGTCTTCCCGGTTCCGGCTATAGAAGAGGTAGATGCCAGTGGAATTACCGGTTCCTTGTCGTGGGATGCGGCAAGCAAAACGATTAGTACGGATGGTTCAGCGACCGGTACGTTGAGTTTCCATACGGAGGGTACGACCGCTTCCGTATATAAGGTAACTTACGAGTATGACACGAAGGGCGCTTCCATCGAAACCGATCTGGTTGCGACTCCGATTGTCGAGGCAGGCACTCCGGTCATCACATACGCAGCGAAGGTGGTAACCCCGTTTACGATCAATGTTCCGAAACAGAAGGATAATCAAAGAGTCCCGATGAATATCTACGTGATCATCCAGAACGGTGGCAACGAGGAGGCTTGTGATACGATCACGATCGAGAGCCGTCCGAATTATTTCGGTACGGAATTGAAACCTGTCCTGATGAAGAACAGCACGACGGGCAAGAATTTCTTCTGGGCTCCGGTCAATGTTGGCGCAACGTCCATGCCGACGTCAGTGGCTTCAACCGGCGATATTACTGAGACTTGCGGGAAACTCTTCCAGTGGGGGCGTAAGGTTGGTTTCGCGGCATCAACTGATGCGGTAACGACAACGGCTACGTTGGTTAGCGATACTACGGATTTCGAATCGCAGGATACTTGGAAGGCGAAATTTGTAACAAGTGGCTCAGATTGGCTTTCTGATAAAATTGATGATTTATGGAATGGGGGATCGGAAGCTACACCGACTAAAACGGCTTATGATCCTTGTCCTGCCGGTTGGCGTGTTCCGACTTTCTCCGAATGGAAGGCTATCGGTGCGGGCAATAAAGATATCACTAAGGAATGGGATAGTTTAGCTAAATTATTGAAGATCACCGGCGTGGACGGCAGTACACTCGTCTTGCCTGCTGCGGGCTACCGCAATCGTAATAGCGGTGCTTCCGTCAGTCAGGGCATCAACGGCAGCTACTGGTCGTCGTCTCCGTCAGTCGCCAGCGCAGGCGCCGTGGGCTTCAATAGTGAAGCTGCGTTGCATACGAGCTCGAACGAACGCGCGAACGGTTACTCGGTGCGTTGTGTCCAAGAATAAGGGAGGCGAATTGCCGACCGCATTCGATTAATTCGATTCTTTTCGAGGAGATGTGTCAAAGCTGCCCGGTTCCCGCGCTTGACGCGGGGACAAGGGTATTTTGGCACACCCTCGATTCAGGCATATTTGTAATGAGATGGCAATCCGTGATCTTACACTAATTTATCCAGCGGTTACTTTTTCTTGCCTGTGGCAGGCAACCTCAATCGTAGTAGCGGAATAATGAGATCTTTGACATATTGGGGAGGGAAATAATTAGGAAAGTAAAGAAAAAATGTATATCTTTGCCGTACAACATATAAATAGAATTAACTATGAAATATCTGAATCCAAAGGCAGACCTGCCGTTCAAACGTATCTTCGGCGAACATCCGGACCTGGTCATCAGTTTGCTCAACGCCTTGTTGCCTCTGAGCGAAGATGAGGAAATCAAAGAAATCGAGTATTTGCCATCCGATCTGGTTCCGGACAACCCGTTGCGCAAATACAGCATTGTCGATGTACGTTGCCGTGACAAACATGGACGTCAATTCCTGGTCGAGATGCAGATGCTTTGGTCTCCCGAATTTCGCCAGCGCGTCTTGTTCAATGCTTCGAAGGCCTACGTCCGTCAGTTGGATGCGGGTTGCGAGTATGAACTGTTGCAACCGGTCTATTCGCTGAACTTAGTCAACGAAGTGTTCGAACCTGAGCTTCCGGGCTATTACCATTATTATTCTTTGGTCCATCAGGAACATTCGGACCGTGTCATCGAAGGGCTCAAGCTGATCTTCGTCGAACTGCCCAAATTCACGGCGCATACCTATGCCGAGAAACGCATGCAGGTCTTGTGGCTCCGCTTCCTGACGGAGATAGACGAAAAGACGCGCGAAGTACCGGAAGAATTGCGCTCCGAACCGGATATAAATAAAGCCCTGACCGTATTGGAAGAGTCGGCCTTTAACGATGCGGAGCTTTACCAGTATGAAAAGTTCTGGGACATCATCCGTGTCGAAAAAGCCATCTACCGCAAAGGCGAAACCGTCGGCATGAAGAGAGGCATGGAAAAAGGCATAGAGAAAGGCATAGAGAAAGGCATAGAGAAAGGTTTGGAGCAAGGCATAGAGAAAGGCATACGACAAACGGCTGCCAATATGAAGCGTATGGGCCTGGACATAGAGTCTATTGTGAAATGTACCGGCCTGACCGAAGAAGAAATCCTTTCTTTATAGAAAAGAAAACCGTACAGGGATAAAATTTTTATCTTATTTTTTTATAGCCCCGAATATCTTCATTGATTTTTGGGGCTTTTTTTGTCTCCTTCCCTAATGATGATTCAAAACAATCCAATATATGTATTAGATGATGAAAAAAGAAATGAATAAACAAATCTGTTTGCTGTCCTTCTTCCTGCTGGCGGCAGTGTCGTGCAGCAGTGAAGCGGAACTGGCCGACGGGGCTGCGCCCTGCCGTACGGTGCTGGTCTACCTGGCTGGCGACAACAGCCTCTCGGACGAGGTCGGGGCGAAGACGGATGCGTTGGTTGCGGGTTGGCGTAACAGGCGGGACAACCTGCTGATATACCGGGACAGCCGTGATGCGGGCGGGACGCCTTCGCTTCTGAAAGCGGAGGGCGATGCGGAGCATCCGTATGCCAAGGTGGTGAAGGAATATCCGGAGTCGAACAGCGCTTCGCCTGAAATTTTTTCGGAGGTGCTGCGCGACGTCACGACGGGCTATCCGGCTCCTTCGTACGGCCTGCTTGTTTTCAGCCACGGCACGGGATGGCTACCGGAGGGCAGTTATACGAATCCGCGTTCCGGCGCCCCTTCTTTGCGCAGCATCATGGAGGATAACGGCCGCGAAATGGCAATAGCCGGTTTCGCAGCCGCTATCCCCGACGGGCAGTTCGATTTTATCGTGTTGGAAGCCTGTTTGATGGCGAGCGTGGAGGTGGCATGGGAGTTGCGGGGCAAGGCGGACTATCTGTTGGCTTCGTCGGCCGAGATACTGAGTCCGGGCTTCACGCCGGTCTATCCGGCTGTGCTCGAAGCCTTGTTCAGGCAGCCCGAAGCGGATTTGCAGGCGGTGGCGGATAGCTATTACGGCCATTGCAACAGCCTCGAAGCTCCTTACCGGAGCGCGACGGTGAGCGTGGTGCGGCTGGACAGGATGGACGAGTTGGCGGAGGCCATGCGCGGGGTGTATGCCTGCATGGCGGATATACCGGAAGAATGGGCGGGCGAGGTGCAGTGTTTCGACCGTTCGGAAGACCGGTTGTTTTTCGATCTGGGCTGCCTGCTCGAACGGATAAAGGAGGAGGGCGGCCCCGAAGCGAGAAGGGCTGCAACGGTTGCGGGAAACGTCTTGACCGGGACAGTCGCCGGCAAAGCAGCCACCCCTTTCTTCGTCGATATCCCGGTTTTCGCCCATAGCGGCCTGACTACTTATATCGAACAGGGGGGGTATCCTTGGCTTAATACTGCTTGGCGTAGGACTTCATGGGGGAGGGGAGTTACTTTTGGCTTGATCCAAAAGTAACCAAAAGATCAAGGCCGAACCTGCTTCGCTACTCCGTTCCCTCCGTTCGCTGTCGCGTCTGAAACTCGCTTCGCTCAGACAGCAGACGCTCCGGGCGCTCACTTCGGTCTCTGCGCTTAACGCTCACCAGCTTAGGCCGGAGATAGAGCCTGACGGCTCTTTGGGGATGGCCGATACTGTCTGCTTTTTTGCGATTGCGCATCAAGGGGGGCAAGCCTTGTGGCGCAGGTTTCTTTTGCCGTCTGCTTCTTGTGGCGCAGGCTTTCTTTTGCCGTCTGCTTCAGCAGACGGTTTAAAAGGATTTAGAGGCAAAGCCTCTTCCTCTGTGGGTTTTAACCCCTTTAAATGCAATCAATAAAAGGGGTTAAAACCCACAGAGGAACCTGCAAAGCCGGGAGCAATCATCTATCCGTCTGCTGAAGCAGACGGCAAAAGAAAGCCTGCGGCACAAGAAGCAGACGGCAAAAGAAGGATGCGGCACAAGGCTTGTTTCGCTTGATGCGCAAAGAAGCAGCCCCAAAAAGAGAGGCTGAGGGGGTTTGAGGATTGCTGATACTTATATAACAGGCGGTATCGGCCATCCTAAGAGAAAGCGGAGCTTTCTTGGAAAGGCCTAAGCGGACGGGCGTGAAGCGGAGGGTAAAGACGAAGCGGCAGGAGCCTGCGCTGTTTGAGCGAAGCGAGTTTCGCAGGCGACAGCGTAGTCTTTGACCGGAGTAGCCTGGACGGTTAAGCCTTGATCTTTTGGTTACTTTTGGATCAAGCCAAAAGTAACAGACAAAATAATATAAATACAAAATTAAATACGAGATTAAATACAAAATTAAATACAAAATTAAATACAAGATTATGAACAAAACAGATTTAGCAAAAGACATGGCGACCCGCATGTCTATCCCGAAGCAGGATGTATTATTATTTATCAACACCTTTCAGGCATCGCTCACGGCGTTGCTGAAAGAGGGCGATTCGCTTTGCCTGAAGGGATTCGGGACTTTTAACCTGTGGCAACAACAGGAGCGTGCGGGGCGTAACCCGAAAACGGGCGTCGGTTGCATGATACAGCCACGGACGAGTGTGAAATTCAGACCGGGAAAGGACTTGTTGGATAATCTGAATGACGGGAAGGAGTGAATGACAGTCTTATTTTATATGTATTGGCCGGATGCGGCACGGCAATCATCGGCGGCCTGATTTTCTTTTTTGCGGAACAGTACCGCCGGAAGCGCGCCGACTACCGCAAAGACCTCGAAAAGGTCAGGCATGTGTCCGCCCCGGTCCGGAACCCGGCCTCCGTGCCGTCTCCCCTTCGTCTGGGCCGTACGGAGGTGCATACGGATTGCATGGCCAAGACTTTGGTCGTGAGTGTCGACGGAAATCCCGGATGGAGGGCCGAAGCGGAGGGCGAAGTCACGTGGTTGCGGGTCGTTAAAGTCTCGGAATGCCGGCTTATGCTCCATCTGCTGACAAACTTCGCCTTAGCGGCGCGCGAGGCCGGGGTCCTTGTGTTTTATCCCGACCAGGAAACAGCCGGCGCCGGCGAGACTGCCCGTATCGCCGTGTCGCAGTGCGAGTCGGGCTATTACCCCGAATTGACCCTTTCGGAAACTTTTTATATCCGTCCGGGCGACTCGATGTCTTTGGAAAGCCCGCTTGTAAGCCCCGGCCCGCGTTGCGACGAGTGGTATGTGAAAAGCCTGCGGACGAACGACGAGGGCGGCTGGTGCGAAGTGGAACCCGCCGTGGGCGAGAGATGCAGAGGCGCGCGGAACCTGTTGGTGCGCACCTATCCGAAGCCGGCCCACGTGGCGGTACGGAATGCGCTGGTGACCGTCGGTTGCGGCACATATCCTTTCCAGACCTTGCGGACGCTTGTCGTGAGCCAGGGCATCGTCTTTGACTATTATATCGAATATCCGGCCTTCGATGCCTGCGGGCGCAGGCAGGAGGTGATCGAGGTCCCGCCCGCTTGCGCCGGTGATGACAAAGAGCGGATTTATAAGGTCTATGTCCGTTCTAACCTGCCCTGGCGGCTGGTGGATGGCCTGCCCGGTTGGGTTTCTGCCGGCCCTCTGGTGATGGACAAGGAGGAACGCTATAACGGCTATTTCACGGTTACCGTCCGGCCCAACGACGAGCGGACGCGGGTCAAGGGGGTCTGTGCGGCGCGGTACGCGACGCTCCGGGTGGTGACCGAACTGGGGCAGGTGCATGACATCCGGATCTATCAGGGGGGATATGTGGTGATAAGGGGACGGCGCTGGTTGGACCGTAATTTGCTCGAGTCGCGTTGTCTGACGGACAATGCAGTGCCTTGCGGCCTGGATATGGAGCAGGCGGATGCGGATTCCCGCATCTACGGAGGGCTTTTCCAGTTCGGGCAGTCCGAACCCGGTTGGGACAGTTCGTCCGAAACGACGGAAGACGCCTGGAACCTGAACACGGACGAGCATCCGGTCTGCCACGAGGAAGCCGACCCTTCGCCTGCCGGATGGCGGGTCCCCTCGTCTTTGGAGCTTGAAAGCCTGTTCCAGGCTCGCAACAGCGTACCCACGTATGCGGGGAAAGGATGGGTCGAACTGGTTTCAGACGACGGGGTCCCGGTCTTTTTCCCCTTGTCGGGCTATTTGTGCCATATCAACGGCTACCGGATGGCGCGTGGCGTGGAAGCCGGATATTGGAGCAGCTCGGAACGTACGCGTATCTATGCCGATGCCGTGATCCTCATGCGGGGCAGGTTGTGGCATTTCCCGCGCCAACTGAAGAAACAGGGTTTTTCGATCCGATCTATAGAGGACGTCACGTCCTGACGAACCAGTCATGTCCGGTCCGGCCCGGCCTTTTTTTAAAGACCGGCTATGAGGGGTATCGGGCGGCGGACCTATCCGCCCGGTCCCTGTTTTATGAAAAAACTGTTGAAAGAGATGCGTACGCTTTTCGGTGACGCTCCTACTTGCGACTCGTTTGACGAGAAGTTGTTAACCCTCGATGCCGCTACGCGCGAAAAATACCGCCTGGGCCTTTGCCGCCTTGCTTTCGGCTATTACGACAAGCTGCCGCCCGCCTACCGCCGTTTTACGGACAAGTACCTGAAGCACGACCGCTACCTGTACACCGACTACCTGGCCTGCCATACGGCCATGTCCCGCCTGCGCTATCCGCTCCATGACCCGGATATGTTGATCGCCGTCCTTCATGTCCTTGAAAATGCCGACCGCCGGGGACGTGTCTTTTATCATCATCTGGCTTCCTGCCTGTTGATTGTTTTCGGATATCCTTATAAGTTGAATACGCTGGGCGAAAAGATCGCCCGCGCCGTACCCGATGCCGAAACCGTCCGCGATTTCCTGGAACTGGTGGCAATCGTCAGGCTCGACGGGAAAGATTAAGAAAAGATAAAGAATGCCGTTTCCGGATATCCGTATATTCCCGTCGGGATGATAGCTTTCGGGTGTAATGGTCTGCTGTTCACTTGTTTACGATTTGATCTGCGGATGTTTCGGACGTTGGGGAGGCTCTACCTTTGCATTGTGTTCGATAACGGACATGTAATCTTTAAAATATTCAAATGTTATGGCACAAGGATTTAAATTAGTGTTGCGACCCTGCCAGCCGGGCGTGAAAGATTCGGAGAAGAAGTATTACGCAGTATCTAAAAACACAGGGTTCTCGGACCTGAAGCATCTCTGCAAGATGATCGCTGCAAGAAGCACTGTTTCGAGCGCGGATGTGAAAGCGGTTCTGGACAACCTGAATTTTGTTTTGGACATGGAATTGCAGGCCGGGCGTATCGTACAGTTGGGTGAATTCGGGAATTTCCGCATTTCGGTCAGCAGCGAAGGCGTGGCGGATGAAAAGGACTTTGACAACAGCATGCTCCGTGCGCCTAAAATCATCTTTACGCCGGGAAGCGAACTGCGCGAAACGAAGAAGACGTTGGGTTTTACAAAGATCACGCCGGAAACGGTGACGGGCGGTTCCGGTGGTGAGGAGGAGAGACCGGGGGAGCTTTGAGAGTTGAGAGTTGAAAGTTGAAAGTTGAAAAATGATGAAGGGGGTGATGGTTCAGTTGGTGATGGCAATCCTGCTTGTTGTGGGCGGGATTGTCCTGATCTTCTCCGGATTCTGGGTGGCGCCGGAAGGAGAGATACATAACAGTGTGCTGGTCGCGTTCGGGGAGGTGAGCACTTTTGCGGGAGCCTTGTTCGGGGTGGACTATTCGTATAAATTGAAAATCAGAAGTTGAACATTGAAAATGAATGACAAAAATGGAAAAATTGTTGACTGCAAAGGAGCGCGCCTGGCGTGCCAAGCATCCGGATTGGATAAGCGACCATTTTTATATGGGGGAATTTGAATATAGCGCGGTCGCCGTGGCGAACGGCTTGGATAACAAACCTGTGCCGGGCGCACAAAAGGCGATCCGCCATCTGGTGAAGAACCTGCTGGAACCGTTGCGCAAGAAATCGGGATTGTCGCTTTACATATCGAGCGGCTATCGTTGCCCCGAACTGAACGCGCTTGTCGGCGGTGTGCTCGACTCGCAGCACCTGACGGGAGAGGCCGTCGATGTTTTTACGGGAGGGAGCGCCCGCTTGCTGGAAATACTGGAAGAAGAGCATCTGAACTTTGACCAGGCTATCTTTTACAGACGTAAGAAGTTTATGCATCTGTCATTGAAGTTGAAAGGTAAAAACCGTCGTCAAATAATCATTATATGAAATATCCGGTATCTCAGAAAATAAAGAATGCGTGGGCTTTTATCCAAGCTGTCGTACGTGCATTGTATTATATCTTGCACGGGAAATAACCCCTATGGCGTACGCCGGGCTGGCCTTTGGCAAGGTCAGCTTCGCGTACGCCTGTAGTTCATCGGGGAGATGCCGGTGTGTTTCTTGAAATACCGGCCGAAGAACGACTGGTCGGGGAATTGCAAACGGTTGGCTATCTCCTGTATGCTCAGCTCCGTCGATTCCAACAATACTTTTATTTCCAGTATGACATGTTTGTCGATGATGTTTTTTGCTGTCTCGCCGGAGACGGCCTGCACGATGGTCGACAGATAGCGGGGGGTGATGAACATCTTTTGGGCGTAGAACGAGACTTCGCGCTCGCTGAGGCAGTGTTTGTGTATCAACTGGATGAATCGTTTGAACAACTCTTCCTGCCGGCTGATCCCTTCCGGGCGGTTCTGCTCGAAGATGCGACGCGTTTTGTCGTAAATGTCCAAAAGGAAACTTTGTATGTAGTTGCGGAGGATTTGCTGGCGGAAACAGTTCTCTTTGTCCTTATAGAGGTCTTCCAATGCGATGATAAGCCCGTTGATGGTGCGTGTACGTCCGGCAGGTAGCGTGAAGGCCGGATTCTCTTTCAGGAAATGGAAGAAAGAAGGGTCGAGCCGGGCCGTCGCTTCCTGGAAAAACACATTGGAGAATGTTATGTAAGAGATCGAGAAGTCCGGGCTGGCATATGAATAATTGACAATGCTGTTAGGCAGGAATATGACCTGCGTATTAGGGACGATGTCGTATTCCAACAAATCGATTTCGATCCGTGCCTCCCCGCTATGGCAGAAAAGGATGCAGGCATCTTCCTGTTTGAAAAGATGGCGGGCCATATCGGAACAATTGTCTGTCCCGACGAAAAAAGGCTCTTCGGCGGTTGTGCGTAAAATTTCCATTTTATTCTTGTTTTGGTTACAAATATACCGGTTTTTTCTTGAAATTAAGAAGATGTGTTCCTGTTTTGAACAATATGGGCTAACTCTTGAACTCTGTTGCTTGACAAATCACCTCTACCTTTGCCGCGAATTAAAGATTGGAAAATGAGAATGATGAACAAAAGATGGATGCAACTTTTAGGTATTATCAGTTGCGCAACGTTAATGGTGTCTTGCAAGCAAGCGCCATCGGTACAAATGGAAGCGGAGTATGCAGTCTTGCAGGTACAACCTTCCGACAAGGTGATCTCCACTACTTATTCGGCGACAATCCGCGGGCGGCAGGATATCGACATCTATCCGCAAGTATCAGGCTTTATAACTAAACTATGTGTCGAGGAAGGGCAGGCGGTCCGTCGCGGGCAAGTGCTGTTCGTGATCGACCAGGTCCCTTACCAGGCGGCTTTGCAGACGGCGGAGGCAAATGTGGAGGCCGCTACGGCTTCGCTGGCGACGGCCAAACTGACTTACGACAGCAAAAAGGAACTTCGTGCCCGTAACGTCGTTTCCGATTTCGACCTGAAAACCGCCGAGAACAGTTGGCTGAGCGCCAAAGCGCAATTGGCCCAGATGAAGGCACAGGAGCTGAGCGCCCGTAACAACCTCTCTTATACGGAAGTGAAAAGCCCGTGCGACGGAGTGGTCGGGACGTTGCCGTACAGGGCCGGTGCATTGGTCAGCGCGAACCTGCCGCAGCCCTTGACTACGGTTTCGGACAATTCGGATATGTATGTGTATTTCTCGATGACGGAAAACCAGTTGCTTGCCCTGACACGGCAGTATGGTTCGAAGGCCGGAGCCTTGAAAGAGATGCCGGAGGTGGAATTGGTGTTGAACGACCGGTCGGCGTATGAGGAAAAAGGAAAGATCGAGACGATCAGCGGCGTAGTCGACCGGAATACCGGGACAGCCAGCCTACGGGCCGTGTTCCCGAACGGGAAAGGCTTGCTGTATAGCGGGACTTCGGGTAACGTCGTCCTGCCGGTTTCCAAGAAGGGAAGCCTGGTCATTCCGCAATCCGTCACATTCGAAATACAGGATCAGGTGTATGTGTATAAGGTGGTGGACGGCAAGGCGCAGTCCGTACCCGTCAGCGTGACCCGTGTGAACGGCGGCCGGGAGTATATCGTCGACAACGGATTGCAAGCCGGCGATGTGATTGTGGCGGAAGGCGTCGGCCTGTTGCGTGAAGGAACTCCTGTTAAAGTAAAACAAAACTAAGAGAAGAAAATGAATTTAAGAACCTTTATAGAACGCCCCATCCTGTCGGCTGTCATCTCTATCTCGATAGTCGTGGTGGGCATTATCGGGCTTTTCACATTGCCCGTAGAACAATATCCCGACATTGCGCCGCCTACGATCCAGGTGAGTACGACCTATTTCGGGGCGAGTGCGGAAACCTTGCTGAAGAGTGTCGTCGCCCCGTTGGAAGAGGCGATAAACGGGGTGGAGGATATGACATATATGACCTCGTCGGCCTCTAATGCGGGTACGGTCAGCATCACCGTTTACTTCAAGCAGGGGACAGACCCGGATATGGCAGCCGTCAACGTGCAGAACCGCGTGTCGAAGGCCACGGGGCAGTTGCCGGCTGAGGTGACGCAGGTCGGCATCACGACCTCCAAGCGGCAAACCAGCATCTTGCAGATGTTTTCACTGCACAGCCCGGACGACTCGTACGACGAGAAGTTCCTCTCCAATTATATCAGCATCAACCTGAAACCGTCCATCCTCCGTATACAGGGGGTCGGCGACATGATGATCATGGGGGGCGACTACAGCATGCGTATCTGGATGAAGCCGGATGTGATGGCTCAGTACAAACTGATCCCTTCGGACGTGACGCAGGTGCTTGCCGAGCAGAACATCGAGTCGGCAACCGGATCGTTTGGCGAGAATTCGGACGAAACCTACCAGTACACCATGAAGTATAAAGGCCGTCTGATCACTCCCGAAGAGTTCGGCGAGATCGTGATCCGTTCGACCGAAGACGGTGAGGTTCTGAAGCTGAAGACTATCGCCGATATCGAGATGGGCGAAGAGACCTACGCCTACCACGGCGGTATGGACGGCCACCCCGGTATTTCCTGCATGATCTTCCAGACAGCCGGATCAAACGCTACGGAGGTGAACCAGCATATCGACGCGTTCCTGGAGGAGGCGCGGAAAGATTTGCCTAAGGGCATGGAGCTGACCCAGGTGATGAGTTCCAACGACTTCCTGTTCGCCTCCATCCACGAGGTGGTAAAGACCTTGTTCGAGGCGATCCTGTTGGTGATCTTAGTGGTGTATGTGTTCTTGCAGGATATCCGTTCGACGGTTATCCCGTTGGTGGGAATCGTGGTTTCGCTGGTCGGTACGTTTGCGTTTATGTCGATTGCCGGGTTCAGCATCAACCTGATTACCCTGTTTGCATTGGTGTTGGTGATCGGGACCGTGGTGGACGATGCGATTGTCGTCGTCGAGGCGGTGCAGGCGCGGTTCGATGTCGGGTATCGCTCTTCCTATATGGCCAGTATCGACGCGATGAAGGGGATCAGTAATGCCGTTATCACCTCTTCGCTGGTGTTTATGGCGGTGTTTATCCCGGTTTCGTTTATGAGCGGGACTTCGGGAACGTTCTATACGCAGTTCGGTCTGACGATGGCGGTGGCGGTCGGTATATCGGCGGTCAACGCGCTGACGTTGAGTCCGGCGCTCTGCGCCCTTTTCCTGAAACCTTATATCAACGAGGACGGCACGCAGAACAATAACTTTGCCGCCCGTTTCCGTAAGGCTTTCAACGCTGCATTCGATTCGATGGTCGAAAAGTATAAGAAGGGCGTGCTGTTCTTTATCAAGCGGAAGTGGATGGTCTGGTCGCTGCTTGCCTGCTCGGTCGTGCTGCTGGCATTCCTGATGAACACGACGAAAACGAGTTTAGTGCCCGATGAAGACCAGGGCGTCGTCTTTGTAAATGTCAGTACGGCGGCCGGTAGCTCGCTGAAGACGACTGACGATGTGATGAGACGCATCGAACAGCGCTTGGAAGGCATCCCGCAGGTATTGCACGTCCAGAAAGTCTCCGGCTACGGTCTGCTGGCCGGACAGGGGAACTCTTTCGGCATGTTGATCCTGAAGCTCAAACCGTGGGACGAACGCACGGGCAAGGGGGAAGATGTGCAGGCGGTTATCGGGCAAGTCTATGGCATGACGGCGGACATAAAGGACGCCAGCGTCTTCGCCATCTCTCCGGGGATGATACCCGGTTATGGTATGGGTAACGCGTTGGAACTGCATATGCAGGATAAGCAAGGCGGCGATATCGGTACGTTCTTCACGACGACACAGCAATACTTGGGGGCATTGAACCAGCGTCCCGAAATCTCGATGGCTTACTCCACTTTCGATGTCCGTTACCCGCAATGGACCGTAGAAATCGACGCCTCGAAGTGCAAGCGTGCCGGGATAACGCCGGATGCAGTGCTCGGCACGTTGTCGGGTTACTACGGAGGACAGTATGTCTCTAACTTCAACCGTTTCTCCAAAGTGTACAAAGTGATGATACAAGCCGATCCGAAATACCGTGCCGACGAGGCTTCGCTGGATAACATCTTCGTGCGCATGTCCAACGGGGAGATGTCGCCGCTCAGCCAGTTCGTGACGCTGACGCGCAGTTACGGCGCGGAATCCCTGAGCCGTTTCAATATGTACAACTCCATAGCCGTGAATGCGATGCCGGCAGAAGGCTACAGTACCGGCGACGCGATCCGTGCCGTAGAGGAGACGGCGGGGCAGGCCCTTCCGAAAGGTTACGGCTATGACTTCGGGGGGATCACCCGCGAAGAGAACACGCAGAGCAATACGACCATCGTCATTTTCGGTATTTGCTTCCTCATGATCTATCTGATCCTGAGCGCGCTTTACGAAAGTTTCCTGATCCCGTTCGCGGTGTTGCTGGCTGTCCCGTTCGGCCTGACCGGATCTTTCCTTTTTGCCAAGATGATGGGGTTGGAGAACAATATATACTTGCAGACAGGTCTGATCATGCTGATCGGTTTGCTCGCCAAGACTGCCATCCTGCTGACTGAGTACGCTACCGAGCGTCGTAAAGCCGGTATGAGCCTGACCTCTGCCGCTCTTTCAGCCGCCAAAGCCCGTTTGCGCCCGATCCTGATGACAGCCGGAACGATGGTGTTCGGATTGTTGCCCCTGATGGTGGCGACGGGGGTAGGGGCCAACGGTAACAGTTCCTTGGGTACGGGTACGGTAGGAGGTATGCTGATCGGTACGCTGGCGTTGCTGTTTGTCGTGCCTTCTTTGTTCATCGTGTTCCAATATTTGCAGGAGAAGGTGCGTCCCATCCAGTTTCAGCCGGCGTCCGACTGGCAGATACAGGAAGAGTATGTGGAGGCCAAGGAGGAAAGAGAACGTCACATAGAAAGTAAAAAAGCAGAGAAGAAATGAAAAAAGAGATCATTCTATTTACTGTCGCGGCACTCACACTGAGTAGCTGCGGCATCTATACGAAATATAAACCTGCTGCCGAGGTCCCGGAAGATTTGTATGGCGAGGAGGTAGCGGTGAGCGGCAGCACGGACAACCTCGGTAACCTCGGCTGGCGGGAAGTCTTCACCGACCCGCATCTACGGGTGCTGATCGAGCAGGGCTTGCAGAGCAACACCGACCTCCGCTCCGCACAGTGGCGCGTCGAGGAAGCCGAAGCCACGCTGATGTCCGCCCGCCTGTCTTTCCTGCCTTCGTTCGCCCTCGCCCCGCAAGGGACGGTGAGCAGCTTCGACGGGGGCAAGGCGACGCAGACCTATTCCGTGCCCGTCACGGCAAGCTGGGAACTGGATATTTTCGGCCGCATGCGCAACGCCAAGCAGCAGGCGAAGGCGTTGCTCGAACAAAGCCATGACTACAGGCAGGCGGTCCGGACGCAGCTTGTTTCCAGTATCGCCAATGTCTACTACACCTTGCTGATGCTGGACGAGCAGCTTGCGATCTCGGAGCGTACGCAGCAATCGTGGAAGGAAACCGTCGACGCCACGCGCGCCTTGATGGATGCGGGTTTGGCAAACGAAGCCGCCGTGTCGCAGATGGAGGCTACCTATTATAGCATCTCCACCTCGATACTCGACCTGAAAGAACAGATCAACCAGACGGAAAACAGCCTGTCGCTTCTGTTGGCGGAAAGCCCCCGCAGTGTCGAACGTGGCAAGCTGGAAGGACAAACATTGCCGGATCATCTTGCCGTAGGCATCCCGGTGCAGATGCTTGCCAACCGACCGGATGTGCGCAGTGCGGAGCATTCGCTCGAAAGCGCTTTCTACGCCACCAACCAGGCGCGTTCCGCGTTCTATCCGTCTATCGTTTTGAGCGGTAGTGCCGGATGGACAAACTCGGCCGGAAGCATGATCGTCAATCCGGGGAAATTCCTCGCGACGGCTATCGGGTCGCTCACCCAGCCTTTGTTCGACCGGGGAGCGAATATCGCCCGGTTGAAGATTGCCAAAGCACAGCAGGAGGAAGCCAAGCTGAGTTTCCGGCAGGCCCTTCTCAATGCCGGGTCGGAAGTAAACGATGCGTTGGTGAAGTACCAGACTGCCCGCAATAAAGCCGGACTTTTCGAGAAGCAGATCGCTTCGCTCGAAAAAGCATACGAAAGCACCTCTTTGACAATGCAGTACGGGAATACGACATACCTGGAAGTCCTGACGGCACAGCAAAGCCTCCTGAATGCACAACTGACACAGGTGGCAAACCGCTTTACGGAAATACAGGGTGTGATTAATCTGTATCAGGCATTGGGAGGCGGGAGAGAGTAGCGTTTTATCAGTGAGCTGACAAACGAGGCTGCGTCTTGTGTCGCAGGCTCTCTTTTGCCGTCTGCTTCAGCAGACGGATAGATGATTGCTCCGGCTTTGCCGGTTCCTCTGTGGGTTTTAACCCCCTTTCATAGATTGCATTAAAAGGGGTTAAAACCCACAGAGGAGGAGGCTTTGCCTCCAGGCCTTTTAAAGAAGGTGTCTGAAAAGGATGCCTTCTTTTTTTGTTATGCCGCCCGTTTATTATCCATTTTTATTTTTAAAACATCTTTGGTCTTCTCAATTGTCTCTCTTCGGGAAGTAATCCTACAGAAATAAGTAAAAAATAAAAGAGAACTG
>NZ_JACOOJ010000037.1 GCF_014287585.1 Parabacteroides hominis | reverse complement strand
AGAACGAAAATGGCAATTATTACTTATACAACTCGGAAAATTGCGGCATAGAAAAATACTATATCGGGAAAAGGAGGAAACGATATAAAAAGAGGATGTGTCGGTTTTGACACACCCTCTTTTTCTTTTAATAACGCTTGTAAATCATAAATTTTCCCTAAGTTTGCAGAAAATATGATTTTATAATCTGATTAGATACAATCGAATGATCGAAATTGTTAGGCCAATGAAGAATCTTCTGGGGCTTATTCTTGTTTTTTGTACACTGGGAACACTATCGGTAGAGGCTACAAATGAGGAAAGGGTAAAATCGAAGAATAAAGTAATTCTGCTCGTTAATACATACCATGAAGCTGCTCCATGGAGTAATAGTATTATTATGCCCGTTCTGAAAGAAGTCAGTATGATCCCAGGCGTGGATGCCTATGTGGAGCATATGACTATGTTGATGATGACCGACGAATCTTCTTTGGATTTATATGTAGGAAACTTATTTAAAAAATATTCGGGAGACTTAAAGCCGGATTATTTTATTGCAGTAGGAAATGCAGCTTTTTCTTTTCGTGAGCGGATAAAAGAAGAATGGGGAGATATTCCAATCATCGTCTGCGGCGAAAATTTACGGATGTTGCCTGATACGGCTTATTTTTCCAGGAAGAATAATATATCAACCTTGCCCTATAAGCCGATATCGGAGATGAAAGAGGATTATAATGTAACCGTGTTGCGTGCTCCTGTCTATGTGGAAAATACTGTCGATATGATGGCCCAGGTTATACCGGGTATGCATAAATTGCTGTTTTGTGCAGATTCCTTGTATTCGAACCGGATAGTTGAAGCGAACTTGTTGAAGCATTTGCAGGAAAAATATCCCGGAATGGAATATGAACGAGTGACAGCGGGACAAATAGAAACGAAAGATCTATTTGACAAGTTATATAATATAGATAATAAAACGGGCGTTCTTTTTTCTACCTGGTTCTATTTAACGACCAATATGTATGGGCGGGAAGTTTTAAAAATAAGTGATTATCGATTGATCTCTTATCTGAATGTGCCTTTATTCTCATTATATGAATCTTATATAGAGGAAGGTGATATGGTGGGCGGATATTATTATGATGCCGATGCCTACATCAAACGCTTATTATCGGTTTTACATCAGGTAACGAAAGGCAAAGCTCCGCGTGACATACCCGTTTACGATCCGGACTCGCATGTCGTATTGGATTATGCTGCAATGAAAAGAAAAAACTTATCTGTGGATAACGCTCCCATAGGAACTGTTTTTATAAACAGGCCTCCTACTTTTTGGGAAAAGTACCGTGTCGCTCTTATGATTTTTGCCTCTATTTTTATTTCGGCTATTTGGGTTATGCTTCTGATCATGCGTATTCGTATCCTTACCAAAACACGGGATGCAGACGAGAGGGAAAGGGAGCAATACAAAAAATATATGAATCTGATCAACAGTATGCCGATCCTTTATTCGCGGGAAAAGGTGACTGTGGATGAAAACGGTAAATTTGTAACTTCTGTTTGCGAAGATGTAAATAAGGCATTTGAAAAAATATTCTGGAAAAGAGAAGAATTGATTGGAAGGTCTGCAACGGAATTCTTCAAGGAGGCGCGTGAAGAACTTATTTATTTTATGCAAATCGTTGTGACGGAACATCGTTCGGTATCGTTCTCTTATTATTTTAAAGATAAGGATATAATATTCGATATTCTTGTGACCAACACGTCGCAACCCGGCGTATTGGATATTTTTGCAGTCAATACGACAGAGCTGCATCGTACGCAACGTTTGCTGGACGATACCAACCATAAGTTGAGTATGGCGCTGGAGGTTGCCAATGTCGTGCCTTGGAAATGGAATTTGGTTGATAAAACTATTTTGTGCGATGTGAATCGACCGCTGGAACTGACAAAGAGTTCATTGGAGGCAGTCGACGAAGATCAGTTGACTGTTCCTGAAAGCGAGTATTTTGCTAAAATACATAAAGATGACCGTGAGCGGGTTAGCCAAGCTTACCGTAACTTGATAGAAGGCAAGACCGAGAAGGTGAAAGAAGAGTACAGGGTAGTCAGCCGGGGAAGAAGTGGATACCGGATTGATTGGATAGAAGCCCAGGCTGTCGTCGACTGTCGTGATAAAGACGGCAAACCATTAACTTTGATCGGTTCTTCTCTGAATATAACGGAGCGTAAGAATATGGAGAAAGATTTGGTTTCGGCTAAAGACCGTGCAGAAGAATCGAATCGTCTGAAATCGGCTTTCCTGGCAAATATGAGCCATGAGATACGCACGCCTTTGAACGCAATCGTCGGTTTTTCCGGTATCTTGGCTTCAACTCAGGAAGAGAATGAAAAACAGGAGTATGTCAGCATCATTGAAAATAATAATAATCTTTTGTTGCAACTGATCAGTGATATTCTCGATCTTTCAAAGATCGAGGCCGGTACGTTGGAATTTGTCTACACGGATATCGACTTGAACGATACGATGTCTGCACTTGAAAATTCTATGCGTCTGCGGCTTCATACCGATCAGGTGGAACTATGCTTTGTTCCCGGCATGAAAGATTGTTATGTGAATACGGAGAAGAATCGTGTTTCGCAGTTGATTATCAATCTGCTGACGAATGCGATCAAGTTTACGAAAGAAGGACGTATAACTTTTGGTTACGAGCTGCGTGGAGATCAGTTGTATTTTTATGTAGCCGATACCGGGTGCGGTATACGGGAAGACAAGATCGACAAGGTATTCGAACGTTTTGTCAAGTTGGATAACTTCGCCCAGGGGACAGGACTGGGATTATCGATCTGTCAAACGATTGTTCAGACGATGGGAGGCGAAATAGGTGTCGATTCGAAGGAGGGAGTGGGATCGACTTTCTGGTTTACGATACCTTATGTTCCTGCCAAGGCCCAGCTGAAGGCTGAGTCGCTCCATCCGCAGATCACAGTGAAGAAAGACAGGTTGACGATTTTGATCGCAGAGGATAATGATAGTAATTACCGTTTGTTCAACTCTGTTCTCCGCAACGATTACAACCTCCTGCATGCCTGGAACGGAAAAGAAGCGGTGGAGATGTATGCCGAACATCGGCCGCATATTATATTGATGGATATCAATATGCCTGTAATGGACGGCTATGAGGCCGCAGCCGAAATAAGAAAACATTCTACAGAAGTTCCGATTATTGCCGTTACGGCTTTTGCTTACGCATCCGACGAACAGCGTGTCCTGGAAAATGGTTTTGATGGCTATATGGCAAAACCGATCAATAGCTCGAAGCTGAAAAAAGAGGTCTCCGATCTGTTATCCAGAAGATTTACGCTTTTGTAAATCGGTGGCGGAACTTTCCTGGCATTCAGTTCCTTTCAACGGTCTGGGCTGCGAAATCCTCAAACAACTGACTATGGCGGCTATTACTGCAAATCCGGTAGCAAGATATAAGCAAGCGTGAGTACTGTTGCTCGGCATCAGGTTAAATATCATCGCTACTAATGTCGCTCCCAATGTCTGTCCTAATAACCGCGCCGTGCCGAGCATGCCGCTTGCACCGCCGCTGCGGTTGGTCGGGGCGGAGGAAATAATCGTGCTGTTGTTGGGTGTCTGAAACAAGCCGAAGCCTGCCCCGCAGACAAACAAACGCCAGATAATGTCCATATCGGTGGGATGGACCGGCAATGTGGCGAGCAGGAACAGTCCGGTTGCGAATATGCCCATGCCGATTCCGCCTAATATTCCTGGGTGTATCTTTTCGACCAGGCGTCCGGCCGTCGGAGCCATAATCATGGTTGCCAGAGGCCAGGGTGTTAATAATAACCCGGTGGCGACATCGCTTCGACCTAATGTATTTTGGAGGAAGAAGGGCAGGGAGATCATCGCCAGCATCTGCGCAGTGAAGGAACTGATCGAGGTTCCGATGGAGAGCGAGAAGATCGGTATTCGCATCAGGTCGACGGGAAGCAACGGGAAGCGTTGGCGCAATTGCCGGCGGACAAAGAAATATCCGATTATGCCCAACGCTACGATTCCGCCTATGACGAGGACGACGCTTTGTTTATGGGCGATCCCTTCCAACGAGAAGATCAGCAGTCCGAAGGTCAGCGCGTTCATCAGGCAACTGACTTTGTCGAAGCGCCTGCCATAGACTTTCACCGGGTTGCCGGGCAGGTGGGAGATGCCGATCACCAGGGCGGCGATGCCGAACGGGACATTGATGGCAAACAGCCAGTGCCACGAGCCGAGCGACAGGATAGCCGACGCGATGGTCGGTCCGGCAGCGATCGAGACTGCCACGACAAGGGCGTTTATCCCCATTCCTCTCCCCAGAAACTTTTTCGGATAGATGATACGTAGCAGAGCCGTGTTCACGCTGGTGATGGCTGCCGCTCCGAAGCCCTGCATGATGCGGGCTGCCGTCAGGGTCCAGAAGGAATCGGAAAGGGCGCAGATCAGGGAGGTGACGCTGAACACTGCAATTCCCGACAGGTAGATGCGTCTGTAACCATAGATATCTCCCAGGGAGGAGAAGGAGAGGAGCGAAATCGTGATGGCCAACTGGTAAGCGTTCACAACCCAGATGGTGACAGACGGTTCCGTTCCCAAATCGCGTGCGATAGTCGGCAGGGCGACATTGGCGATGGTTCCGTCTATGACGGACATGCCGACACCCAAAGCGGTGGCGAGTATCGCCCAATAGCGTTTGGGCAACGGCAGTCCGTCGGTTTTATTTACAGTTGTTGCACGATTGGCTGATATCATTTATTTAGTTTTAATTAATCACTTCCCGTACGGCTTCCAGCATCGGTTCGACTGTCAGCGGGCTACCGGTAGCTTCCTGCATCCACTCGTTAGGTGTCAGGCGTCCCTGGCAGAAAATACGTTCGACTTCGGTCGCGAAATCTTTTCCTTCCAGATACTGGTCCAACTGGAACTCGATGATCTGTCCGAAGGCATAGGCCGACAGGTATAGCGGATAGCTGATCATGTGCGAGTAGACAGCCAGAACCGTTTCGTCTTTCACACCGAAAACGGGGGCGTAATATTTATTCCAGATCTCTTTGGACAGGGAGATCGTTGCATCTTTCAGTTCCCCGGCTGTGGCATCGGGATGTGCATACATCCATTTCCAGACCGAGATGTCCAACATGGAGACGCCGCATATTTCGTACATTGTCCATATCTTGTCCAGAACTTCCATCGCTTTTTTATCCGGATTGTTGTCCTCGATCCCTAACAGCTCCAGATCGCGTTTCTGGAAGACGAAGGCCAGGGCTTCGGTAAAAGCCGTGTTGGGCACGCCGTTCAACATGTAATAATCCACATCATACATGGACAAGGTCTGTTCCACATTGTGCCCGAATTCGTGGATGGCAATGTTGTAGCCCTTATAATCCATGCCGGCTTCCGGTATGCGGGTGCGCAGGTGGGATTGTTGTCCCTTCATGGCTGCTCCCCAGGCATGGCCGGAACCGCGGGCGGCATCGACCGTAATCTTGTCGGCCAGGTATCGGGCGCGTTCCGGCGTGAAGCCGGCTTTGACCAGGATGTTCGGCAGGTCTTTGTCCAACGCTTCCGCATTCGGATAGAGCGCGCGCGTCTTTTCGTTCAGCTTCGTTTCGTCGAGATTGCTGCGTGCCTTGAAGCCGTCATACCAGATGTCGTAGGCTTCCAGTTTGCGGCCGAGGCGTTTGGCGATCATATTACCGACGGCTTTCAGTTCGGGAGCGGAAAGAAACTCGTCGAAAAGTTTTTCCACGTCGTCCAGCGAAACTTCCATGTCTTCCGAGAACTTCCGGTCGATGTAAGTATTTCCCGTGTACTTGTCTATTTCCTGCATTGCCTTGAAGTTGTTCAGCATCTTCTGGTAGCGGGTGGTCGATTCGGGCGTTCCCTGCACCTGCTTGCCGTCCAGGCTGATTTCGTTCTTATACGGGTTCCATTCGTATTTGCCGGAGTTGATGACTTCGACCGGAATGTCCTGTGCAATGATCCGTTTCATTACTTCGTAGACCGTGCGCTGTTTGTCGAGGCCTTCTTTCCCTTTGTTGTAGTTGGCTTTGATCTCGTCGCGCAGGTTCCAGTGTGAAAGCAAGATCATGTCTTTAGGAAACAAATGTTCCCCTTTTTTGTTCTCGACGTGTCCCATATAAATATTGTAGTCGGAGATATAGATGTCGGCGTCGCTCTCTGCATTTCCGGCGGCTTGCAAGGCGCTTGCCGGGATGCGCTCGGTGAACAGGTCGCCGAGGCGGGCATATGCCCAGGCTTTCCGGTCCGTACCTAACTTGCCTTTTTCTTCCAATGTATAATGCGGAAAATTCAGCATGACGATGAATGCGATCTTGTTTTGGTAGAAGTCGTCTTGCAGGTGCGTGCCCGGACTGTAGGAGCCGAACTTTTCGTCGATCGCGTGAAGCGGCCCGGTCGGTTGATGCAGGTTCTTCATCAGGCGGAGGGACATCTCGTTGAAGTAACCGTTGATCCCTTCCATATAATCGCTGATTTTCAGGAAAACCTGTTCTTTTTCGGCGGGATCGGTGATGTAGTTCTTTTCGCAGAATGCTTTGAACTCTTCCGCGCTTCCGTCGGAATCCTGCCAGAGACGGCCGGCTTGGCGGACTCCTTTCTCGATGGCAACCTTGTTACGGCTGTCTTTTGCGACAAGTGACCGGATCGTCGATTGGACGACGGTCGGATTGATCTCTGCGTGACCGCTTAAACAAGCGAGTGTGCAAACCAGCATAAGGCAGATGTGTTTAGTTAGTTTCACCATAGTTATTATATTAATGTATATTAGAATATCCAAGCATTGGGATAATCGTCCGGATACAAATGTAGGGATAATATTCGTATCTTTGCCTACTGTAAACATGAGTAAGAATAGATGAAAATGAAAAAAAATTGGATTTTGGGGGTTGCCGTTTGCGGTATATTGTCCGTATCGGATGCAGCGTATGGACAATCGATTAAAGACATCTTGAATTCTGCTGCCGTGAAAGACGCTGTAACTGCTGTTACCGGAGGCAAAAAGCTGACGGTGGAAAATCTGTCCGGCACTTGGACGTATGTGAATCCAGCTATCCAGTTGGAAGGTGATAATGCTTTGAAGAATGTGGCGGCAAGCGTGGCCTCTTCCGAGATGGAAAAGAAGCTGAAGGAATATTGCGCGAAAGTCGGGATCATCGAGGGGGCATTCAATTATACTTTCAATACTGACAGCACGTTTACGAGTGTTTTGAAAGGCCGTACTTTGAAAGGCTCTTATTCTTTTAATCCGGACGATAAGACGATGGAACTGCATTATGGCAAGATCGGCAAATCGAAACTGACGACGATGACGGCTCACGTCGTTGTCACCAACGACCAACTCTCTTTGCTCTTCAATGCCGATAAATTACTGGACTTCCTGACAAAACTGTCTGCCGTCTCCAAAAATACGACTTTGCAAACGCTCAACAAGCTCGCAAGCCAGTATGATGGGATGATGATGGGCTTCGAGCTTAAAAAATGATAATGTGATAATAAGTCAATGTGCCAATATGCCAATGTGAGAATGCCGATTCTGATTCGTATCATACATTGGCATATTAGTACATTGTTCTATTGGCATATTATTGCTTCTTCCTGTATTCGTCAACGATTTCCAATAGCTTTGCACCATAGTATTCGACGATCTTTTTTCCGATACCGGGGATTTTGAGAAGATCGCGCCCGCTGGCAGGCAAGGTGTTGACTACGCCGATCAAGGCTTTTTGTTGCAGGATCGTATAAGGTGGAAGGCCTTTTTCGGTTGCCACTTCATAGCGCCAATGCTTCAGGCTGGCATATAGTTCCGGGTGTTTGATGTCGGCCGATATTTCCAGCTTGGCCGGCTCCGATGATTTTTCGGAGCGTTTGCGTGCGGTTGGAGCAGGCGGTTGTTCGATGCTTGCTTTGGCCTTGGCCGACAGATAGCCGGGAATCGTGAATCCCTCTTGACAACCTTGCAAGGTTGACAGCTTGATACGAAGGTCTTCGTTCCACTTGTCCAGTGCGTTTTTGACTGTTTTGCGTGTCTCTTTATTGTCGATTTCCACGTTCGATGCTTCCTGTAGCGGGGTACAGAGCCGCTCTATTTGCTCCAGGAAATAAGCTACGCCTTTGCGGACGCGCTCCTGTATCGTTTCGTCTTTCAGATAATCAGTGTTGCCTGCTATCAGCCGTTTCAGTTGCTGGATGAATCGTTCTCCGACATCTGTGATCGTGGAACGGAACACATCGCGGGTGTTGGAATACTGTACGCTCAATTCCGGATATAGTTTTTGCAGGTTCCCGTACACGACAAAGGCGGCATATTGTATGCGCTGCTGGAGGTTGTTGAAGTCGAACAGTTCACAGATCAGTTCCGTGAAATAGAGCTGCTGTGCAACCTGCATTTGCTCTTCACGCGGTTGGCGGCTTTCGACCGATGAAGTGAATTCCTGTATCCGGTAATCGTTGATCATGGCGTTGCGGGTGATCTGGCTGCTCAGTACGAGGCCTTCCAATGTCTTGCAACGGCTAAGAGCGACATACACCTGTCCATGCGAGAAAGCGGCCGAAGCATCAATAATGGCATGCTCGAAAGTCAATCCCTGGCTCTTGTGGATAGTGATTGCCCAAGCAGTTTTCAGCGGATACTGGCTGAAGGTTCCGGAAATGGTTTCGGTGATTTCCTGTGTTTCGGGATCGATCGTGTATTTCACATTGTTCCAGGTTTCCTTTTCGACGACGATCTCGTTTCCTTCCTGGTCGACTACGGTTATCTTGTTAGAATTGATAAATACGATTTTTCCGATCTTCCCGTTGTAATACCGCTTTTCGGAAGACGAGTCGTTTTTGACGAACATGACTTGCGCGCCACATTTCAGGATAAGCTTGTCGTCGGTCGGAAAAGAATATTCCGGGAAATCGTTATTGATCTCGGCCGAAAAAGTATAAGGCTGTCCGGGAAGTTCCGCCAGTTTCCGGTTGTTGATCTGCTGTGCCTGGTAGTTGTGCGTCGTGAGCGTGATGTAGCCCGATCTTTCGTCCGGTCTGAAGTTGGGGATGTACCGCTGGTTCAGCCGTTGCAGGGTCTCGTCGTCGAAGCGGTTCTCACGGATATTATTCAGCAGGTTGATAAAATTCGCGTCGCTCTGGCGATAGACATGTGTCAGTTCAATACAGAAATAATTACTTTCAGACAGGGCTTTGCTGTCGAAAAAGAAAGTGGAGGGATAGTGCTCTTTCAGCAGATTCCATTCATCATCTTTGGCGACAGGCGCTAATTGTTGCAAGTCCCCGATGAGCAATAGCTGGACGCCGCCGAAAGGTTTGCTGCGATCTTTATAGCGGCGCAGGACGTCACTGATGGCGTCCAGCAGGTCTGCCCGCACCATACTGACTTCATCGATCACCAGCAGGTCCATGCTTCGGATGATATTGATCTTGTCCTTGCGGAATTGGTTCTTGAAATCTGGTTTGCCTCCCCGATATTCCGGCGAAGACGGAATATAAGGGCCGAACGGCAATTGGAAAAAGGAGTGGATAGTGACACCCCCTGCATTAATGGCAGCTACCCCGGTTGGCGCTACAACGATCATTCGTTTAGGAGAAACCTCTTTAAGCCTTTTTAAAAAGGTAGTCTTGCCCGTTCCGGCTTTTCCTGTCAGAAAGAGGTTGGTTCCGGTGTTCTGCAGTAAGTTGAAGGCGAGGTCAAACTGTTGGTTTGTTTGCATGGCGATTTTGTAATATTGTTAGTTCTTACAAAATTAGGAAAAATATTAGAATCGCCAATATATTAGAGGGAAAACGGTTGTTTTACACAGCAAAGAAGTCTAATGACTGAATATTTTCAGCATTTTCATTTCGGTGAAAATAAATTTTCACTGGCAAGAAAATAAATTTTCACTGGCAAGAAAATAAATTTTCACTGGCAAGAAAATAAATTTTCACTGGCAAGAAAATAAATTTTCACGCTATGGAAAACTTATTTTCCTGCCGGGGAAACATGTTTCTTATACAACCAAAGCCGCAATGAACTGTATAAAGAGGATCAGGAACACCATCGCAATCGGATAAACGGTCGCATAGGCGATGCTGGGAGCGGAGTTGTCAGTCATAGAGTCGGCTGCTGCAAGTCCCGGCGTGCTGGTCATACCTCCGGCAATCGTTCCGATCAGATCCAAGAGATGTATTTTGAAAACAAAATGTCCGAACAGGACAGCCACGATCATCGGGACTATCGTGATGGCCAGACCGACCCCGAACAATGTCCACCCGCTTTCCTGGAAAGTCGATACTAAGTTGACGCCGGCAGATGTTCCGACCTCGGCAAGGAACAGCAACAGCCCGATCTGGCGAAGCAACTGGTTGGCAGAACCGGACATGGACCAGATGATCGGCCCGGTCTTTCCGATTGCGCTCAGGATAAGCGCGACAATCAGGATGCCGCCTGTCAATCCCGGTGAGAAAGAAAAAGAGTCCGAAAAGGATATATTCAGTTTCCCGAACAGGACTCCGAGGACGATACCGGCAGCAATCGGGAAGAAGTCCGTGTCGGACAGTTTCTTTTCGTCATTCCCGAATACCTGTCCCAATTCCTTGATGTCTTCTTTTTCTCCGGCAACCATCAGCTTATCACCGAATTTCAGCAACAGATCCGGTTCGGGCGAGAGGTCGATCCCGCTTCGGCGCACGCGGGTGACGGTACAGTTGAACGTGCGTTGCAGGTTCAGGTAGCCTAAGCTTTTATTGATGACATTCTTATTCGTCACCAACAGCGATTGCAATTCCTGGGTGCTGCCGAAAGGAAGGTCGTTCTCCACCCGTTCCCCGACGAGAAGGGCCATCTGTTCCAGTGACTTGTCGTTGCCGACAGCCTTGATCAGGTCTCCTTCGTGCAGGACTGTCTGCGCAACCGGTATGCTTGTCTTGTCCTTATGTTTCACGCGGGAGACAACGGCTCCTGTCATGGAACGGAGTTGCAGTTCGGCAAGCGTCTTCCCGAATATATGTGCATTCGTTATGCGGAAAGTAGCCGTGTGCAAAGGAGGATATTTCCCCTTCCGCTGCGTTTCGAGCGCTTTCGCCTCGGCAACAATATCCTTGCGCAACATTTTCGGCAGTAGCTTGATGAAGAGGATCACCCCGATCACTCCGAACGGATAAGCGATACCGTAGGCGATGGAAGCGGAAGATGAATGCGTGCTGTCGATCGCGACGGCAAGACCCGGCGTACTGGTCAGTGCTCCGGCGATCAGACCCACGAGGCTCGGTGTGTCGACTCCTACTACATATTTAAGTATCAAACCTGTAAGACTGGCGGAACCGACAATCAACAGCGTCAATATAATCAACGTCTTCCCTTTCGAGCGAAAGGAACCGAAGAATCCGGGGCCCGCTTGTATGCCAATGGTGAAAATGAACAATACCAAACCGAAATTTCCCAGTTCCTTAGGAATGATTACCCCGAAATGCCCGAACAGGAGAGCGATAAAGATAACGGCTGATACATCGAGAGAGAGACCTTTGATCTGTATTCTGCCCAACATGAACCCTAAGGCGATAATCAGGAACAAGGCAAAATAAGACGATTGAAGCAATGTTTCAAACATGTCAAATAGTTTTGTTGTGAAGATTTATGTTTGCAAAATTACACTTTTCTGTCCGCATAGACAATCTCCTGGCGAGATTTCTGTTACCTTTGCATCCGAAATTAAACAGAAGCAAGGATATCCGGACGTGAACAGATACTTTATATATTTAGGTTATAACGGCAAAAAGTTTTGTGGCTGGCAGATACAGCCGAATGGAATCACAGTACAGCAATCCATCGAAGAAGCACTGGCGACCTTGTTGCGCCAGCCGGTCCCGATCGTGGGAGCCGGGCGGACGGATGCCGGCGTACATGCCCGCCTGATGGTGGCTCATTTCGACTGGCAGGAACCGATTGCCGACCTCGCTTTTCTGGCGGAGAAGCTGAACCGCCTGCTTCCCAAAGATATCGCGGTCTACCGGATCGTGCCGGTGCGTCCCGACGCGCATGCCCGGTTCGACGCTACTTCCCGTACCTATAAATATTATATCACGACCCGGAAAGACCCGTTCAATTACGAACTGGTCTATAAGATTCCGGGAAAGCTCGATTTCGAAGCGATGAACAGTGCTTGTCCGGTTCTATTCGACTATATAGACTTCACCAGTTTCAGCAAGCTGCACACGGACGTGAAGACGAACAACTGCCGCATCTATAAAGCCGGTTGGGAGAAGGAAGGTGATGTATGGGTTTTTACCATACAGGCGGACCGTTTCCTGCGTAATATGGTGCGTGCCATAGTCGGGACACTTTTAGAAGTGGGACGAGGCAAGCTCTCCGTCGACGGTTTCCGCCAAGTAATCGAAGCCAAAGACCGTGCCCGCGCCGGAACCTCCGCCCCCGGACACGCTCTCTATCTGGTCGACGTCACCTACCCCGAAGAACTTTTTCAGTTGAAAGTTGAAAGTTGACAGTTGTGCCTTTTTTAGGGGAAAAAATATTATTCAGAAACTTTCAACTTTCAATTCTCAACTTTCAACTGTTATGTGGCTCGGATTAGCCTTCATCTCCGCCTTCCTTTTAGGCTGTTATGAAGTAAATAAAAAGATTTCGTTGGATGGCAATGCCGTTATTCCGGTTTTGTTTTTCAATACATTGATAAGCAGTCTTATCTTCGTCCCTTTTATTTTTCTTTCGTTCTTTACGGATGTGCTCGACGGGACGATGTTGTATGTGCCGCGTGTCCCTTTTGAGACACATGTGGCAGTGTTTATAAAAGCCGTGATCGTCTTGTCGTCTTGGATATTCGGTTATTTTGCCCTGAAGCATTTGCCGCTGACCATTACCGGGCCGATCAAGGCGACGCAGCCGGTCGTGACGCTGGTTGGGGCCATGCTGATCTTTGGCGAACGGCTGAACGTGTATCAATGGATCGGGGTGATTCTTTCCATTGCTTCTTTCTACCTCCTTTCTTCATCCGGGAAAAAAGAGGGCATCCGTTTTACGCACAATAAATGGATCTTCTTTACCGTCTTGTCCATCCTCACCGGAGCGGCGAGCGGTTTGTACGACAAGCACCTGATGGGAAGCCTGGATGTGATGACGGTGCAGGTCTGGTTCAATGTCTATCAATGCCTGATGATGTTGCCGATCCTCCTGTTCCTCTGGTATCCGCGCCGGAAAAGCACGACGCCGTTTGTCTGGCACTGGAACATTATTTTTATCTCCGTCTTCCTCTGCGTGGCGGACTGGATTTACTTTTATGCCCTGACCTTCCCTGGTTCGATGATTTCCATCGTCTCGATGGTGCGTCGCAGCAATGTGCTGGTCACCTTCATCGCCGGTGCTTTGTTCTTCCATGAAAAGAACCTGAAAAGCAAGGCGATCGACCTGTTTTTAGTATTATTAGGAATGATATTCCTGTATCTCGGTACGCGCTAAAACACTAAATGTTTTTTACTATATCTGTAAAGTTTGACCAGTTTTCAACTTTATAGCCTCTGATGTCACGGACTGATTCGCAGAACCACTGGATCTTTTTCAGGGCCTCTATAGCTCTGAAGAGGTTTCCCAAATCATCACTTGCAGTAAGGTAAGTACTTCCTTGAATCCACTCAAAACCGTTTTTCTTCAAGTACGGAAACCGACATGTCAAAACTTATGGCAAACATACTTTTTGGTTTTGAGGTTTGAACAAGTCTTCGGTCTCAGCAGAGATGACGACACCCACGAATGGGTTGTTTTCCACTTCGATAATTGTCCCTTCTATCCAATTTGGCAAGTGGGTAAGATCAGGGGAAATTAATATTTTATCTCCTACTGTTTTCATATACGTTACCTTTTACGATTACTTATGGCAAAGGTAGATATTTTATTTTTATCTTTGTCACTGTAAATTCAATTTAAGATATGAAACGATTATTTCTTTCTATATTGCTTTGTGTGTTTGTGTGGGGGATGAAGGCGCAGGATATGGATGCGGTTTTTGTCGCCATGCCTGACCAATATGTTCCCCAGCTGGAAAATGCCTGGCGTAAAGATTTGATAGACTTGTATAATTCAGGAAAGGAAGCGAAGTTGAAAAACACCATGAACGGTTTTTCTACCCTGAAGAAGCTGACGGATGATTACCTGTTGTTGCAGGTGACGGATCGCAGCACGGTGGAGATGAAACTCCTGCCGCTGGTCAACGATACCTATGTCGTTTGTATGGTCACGACCGTGTACGGCCCCGTTCCCGACAGCCAGGTCGAGTTTTTTACGACAGACTGGAAGCCGCTGGATGTTACCGATTTGTACACCCCGGTCCCGGCAGAATGGTTTATTGAAGATGATGCCGACAAGAACCGTACCGCCTTTATCGAAGCGACTGCCCGTCTGGATATGGACTTGCGGAAATACTCGCTTAGTCCCGACGACCAGACGTTGACAGTCGAATATACGACACCCCGATACCTGACGAAAGCCGAACGTAAGCAGGTGGAACCTTTCTTAAAGAATGAACCTAAAGTTTATACCTGGGAAAAGTCCCATTTTAAGTAAGCGACCTGTCAATTTACCAATCATATCCGGGGGCAAGCATCGCACTTTTGGTGACAACCTGTGCTTTGGAGTCGAGTACGACATGTATCTCGTTGTTATTCTGTTTCAGTTCGAAATCGTAAAACAAACCGTCCGGCCGTTCGATTACTGTGACGTCTTCTACGTCATATTGGTTGTAGGCCGAACTCTGCAACGCATCCATAACCGCTACAGGCACGTCCCGCCCGCTGATTTCCCAGTGTGTGGACACCCATTGGTCTTTTGAGTCGAACCATACTTCTTTGTGTACATTCTTTTCTTGTATATCCACTTCCGTCCCGTTAGCTTCTTTTTCAGATTTCAGAATTGTTGCAGTCGGATACTTCTGTTTCAGGAAATTCAGGATGGGAGTTGCGACGTTCTCGGCAGGTGCTTTTTGTTTTTGCCGGCTGTTGTTGCATGCGGCGAATAAAGTGAGGCTGCATAAACAAAGTAGCAAGATGGATAATTTAGTTTTCATGACTTGTTGTTTTTTTATTGTTACTATTCGTGGCGAGTTCCCGATTGAACTCTGTCTCGATATAAACAAATCTCTTGTAGGCAAGGTTGTCCTCATAAATGAAAAAGCATCCTGGCATATAGATGTGAAAGTATTTCAATAAAACATGAAATATTGCCGCATATCTGTATAATCGGTTGTTTGTCTGTTTATCCTCTGTTTTTTATTTGCGGGTTTCATAAAAAAACAGTTTCTTTAAGATAATTTTTAGAGAGGATGAATGATGATAAAAGATTTGCTGAAAATATGTTTCTGTGGATTGGCCGTTTTGTGGGTGTCAGGCAGTTGTTCCTATAAGCAGTCCGGAGAATCCGATACGGAAAGAATCCTGACAGATTCGATCTTGGCTGTTTACCAGGATTCAATGGCCGGATCGCCGCAGAGGGCAATAGATGCCTTTTCCGGAATGCGGTCGCGCCTGCAGGATAGTTTGTGTATTAATATGTTGTTGTCGCATGAATCCAAATGCTATTATTATTTGAACCGGATGGAAGACGCCATGCGCATAAATGCACGGGTAATCGATTTTTGCCGTAATAATCCTTCTTCTGACGATCATCTGTACTTATTGGCTGAAACATATAATAACCAAGGCGTTTACTGGCAGGAACAAAGTGAGCGCGATTCGGCTATCTCCGTATTGAAATCGGCTGTCGCGATTTTGCAATCGACAAAAAACAGGAGCGTGCTTCCTTCCGTTTATATGAATTTGGCTGATTGTTACCTGCATAACAGCGATTTTTCCCGGTGCGGTTTCTATTACCGGAAAGCTCTTCTTGTGGCAGATTCGCTGGGAACAGGCGTTCGCGATCATTTTGCCATTTATTCAGGTCTGGCTAAACTGTATCTGGATTTGGAAAACTATCCCGAAGCCGATGCTTATTTCACTCTGGCAGAGCAGGCAGACAGTTTGTGCACACCTTATGAACGATATTTCTTTTGCAATACACGAGGGAATTATTATTATAACACCAAAGAATATGAAAAAGCCCTCGATTGGTTCAAAAAAGCGGACAGCATTACGGATAATTTCCCTCAACCGCTTTATAAGGCGATTGTCCGGGGGAACATGGGGGAAATATTTATATTGGACAAACAGCCGGATTCGGCTCGCTACTATCTCGATGATGCACGGCGGCTGTTCGGGGAGGCTTACGAACAACCGTCTTTACGTTATTATATGGATGGTTTGTATGTTTCATTGGCATTGTTGGAGAACGATCTCCCGAAGGCGGAACAATTGCTGTCCCGTACGTATGATTTGCATTTGGTCAATCCGCTTTATACCTATTATAATAATCGCCGGATGCAAGAATTGTACTATAAGAAAAAAGATTTTCGTAAAGCCTATGAATTTAAGGCGAAAGCAGATTTGTTTAACGATTCGTTGCGGAATGTGAAAGTGAAGAACAGCCTGGCGGAAATCGACTTCCGTTACAGGCAGGATACTACTTTATTGAAGAAAGATCTCCAGCTAATGGGAGTAAGCAGTGAGATGGCCCGTTGGAAAACAATTGCCCTTTATAGCGTCTTGTTGTTCCTTTTGTTTTTCTCAGCCTCTTTTTGCTGGATCTTGTATAAGAGGAGGAAGCAGGAAAAGCAGTATTGGACACAGAAGGCAACCGTGAACCGCCTGCGTATGGCAGTAGTCCGGAATCGTATTTCCCCTCACTTCATATTTAATGCATTAAATATCATATTGCCGACTTTCCGGCAATATGATATTTAATGCATTAAATATCATATTGCCGACTTTCCGGCAATATGAGGGGCTGGATAAACCGATCCGCCTGCTGATAAAAGTCCTGAGAGGAAATCTGGTATTCTCGGAACAGATTGCCGTCCCTCTAAAGGATGAAATACAGTTGGTCAAAGAGTATTTGCAATTGCGGTTGCTGGGTGATCCGTCCCGGATCAGGATTGGCTGGGATTTGCCTTCCGTCATACCGGATACCTGGCTGATCCCTTCCATGTCGATCCAGATACCGGTCGAGAACGCAGTGAAATATGCTTTTGATCCGGAAGACGAGAATGCCTCTATACAAATACGGATAATGGAGAAACGACAATCTCTTTATATCGATATCGAAGACAATGGCATCGGCCTCTCTGTTTCCGGAAATCCCCGGCAGGAAGAGCAGGGGACCGGATACGGGTTGGAAATTTTACGTCAGACTGTCGATATCCTGAACAGTCGGAATAAGAATAAAATGAGCTTTATTATAAATGACCGTAGTCACCTTGAACCGGATGGCCACGGCACTTTAGTTTCGATAATAGTCCCGTTTGATTATACATTTGAGTTATGAATGATGAAATTTCTGTTGTAATTGTAGATGACGAAGCGGCTTCGATCCGTAATCTAAGCAATGACTTGGCAGCCTATGACGACATCCGGATTCTGGAAACGACAACATCGGCGGAGAAGGCGCGCAAAATAATTGTTCGTCAGCAGCCCGACTTGCTTTTCCTGGATGTGGAGATGCCGAAGATGTCGGGTTTCGACCTCTGCCAGAGTATTCGTGCGGATGTCCATGCGGATATGCGTGTCGTGTTTTACACCGCCTATGATAAATATGTTTTGGAGGCTTTGAGGGCATCTGCCTTTGATTATTTGCTGAAGCCTTATCTTCCGGAAGAACTGGATGCTGTCATCGAACGTTTTCGGTGCGTTTTCTACCGGAATAAAGTGAATATGGAACAGTCCATGCGTCGTTTGCTGGCGGACGATTGCAAGTTTGCCATTCAGACGGTGACCGGCTTGTTGTTTTTGAAGCGTAGTGATGTCCTGATGTTCCGCTTTTCCGATATGTATCGTTGTTGGCAACTTTATCTTGCCAACCGTACGGAGTATAAACTACGAATGAGCCTTTCTGCCCGTGACCTTTTGAACATGAGTGTTTCGTTTGTCCAGATCAGCCAGAACTGTATTGTCAATATAGATTATTTATGTTCGATCGAAAACAAAACACTCGAATGCCACCTTTATCCCCCTTTCAATGATATCGAACTGGTCGCTTCGCGCCGGTATTACGGGAAGGTGAAAGAACTATTGGAGATTATATAACAAATCCGGATATCCTAATTGTTTTTTCATTTATCCGGCGGGTAAAAATTTTTTATAATGAACTCTTCGACAAGAGAAGCCGAGGTGCTTTTTTTGTTTCCACTTATTAGTTGTTTTCTTCCGCATAACAGCAAAATCTGCAACTTGTCTGATTTTAGAAAAAAAACTGCTTGCCTGAAAGAATGTGTTTTTATATATTTGAAAGCTATATTTAGGTTTGTTTATAGAAAAGAGATTGCAAGCAGAGTAGGGTACGGTGGTGTACAAATAATAAATATAGTGTGTATGAAAAGGTATTGGACAAATGGGGTTAAATGGGCTATCATTTTAGCTTGGGCAATTCCGGTTTTGGGTTTTGCCCAAGCCGACGGCTCCGGTCTGTCTGCTAAGGCGGGTGAGAACAAGAGGTGGGGATATGAGAACAAAGGGGAGAAAAGCGGTTGGTGGCAGAAAGCGGCTACGCTTTCCAATAACGGGATTTTGGGTACAGGGATTTCGTTTGGAAACCAGTTGGATGATATCTTACATGTCGGTTATGAGACGGAATGGGCGATTCCTGTTCAGTATGAAAAAGTAGCCAAACGGTTTGGAGAGAACCTTGCGGGCGTGCAGTTGAACGGGAGGGTCGGTTTTATCGACCGGTATAACCGTTTTATCATCGAGCCGCAGTTTGAACCGGTCGACAAGTTAGAAGGATTCAGCCGGGGACTGGCGGTGGTTAAGAAAGACGGGATGTACGGGTTTATCGATAAATCAGGGCGATTTGTGATCCCTCCTAAATTCGAGTGGGCGGAGAATTTTGAGGAAAATGATCTGGCGGCTGTGAAGATGGACGGCAAGATCGGGGCGATCGACCTGAAAGGTAAAATTGTCGTTCCCTGTAAATACAAGCTGAAGGAGATGATGACGAAGCTTCCTACTTCAAATAAACTATATAAGGAAACCGCTAAAAAAGTAAAGTCTGACCGGGATAATGGAGTGTATGACGAACTGCTGGTTAAAATAGACGAGGCCGGGAAAGCCTCTGACGCATTGATTTTGGACAGCCTCTACCGTACTTCCGTTCCGGCTGATTCGCTTTGGTCCGTCCCCATGCGCTATGAAGAAATTGCACGTGTGGGCGATGGCTTTGCTTTGGTTGCACAGGACGACAAATGGGGCGTAGTGGATCACTATGGACGCCTGGTAATCTCTTGTTCGTTTGATATGATCGAATATATGCCGGACAGCGAGATGTTTGCTGTTTATAAGGATGAGTCAGTCGGGCTGTATAGTCGGACCGGAGCGTTGCTTGTTCCTCCGAGTTATGACCGGATAGAACCTTTTGTTGGCGGGACTTCTGTCGGGTGGATCAATTTCGAGCACGGGCAGATCGGAGCCGATGGTCTGGTAATGGATGATTTGCTGGATCGGGCGTTTGCCAAAGCCGTTGTGTACGATGAAGCAGGTTTGCATTCGGAAGCACGTGTGCAATATAAGAAAATACTGTGTATCGATCCGACTTATGCAATGGTCCATAATAATCTGGGGATTATGGATATTGAAGGGGAAAGTTTTAAAGAAGGAATGAACCGTTTAAAGATTGCCAATAAACTGGACCCAGAGAACAAAGAGATAGAAGCCAATCTGAAACAAGCCAAGAAAGACCGGCGCGAACGTCGATGGAACCGTGTTGAACAAGGTTTTATGACTGCGGCAAACATTATCGGGGTTGCTGCGGGAACGGCATTGGCTGTAGATGCCGTGAAGAACGGCGGCGGTGATGCCGCTTCGATCGGACAGGCGGTGAATAGTTTAGCGTCAGGCGATGTTGCCGGTTATGTGTCGGCAACGAGCAATATGTCGTTGGCCGCGCATGCAAATGACGGTGGAGGTTATGCCGGAGCTGATTATAGTAGTGGGGGAAATTCAGGTGGAGGCGGAAACAACTGTGCTTTCTATCGTTCCGAAATCAAACGGCTTTCTTCCCGCCTGGCACATGGAACCGAGGCGAATGCAGGACGAAAAGGACGTGCGGCAGGTATGAATAAAGCCCATTCGATTTCACCGGATTTGGCCGACGGGGCGAGTGCAAGCGATTATCGGGTAATCCATAGCTCGGATCGACTGAACAAGACATACGCGAAGTCTCTGGAGCAAATGCAACAAAAGGCGATAAAGGCCGGATGCACATTCTAAGAAACAAGAAAGGTCGGAAGTTTTTTCCGGCCTTTTTTATTTTTTCCGGGTTTCCCATGTTATGTTTTCGTTTCTTTGTCGTCATAATAGCAGAAATGGAACTCGAAACGTTTAAAATAACCGTGCTGCCGCTCCGGGAGAAGTTGATCAATATTTCCTGGCGGATGATGGAGGACAGGTCAGATGCAGAGGATATCGTGCAGGAGACTTTTCTGAAATTGTGGCAGATCCGCGAGAAGCTGGACGGCTATAACAGTGTCGAGGCGCTGGCTGTACAGGTGGCTAAGAACCTGGCGCTGGACAAACTGAAACAGCACCGGCCGGAAGGGACGGATGTCGCCTTGCTTTCGCTCGATTCGGGAACAAGGAACCCGGCGGAAGAGTTGGAACAGCACGATACGGTTGACCGTATCCGTTGGCTGATAAGTAAGCTGCCCTCGCTCCAGCAAACCATTATCCGGATGAAAGACGTCGAAGGATATGAGTTGGCGGAGATAGCGGAGATAACAGGCACTCAGGTCGAAGCGGTCCGGGTGAATCTTTCGAGAGCCCGGAAAAAGATACGGGAACAGTTGATGAAGGAAATGTGATTTATAATTAAAGGTTTATGGAAAAGAGGAATCTACATATGATAGAAGAGCTGCTGGAACGGTATTTCGAAGGTGAGACTTCTGCCGCGGAAGAAAAGCTGATCCGTGCCTTTTTTGCTTCGGGGGAAGTGCCGGAGCATCTGGCCGCCTATGCTCCCCTGTTCGCCTATTTTGACGAAGAAATAGGACGTAACGCGGAAGCGCGAGGTGACAAACCGGATTTGGAATCCGAACCGGTATCTGTTCCGCTCCGCCCAGAGAACAGGAAACGCGCAGCCCTTTACATCCTTTCCGGCGTGGCTGCCTGCGTGCTGGCTCTGTTGAGTCTTACCCGTCTGCTGTATCCCGCCGATCCCTGTTTCTGTTCCGACAACTATGTCGTGATAAACGGCCGTTGCTATACCGATATCCATAAAGTCCGTTCACTGGCGATCGAAGCGTTGCAGGAGGTGGCCACTCCTGCCGATGATTACTTCCCGGAGATGGATAAGGATGAGGCGGACCGCCGAATAATAGATAATCAATTAAAAGAATTAGGTAGTCTTTTTAGTGAGGACGAATAAAAGAATATCAAGATGAAACAGTTGAGATATAGATTATTAATAATGTTGGCAGCCTTGATGTTGTTGCCGGCCGGTCTGGGAGCTGCCGAAGCGCAGAAAGACCTGAAGATACAGGATGTCTTTACCCGCTACGGGAAAAAGAAGAATGTCACGATGGTGGAGCTTTCCAATGAAATGCTGGAAACATACAGTATGACGCGTTATAAGAGCATTACGATCAAGAACGATCCGGAAGCTCTTCGCTTTACCCGCCAATGCCTGGAAGCCGATCAACGGGGAGCACGCAAGATCAAGGAGGTGACGGACGACGGGGGAGTGGTTTCCGCTTATTACCAGCTTCCGGGCAAAGACCCAGACGTGAACCGCTTTGTCCTGTTCAAAGTCAACTCCAAAGGAACGATCACGCTGGTCTACATCGAAGGCGAGTTGGACAGTGACGACCTGATCACTCTTTTATTTACCAAAAAAGATTTATAAACTGATAAACAAGAAATGATATGAAAAGATTTCTACTGATCATAGCCGCATGCTTTCCTGCCATCGGATTGCTGGCTGCAGATGTTGAACCGATGCCGACCGATACGGTCATCCGGTTGGAAAACAAACGTATCGTAGTGAAGGACAACGGCGAACGGATGAAAGTGAAGGTGTATGAACTGACCGAAGAAGGTGATTCGATAGACAGTGAAATGGTCTTCGAGGGGCATTACCGGGACGGACAGAGTTACGAACGGCGCAAACATATCAAGTCGATCAATATCCCGATCCCTTCCTGGGACAAGGATTTCGACCCGCACTGGGCCGGCTTTGGCATGGGCTTCGCCAACTTTTCCGGTAGCGACGGGATCAACGATGTGGACGGTGTTTCGCTTCGTAGCGGTAATTCATTGGAATATAATTTGAATTTTATGGAGTTCAGTTTCCCCTTCTCCCGTCATAGATGGGCGGTCGTGACTGGGGCCGGTATGCGCTGGAGCCGTTATCGGCTGGATATGAATGCACATTTTCAGGAAGTGGACGGCGTGACGCAGTTGGTCCCCGCTCCCGAAGGTATCGTCTATAATGCCAGCAAGTTGAATATCACCAGCCTGACGATCCCTGTTCTGCTTGAATGGCAGTCGCCGAAACATCGCCGCAAGTCTCCGCGTTTTTTTGTCTCCGGTGGTGTCGTAGGTGTGATTAAAACCATTTCTTCTTCCAAAATCGTCTATCATGATGCGGATGGCGAAAAACGTAAGAAAAAGATGGACCGGGGCATGAACCTTCGTCCGGTAACAATGGATTTTCTTTTTCAGGCAGGTGTCGGTTGCATCGGTTTCTATGCCAAATATTCTCCTTTCGGCCTGTTCGAAAAAGATAAAGGCCCGAAAGTGCATCCTGTTTCTTTGGGATTGCAGTTACATCTTTAATCTTGTTTGGCATCATTCTTTAGGATAAGGATTATCCTCTAAATACTCCCTGATTGTTTTTATTTAATTAGGGTTCACACTGTTTGAAAAAAGCTGTAGATCAGCATGTTGCTGTGAACCCTGTGAATGCTGGATAAAAAAAGGCGGGATTGACCGATAGGATCGGCTGATCGTAAACAGGGTTCACTGCCTTCACAACAAGTCGCTGTCCATCAGTTCTTTTACCGGCTGTGAACCCTGTTTTCAGTTTTATTATATAAGGGATCTGATTGCTTCCTGTCCCATAAAATATAGGTTATAGGCTAAAAAATACAGCCTTTAGCCTGTCCGGGAAAAGCCTATAGGGTAGCAGGAAAAAGGTAGGCATCCATTCGGCAACCGATACCGACCTTTTCGGGAAGCGACAGGCATCTATAGGAACAACTTCACATACGAGGTTTGAGTCTGATAGACGCAGATTAAAATAAATAAACAGGATTTTTTGACGCGGATTTCGCGGATAAGGCGAATTAAACACCTGATACATATTTCTTATCCGCGTTATTCGCGAAATCCGCGTCAAAATTATATTTGCGTCTATCAGACTCATCTTTTGGCAATGTTGAATGTGAATTTGGGTGGTTGCCTTAAATAATTGTTCCAGTTGGCAATATATTCCGATATTAATCGTATATTTGCAATGCTATTTTTACCAAAAGGTAGGGAATCCTGCCATTATTTTTTCACGACGGCCATTTTTATGTCTGTTTGTGATACACTTCATATGGCGGTTCCGCACCCCCGTATGGAGTGTTAATGCACCCAATACCTTTTGGTGAATAGCAACGGGACAGGCGGAATCGCTTTTATATTTGCTCTTCCAAACTGTTCCCATAGTATTCACCATTAAATTTATCTATTATGGAGACAAATCAAAGTAATTTCCCGGCAGTCGGAGGTATGGAGTGTGTGACAATCCCTGCGTTTAATATTTCGGACGAAGAGATGAAAGCCTACTATCTGAAAGAAGCTTATTTGACAGACCGCCATGCCTGCACGCCCAACCGTACCGAATTCGAGTTACTGAACATCCTTTTGAAAAAGCAGAAAAAGATTTTGCAATTCCTTTCCAAACTAACTCAGTTCCCGTGGAGCGAAACAATGATTGATTTGCAAGCAGCTTGTCTGCCGTTGATGGTAGCCGATTCTGTTTCAGGTGAAAACCGTCTGGTTACAGGTAAGATGGTGGTGCAAACCATGCAAGGTGTTTCCAATATATTGGTAAACAAAGATGTTTTGGCCTCGTTGGTTATGACTTATAATCGTCATTATCAGAATGTCAGATATTTGTTGAGGCAGTTTTCCGAGTATGATGAAAAGAAAGACTTGTCGCGTTCGGGTTCAACAATTTAGTCTTCCAGTTTGTTCTATCTCCGTATTAACAAATAAAACACAGATAATTATGGCTGGAATAATGAACACTTTGTGGGACGAAAGTTCTGAACTGGAAGATGAAACACTTACCCCGCGTCCGGTCTTGTCCGATGATTACACGGCTCATGATGTAACCAAATTGGACGAAACGATTGAAAAGGCGGATGAAAACGAGAAGATTATCGAAGAATCGTTGAAAACGTCTCAGGATAAGTAATTTGTTCCCGGCTGTTTCGTAAGTTTGCGGACAGCCGGGTTTTCGCTTTATGTAGCACTCTTTAATAGTTGGTGACGGGAAATTATTTTCATACCTTATATACATATTGAAAATAAATCCCTACTTTTGTGCTCTAAAACATTAAAATAAACCCAACGAAGATGGCTGCAACAAAACGTATTAAACGTGCATTGGTATCGGTATACCATAAAGATGGATTAGATGAAATTTTAAAGAAGCTCCACCGCGAAGGTGTTAGTTTTGTGTCGACAGGTGGTACTCAGAAGTTTATAGAAGACTTAGGACTCCCGTGCGATGCGGTAGAGGACCTGACCGGCTATCCCTCTATCCTGGGCGGACGTGTGAAGACGCTTCACCCGAAAGTGTTCGGCGGCATTTTGAACCGTCGTGACAACGAAGGCGATCAGGCCCAGATCGTCCAATATGAAATTCCTGAAATAGACTTGGTGATTGTCGACCTGTATCCGTTTGAGGAAACAGTCGCTTCCGGTGCGGAAGAACAGGCAATTATCGAAAAGATAGATATAGGCGGTATTTCTCTTATCCGTGCCGCCGCAAAGAACTTCAAAGATGTAGTGATCGTAGCATCCAAAGCCCAGTATCAGCCGTTGATGCAGTTGCTGAACGAAAAAGGTGCGGAAACTTCTATCGAAGACCGCAAATGGTTTGCCAAAGAAGCGTTTGCCGTTTCTTCAGGCTACGATTCTGCTATCTTCAACTACTTCGACGATCGCCAGGGTTCGCATTTCCGTGCTGCCGTAGACGATCCGATGCACCTGCGCTACGGTGAAAACCCGCACCAGGCTGCCAAGTTCTATGGCAAGTTCAATAATATGTTCGACCAGTTGCATGGTAAGGAAATCTCTTATAACAACCTGCTCGACATCGACTCTGCTGTAAATCTGATTGACGAGTTCGACGAACTGACGTTCGCCATCCTGAAGCATAACAATGCCTGCGGTATCGCATCTCGTGGCAACGTGGTCGAAGCATGGAAAGATGCTTTGGCCGGCGACCCGGTATCTGCTTTCGGCGGAATCCTGATCACGAATACGACCGTAAACAAGGAAGTGGCGGAAGAGATCAATAAGATTTTCTTCGAAGTGATCATCGCTCCGGCTTATGATGCCGATGCACTTGAAGTACTGAAACAAAAGAAAAACCGTATCATATTGGTCCGCAAGGAATGCAAGACTTGTCCGATGCAGTTCCGTTCGTTGCTGAACGGCGTGCTGATGCAGGAAAAAGACCTTAGCATTCAGGGTGAAGCCGATCTGGAACCGATGACGGAAAAGAAACCGACGGCTCAGGAAGTGGAAGACCTGTTGTTCGCCAACAAGATCGTGAAGAACAGCAAGTCTAACGCTATCACGTTAGTGAAGAACAAACAGCTTTGTGCAAGCGGTATCGGACAGACTTCACGTGTGGACTCTCTGAAACAAGCTATTGAGAAGGCCGCTTCATTCAATTTCGACCTGAATGGCGCCGTTATGGCTTCGGATGCGTTTTTCCCGTTTGCCGACTGTGTGGAAATAGCCGACAAGGCCGGTATCACTGCCGTTATTCAGCCGGGAGGTTCTATTAACGACAAGCTATCCGTTGATTATTGCAACGAACATGGCTTGGCTATGGTCAAGACGGGTATTCGTCACTTTAAACATTAATTAAAATGGGATTATTTTCTTTTACACAAGAATTGGCAATGGACCTGGGGACTGCCAATACCATTATTACCTGCAATGATAAGATGGTAGTGGATGAGCCTTCCGTAATCGCTCTGGATGCTCGTTCGGAAAAGGTGCTGGCGGTAGGACGCCAGGCACGTGAGATGTACGAAAAGACCAATCCGAATATTCGTACGATCCGTCCGCTCCGCGAAGGCGTCATTGCTGACTTCTACGCTGCCGAGCAGATGATGCGTGGATTGATCAAAATGGCCAGCGGACGCAAACGTTGGTTCGCTCCTTCGCTACGTATGGTGATCGGTATCCCGTCAGGTAGTACGGAAGTTGAAATCCGTGCCGTACGCGACTCTGCCGAACACGCCGGTGGCCGTGAAGTATATATGGTTTTCGAACCGATGGCTGCCGCTATCGGGGTCGGCATGGATGTGCTTGCTCCGGAAGGAAACATGATTGTCGACATAGGTGGCGGTACGACCGAGATCGCAGTGATTTCGCTGGGTGGTATCGTTTCCAACAAGTCTATCAAGATGGCGGGCGATGACCTGACGAACGATATCGTGGAATATATGCGCCGCCAGCATAATATACGCGTCAGCGAACGTATGGCGGAACGTATCAAGATCAATGTCGGCTCCGCTTTGAGTATCCTCGAAGACGCTCCCGAAGATTTTGAAGTATGCGGTCCGAACCAGATGACGGCTCTGCCGATGAAAGTGCCTGTTTCCTACCAGGAGATCGCGCATTGTCTGGACAAGTCGATCTCCAAGATTGAAGCAGCCGTTCTGAGCGCGTTGGAACAGACGCCTCCCGAATTGTATGCCGATATCGTGAAAAACGGCATCTATCTGGCCGGTGGCGGCGCTTTGCTGCGTGGCATCGACAAACGTCTGCGCGACAAGATGGGTATCGAATTCCATGTGGCGGACGATCCTTTGCATGCTGTTGCCAGAGGTACGGGGATTGCGTTGAAGAATATCGACAAATTTAATTTCCTTATCCGGTAAATATAAGTTGAAAGTTGAGAGTTGAAAGTTGAATGTAAACGGGTGGCACACTTGCCGATTATTCAACTTTCAACTTTCAACTTTCAATTTTCAACTGATTATGCGTAAACTCCTGGATTTTTTAGTCAGAAAGAGGCATTGGTTCTTATTCATTTTGCTTGAGGTCATATCGTTGACACTGGTTTATCGCAATAATGCGTATCAACGGAACATCATGTTCAGTTCGGCAAATGTGATAACCGGACATATTGCTTCTGTCTCCGGCTTTGTGACTTCCTACCTGAACCTGCGTGACATAAACCGGGAGCTCCTGGAACGTAACGGGCAACTTGAAATGGAGTTGCTCGAATTGCAGGACCAGTTGGAGATGATGCGGGCCGACACGGCATTGTTTGCCGGTTTTGCATCCGACTCGACCGAACAGTTCCCGTATAGTTTTGTGACGGCGGATGTCGTGAACAACAGTGTTACGCATTTATCCAATTATATCACGGTAAACAAAGGCCGTAAGGATGGAGTGGAGCCGGATATGGGGGTTGTGTCCGAACGGGGTGTCGTGGGAATCGTGTCGACGGTTTCCGACCATTTTTCCGTTGTAATCCCGCTGTTGAACCCGAAGTTTAAACTGAGTTGCAAGGTGTTGGGGAGCAGTTATTTCGGAACATTGAGCTGGAACGGGCGTAACGCGCGTTTTGCCAATCTGGACGAATTGCCGCGCCATGTGGAGTTTGAGAAAGGGGATACGATCGTGACGAGCGGTTATTCCGCTATTTTCCCGTCCGGGATTATTGTGGGTAAAGTTGTGAATTTCGAGAAACAGCATGATGATAACTTCTATTCGCTTGAAGTGGAACTGGCTACTGATTTCCAAGCTTTGAACAATGTGCGTATCATAAAGAATTACCGTCAGGCGGAGCAAAAAAATACAGAGCGGGAGGCAAAAAAGAATGATTAACAGTATACTGCGAGGCTTCATCTATTTTGTGGTGCTGGTGTTGGCCCAGGTCTTGATCCTGAACAATATCCATTTCCTGCGTGTGGCCACGCCGTTCTTGTATCTTTATTTCATACTGAAGTTGGCGGTAGGAATATCCCGCACGAATGTGGTGTTTTTCTCTTTTCTGATCGGGTTGGTGATCGATATATTTTCAAATACGCCCGGAATGCATGCGTTTGCCTGCACGCTGGCCGGTTTTATCCGTCACCCGTTGATTCAGTTGTTGATGGGAAAAGACCTGCCGGAAGGAATTTATCCTTCTTATAAAACGTTCGGATATGGCGGTTTCTTCCGCTATACGCTGCTCTTTGTCGTGATTCATCATGTAGCGTTGTTTTTGATCGAGTCGCTGACGCTTTTCGACCCGCTGTTCCTGGCGATCCGCATTGCGGCAAGCGTGGTGACTACGACTTTATTAATTTGTACAATAGAAGCATTCAATATAGAGTCCCAGAAAAGTGGAGATTAATACGAAGTATACTCTTGAGAACAGGCGTTTCGTGATTGGCGGCGCCGTTGTTCTGCTGGTTCTCATCTTTATCATTCGTCTGTTCTTCCTGCAAGTGGTGGACAGCGACTATAAAGCGTGGGCTGACAGCAATGCGTTTCAGAAAAAGACATTGATCCCTTCCAGGGGTATCATTTATGACCGCAACGGGAAATTGCTGGTCTATAACCAGCCTTCTTATGAGGTCATGCTGATCATGCGCGAGATTCAACCGTTCGATACGCTCGACTTCTGCAATATCCTCGGCATTACAAAAGAACTGTTTGTGAAACGTATAGCCGAAATTAAGAACAGGCGGTTGAATCCCGGCTATTCTTCCTATGTCCCGCAGGTGTTTATGAATCACCTCTCTGCACAGGAATGCGGCGTTTTGCAGGAAAAGTTGTATAAATTCCCCGGCTTTTATATTCAGAACCGTACGATACGGGAATATGAATATCCCTATGGCGCCCATCTGTTGGGTAATATCGGGGAGGTCAACCGGGGGGATATAGAAAAAGATCCCTACTATGTGCAGGGAGATAATGCCGGACGTTCAGGCGTGGAGTTGTCTTACGAAGAGGCTTTACGCGGTGTGAAAGGCGTGGAGATCCTGTTGCGTGATGCGCATGGACGTATAAAAGGACGGTATGAAGAAGGCCGTCACGATGTGGCTCCCGTGTCCGGCAAGAACCTGACGCTTTCGATCGATATGGATTTACAGGCATTGGGTGAGAAGCTGATGCAGAACAAGAGGGGCAGTATTGTCATGATCGAGCCGGAAACAGGGGAGGTTCTGTGCATGGTTTCTTCGCCTTCTTACGATCCGAACTTGTTGGTTGGCCGCCAGCGGGGGAAGAACCATATCATGCTGTCGAAAAATTCGGATAAACCTTTGTTGGACCGTGCCATCATGGGCCGTTATCCTCCGGGTTCGACATTCAAGCCGACGCAGGCATTGACTTTCCTTCAGGAGGGGGTGATTACGACAGAGACCATGTACACCTGTGCACATGGATATACAGGAGCCCGGAACGGTAAACCGGCCTGCCACGGCCATGCTTCTCCTTTAAATGTGATCTATGCGTTGGCAACTTCCTGCAACTCTTTTTTTTGTTGGGGTTTGCGTGATATGATCGATAGCCGCAGGCGTTATTCGAGTGTGGAAGAGGCGTTTGAAGTCTGGAAGAACTATCTGGTGTCAATGGGGTATGGCTATAAGTTGGGGATTGACTTGCCTGGGGAAAATAGAGGTTTCCTTCCGAACAGCGAGTATTATAGCAAATATCATGGTAGGCGTTGGAGTTCGAGTACCATCATCTCTATCGCGATCGGGCAGGGTGAAGTGTTAGCTACGCCTTTGCAGATTTGCAATTTGGCGGCGACCATTGCCAACCGGGGATATTTTATTACTCCGCATGTCGTGAAGGAAGTGCAGGACACCCCGTTGGATTCCCTTTATACGGATAAACGGTACACGATGGTGGAGCGCAAAAATTATGAAATCGTAGCCGAAGGTATGCGGAATGCCGTTATAGGCGGGACTTGCCGGGGGGCGGCTATTCCGGGTATCGAAGTCTGCGGCAAGACTGGTACGGCCGAAAATCCGCATGGGAAAGACCACTCGGCTTTTATCGGTTTTGCTCCTTATCAGAATCCGAAGGTGGCCATCTGCGTGTATGTGGAGAATGGCGGTTTCGGTGCGACCTACGGTGTGCCGATCGGCAAGTTGATGATGGAGAAGTATCTGAAGGGCGAGATCTCGGAAGAGAATAAGTTGCTGGAAGAGACCATGTCGAATGCGGTTGTATCGCCAAACGTTTTATCTTTACCGAATCGTGAGTTATAGGAAGACAGAAATATGGAAGACAGTTGACTGGTTGACGATCATCCTTTATGTGGTGTTGATCGTTGCCGGTTGGTTCAGCATCTGCGGTGCCAGTTATGAATTTGATAACGTGGGGCTGTTCGACCCGTCGGGCCGTCCCGGTTCGCAGTTGATGTGGATGGGATTGTCTGTAGGGTTGATCTTTGTGATCCTGATGTTGGAGAGTGAGTTTTTTGATGTTTTTGCCTATCTGATATATGCCGGTGTCATTGTGTTGCTGATCGCTACGATCTTCTTAGCTCCTAATATCAAAGGTTCCCATTCGTGGCTCGTATTGGGGCCTGTCAGGTTGCAGCCGGCGGAGTTTGCCAAGTTCGCAACGGCGCTTGCTGTTGCGAAGCTGATGAATACGTATGGTTTCAAGTTGACTACTCCTAAAAACTTCATGCTCGTCTTGTTGCTGATATTCCTGCCGATGGTTTGCATCCTGTTGCAGCAGGAGACTGGATCGGCGCTGGTTTACCTGGCTTTCTTCCTGATGTTATACCGGGAGGGGATGTCGGGATATATTCTTTTGTCGGGAGTCTGTGCAGTTGTCTTTTTTGTCGTCAGCATGAAGTTCTCGGATGTAACGGCGGAAGCTACGGCGATGGGAGAGTTGCTTGTTTCTTCTTTGATCCTGTTGATCACGCTTATCCTGATACGGATCGAAAGGAAAGATACCCGTGCGATACAGGTGATATTGGGTGCTGCAGGTGTTGCCTATTTAGGAGGGTATGCCGCTTCTTTCTTTATGCCGGTCGATTATTCCCTGATATCGATCGGGTTGGTATTGCTGTCCGCCTGCTATCTGATTTTCCTTTCTGTCCGCAACTGGGTGTGGCATTATGTGTTGATAGCTGTCTTTGCATTGGGATCGCTGGCTTTTATGTATTCGGTGGATTATGTGTTTACCGATATCTTAGAACCGCATCAACAGATACGCATCAAGGTTTCATTGGGATTGGAAGACGATCCGAGCGGTGCCGGCTATAATGTGAACCAGTCGAAGATCGCGATCGGTTCGGGCGGGCTCACCGGAAAAGGCTTTCTGAACGGTACGCAGACCAAGCTGAAGTATGTACCTGAGCAAGATACCGACTTTATTTTTTGTACGGTAGGTGAAGAACAAGGGTTCATCGGAGCCTCGGTAGTCCTGTTGTTGTTCGGATTCCTGATCCTGCGCCTGATCGTGCTGGCGGAGCGGCAAAGTTCCACTTTCAACCGGGTGTACGGCTATAGTGTCGCTTCTATCTTTTTCTTCCATTTGGCCATTAATATCGGGATGGTGACGGGGCTTACACCTGTGATCGGCATTCCGCTGCCTTTCTTTAGCTATGGTGGCTCTTCCCTTTGGGGATTCACGATCCTGCTTTTTATCTTTCTTCGCTTAGATGCCTCCAGAAGGGAACGGTAGGCTCACTTGGCCGGACGGACCGAGAAGCCTATTTCCTGTATTCCTTTCAGAGCATCGTCACGCATCCCCTGGCGGAAACTGAACGTATATTGTCCGGCATGTGGAAACTTATATTGCGAATGAATGGGAAAACTGCTTTGATATAAGGAAATGCCATGTCCGTGCCATTTGCCGAATTCGTCGGCAAGCATACATTCGATGGTGTCCCGGCGAAGCGGGCCGATCGGCTGCTCTTCGCTACAGAAAAGCCATAAGTTCTGATAGGGGTACAAGTTATTGTTCCTTACTTCCAGTGTCAGGTCGTAAGGAACGGATATATCTTTCACCTCGAAGGTAAAATAGTATTCCTTGTCCTTTTCCCACGTGATATTGTTGATCGCCTGATACTGGTCGTATAAGGCCGGGGTTTCGCAGGAAAAGAACAGGGAACAAGTCAGTGCGGCAATGATTCCTTTAAGCTTCCGGCTTTGTGTCCGGCTTGCTTTCCGGCTTGGAGTCCGGTTTGGCAGCAGGCTTGGCTTGTTGCTGAGGTTTGTCATTATTCGGTTGCTTATCGTTATTTACTCGGTTCGGACGCGGTCTGTTACGGTTGTTCTCCCGGTTATTTTCGCGGTTGTTGTCACGGTTCTCCCGTTCGCGGTTGTTCTCCCGGTTGTTATTCTCCCGGTTCCCGTTGTTGCGGTTGCGGTTTCCGTTCTTGTTACCGTTTCCTTTTCCGTTTTTATTTTCGTTGCCGTTGTTGCCGTTCGCTTTTTCTCCGTTGGAAGGTTTGCTGCTTCCTTCGCTGCCGGCGTTGGCTGCGGCTTCTTTCGGCTGGTTTTCCTTGTTGCCGTTATTTTCTTTGTTGCCGTTTCCATTGCGTTTCTTTTTCTTCTTTTTCAGGGAAGAATCGAAACGGGTAACGCTGTCCTGGCCCAGGATATCCTGCGCATCGCGTTTGGGCGGCTGCGGTTTGGTATCTGCTTCGAGCGTAACGGGCTTCATGCCTTTCTTGTTCATGTTGATCACATCGAAGGCACGGTTGGCAGAGATCGTAACCAGATTGGCTGCGAACGATTTATCGGTAGAGTAGGTGATCTCCCGTTTGAAGATATCCGTTTTAAAGTGATAATAGGTATTCTCTTTTGTTTCCAGCACCACTTCGCGGGACGGCAAGCGCTTTTGTGCTTCCACATAGGCATCCACTTCGTAGTTGATGCAACATTTCAGCTTGGCGCATTGGCCGGCCAACTTCTGGGGATTCATGGATATATCCTGATAGCGGGCGGCTCCGGTGGCCACCGATACGAAGCTCGTCATCCAGCTTGAACAGCATAATTCGCGTCCGCAAGGGCCGATACCTCCGATACGCCCGGCTTCCTGGCGGGCTCCGATCTGCTTCATTTCGATACGGACCCGGAAGGCTTCGGCGAGCACTTTGATCAGTTGGCGGAAGTCGACACGCTCGTCGGCAATGTAATAAAAGATAGCCTTATTGCCGTCACCCTGGTATTCCACATCCCCGATCTTCATATTCAGTCCCAGGTCGGCAGCAATCTGGCGCGAACGGATCATCGTGGCATGTTCCTTAGCTTTCGCCTCTTCGTATTTCTCGATATCGGTCGGTTTGGCTTTGCGATATACTTTTTTAGGCTCGTTGCCTTCGCCGGTGCGGACATTGTTCTTTTTCATCTGGAGAAGGACCAGCTTGCCGGTCAGTGTCACAGTCCCGATGTCATGTCCGGGGCTGGCTTCCACTGCGACTAAATCTCCTTTTTCCAGAGGTATCTTGGAACTGTTGAGGTAATACCCTTTACGGGTGTTTTTAAACTGCACTTCCACGTAATCGGTTGCGTTTGCCGAATCGGGCACGTCGCAAAGCCAGTCATAGGTGTTCAGTTTATTATTTTGTATCTTGCTGCATCCTTTTTTACCCATGCAGCAACTTCCTGTATTTAATTTAAAATCCATTTGTCAGGTATATATAATGTATTTATAGTGCGTACAATTACGCAAAAATAGTCAAAATATTTGGTTCGTAGCAAATGAAGAATGAATTATAAAGAGAAAGGGCAAAACAGAATGCTCCGTTTTGCCCTTTTCGATATCGTTGTCCGTGCTGATTTACTTAACCAGACCGTGATTTTTAAATACTTTGTGGATTGCTTCCAGTGCGTAGTCGAGCTGTTCGATCGTGTGGGTCGCCATCAGCGAGAAGCGGATCAGTGTATCTTCAGGCGCAACAGCCGGAGATACGACCGGATTTACGAAGATACCGGCTTCGAACAATTCTTTTACGATCAGGAATGTCAAGTCGTTGTCGCGGATAAACAACGGAATGATCGGTGTTGCGGTATGGCCGATTTCACAACCCATGTTACGGAATCCGTCCAATGCATAGTGAGTCAGTTTCCACAGATGCTCGATACGTTCCGGTTCGCTCAGCATGATATCGAGTGCTGCGCCGGCTGCTGCTGTAGCGGCGGGAGTATTACTCGCACTGAATATATAAGAGCGGGAGTTGTGGCGGAGATAGTTGATCGTCTCCTTATCCGAAGCGATGAAACCGCCGATAGAAGCAAGCGACTTGCTGAATGTACCCATGATCAGGTCTACATCGTCAGTCACGCCGAAATGGTTGCAGGTCCCGCGACCGTGATCGCCTAAAACACCCAGGCCGTGGGCTTCGTCTACCATTACGCTTGCATTATACTTCTTGGCTAACGCAACGATTTCCGGTAATTTGGCAATGTCGCCTTCCATACTGAACACGCCGTCGATAACGATCAGCTTCACCTTGTCGGGTTCGCATTTCTGGAGCTGCTTTTCTAAGGACTCCATATCGTTATGCTTGTATTTCAGTTTGGTAGAGAAGGAAAGACGGTGTCCTTCTATGATAGATGCATGGTCCAGTTCGTCCCAGATGATATAGTCTTCACGTCCTGTCAGGCAGGATACGACACCTAAGTTTACCTGAAATCCCGTAGAATAAACAATGGCATCTTCTTTTCCGACAAATTCGGCCAGACGTTTTTCCAACTGAATGTGCAAATCCAGCGTTCCGTTCAGGAAACGCGAACCGGCACAACCCGTACCATATTTCTTAATGGCATCAATTGCCGCCTCTTTTACTTTCGGATGGTTTGTCAGGCCTAAATAGGCGTTAGAACCAAACATCAGGACTTTTTTACCACTGATCATTACTTCCGTATCCTGATCACTTTCAATCATTCTGAAGTATGGATAAATTCCTGCGGCCATAGCCCGCTGAGGTGCATCGTACTTTGATAGTTTCTCTTGTAAAAGTTTCATATTATAATTAACAGAGAATGATTTTCTCGCTACGTTGTTATTCTAAAAGAACCCAGATTTGCTTACTACATAATATCTATGTCTCGGCAAATACAGCCGCAAAAGTAGTAAAAAAATAACTTATAGTAGCCGAAATGCTTTAAAAGTTTTACAAAAGCATTATTTTTGTCCTCTCAAAGTAAGTAGCAGTAAGAATGGAGGGACAAACAATCAACATACAGGTCATTATAAATCCTATTTCGGGTGTCGGTTCGAAAAGAAAGATTCCGAAAATGATTGAAAGCGCCTTTGCGGGCGGAAATTGTTGTGTGGAAATTTCTTTCACGGAATATCCCGGACATGCCAGCGAACTGACGCGGCAAGCCCTCGATAAAGGAGCCAATTGCGTGATTGCCGTCGGAGGAGACGGGACTGTGAACGAGATTGCCCGCGCCATGCTCCGTTCGGATGCCGTGCTGGGGATTATCCCGAAAGGTTCCGGCAACGGCCTGGCGCGTGAATTGCATATTCCGATGGACGTACGCCGGGCGATCGACCTGATCATAAAGGGGCACGTCTCGACAATCGACTGTTGCAAGGCGAACGGACGTATCTTTTTCTGTACCTGCGGAGTCGGTTTTGATGCGGCGGTCAGCCAGAAGTTTGCCGGGGAGAAACGTCGCGGGTCGCTTACTTATATAAAAAACACGGTGGAGGAATATCTGAGCTACCAGCCCGAACCTTATGAACTCTTGATCGACAACCAGACGGTCAAGGAAAAGGCGTTTTTGGTGGCTTGCGGGAATGCTTCCCAGTATGGGAACAATGCGTTTATCGCTCCCCATGCCAATATCCAGGACGGCAAAATGGATATTACGATCCTTTCCCCTTTCGGTCCGCTGGATATCGCGCCGTTGGCTATCCAGTTGTTTACGAAGCAGATCGACCGTAACAGCAAGATCAAGACATTCAAGGGGAAAGAGGTGACGATCATCCGCCAGAAGCCGGGAGTCATGCACCTGGACGGCGAGCCGGTCATGGCGGACAGCCGGATCGAAATCTCCGTTCTTCCTAAATCATTGAACGTGTTGACACCGGAAACTGTTTCTTTTACGGAAGAGGTGCAGAACCTGTTTGGCGAAGTAACCCGTTTCTTCGATAAGAAACTCCCTTACATTTTCAGATAAAAATCTTTGGTCAGGCTGATATATTCGTCAGTGTATTGATGTCTTGCAATCTCGATGGTCAACTGGCCGGTGAATGCGGGAGAAGCGGGTGGTTCTGCCGTTAGTTCGGCCAACAGCCGTTTCGGTTCGGCGCCGGGCACGGGTATGACGGAGATTTCTTTCGAAAGAAACAGGTTTTGCGTTCGGATACAATCCGCAAGACGCTCTTTCTGGTCGTAGGGCAGGATGAGGGCGATGCGTCCCTGCGGGGCAAGCAGCTTGCGGCTGTCCTGCAACAAATCTTCCAATGTCAGCGTATCGGTGTGGCGCGCCGTGTTCCGTTGCCGGTCGGGACATTTCAATGAATCGACGAAATAAGGAGGATTGGATACAATCAGGTCATATAGGTTCGTGGTGGCTTGTGCGAAATCAGCCAAGGCGCAATGCCGGACATTTATCCGTCCGGCAAAAGGGGAGGATTCTGCATTTTCCTGTGCCTGAAGACAGGCATCGGCATCTATATCGATGGCGTCGATAACCGCCTTGCTGCGTTGTGCCAGCATCAGGGCGATCAGTCCGGTTCCTGTCCCGATGTCCAGTATGCGGTTGCACGATTCTGTTCCGGCCCATGCGCCGAGCAGAACACCGTCGGTTCCTACTTTCATCGCACATTTATCATGACGGATGGTAAACTGTTTGAATTGGAAAAAGGGATTTGACATGGCAACTATAAATTGAAAATAGATTGTTTAGTGCAAAAGTAGTCAGATTTGAGTTAAAAATAGTAACTTTGGCACGTTTATTGTATAAAATAGAATTGCGGGCGATAAAAGGAATATTCCGCAACTATGACAAAGAATATATGAAGAAAGATAAAGTAACGATGTTTGCCGAGGAGTCGTACAACGACTTGGATGATAATATTGGTATTGTAATGCCTATCCTCACAGATTGTGATGTTGATGAAGACTTTACCGAAGGGATAGAGAGAGTGGGAGAGGAATTGCCCATTCTTCCGCTCCGGAACATGGTGTTGTTTCCGGGCGTAGCTATGCCGGTCATGATAGGCCGCCCTAAATCTATGCGCCTGATCAAGGAGGCTGCCCATAAGAAAAGTCTGATCGGAGTGGTTTGCCAGAAGGATATGAATACGGAAGATCCGAAGTTGGAAGACCTGTACACGACAGGAGTCGTAGCCGATATTGTCCGCGTGCTCGAAATGCCGGACGGAACGACAACCGTGATCCTGCAAGGCAAGAAGCGCTTCCAGTTGGAAGAGCTTTCTGCAGACGATCCTTACCTGACCGGAAAGATCAAATTGCTCGAAGACGTCATGCCGGACAAGTCCGACCGTGAGTTCGAAGCGCTTGTCTCGACTATCAAGGATTTGACGATCAAGATGCTCGGAGCCGCCTCCGAGCCGCCCCGCGACTTGATATTTTCAATAAGGAATAATAAAAATATCCTTTACCTGATCAACTTCTCTTGTAGCAATGTCCCCAACGGATCGTCTGAAAAACAAGATTTATTGTTGATCGGCAACCTGAAAGACCGTGCGTACCGTCTTTTGTTCATCCTGAACCGGGAGTATCAGTTGGTGGAACTGAAAACGTCCATCCAGATGAAGACGCACGAGGATATTAACCAGCAGCAGAAGGAATACTTCCTCCAACAGCAGATCAAGACAATCCAGGAAGAACTGGGAGGCAATATCAATGAGTTGGAGATAAAGGAACTGCGCGAGAAAGCAGCCAAGAAAAAATGGTCGCCGGCCGTGGCCGAAACGTTTGAGAAAGAGGTGCGCAAGCTGGAACGCCTGCATCCGCAATCTCCGGACTTCTCCATCCAGACGCAGTATGTGCAGACGATCATCAATCTGCCCTGGAACGAATGCAGCAAGGATAATTTCAATCTTGCCCATGCCCAGAAAGTCCTGGATCGCGATCACTACGGACTGGAGAAGGTGAAAGAGCGTATCATCGAACACTTGGCGGTGCTGAAACTGAAAGGGGACATGAAGTCGCCCATCGTCTGCCTGTACGGACCTCCGGGAGTCGGTAAGACTTCGCTGGGTAAATCGGTGGCAGAAGCCTTGCATCGCAAGTATGTACGGGTTTCGTTGGGGGGCCTGCATGACGAGGCGGAGATACGCGGCCATCGTCGTACCTATATCGGTGCGATGTCCGGACGTATCATCCAGAACCTCCAGAAGGCCGGAACTTCAAATCCGGTGTTTATCCTTGACGAGATCGACAAGGTGACGAATGATTTCAAGGGCGATCCCGCCTCCGCCTTGCTTGAGGTGTTGGACCCGGAGCAGAACAATGCTTTCCATGATAATTACCTGGACATAGATTATGACTTGAGCAAAGTTATGTTTATTGCGACCGCCAATAACCTGAATACGATTTCCCAACCGTTGCTGGACCGTATGGAACTGATCGAGGTGAGTGGCTATATCATGGAAGAGAAGGTGGAAATCGCAGCCCGCCATCTGGTCCCGAAACAGTTGGAGATTCACGGTCTGCCGAAAGGTAAGGTGAAGTTCCCGAAAAAGACGTTGCAAGCGATTATCGAATCCTATACCCGCGAGAGCGGTGTGCGTGAGTTGGACAAAAAGATTGCCAAGATCATGCGTAAGCTGGCCCGCAAGTTAGCGTCCGACGAGGTGCTTCCAGCACAGATACGTCCCGAAGATCTGCACGATTACCTGGGAGCTGTCGAATATACCCGTGATAAATATCAGGGAAATGACTATGCGGGTGTCGTGACCGGACTTGCCTGGACGGCTGTCGGCGGTGAGATCCTGTTTGTGGAATCCAGTTTGAGCAAGGGAAAAGGTTCGAAGCTCACTTTGACAGGTAACTTGGGTGACGTGATGAAAGAATCTGCCATGTTGGCACTCGAATACATTCATTCGCATGCCGGGCTGTTCGGTATCGACGAAGGCATGTTTGAAAACTGGAATGTCCATATCCATGTGCCTGAGGGAGCGATTCCGAAAGACGGTCCGAGTGCCGGTATCACGATGGTCACTTCATTAGTGTCTGCCTTTACGCAACGTAAGGTGCGCAGCAACCTGGCCATGACCGGCGAGATCACGCTGCGCGGCAAAGTCCTTCCGGTGGGTGGCATCAAGGAAAAGATACTGGCGGCCAAGCGTGCCGGAATCAAGGAACTGATCCTCTGCAAGGAGAATAAGAAAGATATCGAAGAGATCAAGCCCGACTACCTGAAAGGACTGACTTTCCACTATGTGGATGATATCCGCCAGGTGGTCGATCTGGCCTTGTTGAAGGAAAAGGTGGCTAATCCGTTGTTCTAAAGATAAAAACGTTTTTCTACATATAATCCCTGTAATGGTGATGTACCGGAGTCGGAATCACCTTTACAGGGATTTTTCTTGCCATCGCTTCTGAATAATATTCTCTTACCGCATATAAAAGTATTTTATAGCCTTACTATTTTGTAATCACTGCCGGCAATTATGTAATCGGCGCCGCTGATTATATAATTGCCGCCGGTGATTTTATAATCAGCGGCGCCGATTACAAAATAATGGCTGGTGAAGCTGAAAATATGAAGCTTGCAAAGATAGTTCAGGCAGGGATCGTTTGTTGTATTTCTGTCTGGGCAGGAGGCAGTTTAATTAATAAAAAAAGAGATGTACCGGATAGTCCCGTACATCTCTTTTTTATTATACTGATTCGACTGTAATCGATTAAGCCTCTTCTTTCGTTTCTTCAGCCGGCGCCTCTTCTGTTGCCGGTTCTTCGGGAGTGAAGTCTGTGATGCCGGCGCCGATCAGGATGTTATACCAGGAGATCAATTTCTTGATGTCGCTCGGATATACGCGTTCGCGGTCGAAATTAGGAAGAATCTCTGCAAAATAAGCACGCAGTTCGTCCGGTTTGGCGGATGTGGAAACAGATGCTTGCTGTCCGTTTTCTTTATTTTTGACGCTGGTCAGAACTTCGTGCAAGGGAACTTCTGCTTCATCTGTGTAGATAGCGATGTCTCCCAGAGAAATTACTTTATCTTTTGCGTATGCAGGAACTCTTTTCTGGTCTGCTAACGACTCTACAATCAGCATGTTTTTCCCGTGGGAAACCAATTTAAACAATCCCGGTTTACCCGAGATAGACAAAATCGTCTTCAACATAATACTTTGTTTTTCTAATAGTGTTTAACTTTTGTGCTGCAAATGTAGTATAACTGCCGGGAATTTCCGGCAGTTTTGAGCATATTTTCTTGTTTCTAATGATTATTCACTAAGCGTAAACATCTCTTTCAACCGGATATCTTCGGAGCTGCTGCCTATACAGATTTGAAAATCACCGGGTTCGACTACCCATTCCATGTTTTTGTTCAAAAGCTCCAGATCGGACGGTTTCAAGGTGAAGCGGACGGTTTTTGTTTCTCCCGGTTCCAAATGGACCCGTTCGAATCCTCTCAGTTGGGATTCGTAGACCGTCACGCTGCTGTAGAGGTCTTTCATATAGAGCTGGACGACCTCGTCTCCGGCTAAAGATCCTGTGTTGCTGACATCTACAGACACTTGTATGTTCCCTTGTGTACGGCCTGTCTCCGGTTTGACAATTAAGTTCGAATAGCCGAAGGTCGTATAGCTGAGACCGTATCCGAAAGGATAAAGCGCGCCGTAAACGGCTGTTTTTCCATATCCGTTCGGGCCGTCTCCCGGCTGTCCGGCGTGCGAACCGGGCTTGAACGGGAAGTTCAACTCGATCTGCCCGATCGTTTTCGGGAACGTGACAGTCAGTTTTCCTCCCGGATTGTAGCCACCGAACAGGGTTTCGGCAATGGCGTGCCCTCCTTCGGCATTCGGGAACCAGGCTTCAAGGATCGCCGGGATATAACGGTTCTCCCAGTTGATCGTGAGCGGCTGTCCGTTGATGAGGATCAGGACGACCGGCTTGCCTGTTTCCTGCAAAGCCTGCAAAAGTTGCAACTGGCGGCCCGGAAGTCCCAGTCCCGTGCGGCTTTTGCTTTCCCCGCAACGGGCTTCGTCTTCACCTAATACGGCGATCACGACATCTGATTGCTTGGCCTGCTCCACTGCCTCGGCGATAGATGCTTTTTCGGTGTCTGTGAGCGGGGTCGGGATGATTTCGCTTTCCGGCCAGGTGGCGTCTATCACTTCGCATCCTTTCACATAGGTGACTTCCGACTGTTTGCCTGCATAATCCCGGATTCCTTCCAGTACGTTGGTTACTTCGATGTGCTGGGGGCCGTAACGGCTGACATAGGCGGTCGTGTCGATCGCTAACGGGCCTGTTACGAGAATGCGTTTCAAGCTGTTCAGTTTCAGCGGCAGGAGCTGGTTCTCGTTCTTCAGCAGGACAAGCGATTCGCGTGCCATCTGCCTGACAAATTCTTTCGTATCGGGAGATGCCACGATCTTGTCGGCGGCCTTCGTGTCTTTCACATAGGGAGAATCGAACAGTCCTAACTGGAATTTTACACGGAGCACGTTGGCAACGTTCCGGTCGAGGGTCTCTTGCGATACTTTCCCTTCCCGGACCAGTTCGCGGAGAGGCAGGATAAAATCTTCAGGCGGTGTGAAATTGGTTTTTACGTTCATGCCGGCCTCCACTACCTGGCGGACTCCTTCTTTCGGTGTGTCGGCAACGCGGTGTTTCGTATGGACGAACTCGACGGCCTCACTGTCCGAAACGACATATCCCCGGAAACCGTATTGCTGGCGGAGCAGTTCGGTCAGGAAATAGTAACTTGCGCTGACCGGCACGCCATCGTAATCGTTGTAGCTGCTCATTACACCCATCGGATGCGATTCGCGTACGATTTTCCGGTAAGGAAACAGGTAAAGTTCGTGCATTTCACGCGGGGCGACATGCGGATCGGTACGCGCATTCCCGTCCCTGCCGCCTTTGGGAACACTGTAAACGGCATAGTGCTTCAGTGTCGAGGCGACGCCGTTTTCCTGTATCCCTTCCACCATCTGTTGTCCGAGGGCGGTGACGAGATAGGGGTCTTCACCGTAGCATTCCAATACGCGGCCCCAACGCGGGTCACGTGCCACGTCGAGGATCGGGGCGTAGACATTCGTGTAGCCCAGGGCTTTGGCTTCGCGTCCGGCGATTTGTCCCGCCTGGCGGACCAATGCTTTGTTCCAGGTGCTTCCGATAGAGATCGGAGCGGGCAGGGGAGTCGCCTTGTCATGGTTCAGCCCGTGGATGCCTTCGTTGGAAAAGTCGACCGGAATGCCGAGGCGTGTCTCTTCCACGAACCAGCGTTGTACGATGTTGATCGCTTCGGCGTGTTTGCTGTATGGATAGGACCATTCTGTCTTTTTCAGTCCGTTCAGGTGTTCGTCTATGTTGGCGATTCCGTCTTTCCAGATCGCATTTTTCCATTCCGGTGTGGGAAGTTCGTCTCTCAGCACTCGCTTATATCCGTACAAGGTGGCGAGCTGGCAGGTCTTTTCCTCCAGCGTCATCTGTCCGAGCAGGTCTTTGATCCGTTTTTCGACCGGTTGTGACGGGTCTTCATAGATATCTTTGACTCCGTTCTTGTTGAAATCTATCCACCCGTTGTGATAAATGCTTTTTGGGGGCGGAGCCATACTTAACGAGGAAAAGGCTGCTACGGTGAGCAGCAAATAGGTCTTTTTCATGATATGGTGAATTAATATTTCCTTATTTGGAACGTAGACCGGCAAGAAATGCGGTTATCTGCGGAAGCAAAGCCTGTTCTCCGTCGTTGAAGATCACGTAGTCCGATTTCTCTTTCTTCACTTCGTCCGGCAACTGGCTTTCGATGCGGCGTATGATCTCTTCGCGGGAAACGGCATCGCGTTCGAGCGCCCGCCTGATGCGTATCTCCATTGGAGCATAGACCATCAGTGTCGTATCGACAACCCGGTTAAAGCCCGATTCGAAAAGGATGGCGGATTCGATAGCGCATACCGGAGCATTCTGCCTCTCCGCCCAAGCGAGAAAATGGCGGTTTACTTCCGGGTGAATGATTGCATTTACCTGTCCAAGCCGTTCCGGGTTACCGAAGATATGAGAGGCGAGGCGTTTCTTATCCAAACCGTCAGCCGTGTAAAGTTCCTCGCCGAACAAGGCAACCAGCTTTTCCCGGATAACGGGCGATGTGGCTGTCAGGAGCTTGCTTTCCGTATCGGCGATGTACACGGGAATGCCCGACAGCTCCAACAAGGCGGCTACCACTGATTTGCCGCTTCCGATTCCTCCGGTGATTCCTATCTTAATCATTTGATTTTGTTTGTTCCAGTATAAATTCGATCCGGTCCGGTGAAATTGTGGCGACATCCACCCAACTCGGTTTCTTGTTCAGTTGCAAAGACAATGTTCCCGAAGCATTTTGTTCCAGGTCGGTAAAAGAGATCCGTATCTCGAAATCATCTGCCGAGACATCCTTGAAGCGTGAAAGGGGAACGCTACAGCTCACTTTCACGACAGACGGGAATGTGCGCAAGGTATAACGGCGCGGCAGGTTGGTACAGATAACCGGTATTTCCAGCGTCTTTTCCGTATATTCTTCTATCGGGACCGTAACGGTCACACTTGTCGGTTCGAGAGTGGCTCCGTCGATTTTTTCCAGTTGGACGGTGCGCGTGACGGTTTTGCTCCCTTTCTTGATCTCGGTATAAACCGTTTTTATCTCTTTCAAGGTATCTAAAACGACATCGCTGGCGTAAACGCTGATATTACGGGGAGTAATGGATATGTCGCCTGACACTTTGAAACCGGCTTTCGTCTGGACGGTTCCCTCGAACACGGCCGGTATCTCCTTTTTGATGCGTTTGCTGTAGGCCGCGTCGATATGCTGGGGCTCGAAGCCGAGCAGGGAAGTAGTCGCAATCAGCTGTTTCTTAATATCGCTTTCGATATCTTTCCGGCTGATGACCAGTTTGCCGGCCTTTTCCGGCTGTGTTTTCATATTGGCCTCGATCGGGGCAAACGACCGACCGAAGGAGTAGTTCAGCAACACGCTCCCTTTGTCTTTCACTTTGACCGTAATGGCTTCGGGTGGCGTTTCTGTGAAAGATATATCCGGCGGCACATTCTTGTATTTGACCGGAATCTTGATATCTATTTCATACTCCTGTTGCAGGCTCTGGAGGAGCCAGAAGCCGAAGGCCAACAGTATAAAACAGAAAAAGATCAAGGCTTCTTTCCACTGTTGACGGCGAAGAAAAGCCTTAATCTCTATCCGGACAGACTTGAATGTTTGTTTGATTTGTCCAAGTCGTGACATATGTTCCGTTGTTTATTTTTGCTGTGCGTCCTCTGCAGATGCAAACACAGATGTTTTGTCTACACGGATGCGTACGCCATCAGAAATTTCAATCAACATATATGTGTCACCGATTTCTTTAATCTTTCCGTAGATACCTCCGGCTGTGATCACTTTGTCTCCCGCTTTCAAGGCTTCACGGGCTTTCTGAATTTCTTTTTGTTTCTTTTGTTGCGGACGGATCATAAAGAAATAGAAGATCGCAACAATAACAACCATCATCAAAATACCAGACCATTGCTGGCTTCCGCCGGCGGCCTGAAGTAAAATAGTAAGTAAGCTCATATAACTATAAACATTAATAAGTTAATATCAATTCGATACTGACACAAATGTAAGGATAATAATTAATCTTTGAGCAATAACTTTTCTTTTTTTAACTCGCTGACTACAGAATCTAAAATACCGTTGATAAACGTTCCGCTTTTCGGGGTACTGTAATATTTAGCCGTGTCGATATATTCGTTCAGCGTCACGTTGATGGGGATAGTCGGGAACGTCATGATTTCAGCCAGCGCAACCTGCATGATAATAAGATCCATATTGGCTATGCGTTCGGTTTCCCAGTTTTTCATATGCTTGTTGATACGTTCACGGAATTCGCTCCCTTTCATCAAAGATTGGCGGAATAATTTGATGGCGAAAGACTGGTCTTCGAGATCTTTAAACATCGGCAACAATTTTTGTTTGCTTCCGGCTGCTTCTTCGAATTGTTTGATCGTTTTCAGCGTAAATGTTTCGACGATGGAGATGTCGTCGTTCCAGTAAATGCTTTTGTCTTGCAGGTAGTCGTCGATCGCTTCGTTGCCGCAGATCAGTTTCTTGAATACGATGCGCCAGAATTCCTTGTCTGTTTCGTATGAATCGTTTTCGTTGTTCAGATATTCGGCGTACTGTTCGGACGATAAGATCAGGTCGAGCACCATCTTGATGAAATCTTCGTCGTTGTCCCATGAAAGGCCCTGTTCGGCCACATACTTCCGAAGCACCTCGTTTTCGCCTATTTGTGCAGCAAAACGGTTGTCTATCAGGCGAGTGTTTGGGTTCAATTCCGCTTCTGTCGGCATATACTTGTTCTTACGGGCATCCAGGATGCGTCTTTGTAAGTTTGTGACGTCGACAATTAGGAGAAGGAAATAATGATATAAGTCATAAGACTTTCTAAGGCTGAATAGCAATTCGTTTTCCGCTACTTTGAGGTCGTTGTTTCCGTTTTGATAGTAAGAATATACTATCTGTAAAACTTTAATGCGGATTAAAATTCTGTTGATCATCGTTTGAAGGAACTACTTGTTATAAATTTGGCTGCAAAGGTAGTCATTCTTTTGATAAAAGTTAGCCGCTTCGCTTAATTTTATGTGTGTTATTTATTATTTCATAATATTCCGATTCTTTATACGCATTTTCATGCGTTAAAATAGTTGTTGTTTAAAAAAAAATGCACATATTTGAAGCAAGTTATGATAAATGGGTGGGTGTTTAACGAATGTTTGCTATAATGGAAGACTCGGTGAAGAAAATGCAGGTTGAAGGTGGTGATAAAGAGATTTTATACTCTAAAACCATTAAAGCAGGAAAAAGAATCTATTATCTGGATGTAAAGAAGAATCTGAAGGACGATTTATTTCTGGCTGTGACGGAAAGTAAGAAGGTGCAGCCGAAGAATGGTACGCAGGTTTCTTTTGAAAAGCATAAGATTTTCCTGTACAAAGAGGACTTTGACAAGTTCATGGATGGAATGAATGATGTAATCAGTTACATTAAGCAATGTAGAGCCGGTGAAAGGCCGGCGGAGACGGCGTCGGAAGAAGATCGGCAGGAGGATGACTCGGATGAGATCAAACTGAATATCGAATTTTGACGAAGTCGGCAAAGAGTGAGAAAATAATAAGGGGCTGTTCCGAAAGGAAACAGCCCCTTATCTTTATAGGTCCTGTTGAAGGAACCTATCGGTGTTGCGGTTTTATTATGCCGGATGAATTGCTTCAGTAGGACAAGCATCTGCGCAAGTTCCACAATCTGTACACATTTCAGGGTCGATGCTGTATTTGTCGCCTTCTGAAATTGCTCCTACCGGACATTCATCAATACAAGTACCGCAAGCGATACAATCGTCACTAATTACGTAAGCCATTTTTTTAAACGTTTAAATTGATAACTATTAGTTCGTGCAAAAATAGAGTTTTCTTTGAATTAAAAAAAGAACTCCCTCTTTTTTTTACAAATAAATGCTCTTTTGCAATAAGTCGGGCCCTTTCCCGTTATAAATTCAAAATTGTGAAAAGAATTGAGACGTCTACTATTTATTATATGTGTATTCTTTCTGTCTGTAACTGCTGTAGTGGCACAGAAAGAAAAGGTGAAAAATCAGCCCTATGCGGATTTGAAATGGTTTCATCTGGGATTTCATGTGGGTTTGCATGCACAGGATTTGATATTGACTAATACCGGTGTCGCAACAAACGGTGAAACCTGGTATGCCGAGATTCCGAGTTATTCACCTGGTTTTAGTGTCGGGGTTATCGGGGATATGTACCTGAATCCTTATTTCAACCTGCGTTTTACGCCGACTATCCATTTCGGGGATAAGAAATTTGTGTTTCGCCGTCCCGAAATGGAAGGAGTGGAGGGTACGGATGAAAATCCGGTGGTAAGCATGTATTCCACTTCTGTCCGTTCCAACTACCTGACATTCCCGCTCGATGTGAAGTACAGTGCTTTCCGTGTGAATAACTATCGTCCTTATCTGATTGGCGGTATTTACGGCGCTCTCGACCTGGGGCGTAAAAAAGGGAATCCGATCCTGTTGAAAGGAACGGATTTCGGTGTTGAGTTCGGTATCGGATGTGATATTTATCTTCCGTTTTTTAAATTATGCCCGGAACTTAAGTTCAGTTTCGGTCTGGTAGACCTGCTGGAGAAAGACCGGGGTGACCTGACAGATCAGGATTTGATCAAATATCCGAACTCCTTGTCCAAAGCGACTTCCCGGATGGTGACGCTCACCTTTAATTTCGAATAAAGAGTTCGATATAGATGTAGCTGGCCGGAACAGCCAGCATAACACTGTCGAAGCGGTCCAGCATTCCTCCGTGACCCGGCAATACATTTCCGGAATCTTTTACTCCGAGCGTACGTTTCAGCAGGGATTCGATCAAGTCTCCCCAAGTCCCGAACAGGACGACCGTAGCTGCCAGTCCCAGCCAATTAAGCCGGCTTATTTCCGGAGCGAACCAGGCGAATGCCTGCGAGGAAGCCAAAACGAGGATCAACCCGCCAAAGAAGCCTTCCCAAGATTTCTTAGGAGAGATCCGTTCAAATAATTTCCTTTTCCCGATCAGGGAGCCAACCAGATAGGCTCCGGTATCGTCCAGCCAGACAAAAATAAAGATTGCCATGATGAAGAGCGGCGTGTAGCTCATGACTCCGGGTGTTCCCGGCTCTGCACCGATAAAGTTCAGCATGGAGAAGGAGCCGGCACAATAAACCTGGGCAAAGAGCGTGAATGCCCAGTTGTTGATCGGGTTCGGAGCCTTATAATAAAGTTCGGCTATCATTGACAACATGATAAACAGCAAATAGGGGAGGAAGATCTTTCCGTCCGTCAATCCGTTGGCATAAACGAAAGTGGCGATAAACAGATATACTCCTCCGAGCACATTCACGGCCCGTTGCAGATTCGCATTTTCATAATGCTTGACCAGACCTCCGAATTCCCAAAGCGTCAATCCTGTTATAATACAAAAAAGAATAAGGAAAAAAATCGGATGGATGCAAATGGCACTGACCAGTACCACGACGAATATAATGCCGGTTAACGCCCGTATAATCAAATTTTTCAAGACGATAGTGTTTTTTTATTGATTTATTCAGGTACAAATATAATTAAAAAATAAATTCCATGCCCATCTGTTTCAAATTTCGTGGGCATGGAATTATTATTTATTGTGCGGACAGTTATACGTTTACTGTCTTACTGTCGGATGTCGTGACATTTGTGTCATCTTTTTGCTTTTCGGCTTCGGCAACTTTCGCTTCTTCGGCTTTTTGACCGTTTGCTTTCTCTTGCAGTTCCAGAATCTCTTCCGAGCGGGAAACCCAGGCGCGCTTACCGAAGATGTGTTCGACATCTTCCGTGTAGATAACTTCACGTTCCAGCAATACCTGAGCCAGCATATTGTGTCCCGATGTGTGTTCTTTCAGGATACTTTTGGCCCGTTTGTATTGTTCGTTGATAATGGCCTGTACTTCCTGGTCGATCATCCGGGCTGTTTCCTCGCTGTACGGTTTGGTGAAGCCCCAGTCCTGTCCGCTTGAATCGTAGTAGTTCAAGTTCGGCAGGCGGTCGCTCATGCCGAAATAGACGACCATCGCATAAGCCTGTTTAGTCACCCGTTCGAGGTCATTGGATGCTCCGGTAGAGATTTTTCCCAAGAAAAGTTCTTCGGCAGCCCGTCCGCCCAGAGTTGCACACATTTCATCCAGCAATTGTTCGCGGGTAGTAATCTGACGTTCTTCCGGCAGATACCAGGCGGCGCCTAATGCCTTGCCTCGCGGAACGATCGTCACCTTAACCAACGGATTGGCATGTTCCAACAGCCAGCTCAAAGTGGCATGACCTGCTTCGTGGTTAGCTATGCATTGACGTTCATCCGCAGTCGTTATTTTAGTACGTTTCTCCAAGCCACCGACGATACGGTCGACCGCATTCATGAAGTCTTCCTTCTGGACAAATTTTTTACCATTACGGGCAGCGATCAAAGCGGCTTCATTGCAGACATTGGCGATGTCGGCACCGGAGAAACCGGGAGTCTGGCGTGCCAGAAATTCGGCATCGACGCTTTCGTCGATTTTGATCGGACGCAGATGCACTCCGAATATATCCTTACGCTCGTTCAGGTCGGGCAATTCCACATGAATCTGTCGGTCGAAACGTCCGGCACGAAGCAACGCCTTGTCCAGGATATCGGCACGGTTCGTAGCCGCCAGGATGATAACACCGCTGTTGGAGCCGAAACCATCCATTTCCGTAAGCAACTGGTTCAACGTGTTTTCGCGTTCGTCGTTGCTGTTCATATTTACATTTTTGCCACGGGCACGACCGACAGCATCGATTTCGTCGATAAACACGATACAAGGAGCTTTCTCTTTTGCCTGGCGGAACAGGTCACGTACGCGGGAAGCACCTACGCCGACGAACATTTCTACGAAGTCCGAACCGGACAGGGAGAAGAACGGAACGTCTGCCTCTCCGGCTACAGCCTTGGCCAATAATGTTTTACCGGTTCCGGGAGGGCCTACGAGTAAGGCGCCTTTAGGTATTTTACCTCCTAATTCCGTATATTTTTCGGGGCTTTTCAAGAAGGAAACGATCTCTTCCACCTCCTGTTTTGCCTCTGCAAGTCCGGCGACATCCTTGAATGTCACTTTCCGGTCGTTGTCTTTGTCGAAAAGCTGTGCTTTTGCCTTTCCCACACTGAATACTCCGCCTGGGCCGCCGCTTGTGCCACCTGACATGCGTCGCATCAGGAAGATCCACACGACGATGATCAGCAGGATCGGACCGAACGAAACAAGGAAATTCCAGATCGCATCGTCGCCTTCTTCAAATCTGACCTGCGTAGTGATATGATTTTCGGCAACGGCCTTATCATAGAAGTCCGAGAATTTGTCGGCCGACGGTATTTTGACATACACCTTCGGGTTTGTACCCAATGCCGCACTGTCTTTTCTGAATACCAAACCTTTCTGTCCGTCTTTTACGGTTGCTTCAACCAGGTTCTTTTTGTTGTAGACAACCATCCGGTCGAATACATTTTCCTGTGCTAATTTCTGGAACTCGGTCCAGCCTAATTCTTTAGATGCCGAAGAGTCGTTTGTCAGATACAATGCAAAAAGCATTATAAAGATGAGCCCGTACATCCAATAAAGATTGAACTTGAACATCTTTTGCTTATTATTCTTCGGCGCTTTGTTAAACATGTCGTTTTTATTTTCCATATGTGATTATCTCTATACTATGTAAGATCGGCCATCAGTCGAGGTCGGCAATCTGAGTCACTTTGGCATCCGACCAAAGATTTTCCAGGTTATAAAACTCGCGAAGTTCCGGTAAAAATATATGTACAAGAACCGTGCCATAGTCCATCCCGATCCATTCGGCACGCTGTGCCCCGTCTATCGAAAGCGGTTTTTCACCTGCCTCACGATGGGCAAAATCCCAAGCCGAATCAGACAATGCGGAAACCTGGGTAGGAGTGCTTCCTTCGCAGATTATCATGTATTGGCAGATCGAGCCGGATAATTGGGTTAAGTCTACGGTTACAATGTTTTTGCCTTTTTTTTCCTGTAGGCCTTCTACAATCGTTTTAACTAATGCTTCTGTTTGATCCATCTATTTTTTATTGAGTAATATTCGAAGTCGCAAATATACTTCTTATATTTATTATGTGGGTGATTTCCCTCTATTAATATATGTATATACTTGCAAAATCAAAACAAGCAGGAAAAGAAAAAAGTTTATTAATGAAAAAAAATTACCGTATCGTTTGTTTATTTTGAAAAAGTATGTACTTTTGCACTCGCTAACAACAAAAGAGTTGACAAGCTTGATTGAAATTGTTCAATGGTGTAATGGTAGCACAACAGATTCTGGTCCTGTTAGTCCAGGTTCGAGCCCTGGTTGAACAACGAAAATAATGAATTGTCATCTTTGTTGAACGGAAATTGTTCAATGGTGTAATGGTAGCACAACAGATTCTGGTCCTGTTAGTCCAGGTTCGAGCCCTGGTTGAACAACAAAAAGCCTGTCATTCTCTTGAGTGACAGGCTTTTTTTGTACATATCTTTTACGATACCAGGGCGATCGTTAAAATCGCCCTGACTGTTTTATTTATATTTTACCCATTTGATCATTTCTTTGATGCTCGGTTTCTTTCCGTACATTAAAATACCAACACGGTAAATTTTGGCCGAGAACCAGATGATAAGTATGGCTGTGGCAAACAACAAGGCGAACGAGAGCGCCAATTCCCATACCGGAATGTCGAACGGCAAGCGGACCATCATCACGATAGGAGAGGTGAACGGAATCATCGAGCACCAGAAGGCCAGCGGGCCGTCGGGATTATTCATGCTGTAGATTCCGGCATACAAGCTGAACGCCATCAAAAGCATAATCGGAGTCATGAACTGCTGGGCGTCTTCCTGCTGTTCCAAGGCACTTCCGATAGCTGCGAATAGAGCCGCATACAATAAATAGCCTCCGATAAAATAAAGAACGAAGCAGATACCGATCATCCCGAAGTTGATCGAATTGATGATTTCCTGCACCTGGATGCTGATATTTGAAGAACCGGCAGCCACATCGCTTACACCTTGTGCCGCCATCTGTGCTGTCATCATGTCTTCAGGCGACGTGCTGCCACCGAAAAAGAAAAGGCTTCCCGATACCAATACGGTTGTCAGGATTCCCCACAGGAATACCTGTGTCAGGCCGACGAAACCGATGCCGATGATTTTTCCCATCATCAGGTCGAACGGCTTGACAGACGAAATCATCACTTCGATGATACGGTTCGTCTTTTCTTCCATCACTCCCTGCATGACCATCCCGCCGTACATGATGATAAACATATAGATGATGAAAGTCAATATCATGCCTAAGATAGAGGCGACCTCGGCCGAAGTGCTTTTCTCGCTTCCGTCTTCGTCCCATTTGATGGTCTTGATATTGAAATTGATCTTGCTCTCCTCAATGATTTGTTTCAGGTTGTCGATATTGTAAGAGGCGAGCTTCTCGTCTTTCAGATATTCGGACAGCGTTTTGTCGATTGTGTTTTTCAATCCCATAGGAATTTGCTTCTGCGAATAGAGTGTTGCGGCGGTCGGATTTTGCAGCAAATCGTCTGTTATATTCAGGAAAGCAAATATCTCCTTGTCCGGATTTTTACGATATTCTTCCAGGCTGGAACCTTTTTCGGCGATGAAGGCATATTCCTCCGTGTCTTTGAACAGCGGGGCGTATTTGCCTGTCGCGTCGATAATCGCTACCTGCTTGGCTTCATCTCCTTTGATGGTGGATAACCAAAGCGGGACGAATACCAGGGCGGCAAACAGGAACGGCGTCAGGAAAGTCAGCAGCAGAAACGATTTTTTGCTGACACGGCGGAGGTATTCTCTTTTTATTATAAGTCCTATCTTATTCATGCTTGCGTAGTATTTGTACCGGAGACGGTGTTAATAAATATGTCGTTCATCGAAGGGATCTCCTCCGTGAAGGAGATGATTTCGGTCTGTCCCGCCAGTGCGGAAAGGAGGGCGGAGTTGGTAATGCCCGGCTCTTTGTGGATGCGCACTTCGCTTGTTCCGGCCAGGTCTTTTTCCGTCAACTGGCTGAACATCTCCGGGATGGGCTGCAACTTTCCTGATTCGCTATGGAAACGGATGGTGAAATTGTTTGTCCGAAAACGGCTTTTCACTTCTGTCACATTGCCGGAAAGCACAACCTGCGAACGGTTGATCAAGGCGATATTGTCACAAATCTCTTCAACGGACGACATGTTGTGTGTGGAAAAGATAATCGTGTGTCCGGCATCTTTCAGTTCGAGGATTTCTTTTTTCAGCAGTTCGGCATTCACGGGGTCGAATCCGCTGAACGGTTCGTCGAAGATCAGCAGTTTCGGTTCGTGGATGATGGTGATGATGAACTGTACTTTCTGCTGCATCCCTTTGGACAGCTCTTCCAGTTTCTTGTTCCACCAAGGCATGATATCGAATTTTTCGAACCAGCGTATCAACCGTGTGCGGGCTTCCTGGTAGGAGAGCCCTTTTAGCTGCGCCAGGTAGATGGCTTGTTCACCGACTTTCATTTTTTTATACAGGCCGCGTTCTTCCGGCAGGTAACCGATCTGGTAGATATCTTCCGGCTGAAATTCACGTCCGTTAAAACGGACAAGACCGCTGTCGGGGGCCGTGATGCGGTTGATGATACGGATCAGTGTGGTTTTGCCGGCTCCGTTCGGCCCTAATAAGCCGAAGACTTTCCCTTCGGGAACTTGGATGCTGACCTTGTCGAGGGCGAGGTGGTTGGCATATTGTTTTACCACGTCTTCCGTTTCTAAAAAATTCATAGGCATTACATTTTTAATATGATTCTTTCTCCCAATTCTTTACTTAATACATTCTTTATTTCGTTCAGGCGTGTGAGCTTTTTCATCAACTCGAAAACCTGATCCATGTCTTCGTTGTTTTGCATACTCTTGATCTGTGCCTGTATCTCTTTGATTTGTGAGAGTACATAGGCATCTTTGAAAGCATACAGTTCCCGGATTACCAACTGGTCGAGTTTGTCTTCTTCCTGTTCCAGTTCCCGATATTTGGTGTGATACTTGCTTAGCTGATATTTTTCGCTGATCAGGTTGGCGGCAAGGCGGCTCACGTTCGGATCGGGATGGGCAAGGAAATACCGGCTCGCGATGAATCCTTCGGACTGGCAGCGATCGGCTGCTTCATCCATCATACTCTTGAAGAGCGGTGTATAAAAGGTCAGGTCGTCACGTTCCAGCTCGGAACGGATATATTCGGAAAGGCGGATCACGACTTCCTCGTTCGTCTCTTCGTCCGTATATTGGAATAGGATACGCTCGCCGTAACGCACGATGTAGCGCAGCAGGGCAACTTCGTATGCCTCATAGGGCGAACGCTTCGGCCCGACCGGAATGTTTACCGGCGGTGTGAAAGGTGCTGGCGGTGGCATGCTACTTCCTCCGTCATCGGGGCCGTATTCTTCCGGCGGCGGTGGCGGAATCGTATTGTCAGGGGGCAGGGGGCTTTCCTGCGGTTGTTCTGCCAGCGTCTCTTCCGGGTAGGGCTGGTAACCGGGAATATCCGGATATTCGGGGATATTGACGGGGGCAGCCGGGATGGGGGAGGACGGAGTGTTCGCTTGCCTTTCTTCCTTGTTGAGACGGATTTTGTTTACTTCGTTCAACAGGAGCATCTCGTCTATTTCCATCATAGCACTGCATTCCCGGATATAAAGGGAGCGGGCGATATTGTCGGGGATGATAGCCACCGTCCGGATAATGTCGGAGATCAGCGCCGACCGTTTGATCGGGTCCGTTCCTGCGTCGTCCATTAGCAGGCGCGTTTTGAAACGGATGAAATCAGTCTCGTTCTGCCTGATAAACTCGGCAAACTGGCTCGCGTTGTGTTTGCGGGCAAAGGAGTCGGGATCTTCTCCGTCTGGAAGAAGCACCACTTTCACGTTCATTCCGTCTTCCAACAGCAGATCGATACCGCGCAAGGCCGCCTTGATACCGGCTGCATCGCCGTCATACAAGACCGTTATATTAGTGGTGAAGCGGTGTATCAGGCGGATCTGTCCTTGCGTGAGGGCCGTACCCGATGAGGCGACCACGTTCTCAACCCCTGCCTGATGCATGGAAATCACATCCGTGTAGCCTTCCACCAAGAAGCAACGGTCAGCCTTTACGATCGCCTGTTTGGCGAAATAGATCCCGTAAAGCTCGTTACTCTTATGGTAAATCTCACTTTCGGGCGAGTTGACATATTTGGCGGTCTTTTCGTCTTTCTTCAGGACGCGTCCTCCGAAAGCGACGACTTTTCCACTGAGCGTATGGACCGGAAAAATGACACGCCCGCGAAAACGGTCGTTTACCCCGCCGTTGTCGTAGGCGATCACCAAACCTGTCTTTTCGAGAAATTCTTTTTTGTAACCGCTCTTTGTAGCCGCTTTATACAGGGCATCCCGTTGGTCGAGGCTATAGCCTAACTGGAATTTGCGAATGGTATCTTCCCGGAAACCACGTTCGGCAAAGTAGCGCAAGCCGGCGGCTTTGCCTTCCTGGTGTTCGTAGAGCTGGGTCGTGAAGTATTTCTGCGCCCAGCTATTGACGATCAGCATGCTTTCGCGGTCGCTGCGCACCTGTTTTTCGCGTTCCGACAGTTCCCGCTCCTGTATTTCGATGTTGTATTTTTTGGCAAGGAAGCGAAGCGCATCATAATAAGAAAGCTGCTCATGCTTCATAATGAAGTGAACAGCCGTACCACCTTCGCCGCAGGCAAAGCATTTACAGATATTCTTTGCCGGCGACACATAGAAAGAGGGCGACTTGTCGCTATGGAAAGGACACAATCCTACATAGTTTATGCCTCGTTTCCGAAGGGTAACGAATTCGGAAACAACGTCCACAATGTTTGCGGCATCCAATATCCGGTCTATGGTAGGTTGATCGATCATTCAGTTTTCTACTTTATTGCCTGCAAAGGTAAAAAGATTTATGATTTTTGACTTATACAATGATTGCCTGTTTTTCTATATATAGCAATTCGGTTTTTGCCGGGTTTGAACCGTAATGTCTTGTACTGAAATAGCTTGACACCTTTTGGGTCTTACAAAAGTATAGAAATGAAAAAAAGAAAGCCCAGAAGAATGTTCAGCGAGACATTCAAATTATCCGTTCTCAGTGAATATT
>NZ_JACOOJ010000036.1 GCF_014287585.1 Parabacteroides hominis | reverse complement strand
CAGTTCTCTTTTATTTTTTACTTATTTCTGTAGGATTACTTCCCGAAGAGAGACAATTGAGAAGACCAAAGATGTTTTAAAAATAAAAATGGATAATAAACGGGCGGCATAACAAAAAAAGAAGGCATCCTTTTCAGACACCTTCTTTTTTTTATCTAAAATCCGGCTTATAAGTCTTCAGAAAACGATACATCCATTCATTCGATTTTATGTCATTTCTTACAAATAATAAGCATTTACACGACCATTTTTATTCATTTCAGGCTATTCTCCTGACACATACTTCACACTTTTTCTTCATTCCAGCCTAAAAAAGGTACGATTCCGTAAGGTCTTCCCGAAATCATCCAAATGATTTTTTTAATTATCTGAATGGTTTCGGAAAACTATTCAGATAATAGAGGAGAATGATTCGGATAAATATAGTAAATCATTTAGATGATTTCGCGGGAAGCTCCGAAAGAAGGTGCAAAATGGCCGTGGAGGGGCTGTAAAGGACCTTCAAGGAGCCATTTTAACAGCTAAAAACCATCTTTAAAAGATGATTTTACTGCTTACATTTTGATTGTGTTTTATCCTTCAGAGCGACACCTTTCCCCAATTGTTCTGCATAAACCCGCCTTTTCAGGAACAAAAAAAGGTTTTCAGGGATGAGACAAACAAAATGTCAATTCCAAACCGCTCCTCCTTCCCCTATTTGTAATCATCAAGGCAAATGTACGGATATAAGCGAATCTCCGGATAGCAAATCTGGTAAATTGTCAATTTGATAATAATCACGTAAAGACACATGGTCGTGCGTCTTTATGCAGCATTATATAAGATATGGGAGAAAAACGATAAATTTATTATCGATCTTAGTTATTGCTATTTCTTGTCCGGAAATGGCATATTGGCGTTGAAGGTTGGCAAGACCAGTCCCGGTTCTCTGAACATTGTTTCGCAGTTGGATATTATTGCTTACAGTAACACCATCTTCGCCAATATGGATAATGACATTTAGGGGTTGCTGTTCAGATGCCACATTATGTTTCAGTGCATTTTCCACCAATGTCTGAATACTTACCGGTATTACTCGTGAATGACGTAATGCTGTATTATCTTCAATGGAAACTTTCAGGCTCTCGGCAAATCGCATTTTTTCAAGATAGAGATATGTTCTTACAAAATCGAGCTCTTCTTTCAATTCAACGGTCTGGTTTTCTGATGTAGTGAGGATATAGCGGTACACATTGGCGAACTTTTTAGCGAAAGTGTTTGCGAATGCAGGATTCTGGTAGGTCAGCGAAGCAAGAACATTCAGACTATTAAAAAGGAAATGCGGATTTACCTGATTTTTCAAGGCATTGAGTTGGTATACGGCTTTTTCTTTCTCTATTTCAATTATCCTTTTCTCGTTTTTCATTTGTGCGTTATGGTACAACAGCAACTCTATGAAAAGAACTATGATACAATTCATCATCAAGAATGCCGCAACTTGGGCGAGCGGATTGGGAGACGAGAATACATGTGCTGAAACGAAACTCATACTCCCGGTTATCGCGGACACAATAACCACATCAAGTATAATATGGCTGATATTTGCCGATTTCCAGACACGAGCATGAAGGAAACGGATTGTTCCATAATCAATTAGTCCGGGTATAACAAACAATGGAAGATTTACAAATAAATTGCTTATCACTGCCACCATGTCATATCCATTAGGCGTTGTAAGGAGAGTGAGAGTGGATATGAACAAGAACAACATCGCCGCTATAGCCATGTATAACAGCAAGATTTGTGATATGACCTGTTTTTTCTTCATTGCCCGTTGCCGTTCATCCAGTTTAGAAAATTCTCCGCCCTGTTGCGGCTTACGATTATCTCGTGAGGGCAAGGGGGAGAGAAACTTATTTTGAGCCTTCCTGCAAAATATTTTATAATTTTAGATAGGCTCTTGATATTCGTTATGCAGTTGCGCGATACTCGGAAAAATATAACCGGATCAAGCATGGAATCCAGCTGGTCAAGCGTGTACGGCACAATATATCGCTTGTCTTCAAAAGTATGGAGAAACGTATATTTGTCTTCACTGTAAAAGAAGGCAACATGCTGAGCTTCGACATATCCGTAAACATCGCCTGCATGTACGAGAAACCGGTTCTTACGATTAGTCGTTATATAATCATTACGCAATTTTTGATACTCCATACTTAACGGAATAACGTATTGCAGATTTTCATACTTGATAATGGCTTGTTCAAGGTCTTTTTCCTCTATTGGTTTCAAAAGATAATCAATGCTATTGACTTTGAATGCTCTTAATGCATATTCATCATAGGCGGTGGTGAATATGACAGGAACTTGTGATTTCACCTGATCGAAAAACTCAAAACTGTTTCCGTCCGACAAACGTATATCAACCAGCATCAAATCAACTTCCATGTTGGTTACAAGCTGGATGGCCTGTTCGACAGACGTAGCCCAACCGCACAACTCGTAGCCGGGCCGCAAGGACTTCATCATTCGTTTGAGTTCTTCATAGGCGAAACGTTCGTCCTCTATGATTAGATATTTCCTCTTCTTTTCCATGATGCAAAATTACTATATTAATTTAGAACCCATAACGCAACCCTATTCCTCCCTGAAATGCGGGAGAAAAATGACGGCGTTCGGAAAGATTCTCACCACCAAACATATACTTGATTTTTCTTTCGGAGATACTGCTGAAACGTATGATATTGATGCCTATATTGGCATGCACACTGAATTTACCGCCGATAATCAAAGAGGGAGTAAAATAGGAATTGAGCATCATAGACGAGTAAAGTTTGTCCTTGTTGTCCTGTTTTATTACCGCTGCCATTCCATCAAGTTCTACAATATTCCAAGCAAGGCGAAACTTTTTGGCGAAAAGAGACGAAGCTGTTACCTTTACCTGGCTTGTTAAATCGACATCAAGCTCAAATCTTTTTTTCACAGCCCATTTCAAGTAGCCTGTTGGCATGACCATCGGCACGCCGAATGAGTTTGTAAGACCAACACCAAGCCCAACACTAAGAGATGGGTTTATATCATAGATAATGATACCACCACCGCTTGCCAGAATACTGTTGAATCTGATTTTTCTTGGTTGGCTATAAACACCACAGCCTAAAGAAAAGGCCAAACTCCACTTGGACGCTATTGGACGAATATAGGAAACCATTACGCTGGTATTGAGGATGTCGCGTGGAACAATAGTACTAATTTCTCCTGAATTGCCGCTTCTCACCATTGATAATCCCGCAGACATACTCCATACAATCGGCTGGTTTCGTTCATTCAATTTTATGGAGAGCGGTTGAAAATATTTTATACCATATCTTATAAAATAGCCTTTGCCCTGTTCTTTGCCATGAAAATCGTTGGCGTGATCTGTAAAACGGGACTGGGAGAAGTAATCGGTATACCCCTCTATTTTTTGGCTCCACACCACAGATATACCGACTACCACCAGAGACAACAAGATAATAAACTTACGCATCGTTAATTATTTTTGATGCAAAGTTGAAGGAATCAAATCAATCTCGCAATCCAAGTCTGATGAACTACATTATTCAATAGATGGACATCCAGATATAACCGATGAAATATAAATCATCCATAAAACTAAATTCGGACATTTGCGTAATTCATAAAAGAGTCGTATCTCTGAACCGTAGTTTTAGACAAACAACGAACAGTCAAAGGACGAAAATAAGGGAGCGATAACAACCAGACAAAAGAACAGACGAGACTTTTAGATTACCAGACATTATGGTGAATTCTATCCTCTACCCGAATCTCTTTCTGTTTACAGATATGTGCATTCTCCGCTGCATAGCCAATGGCAAGGAAACAGGCGAACTCGTATTCTTCGGGAGCGTGGACGAGGTGTTTCACATATTCCGGTTCATTGCCAATGGGAATACGAAACGCACATGCCAGTCCTTCTGCGGTTGCAGCCAGCAGAATGTTTTCTACGGCCACCCATGCCGAGGCGAAATAATTGAGCGAACTTTGATCTGCCGGATGGCACAGAGGACAATCCTTTTGCCTGAAGAACGGCAAAACAAGGCAATTGCTTTGCATGAGCATACGTTGCTGTTTAGGTAACGCATCGACAAACATGGCATATCCGTCCTTATCCATCGTGCTTGCGGCGGCTTCAAGCCCAGCCTGCTGAATCTTTTGAGTGTTTTCCGCCACTGGTGATATAAGCCGGGCAATGTTTTCCTGTCCTCTCACAACAATGAATTCAAACTGTCGCAAATGGTCATTGGTCGGAGCTTTAAAGGCTGCCGATAAGACCCTTTCCAGCACTTCTTCCGTTACTTCCTTATCGGAAAAATCGCGGATAGTTCTTCTTTTCTCTAATACTTGATAAAAATCCATAACAATACATTTTAATTTAATCGTTAGACTTATTGTTTTCAGCAGCAAAGTTATGGTTCCTTCTTGTTGAATATTTGTGGTATCATATCGCACATTTGTCGTATATTTGCATCAAACCATTTTTATGTAATTATGGAAGAAATGATTACCCCTTACGAATTACCTGAAATAGAGAACCATTCATTCTTTTTCATTGACCAGCGGATAGATACTCACATAGAAGCCAAATTGCACCAACACGATGCTTGGGAATTATATTATGTAATTCACGGGTATGGAACTCGAATGGCTGGTGATACGTTACAATCTTTTTCGGCAGGTGATGTCGCATTGATACCACCGTCTATGCATCATTATTGGGAATATACACCTTTATCGGCTGACAGTGAAGGGCATATTCGTTATCTAATGGTAGCTTTCAGCCACTCCCTTATCGTGAGGAGCATGGAAGTTTTTCCCGAATTGCGAAACCGTTTGGCAGGTCTCACGTTCCCCGTCAATGCATTAAAATTTGGTCTGGAAAGCTCTCGTATTATTCGTAAAATGTTATTACAAATGAACGATATGGACGATCTGGGACGATTATGCGGAATGTTCCGTTTACTACCTGTCATCTTCAATTCATCCGACCATATTCTTGCAGGTAAGCCTATGCAGATTGAACGTGATGTGAGACGTATGCAACAAATTTGCGCTTATGTGATGGCTCATTATGTCCATACCATCTCTTTAGATGAAGTTGCAGCCGAAGTGGGTATGAACCGTTCTGCATTTTGCTCATACTTCAAACGATGTAAAGGAATGACGTTTTCACAATTTGTCACCCAATATCGCTTGAATACAGCTTGCGAACTTCTAAAACACTCGCAAAAACAAATATCGGAAATCTGTTTTGCAGTAGGGTTTAATGATGTTCCACATTTTAACAGAGTTTTCAAAGAATCGCAAGGAGTAACTCCTAAGGAATATAGGAAATTAAATTGCTAATCTCGAATCAAGGTGCAAGTATATATCGGAATCCCGCACAAATACTTACATTTGTGTTTTGAAATTTAACAAACAACTTATATGGAACTATCAGCAAGTAAAACCCCACGTATTGAAGTGGTCGATGCGTTAAGAGGATTCGCCGTTATGGCTATTATTTTAGTGCATAACCTGGAACATTTTATTTTTCCTGTCTATCCAGCAGAACAACCGGCATGGCTGACTGTCCTCAACGACGGAGTGTTTAACGTCATATTCTCCTTGTTTGCAGGAAAAGCCTATGCTATCTTCGCCCTCCTATTCGGGTTTACATTCTATATCCAATGCCATAACCAGGAAAAGAAAGGAAAAGATTTCGGCTACCGCTTCTTATGGCGTCTGGTTCTGTTACTTGGTTTCGCGACGCTGAACGCTGCTTTTTTCCCAGCCGGAGACGTGCTGCTGTTATTTGCCGTAGTAGGCTTGGTTTTATTCCTTGTCCGCAAATGGAGTGACAAAGTAATCTTGGTCACAGCTATTATATTATTAATCCAACCTATAGAATGGTTTCACTACATCATGAGCCTATTTAATCCGGCCCATACTTTGCCGGACCTCGGTGTAGGCGCTATGTATGGTGAAGTCGCCGAATATACCAAAGCAGGAAATTTCCGGGACTTCATCTGGGGAAATATCACGTTAGGACAGAAAGCAAGTTTGTACTGGGCTATCGGAGCCGGACGTTTCCTGCAAACGGCAGGCTTATTCCTGTTAGGACTTTATATCGGCAGAAAAGAGCTATTCGTTACGACCGAATCCCACCTGCGTTTCTGGGTAAAGGTTCTTATTATTGCAGCTATCTGTTTCGCCCCTTTATATTCTTTAAAGGAACAGATCATGGCTGGTGACAATGCCCTGATCAAGCAAACTGCAGGGACGGCTTTCGACATGTGGCAGAAATTTGCTTTCACATTCGTCCTTGTTTCCTCGTTTGTGATCTTGTACCAGAAAGAATGTTTCAAAAAAGCAGTTTCCGCTTTGCGCTTTTATGGCAAGATGAGTCTGACCAACTATATTACTCAATCGATCATGGGAGCGATTATCTATTTTCCCTTCGGACTCTATTTAGCCCCTTATTGCGGCTATACAGCAAGTTTGCTTATCGGATTCGCTCTTTTCCTGCTGCAAGTTTCGTTCTGCAAATGGTGGCTGGCAAGACACAAACAAGGCCCTTTGGAAAGTATCTGGCATAAATGGACCTGGATGTTTGCGAATAAATAAATAAAAAAACATGAGGCAGTGTCAAAGGGAACAAAAATGTCCCGACCTGCCTCATTTAATACTGAAACTTCATTTCTTCAAAAGAGACAGATATTCTCCATAACCTTCTTCTTTCATCTTTTCTTTCGGGATAAACCGCAGGGAGGCACTGTTTATACAATACCGTAATCCCCCTTTATCGGCGGGGCCATCTGTAAAGACATGGCCTAAATGAGCATCTCCCGTCTGGCTGCGTACTTCTGTACGGGTCATTCCATGTGAAGTATCCAGCTTTTCAACAATCAGTTTTTTATCGATCGGTTTGGAAAAACTGGGCCAGCCACAGCCGGAATCAAGCTTATCGGTGGATATGAAAAGCGGCTCACCGGTCGTAATATCGACATAAATTCCTTCCCTGTGCTCATTCCAGTATTCATTGCGGAATGCAGGTTCCGTAGCACTTTTTTGCGTCACGGCATACTGTACGTCGGAAAGTTTTTTCTTAAGGGTCGCATCATCCGGTTTTGCATAAACAGGACGGGCATTTACTTTCCGCGCCAGTTCGAACAATTTCGGATTAATATGGCAATAACCGCCCACATTCTTATCCAGATAATCCTGATGGTATTCTTCCGCTGCATAAAAATTAACGAGCGGTATCACCTCGATGGCGATCGGTTTCGTATATTCCTTTGCCAGCTCTTTAATGGCGGCTTCGATCACCGGAACATCTTCTTTATCGGTATAATAAATGCCCGTGCGATACTGCAAACCGCTATCTCCACCCTGACGGTTGACACTGGTCGGATCTATTGTCTGAAAGTATAGATTCAACAACAGATCCAGATCGACCGTTTGCGGATCATAAACGACCTTCACCGCTTCCACCGCCCCGGTATTCCCGGTACATACTTCTTTATACGTGGGATTGGGAACCTGGCTGTTGGCATAACCAACTTCCGTTTTTTCCACACCTCTGATCTGTTTCAGGAAATGTTCCGTACCCCAGAAGCAACCGCCTGCCAGATATATTTCAGCCTTGTCTTTCATATTCATATTTTCTTGTTTCATTAAATCAAACTCTTTCATATTCCCGGCGTCGCCAGCCAGGCTGACACATGCCAAAAAGAATGCAATAATAGCAATATTTCTCATAGCCTTTTTATTTCTTAAATAACAAATCGGAAATATTTTTTGTTGTTATAGAAATATAAAGTCATAACATACAAATGGAAAATAAAGATTATCAAAAACGTGTGGCTGCCATACATGACTTGTCAGGATTCGGAAAATGCTCTCTAACAGTCGCTTTGCCTATCCTTTCCGCTGCCGGAATAGAAGCGTGCGCCATGCCGACCGCCATATTATCTACTCATACAGGAGGGATCAGCGGATATACCTACCGCGACCTGACAAGCGACATGCGGGCTTTTATGCAGCACTGGAAGTCGCTCGACATACAATTCGATGCGACCTACAGCGGTTTCTTGGGCTCGTTCGAGCAATTGGATCTCGTCAAAGAGTTTTTCGAACTGTTCAGATCGAAAAACAACCTGATCCTGGTAGACCCGGTGATGGCAGACAACGGCGAGCTATACCGCATATTCCAACCTGAGTTTGCCGCAGGCATGCGATCCTTATGCAAGAAGGCGGACATCATCGTCCCCAATCTGACCGAAGCCGCCTTGTTATTGGAAGAAAGCTACCATCCCGGTCCTTATACGCAGGCTTACATTGAAAAAATCTTAAAAAATCTAAGTAAGCTCGGACCGGAAAAAATCGTACTGACCGGTGTATATTTTGAAGAAGAGGAATTGGGAGCCGCGACCTACGATAAAAGAAATGATTCGACAGGCTATCTGTTTACCAAAAGGATACCAGGAAGTTATCACGGTACAGGCGATATTTTTGCGAGTGCTCTGTTATCCGCCCTGCTAAATAACATCAGCCTAAACGAATCAGCGCAGGTAGCCGTAAACTTCACAGCCGACAGCATACGCCGGACATATAATGCAAAAACGGATCACCGCTTTGGTGTTAATTTTGAACAATGTATCCCCGACTTTCTAAAAGAACTCAAACTGATATAGTTATTCCAATTTTATTTTTCATCTTTGTAAAAATAATAAGACAAGAATATGAGTAAAACTAAAATAGCAATTTCCGGCATAGGAGCTGTAGGCGGTTACTACGGAGGATTATTAGCTGCCCGTTACAAAGACTCCAAAGAGATTGACATCTATTTCATCTCCCGTGGCGAAAACCTGGAAGAGATCCGTGAGAACGGCATCGAAGTCAAAAATACATTCCTGACGATCAAAGCAAAACCTACCCTCGCAACCGACAACCCTGCTGAAATAGGGCCGGTCGATTACCTGTTTTGTTGTACCAAAAGCTACGACTTGGAGGATAATATAGCCCAGTTGGCTCCGGTGATCGGTCCGAAGACGGTTATTATTCCCCTGCTGAACGGGGCGGATATAGCGGAACGCATACAACAACTATTGCCGGACAACGAGGTATGGAAAGGATGTGTTTACATCGGTTCACGCCTGGTCAGACCGGGAAGAGTGGAAAAATTCACCATAAAGGACCGGATGTTCTTAGGTAGTAAACAGGGAAACAAGAAACGGCAGAAAGAATTGCAGGATATATTGGCGAACGCCCGTATCCTCACCACGATACCGAATGATATCGACCTGGAAATCTGGAAGAAGTTCTTCATGATCTCGACCGCCGCTACCATCACCTCCTATTTCAATGAGACGATCAGTGAAGTGATAAACAACCATATCGACCTGTTCATCACGTTAGGTTATGAACTCAAAAGCGTAGCAGTAGCCAAAGGCATTCCTCTGCCGGACGACCAGGTATTCTCCGCCATCGACGCGCAGAAGATCATGCCGAACAACTCCACCACCTCCATGCATAGTGATTTCCAAAAAGGTAACCGCACCGAGGTGGAAACATTGACCGGCTATGTCGTACGAGCCGCCCAGGAATTAGGTATCGAAGTTCCGACCTATCAGTTCATGTACAAAGGATTGACAGAATTTCCCTATCCGGCGGCGGATTAATCCCCAAATAAGGAAAAGAGAGTATGCCTGAAACCTAATGTTTTTCCGGCAAGCTCTCTCCTTTTATTTCTACTTTGTCCAGACAAACGAATCTAATTATTAATAGTATATGAAAAACAAATTTCACCTCTTTCTTATCCTGTGCTTTCTATTCAACATGGCAGGATATTCGCAGAGTACGGTTTTCGAATCACTCTCTTTTGAAAGTAACAAATTAGGCAGGAAAGTCTCCTACTCTATCTACCTGCCTTCCGACTACAACACCTCGAAAAGGAATTACCCGGTCCTCTACCTCTTGCATGGCTATACGGACAATGAAACCAACTGGATACAGATGGGGCAAATGAAAACGATTGCCGACCGTGCCATCGCAAACGAGGAAGCCGTACCAATGATCATCGTCATGCCGGACGCATGGGACACCTGGTATATCAACCAATACGACGGAAAAGCACCTTATGAAGACATGTTTTTTGAAGAGCTTATCCCCTATATGGAAAAAACGTACCGGATCCGCGGCAAGAAAGAAAGCCGGGCGATTGCCGGGTTGTCGATGGGCGGCTACGGTTCGTTCCTATACAGTTTGCATCATCCGGATATGTTCTGCGCATGTGCCCCGTTGAGCGCCGCCGTTTTCGACGACACGGTCATGGAAGCACGGAAAGCCCGATCACATAAGGACTTATTCAACCGCCTGTTCGGGCCGGGAGACGAACATTGGCAACAAAACAATGTCTTGAAGATCCTTTCCGGCTGGGATCAGAACGACTTGCCCAAAATCCGCTATTACATTGATTGTGGTGATGACGACGGCCTGCTGGACGGGAATATGCAGGTGCACCAGATCATGAGGCAGAAGGGGATCAAACACGAGTTCCGGGTGCGCGACGGCGGACATAGCTGGACTTATTGGCGGACAGCTTTGCCTGAAGTTCTGAAGTTTGTCAGCCAGGCTTTTTGCAGAAGTTGACAAAACCGTAATATTGGTACATCAATCTGTAATACGTATATGTTGCAGGCCAACACCTTTTACTATTTTTGCAACAGAAAAAAATAACAGACTATCTAAAAAGAGCTTATTATGTTGCGAACAATCAGACTTACAACTGCACTTATCTGTTTTACGCTTATCACCTTGCTGTTTCTCGATTTCACGGGAACGTTGCATATGTGGTTCGGATGGATGGCGAAAATACAGTTCCTGCCGGCGGTATTGGCACTAAACCTCGGCGTGGTGTTATTTCTTATTGCATTGACCTGGATTTTCGGGCGGGTTTACTGCTCCGTGATCTGTCCCCTCGGTATATTCCAGGATGCTGTTTCATGGCTGGCGGGGAAACGGAAGAAAAACCGTTTCCGGTATTCCCCCGCCTTATCCTGGTTAAGATACGGGGTTATGGTGATATTTATCCTTGCCATGATCAGCGGGTTAGGAGCATGGGCGGCATTGATCGCACCCTACAGTGCTTATGGGCGCATCGCCTCCAACTTGTTCGCCCCTCTCTGGCAATGGGGAAACAACCTGCTGGCCTACCTGGCGGAACGAGCAGACAGCTATGCTTTCTACGAGACGGAAGTTTGGCTGAGGAGCCTCCCCACTTTCATCATTGCCACAGTTACCTTCATTACACTAATCATACTTGCCTGGCGGAACGGACGAACCTATTGCAACACGATCTGCCCGGTAGGTACGGTTTTGGGATTGATCTCCCGTTTCTCTGTTTTCAAGCCGGTTATCGATACGTCCAAATGCAATGGCTGTGGCTTGTGTGCCCGTAATTGCAAAGCAGCCTGTATTAATGCGAAAGCACACGAGATCGACTATAGCCGTTGCGTCGCCTGCATGGATTGTATCGACAAATGCCGGCAGGGGGCCATCCGATATACACGCAGAAAAACAGACAAGACGGAAACACAGACCAATCAACCGGCCGTAGACAAGCCCGACCGCCGCAAGTTCTTCACCGTATCGGCATTACTTGCCACTTCTGCCGCACTGAAAGCCCAGGAAAAAGTACAACTCCCGGACAAGAAAGTCGACGGCGGATTAGCCATCATCGAAGATAAAAAGAAACCTGAGCGAGCAACTCCGGTCACACCTCCGGGTTCGCTGAGCGCCGCCAACTTCTCCCAGCATTGTACAGCGTGCCAGCTTTGTGTGTCGGTTTGTACGAACCATGTGCTGCGTCCTTCGGGGAACCTGCATACATTCATGCAGCCGGAAGTGTCGTACGAGCGGGGATATTGCCGTCCCGAATGCGTCAAATGTTCGGAAGTTTGCCCGACCGGTGCGATCCGTCCGATCACGAAAGCGGACAAAACGGCTATCCAGATTGGGCATGCCGTATTGATCCAGGAAAATTGCATCGTCAACCGGGATGGCGTCACTTGCGGCAACTGTGCCCGCCACTGCCCTACCCAAGCGATCCTGATGGTGGCAAAAGACCCGAACGACCCGGATTCGCCTCAACTGCCGGTCGTTAACGAGGAAAAATGTATCGGCTGCGGAGCCTGCGAAAACCTGTGCCCCTCCCGTCCGTTCAGCGCCATATATGTCGAAGGACACGAACAACACCGGAATATTTAATCAAGAAATAAAAGAATCATCATATATGAAAAAAGACAATCATCAAGCGATAAACCGTCGCGACTTCCTGAAGATTGTAGGGATCAGCACGGCAACCACCGCCCCGTTGCTCTCCGGGTGCAGTTCGAACAGCAGCACTGCCTCAGGTACAGGCGGCTCCACATCCATTCCCACGGATCAGATGACGTACCGCACGACATCGTCGACAAAAGACAAGGTTTCCATCCTCGGCTACGGATGCATGCGCCTGCCGACCATTGCCAAAAGCAGCGCAAGAGAGAGCGACGACGAAATCGACCAGGAGATGGTCAACCGGCTGACCGACTATGCCATCGAGCACGGCGTGAACTACTTCGACACGTCGCCCGCCTATTGCAAAGGACGTTCGGAACATGCTATGGGGATCGCCCTCAGCCGCTATCCGCGTGACAAGTATTATATCGCCACCAAGCTCTCGAACTTCTCTCCCGACACATGGAGCCGCGAGGCCTCTATCGCGATGTACCACAATTCGCTCAAAGAATTGCAGGTCGATTATCTCGACTATATGCTGCTCCACGGGATCGGCATGGGTGGTATGGAAGCCTACGAAAACCGGTATGTCAAGAACGGTATACTCGACTTCCTGCTCGAAGAACGCAAAGCGGGACGTATCCGTAACTTAGGCTTCTCCTATCACGGAGATATAGAGGTGTTCGATTATTTGCTTTCGAAACACGACGAATATCAATGGGATTTCGTTCAGATCCAGTTGAATTACTTAGACTGGAAACACGCCAAGGAAATCAACCCGCGAAACACCGATGCGGAATACCTGTACGGGGAATTGCAGAAACGGGGGATTCCGGTCGTCATCATGGAACCGCTCCTCGGAGGGCGGCTCTCGAACGTGCACGACCATATCGTCGCCCGCCTGAAACAACGCGAACCGGGACGGAGCGTCGCCTCCTGGGCTTTCCGGTTTGCCGGTTCGTTCCCCGGCGTGCTCACCGTGTTGAGCGGCATGACTTATATGGAACACCTGCAAGACAACCTTCGTACTTACTGCCCGTTACAGCCGTTGACGGAAGAGGAAAACCGCTTCTTGTTCGACACAGCCGACTTGATGATGCAATATCCGACCATCCCGTGCAACGACTGCAAATATTGCATGCCTTGTCCTTATGGGATCGATATTCCGGGTGTTTTGCTCCATTACAATAAATGTGTGAACGAGGGGAATGTTCCGCAGAGCGGACAGGATGAAAACTACCGAGAAGCTCGCCGCGCTTATCTGATCGGGTACGACCGCAGCGTTCCGAAGCTCCGCCAGGCAGATCATTGTACCAGTTGCAACCAATGCAATCCGCACTGTCCGCAAGGAATCGACATCCCGAAAGAATTGCAACGGATCGACCGGTTCGTCGAACAACTGAAACAAGAGACGCTATAAAACGAAAAATGTTGCCCCCAAGCCTGGAAGATTACTTTTTGTCACAAAAATGCCCGTCCCAACTTGGGAGAACCACTTTTCGTGACAAAAGTGACCGTCCCAACTTGGGAGAACTACTTTTTGTCACAAAAGTGACCGTCCCAACTTGGGAGGACTACTTTTCATTTCAAAAGTGCCCGTCCCAACTTGGGAGAGGCACTTTTCATTTCAAAAGCGGTCGTCCCAACTTGGGACGGCTACTTTTTGTCACAAAAGTGATTGTCCCAACTTGGGAGGACTACTTTTTACAAAAATCCTGCCGCCACATCCGACAGATATGACAAACTTCGTTTCTCCAATACATCAATTCGAATACCAAATCATATAGCTGGAAACCGAAACTGGACGAGAGTCTGAGACTGTTCCATAAAATTCAACAGGGACAGCCCCCAGATCTCGAATATGAATCAATGCTTCATACACATTTTTCCGAACCTGTTTTGCCAAAACTGTAGTCCATTTTCTTTTTGTCGGAACTTCTCCTACTTGAGAATAGTTTATTTCAGCTCGCTTTATCGGAGTATCACTATCCACCGAAAATTCCACCCGTATATGAGATGTTCCAAACTTCTCTGCATGGATCGCCCCTATCTTTGGGAATCTCTTGCCTTTACCCTTCAAATAATAATCAAAATAAACCTTTTCCATCGCAGTCCAGCCCGGAGAATCCGCTTTTTTATTTTCGGTTCCTCCCGGCAAAGCAATCTTATGGCTCACATTCTGGGAAAAAACATGGTTCACCGGAGCAGAAACATGCTGAAGCGTATTCTTTACAGCTTGTGGATAAAACCAATTATCATTGGTTGCTGCCGCTATGAAAAATGGGTTCCGAATGTTACGAGCCCTTCTTCCGGCATCCAGCCATTTCAACCATTCAGCTTTATGCAACGGTTCCATCCGGTCCAACTCTTTCAGGAACACGGAACTGGCATCATAAAATCCGCAACCGAAAACAGAATAAGAAGCGGCAATAAACGGACTTGCCAAACCTGTTACCATTGTTGTCAGATAACCACCCCAGGAAATACCTACGATCCCAATCCTATCCTTAATTACATCCGGTTGTTCCCTTAACAGATAAAGCCCCTGCAAAGAAGCCAAGACTGCATCAAAAATAGTGCTTGACGTGACATCCGGCTCGACAACGAAACGATGTTCACCATACCGAAACAGGTTCCACGGCCCCTCACTCAGAGGGGTATTTTTCGTATCAGCCACTCCTGGCTCATCAACGGCAACCACTACATAGCCGTGAGCCGCCCACTTCCTTGCTTTTTCGATCTCTGCAGCTCCACCACCTCCATGCAGCACCAATAATCCCGGATAACGTCCGGGCTTTTCCGGCCTCGCTATCACCCCGAAAATCCTGGTAGAATCCTTTCCTACAGGAGACAAATACTCCCGCGAATGGAAAATAAACTTTTGAACCGATATGCCATCAATCGTTTCGACTCCCAGATCTTGGCATATAGAGGGGGCTTTTCCTGTCAAATAGGAAGAAAAAGGATCTTTGTTTTCCTTTTTCCCAGTCCTATATAAAAAAGCATCCGTCAAATTTACAGATAAAGGGATATTTGTCAACGAATCGACATCCGGATCGACAGGATCTTTAATCGTTGTTTGTGAAATTCCTTTCTGGCTCAACCGGTAAGCATAATTCATATTGACCGATTTATTTCCGTCAAACACCGTCCCAACAATCCCCGTAACATGGTTCAATGCATCTTCCGTTGTGGAACGCACTTCATTCCAATATCCCTCTCCCGGAACAAAAGAACTTATATTGGGTTTGGATGCAACAATCGTATTCCGGCGAATTTCTATACCTAAGCTACCTAATCCTATCAATGTATCATTTTTCTGAACAGCCAAAACCGAACAGATATGAGCAGGACGTTTCCGGGCGGTACGGCTTACCACGTTTTCTTCGACAATAGCATTCCACATCAGATTATACCGGCCCATTTCGACCCGCTGATCCGAACGTAAATAAATTCCTTCCGAATTTTCCAGCTCATTGCCAACTATAGCGACATCCGTTCCTCCGCAATAAAACCAAATGCCTCGGTTATTCTCTTTGAGGACATTTCCTTTTACCAGCCAATCTTCTGCCGACCATTGGGTTACGACATAATTACTACTGCTGTCAGGAATCACAGTCCAGGGAACATCTAAAAAAATGGTATGTACGTCATTGTCTTTAATCCTTCTCCATTGTCCTGCACCCTTACCCTTTACGATTGCAAGCACAGCACAAGTAGAAAGATCGGACGTCCGAATTCGGCTCCAATTTTGCGTCCGATCGGTCAAGGAGTTCGGCGAAGCCTCCTCTACCCTTCCGAGAGATTGCCCTACCGGATTTCCTCCCTGACTCAAAATAGTCTCTCCCATATTCCGGTCGACAATAGAATCCCCCTCGACATCCAATATATTGTTCATCAGAACTACATCCTTGGTAAAATCAATGTTGAACCCTCCGGTTTCTCCTCTAAACGCTTGTAAATCGCCCATACGAGTGATATGATTATTCTCGATAATCCCGTTATAACCGTTACTGAAACCAAAACGTCCGGCACTATAAAACACACGGTTATTACGGACTACAAAATTTGTCGATCCGTCACAATGACACATCCAGGGCCACGTTATATTCGCATAACTCCTGAAATTGCAATTCGAGATCAACATCTTGTCCACATATCCCCATGACAGCCCCCAGGCAACCGACAAATCAAAATGACAATTAATAGCAAAGAAACGAGAACCGGATGCACCCGGCGCCTTCTTTTCAGAATCCGGCCAAACCGTCTTCAAACTATGCCGCCACAATCCCGAAGTATTTACATTTCGAATCTTCAGGTCGGAAAGTCCGCTAAGCTCCGTACGCAACGGCCATAAAAGAGCCACCCCTTCCGTGGTATGATCCGGCCATCCACCAACACCAATCGGGTCCGGATAAGCCGGGGGAACTCCAAACCCATACTGGATAACAGTCTTCTCCGGGCCATCACCTTTCAGTACGACCTTCGAACGCATCACAAGTCCGCTTCCTTCCTGAAAATCCAATTTATATGTACCGGCTGGTAAATAGACAACACCTCCTCCGGCTGCATATGCTTTATCGATTGCTTCTTGCAAAGCAGTCCGGTCATTCGCCAAGCCGTCACCTTTGGCGTGAGATTGTAAGCGAACATCCGATTTTACATTATAGACATTTTTGTAAAAAATAAAATCGCATCCCCATGGGACATGCAAAGAAAAAGGGTCTGCGCTTTCCACCCGTGCCAGCATCGTTTCTTCGGCCAAAGAATTGCCATATTCTCCCCCAGCCCCGTTATTAACCATTATACGATAGTGTACACCTGCCTCCAACCTGTCCGGAGCCTGCACGGTCAGAACATACGGATCTGTAGCCAAGACAGTGCCCTGTGACTGTGCCCCATTATTCGGATGAACAAACGTTACGACGGGTTTGCATCCGGGCAAAAAAAGATTCCTTCCGAAAATACGAAACACATAACCCGGCATGATCTCTTCAAATTCCAGTGTTACAGCTCTGGCCCGGTTCAAAAATACCGGTTCACTGATATTCGTTCCACTCTTGACCCAAACCGCAATCAGTGCATTCTTTCGAAATTGTTTGTCTGAAGGGAAAAGCCCGGTCACACTACAATCATCACGACCGATAACTTGAATCGGAAATGAAGGCGCAAGTGCATTTTCATTCCCCCGGACCATACTCCCCCATAACTCAACCTGTTTTCCCCAACCGGTTCCCTGTAAATTAAAAGCCTCTCCAGGTCTGGCAGCTTCATTATAATTAAAGACTACCGGAGACTGTTGCGCATGGGTTTCCGTAACACCCCAGAATATCGATAACAAAACGATAAATATAGATTCATTGATCTTTAACATTTCTTTTTCTACAATTTAAGATATTGTCTTATTGTATTCCCCACTCTACCGTAACGGCGGACGATGAACCTCTATCGCTTCTATCGGTACAATCCCATCACCCGCCGGTATTATTTCAAGCGTATGCAAAGAATTCGTCACCCCCTGTACGATTGTCGTTTTATAAACCTTATTCGTGTCGTCAATCAATGGAGTCGAATAAAATTCCTGATAAAGAGGCTCCACCGTCCAAGTCGATTCAAATCCAGGTTGGGCAACCGTCTTAAATGTATTTTTAATTTTCACAAACATAAAATCATCCGGTGCGATAACCACGCGACCTGATTTTGAGACAAACGCCCTATCACTGGTTCCCGAACCGTCAAAACCTGTTTTAGAGCCATATACACTGAATGTCCAAACCGTCGAATCGGCATTGACCGCATCTACTTTCAACGTCCATTTCTCCGGAATTAACACAGTCTTATGTTCGATACGGCGTATCAAAGGGAACCAAGTTCCGGGACCTGCACTGGGACGGGTTATCGTATACAAAGATGTATTCCGGGAAACAGGTTTGCCATCTATCAAAATACGAGCTGTCCCCATTTTATGCCCTTCCGGTACAATACCGGCAACCAGGTCTATACGGCTTCCATCAAATGTCAAACACAGAGAACCCTTCTCATTTTCACCACATGCCACACCACCTATCATTTTCCAAGGCTCACCACGAAATTTCAAAGGGCTCTCGCTATCCATGTCATAAGCGTTCTTCACATAATAGCTGCGGACAACTTCATACCAATTACTCGGATACAGGGTGTTTAAACGAATATGACGCCCTATCAACTGTACCATCAACCAGTTGCCGTCCCGGTTAGGATGCGTATTATCACGCAACAAGTCTTTTACACTCAGATTATTTTCCACCAGATAGCGACTCCAGTTACGAGTAAGGTCCACCAATTCGCAATTATATTTATTAGCTATATAACGTAAATAATCATAGGAGGATTTGTTGTATTTTATCACATCCTTACTTCCATTTATATGGTGGTTCAACAGGATAATATCGGCAGTCGTATAACGGCGGACATTACTGAAAAAGGTTTCCAGTTCACCATGATTTTCTCCACCATACACATGAAAGATTATCAAGTCTGGACAAGCACGATAGACATCGTGTACAGCAGGACGAATCAACTGTTCACCACCAAATCCACCAATAGAACGGTTTTCAATTCGTATATCGGCATAAGGAAACTTATCTTCAAGATATTCACGCACATTATCGGTAAAACTTTTGCTACCGGTTATGGATTGTCCATAAATCAGGACAAATACAGGTAACTTCCGATTCGGGTTACTGGTTTCCAACAAAGTTGCCGAACGCATTAAACGGGCTCCAAACAACTGCTCGTTTTCTTCCGGTCCCGGTACAGGCATACTCATCTTCGGAGGATTGTTTTGTTCATATTTCTTTAACTGGACAAGTTCGGCTTGCTCCTGCGACAGTTTATTTTGTGCATCCGATTGTGCCGCACATAACAATAGGTAACACAATGTGCCATAAAAAATCTTTTTCATATAACAGAATCTTTATTTAGGATATGTTAATAATTTCATTTGATCTTCAACCCACGGGTTATATTCTATATATCCGTTTTCCTGATTTTCCGGATCACGTCTAAACTTTTCTCCCGGTATAGGAGACCAATTGATAAACCGATTCCGATCCGTATCGACAATTACGCTCTTCTTGCTTTCTCCATTGCCATTGGTTGCCGTGACAGTAAATTCATACACAGTCGTATCCGCCAATTTAACCTGCGTGCTCCGCTCATTTCCTTTATATATCTGTTCGAACTTATCCGATCCCCGTTTGCGACCATATAAAGTATATCGATCCGCCCCCAGAATTTCTCCCCAACTCAACGTTGCAATATCTCCATCGAGCTCAACCCTCAGTCCTTCGGGGGCATGCGCGTTTTCCGGGGATAAATAAACCGGATAATCATTTGACGGCAGACTGGTTCCACCTTCGGTACCGGCAACGATACGAACATGTATTTTTTTATTCGTACCTTGATTTTCTATCCGGCAAACTGTTTCCGAAATCTGCTTTTTATACGGTTGCCAGTTATTTCCGGAATCTTCACTTATCCAGACTTGGTAAAAGTCAGCTCCCGGAACTGTTTTCCAAGACAGTTCACACCAATCACGCCCACTAATACATTTTTCTATAACCGGTTGCCCAGGGATTACCCCCTTATCTGTCAACTGCCAATCATAAGTACCGACATCCAAGCACAACAAAAAGGTTTTATCCCCTTCTTTCTGTAACACGGAAGAAATGCCATTCAAATAAAATTCATACGCAGAATCTAATTTCTTCTCCAATGAAATGCGTATCAGTGCAGGACTTGAAATCTGCATTTTCCCGAAATACCTGCCACCTGTCGTTTCTAAACTGAATCCGTTTTTTTTATTCCCTGCATCAAACTGCACTGTTATCCCAGGAACAGAAAGTATCTTTCCATCAAATAAAGCAGCCTGGTAATGCCGTTTCGAATGACGGCGAATAAACCCGGATGTTCCTTCAAAACAAATTCCATCTTTATGATATACAACCGGACAGTCATTTCGGAATACCCAGTCAACCTTGCCCGACGGATGATATATCTCACAAACATCTGATATATACTTTACTTTCAAATCTTTTTTATGGGTTACCAAAGTTAAAAAATCACCATTCCCATCAAAATACATCCCTTTTGTTTCGGGAGACTCCGCATCTTTATGATAAGGGCTGGAGGTCAACCGGATATATGCGTTTATCCCCTGGCTCCCAGGCTTTAACTGATAGATTTCAGGAAAGTCATCATCCACTCCGACAAACCAGGAAAAACGTCCGTCAACACTCGAATTGGCAACATCATCGAAAACGACTATATAGTCATTATCAGCCATTAACACGCTCCTCGACTTATAGAAAGGCCGGATATCCTTCCCTCCCCTGACCGTAGCAAACTGGGCAAATCCAAAATCAAACAAAGGTTCGGACAGGTCATTGCGCCCCACACTCCGATATTCGCCAATTCCCCGGTAAACCCCTTCCTTTTTTACACCGAAATTCGTACAGCGTTCCGTGTCTCCGAAGGGGCCGTCTCCGACATCTTCAGTCCCGTTATGACTATATCTTTTACCATCTGCATAATAATAGATAATACCGTTTCCACCTTTTCCCGCACGTCCCCAACGGTAATTCGGACCGTCATCTATCTGTTGCAAATTCACATACATTTCACCGGAGACGCCATAATTGCGGCGAAGAATATAACCATATCCCGTATACTTCGCAGATTGTAAACGAGGATTGGTTCCTTTTTCATAAGGCCGTTTATCTTTAGAGGCTACCGCCCAGGTATCCGCCGATTTGCGAGCTTCGAAACTTCCGTCATCAGGATGCGTTTCCCAAAAGATATGTTCTGCCAGCAGCGGATCATAATATTTCAATTCCTGTCCTAATGTATTCAATAAATCAGGAATATCAGGTTTCCTGGAATGTGCACCCTGCGGAGGTATGGCACGCCTGCCATTCAGCTGATCCAATGGAGCAGTCAACGTGTTTAACAACCAATCGCAATAAAGTGAAATATTCGGTTGCAATATTCGGTTTTTCCCATCATAATAATGATGTAACAGAAAAGAAGTTTTCAAAATAGGCCTCAAAAAAGCCCATGTATAGCAAGACAAATTTTCAGTAGAACGTCCTCCTTTTGCACCCCAAAATTTCACCTCCGGACGAATGTGATAATTCAGATTCAAGGCTATTGATTTTTCAAAATGGTCTGCAAACATCCGGGCTTCCGGATGGTCCGGAAACAGGAAAGCGACAGCACCCGCTATAGATTTCAAATCTCCCAAGAAATTAGGATGCCCGCTAAGCATCGTCCGGATCGGCATAAGTGCTTCATCCATGAAAACATAATTCATAAAAAGATAATAGGCCCTAACTTTTTTATAATCGGAAGTAGATAGCTGATTTTCCGATATTTCGAACAAGGGGGTCAAATGATCCAGATATTCTCTTGCCCCTACCGGAGTAGGACCGGAATATCTTTCGTTTGCAGTCGCCATGGCTTGTACATTCCTCCTGAATTTTCGGATGAGTTCTTCAGGATTCGCTTTCATCTCTTGTTTTACAGATTTATAAAATGGTTGATGCACAGAATGGTCTGATTCATAATCAAGGATCCAGTCTTTCGTCTTATCCAAAGAAATCCACCCGTACCAACGACGTAAATAGTCGACATAGACAAGAGATTTATTAGTTTCGTCTACTATATCTTTATCTTTTTGATGAGGATACAAAGCGATAGAAACAGACCGTTCTCCATTTACCAAAGGGAACTTCCAATAAAAGTGATCCTTTTTATAATAATATTCTACCGAAAGATATTCTTTACTACCCCACAACGGATAAGATGGATCTTTCCATTTTTCAAAATCATGTATATAGATACCAACAGTCTGACCAGTCTTTTCATTCCAAAATGCAGCTGTATGCAACCGCCACCAAGTCATCCAGTTATGATAAGAAGAAAGGCGAAAAGGTAGCTTTCCGTCTTCTCCATTCCGCTGGTCAAAATCAGCCAGAGGATGCCTATCGAGTGGCATTACCGTTTTCAGCCCCTCCATCGGCTCCCACTGAAAGTTAGAATAACCCTTTCCTGACTTATCGATCTGAACGGCACGAGTCGGACAATACCGTACCTCCGGTTGAAACTGATTCCAGTCCAAGATAACCGAGAGCCGGTCCGATTGGTCAAAGCCACTCATGTTCTCGTCCATTTCCACATAATCCATACCGGAAATCATACGTAAAGTCAAATCATATATTTTCGTATCTTCAAAACATAAATGAATACAATATTCCGAGAATATCTCACCTTCCACTTTTTTTTCGACTTCAAATCCGGTTAGTTTATTTTTGTGAGTAAGCGTAAACTCTCCTAACCAATCCGCCTCCGTTCCAAACCTCACCAAAACCGGATGATTCTCATCCAACACTTTACTGATTTGCAAACGAACCAATCCATTTGAAAGCAGTTCGGAAGATGACGAAGATACCACCTTCACTTGGTCAGGAAGCGATAAACGAGATACTTGTTTTTCATCTACCTTCGGGAGAAGCCGGAATACTTTTGTCGAACCTGACGGTAAATCCGATAAGAAACATAATGTCGCATACCGGATTACTCCTTTTTCTGCTTGTACATCTATCAATTGAAAAGGGATAGGTCGCCCGGTATCTCCGATCAGCGACAGGCTTCCCGGATCACTTATCTGTGCTCCCGACAAGTCAATCCGATAATGAAGTAAAGTGACAGGCCACTTCATCTCAGGAATATCAAGATATTCTTTTAACTCGATTCGGATACCATTCTCACCCCATTTATATACTTTTTGAGAAGCCACTGCAAAGGATAGGCTGAATAACCAAAAAAACAGTAAAAGAGTACCTTTATAGACATCCCGTAGCTTTGAATTTAGAATTTTTCTTTTCATAACGCAACGATTTACTAATCTCTATTTATAAGAACTCCTACCGTTCCACGATAACCGGCGTTTTCTTTTATTTCTGTATTCTGGCTATTATTATTATCCAGTATATTATCGCGCGTCGTAGCATTTCCCGCGCATTGCTCCTTGATCCGATCAACCGTATCCAAATCCGTAAACACATTGTCCTGCACCCGGATATATCCACTATTATTGTCAAGAAAAATACCATTTACTGGAAAATTATCAGCCCACTCGCTTCTTCCGAAATCATGCATCCAATTTTCTTTAATACGAGTACCTGGTTGCAAGGACAAAGTATAAATTGCTCCACCGTCATCATGCAGTTGCATAACATGGTGAATATTATTTCTTCTGATAACATTATCTCTCATTACCGAAATCCTATCTCCAAAATGGTTTCCTATTTGCATCCCGGTATACCGTCCATTTCTAATTTCATTATACTGAATGGTCGTCTTGGCAACAAAACTGACAATCAGCCCCATTCCATTCGTATAGTGCATACCGATATTTTCAATCAAATTATCTTCAATCAGATTTTTCTCACACAAATAGGATTCGGGTTGTAAACCTTTTCGGTACGTATCAATTACAATACCATTCGCACTTATTTGATCAAAATGAGAAGATTGTATTTTACTTTCCTTTACTCCCCGGATAAAAAGAATGCCATTATCTCCTGCCCCTATAAAATGGCAATGGCTAATCTGAATATTACGAGCAAATTCGACTTCTAAAATTCCCCTTTCCATATCACCCGTATATCCCCTCCCTTGTACACCTTGTGTACCGATAATACCGTCACGTGTCGGGATTGTCCAGTTCGTAAATCCTAATTTAAGATTCCGGATATGGATATTTTCTATCGGTTTTCCTTCATTACCTTCTATTTTTATAATCCGCTCCAATACCGGATACGTCACCGAAAGGTCCTTTATCTTTGTTCCTTCCTCCGGAATATAATATAATGTAGAATTTTTTTTATCTAAATACCATTCTCTTTCCTGATCCAGAAACTCCGGGGAATTTTCAAAATAATAGGGTTTACCTGATGCAAGCATTTTTGCATATGTCAGTTGAAAAAGATGTTTGCATGCCGGCATCGCCGGTTTAATTTCTGTCATATTATCTTTTATAGACATCGAATCGATACGAAAGCGACTCTGATACCAATGATGATTAATTATCATCTCGATATCATCTGTTTTCTTCCACCATTCGATCCCGTTTTCTGTAATGAGCACGGTTTGCTTTTTTTCATCAAAAGCAACTACTCTGTTATACGGGGAATAGTTATTTTCATTTGTCCTATTGGGAGTACGTGCCCGTATTGCCATCTTTTCATTTATATATAGCTGGCGGAAATCTAAATTTTCGGAAAGGACTGCTTGCGCAATTTTTCTACCTGTCTGTTTCCACCCGGAAACATGGCGTCCACCTGATAAAATTGCAACTTCAGAGGTACTGCCAACCAATGTCAAAGTATCAATATTCCGGTTCTTTTCTTTTCCGGTAATGAGCAAAGGTTCTTTTAGTTCATAAAGTCCTCCTTTGAAATAGACAACAACATTATGTCGAGCCCCTGCGACGGAAGATAATTTATAACTTATATCTTCAATATTGCCCGGTGCTTCCCGCGTAAATAATTCACCCGCCCCTATAGGAGAAACAAATAATGTATCTTGTGCAAGTGCTGAAGAAAGAGGCATACAAACACCGAGCAAACTTATAATTTTTTTTATCATATTACTAACAATTCAAATATTACACATAAACTACAATCCCCAAGTTTTATTAGGAACAGAATCAAGTTCCAGAACCAAAGTTCCTCCATTCGCAAAATCCTGATGAGAAAACCAATACTTATCATGTACTTTTCTGTTCAAACGAGCAGATTGGATATACACATTCCGGGGGGTATTATTATTTGCGATCAAAGTAAATTCTTCTCCATCATAATAGTCGGGATTAAGTTTAATCCGTACTTTAGAGAAAATCGGAGTAGAAATCTCATATACAGGATATCGTGACGTACCACCATCAATTTCAAATAAACCGATTGCCATTAAGACCCCCAAAGCCCCCATTTGTCCTTGATCTTCATCATCTTCATATCCTCCGTAGGGAGTGATGTCACCATAGGCGTCTTTTACTTTACGCACCCATTTTTGAGTCAACCACGGATAACCTGCATGATTAAACAAATGTGCCATTCCTGTCCCTGGCTGATTAGTATAAGCAGTCCATGTCGTATAATACCGATCATGCTTAAAACCGTTTTTCTCTCCTTCCACAAATTGTCGGTTCAATCGTTCCACGTAGATATCTGTTCCTCCAAATAACTCTATCAATCCTTGCATGTCATGAGGAACAAAATGTGTATAAACAGCCCCATTAGCTTCTGTAAATCCAAACTCAGAACCGACTGGTTTAAACTCTTTACACCAACTTCCATCCATTTCCCGTGGTTGCATATATTTATTTTCCGGATTCCAGACATTTCTATAATTCTGGGATCGCTTCATAAATAGTTCATAGTCGGACCACTTTTCCAAATTAGCCGCAAGTTGTGCCAGACACCAATCCTGATAAGCGTATTCCAGCGTCATCGCACAGCCATCTTTGTGTCCGCCTTTCGCTTTAATGCGTTCTGGAATCCATCCTTGTTGAACATAATAATCCATTCCTCCTCCAAAAGCAGGACTCTCATGCTCGTAACCGGCATGATCACGAATACCACCGACAAAGGCATTTTTCCGAAGTCCCTCATATGCTTTTGCCACATCATAATTGCGGATTCCTTTGTTATAAGCTGTTGCAAAAAAAGAGGTTGCAGGATCTCCGATCATCACATAAGTATAATTTCCTCCGGAGGGTCCGCGTGGGATCAATCCCCCATTTTCATACATACTCACCATCGTATTACAAAAACCGTCCATCACCTCCGGATAAACCATCGACCAAAGAATATTAAGAGACCAATGACTTCCCCACAATGCATCAAAATTATAATGAGGCCAAGGATTTCCTTTTTTGTCCAAAGGGGATTGACGGGTCACAGGAGTATCACCAGTCATATCTAAATATTTTCCATCTATATCATTCACAATCCGACGTCCTAACAAAGCATGCCACAAATCCGTATAGAATTTTATCTTTTGCTTTTCAGAACCTCCTTCCACACGAATCTTACCTAATTCCCGGTCCCACTCGTCAAACGATTCTTTTTTCACACGATCAAAATCCCAATCACTTAACTCGGCATCCATATTCTTCCGTGCCTGTTCCGGACTATTATAGGAAATAGCCACTTTCAGTATGATTTTTTCCCTTTCACGTGTTTCAAACCGGGCAAAAACTCCTATATTTTTTCCGGAAATATCTGTCAATTCATTCAATACCGTACTATCTCTCCATCCTCCAAAAGCGCTCATTCTTTTATTAAAACGAGCGACAAAATAAATCGGAGTTGCTTTGGGTCTTCTACCAGTAGGAGCCATCAGCGACATTCCTTCTATCTCACAATCATTTATTTTTCTAACAAAAGAAGAATCCATATCCGCATGGGCAAGAAATGCACCTGTGTCGAATAAAATATAAGACTGATCACTTTCAGGAAAAGTATATCGATGCATGCCTACCCGGCATGTTGAAGTTAATTCCGCCCACACATCATAATCTTTTAAATATAATTTATGATATCCGGGAACTGCAACTTCCCCTCTATGGCTAAAAGAAGATTTATAAGCCTCCATACCCAAATGCCCTTTAAAATCTCCAACAGTCGGCATTACAGGGATACCCGACAGTTGCCAAGCATGTACATGGCTGAAACAACGGACATATGTACTATCATACATATATCCAGATTTCCATGACCCTTCCACATTTGTATCAGGACTTAAATTTACCATTCCAAAGGGTCTGCTTGCTGATGAAAAGAAAAACCAACGGCTTTTATGGGTATCAACAAAAGGATTTACATATTCAGCAGGGGATCTCTCTGTTTGTACATATCCTTGGCACGAAATCAGGAAAAAAGGGAAAAACAAAAGAAAAAGTTTCTTCATCATATGACATGAGGTCTTTAATTATTGAACACAACAATCCCGTAGCACTTGATTGTAGAAAATAAGTTAGTGGCATTTATACCACTAACTTATTAGAAATAAAAACACAAACAAGTACTTATATATTGGTCACACTATTTTTATCACTATATATCCAGTATTAGTTATCATTAAATATAATTCTATTGAAAATATCGACTGGACATATATAATTTTCTTCTGATTTAAATTTATTGATATTTATCATTTAAATTCACCTCGTCATCCGGTATAGACCAATACCAAGAAGAATAAGGAGGAGCAACCGATGAATTCAATTTACTGTCACCTGCAGGGATTGTCATTTGAGTTCCCATCATAAAGTCAACAGTCCAGCCTTCTCCGGTCATCTCTCGCAAATATTCATGGTAAATCGCATCATGATTAACATTTGAAGCAGTATAAATATCCGGATTTTGAGGATTAGCCCGATTCCAAACAATATTCAAATCATTAGCTGCCCCCTGTAAATCATTACTGTTCCATCTTAACCAAGCACGCTGTAAATAAATATCAGCTAATCTGATAAATGGGAATTTAGAGAATTTTCCATAAGGCTTTGCACCACGGAAAAATTTATCAATATACACGTGAGGTGTCTTAACCATCGAATGACCAGCCAAAGATTCAGTCGTTATATACTCAGGATCTCCTTTTTTAATGCCCTCTTTATAAGGTAACATTAAATGATATACCTGTTGATACCGTAAATCAGCTTCTGCTTCCGGGGTAACCGTATAATCTCCATTCATAGGATCTTTCATCCATCCCATCTCTTTCAATGAAGTATAAGCAATGCCAAAACCGTTCCACGAACTAATAACCGTACCTTCATTATTCCCCGGAAGACTTTCTAATTCATCTCCGTTCGAATCTCGAAAACGTAATCCCATAACCATTCCACAATACATATAATTATTATGGTTTTCAAACTTTCCATCCAAAAAGCCACTATTAAATTCCCAAATAGATTCTTTCGGGACATCTTGTGCTTTTTCTTTATTAAACGGATCTTTTGGAGCTTCTAATTTATAGGTTCCAGTCGACTCCGCATAATTAATAACAGCATCAAATTCAGCTTTTGCTTCGGCATACTTTCCCATAAGGAAATAGACCTTTCCCAATAAAGATGTAGCAACCCACTTGTTAGCACGCCCACATTCATATCCAGAAACATTGTTCCAAGAAGTTAATGTAAATTGATCCGGCAAATTTTCTTTAGCATACTTTAAATCACGAATGATCAAATCATAAACTTCTTCAACCGTACCCAGCTCTTCATTATAAACATCTTCTTTTGAATAAGCCGCACTCTCTTTCAGAGGGATAACCTTCTGATTATTTTCACCACTATGATTATAAGGAGCCGCAAAAATACGAATTAGACTAAAGTAAGAAAACGCACGACAAAAATGATATTCAGCAACTTGTCTCGTATAATTATGAATAAAGTCATCACTTCTCGTATCCAAATTAAAAGGATTGCTATTACCATCTCGATCAACATCAAGAGCTAAATTACATTTGGTTATCACGTTATAATAGGTTCTCCAAATTGTAGTCATTCGCCCTAATTTTTCATCAAAACTTCTATAAAAATACTTTTCTCCATCCAGCCCAGGAGTATTACCATCCATTAAAGAGGCTGTCCCGGATGTTAAAAAATCAATATACTGAGGGAATCCTCTTCCGGCATCTGTCCATTGTAAACTCACATAAGCTGAAGAGAGTCCCTGTTCATAAGTTGCAGTTGTTGTCCATTGTGTTTCCTGAGGTCTTTTTAACTCAAAAAAATCGTCGCACGAACAAAAGTTAAATAATCCAACACAAACTAATATAGTCAAATACTTACTTTTCATATTTCAATTAAATTATAGGTTCAACGAAAGTCCAAAGTTCACTGTACGCGGAATTGGCAAATCCTGCTGGGTTTCCGGATCCAATCCATCATAACCTGTTATTGTAAACAGGTTTGTCACACCGACATAAAACCTTACATTGCTCAATCGTATAGCATTCAATGCCGATTTAGGCAACGTATATCCCAATTGCAAATTCCTCAAACGGATATAATCTCCTCTTTGGAGGAAACGAGTTGTTTGGCCAACACTACCATAAGCAACTGTCTTTTCACTATAATTGCCATCATTATCATAATGGTAATTATTTCCAGATACCAATTGCGGATATTTGGCATTATCACCTGCTTTTTCCCATATATTACCTACCATATCTTTTACAGTATTACTCTCACTTGTTAATTGAGTACCTACTGTATACAATGAATTCATTAACCAATGTCCTCCAGCAAAGCTAAACATAACATTCAAATCAAAATTTCTATAATAAAATGTATTACTCAAGCCTCCATAGAACTTAGGAAGAGGAGTTTTCCCATGTTGAATCATCTTATTATTAGAAACGTTATTGTTTGTCATAGGAATGATCTTTCCGGTAGAAGTCGTTTCATAAGTATTATCCCAAGCATCTTTATCCCTCTGCTCTATCATGTAGATACCTTTCTCGGAATCCACTCCTACATTATTTGCCAGATAATAAGTATTAAGGGCTTCTCCTTCTTTACGAATACTGGTTGATTCTTCTTTACCTTTTCCCTGTTCTGCAGCATTCAATGTGAGAATTTTATTCTTGTTTGTACTGATATTAAAATCAGTTTTCCAAGTAAAATTCCTATTTTCAATATTTACAGACGAAACATTAAATTCAAATCCCCAATTCTTTAAGTCTCCAACATTCTCGTATATTTGATTCTTATCAAATCCGACAGAAGGTTGAACATTTCCTAACAAAATCAAATCTGAAACTTTCTGAGTATAATATGCAAAAGAACCGTTGATTCTATTATTTAATATTCCAAAGTCAAAACCTAAATCAAGATTTGCGGTTGTTTCCCATTTTAGGTCTTTACTACCCATTGGACCAACAGTTGTAGCACCATGCAAATAGTCTACACCAAACACTTTATTAGTATCCAGCCCCCAAGATAAATAAGTCATTGAATTAGAAACAGCTGTATTTCCTGTTATACCATAACTGCCTCTCAATTTTAACATATTCAACCATTCCAAATCTTTCATAAAACCTTCTTCCGTCATAATCCAACCTGCTCCAAAAGCATAGAAGTTAGCCCAACGATTATCCTTACTAAATGCGGAATGACCATCTCTACGAACACTTGCATTCAATAAGTATCGATCCAATAATTTATAATTTGCGCGAGCAAAAAGTCCCATAAGGTAAGCATCTCCTCCCCGGTGTCCACCCATTGAGTTCATCGTCAGCGGATTAATGAGTTCCGGATATACTGTTTGTAAATCCTGTCCTTCAGCATAACGAGTATATGACCAATTACGTGAGGCCTCGGCTCCTACCGTTACATCCAAAAAATGTATTTCATTAAACGTCCTGTTATAATTAGCATACGCATCATAGTTTATGTTAGACTTTGTGACCGACTGTTCAAAAGCCCTTGAAACAAATGGTGCGGTAGGAGCTAATAATGATGATTGCCAAAAGGTACTATTATTTACAATTAAATCAACGCCTGCTTCCCCTTTTACCATTAATCCCTTCAGAGGTGTATTCCATTGTAAATAAGCATTTCCCAATGTTCTATACTGATCGACATCATTACGGGTTAAATCTCGATCGGAAAAAGCAGCCATATTATATCCACTATTTACAGCCCAATATCCGGTTTGCGAATTTTCATCATAAACTTTATACCAAGGTAAAGTATAGCGCCAGTTGGCCCATCCTCCATTACCTTTTCCCTGAGAAGATTTCACACCATTGGTTTTCAGATAAATAAAATTAGCATTAACCCCCATTTCGACCGAGTTAAGAGGTTTAAAATTAAAACTAAACCGACCTGTAAAACGCTTAAAATCATTATTTTTAATCAAGCCTTTTTCATCGCGGTAATTAGCAGAAAACATAACACCTCCAGTCTCAAATCCTTTATTGGCAGTCAAACCAAATTGATGAAAATAAGCATCTTGAGTCAATGCCTTCAAATGATCGGTATTAGTTGCGATTGCTTCTTCACGTGTCATATCAGGACGTTCACCCCAAAATTGAGTTGCCATAATCTGAGTTGGATCGGTCGGCACATTACCAGCATTAGCTTGTGCTTCATCCATCATTTGCCACCAGGTTGGAGAATCAACAAAAATATCATTCTGGGAGAACGGTATTCTGGACACACCACCATCATAGCTCAATTTGACACCTGTCAGTTTTCCTTTATTAGACTTCGTTGTCACCAATATCACACCTCCGGCAGCTCTACTACCATAAATAGCGGTTGCCGCAGCATCTTTTAAAACTTCTATTGATTCAATATCATTAGGATTAATCATCGAAATCGGAGAAACACCTTTCACTCCATTCTGGGTGTGTTCACTGGATCCCGTATGGATAGGCATACCATCTATAATCCATAGCGGATCTGTACTTAAATTGATCGAATTCAAACCACGAATCTTTATTTGTGGAGCTGAACCTGGATGACCACTATTATTAGTTACCATCATACCACTGGACATTCCTTGTAAACTTTCAGCTAAATTTGTAGATGGAATTTTCACGATATCCTCACTGCTTATCTTAGAAATTGAACCGACAACATCACGCCTTTTCGTTGTACCATACCCGACAACTACTACTTCTTCCAGCATTTCGGTATCTTCTGTCAAAAGTATATTCAGGAAGGTTTGTTTTCCGACTGGTAGTTCTGTGGGTTTATATCCTATATATGAAATTTGTAATGTTGCATTTTCCGGTACTTCCAGACTGAATTTTCCATTCATATCCGTTATATTTCCAATCGTCGTACCTTTAACAACAACATTTGCTCCGATAATAATTTCTCCTTGCTTGTCTTTTACAACACCAGTAATTTTCCTTTTTTCCTGCTGTTGAATTGCACGCTCATTTTTCTTATCAAACAAATAGATTTTCCCATTTTTCACTTCATAACCCATATTTGTTTCTGCAACCAGAAGATCCAAAACATGGTTTACTTCTGCATCTTCCACATGGATACTCACCCGATGGTCCAAATTTACGACCTGCTTACTATAAGCGACATTAAGCCCCGTCTGTTTTGTTATTACCGACAGAATCTTTTCCATTTTCACATTATTAAATGTGACCGAAACCTTTTGAGCTGTAGCTTTTGCTGTAAAGCTCATAAAAGAAATAAGCATGAAAAGAAATGAAAGTTTCATGGCATTTGGGATTTTCTCAATTAATATTAAAAGGCCTCGCTTTTTTAGGCACTGATATTTTTTTTGCATATATTTGAAACTGTTTTTAAGTATTAGAAATTTATTTGAATTTCAGTACGATTCGATAACCGGAGATGTGGGGCATTTCCGGTTATTTTTTAAGTCATATTTACCATAAGCATTTTATTTAAGTTCAACAATGATATCATTCTTCAAAAAAGGAAGAATATATCGTTTCCAATCTCCATTATATATAGTAGACACATATGGAGAAAAAAAGGATGAGTCCTATCACAACTTTTTTTATTTTTTCATCGAGACACGTATTTTTCCATCCTGATCCGTAAAACGAACCGGAGATATTTTTTCCAACTCTTCCAATATCTGATGAATCTGCTTTTTTGAAGATGTCAATGTATAACTATAGTGGTAAGTAGACGGATCGTCAATGACAAATTCCACATCATACCAGCGTGATAATATTTCAATCACCTCTTTCAACGGAGTATTTTCAAAAACAATCTGATTTTTTCTCCAGACTGAATTATTGGTTAAATTTTCAGGTCTATTTATTTTACAAGTATTTGTCTTTCGATTATAAATAGCTTGATCTCCCGGCTTCAAATGAGCAATCTGCCGGGAAAAAGAAGAGATCGATACACGACCGGTTTCCAACATCACATATATTTCCGAATCTTCCGGATAAGCCCTTACATCGAATGTTGTTCCCAATACTTTGACATCTAAATCACCCAAACTCACAATAAACGAACGTTTCCTATTTGGAGAAACTTCAAAAAAGGCTTCGCCTTCCAAATAAACTTTTCTTTCCGATAACCCAAACTTTCGGGGATACTTAATCCGGCTTTCCGAATTTATATACGCTTTCGTACCATCTTGAAAAACAATCAACGTACGTTCTCCTTTAGGTACATACACTTCTTCCAAATCAGAATTACCCAATAAATCAATATTCCTATCAAGATACCAAAATTGCCCGACAAGTAATATAAGAGGGATCAAAATAGCGGCCACACGGAACAAAGTGCGTCTACGACGCTGCCAACGTACCATTGACATAATCCGATCATACATATCTTCAGACGGTATTTGCACATCTATATAATGTTCTTCCGTCCCGGGTAAAATATTTTTTTCATCTTCCGTGATCAGATTCTCCAAATAGGTACGCCCTTCTGATGTGGCAAACCAACGAATAACATCTTTTGCTTCTTCTTTAGAAGCAGTATCTCTAAGAACTTTATCTATAGTATGTTTATCAGGTATTTTCATCTTTTATCAGATTGTTTTTATTAATAGACACATAAAAATGAAATTAGTATGATTTCAAGATAACCAAAATGAGTAAAGCATAAATAACAATTTATTAAAATGCTCACGTAACATTTTAATAGCCTGTGCATAATGAGTCTTAACGGTCGGAACTGATATTCCCATTTTATTGGCAATTTCCAGATTCGACAAATTACTTCTTAGCTTATACAAGCATACCTGCTTTTTTTGTTCCGGCAAATCATTTATTGCCCGATAGAGTTGTTCTTCTATCTCTTTCTTCTCTATATTATCCAACAAATCATCTTCATACTCCACTTTCTCCTGAGCTAATTCATAATTTTTCTCCATAGCTGTATAGTTATTACGAATCTCATTTAATAAATGATTTTTCAGCATAGTATATAAATAATTCCTTAAATTCATGCTTATAATCAATACAGAACGAGACTCCCACAACCTATAAAAAATCTGTTGTACAGAATCCTTTGCCGAACAATCATTCTTTAGATATTTATAAGCCACAACGTACAACAATTTATGATAGCGCTGATAAATGATCGTAAATGCCAGTTCGTCACCCTGCCCCAACAAGGATAACAAATCTTCATCTGAAAAACAGTTATAATCTCCTTCTCCTTTCATAATAAATAAAAATACTATTTCCCGCAAATATCCTTAAACGGGCAATACACGCAGGCTTTGCCGTTCGGGGTTTGTACGAATGGTGTTTCTCGCCCGAAGATTTCATCCAAGCAATTCCGCAGGCCGTTTTCAAAATCGGCATGGTAATTGGCAAAATCCAAAACCTGCTCCGTTTTGAAGCGGTCTGTACGGCGGTAGATTCCGGGGTCGAAAGAGGGAGAAAAGAGGGTTCGCATATAATAGATGCCCGGCTGGATAACAGTTGGAAGTTGGACTGATCCATACATCCATGCATACATAAATACCTGCATGACTGCCTTGGCACGATCCGTATCTTCCTTGTCGAAAAGGGCTTCGACAGAGGTAAACTGTGTCGTTCCGCTTCCACTCTTGTAGTCGATGATGCGGACGGCATCGCGCACTTCGTCTACACGGTCGATGAATCCTTTTAGCTGGATCTCGCTCTTATCCGTCAACGGGAAGAGGCGTTTTATTTTCTTTTCCGATTCGATATAACGGAAAGGAGTCAGTTTACCGTCCCGTTCTAACACTTTCTCCACATATTTACGGATCATCTCGCCGATCAGGAAATTCTGTCCGGTGAGCGGACGGACGATATCCGTTTTAAAGAAGATTTCGGCAAAGGCACGTGCAACCGCCCCCGTCAACATAGGCGTATCTTTGCGGATCGCTTTCAGCAGATCGGCCGTCACCATCTTTCCGCAGAAAGGCTGATACAATTCTTCCATCACCTTATGCAGAATGCTTCCGAAAACATTACTTTCGATCGTCTCGCTTACCTCCTCTTCTTCCCGTATTCCTTCGACAACGGAAAAATAGAATTTAAGCGGACAATCCAGATAAGTATTGACTGCACTCGCCGATATCGCCCGCGTCCCGCCACTCCGGAAAGCCGCCAGGCGGTTCATGACTTCCTCCGTCTTAGCCACCTGCAAGGCAGGAGTCTTGGAAGAAGAGACGTTGTAAACGACCAGTTTATTCTGTATCGGTTCCTCATAATGATAATGCAACTGATGCACGAAACGACTTACCTCGCCTGTCTGCAACCCGTTACTCCGGGTATCATAAAGCAGGCTGACATGGCTGGCACGATAGATCAAACGGTAGAAATGATACGCCCAAACGCTGTCCTGGTGCTCGTATGTCGGCAAGCCGAACCCCCGGCGGAGATTATAAGGGATAAACGAATTAGCCGCTTTCCTCAACGGGAAAATCCCTTCATTCATCGAAAGGATAATCAACCGGTCAAAGTCGAGCGCACGAGTCTCCAAAACCCCCATGATCTGCAAACCGGAAAGAGGTTCGCCATGAAAAGGGATCGTAATCGTGTCCGTCACACGTTTCAGCAGGCGGAAATAGGTGTCGATCTTCATCCGGATATTCGCCTCCTGCATGACTTCCTTCATCCGGTTGACGGTAGTAAAATAATGAAAGATAAACTCCTGCTCCAGATCGTTTGTGCGCTGGGGGGCGTCCTCCTCTTCCTCACCGGTTTGCAAGGTCATGACTCGATTCAACTCCTGTAGCACATTTATCAGGTAATCGGAGAACATTTCCACCTCGGTCACCGGGGTAAAAAGGATGGACAACAAAGGAGTCTGGTTCAGATCGTCATAAGAAATATGGATCTTGTTATTTTCCGAAATATCTTTTACCAGATTGGAAACCACCTCCGGGGAAGTGGTCGAAATATAGCGGTGGTTCAGGATCGGCAAGACATCCCGGAAATAAAACACCGGCCGCCGGTCCACATAACGAATATTCTTTTGCAAAGCTAAAATATATTCCATCAAAGAAGCGACCGGCGTACCGGCCAACGGATATCCCATCGTCACGTTGATCCGCCTGATCTGTTCGGGGATGGCATTCAGGACCGGAATCAGCAGATGCTCGTCCGGCAGAATCACAGCCGTCCGCAAGGCTTCTTCCGCGCTCATCTCATCTTCCTTGCAAAGTTCGTTCAGAATGCTGCACACTTGCTTTGCCTGCCCGATACCGGAAGGGATGCCGATCACCTCGATCTTAGGAGTTGAGAGTTGAGAGTTGAAAGTTGAAAGTTGCTTCGCGTCGCTATTCCCATTTTCATTTTCGACTTTCAACTCTCCACTTTCAACTATTAATTGTGAAGGGAACCGCCGCAAATTGCGTTCCACGAAGTAAGAGGCTTTATTATCCGGGTCCGTCACTTTCGGAGAAGCATAATCCCAGTAGAAATCGGCTATCTCCCGTTTCTGCAACTCGGACAGGAAACGTTCTTCAGCCACCGAGAGGGCGTTCAAGCCGACAAACACGACTTTCGTATAGGGAAGGTCACAGCATTCGTTTCTCTCCATCTGTTCGACCACTTCCCGGAAGATCATACCTTCATATCCCTTACCTTCGGCAGCAAGCGCTTCCCGCAAATCAGTGTATAAAGCGTACAAGATTTGCCAGACTGCCAGAAACTGTTCCTGATTGGGAGTATCTCCTTTCGGATAGAAAGAAGACCAAAAGGTCCGGATAGCAGCAATCTGTTCGGGACTTAGAAAACTGAAATCATTCTCAATCTCACGAAGATCGGTCACATTTGTGAAGAGCATGCGGGCGTCAGCCATATATTTATCGATGTCATCGAAGTCATTCAGCAGCATTTCCCCCCAATAAAGGAATTCATCGAATGTTTCGGAAGAACCGCTATGGCTCAGATAGATATCATACAGCTTAAACAGCATGCTGATACGGTCTGCGGTCTGCTTTCCGCTCAACTGTACAAACAGATCGTTGATCGTCAGGATCGTCGGAGAGAAAAGCGGCTTCTCAGACACTTCCGACAAATATTTCTGAAAGAACAGCCCCGTACGGCGGTTCGGGAAAACAAAAGCCAGACGGCTGACTTCCGCCCCGTACTTAGAATAAAACAGGGATGCAACCTGATATAAGAATGGTTTCATTAATTGTTTGAATTAATATATGATGATTTATGGGTTTGTTTATAACGACAATGTCTTAGACAGCAACGATATAATAGAAACACGCTGATAAACCATCATTTATATTGTTCTTTTACTGTAATATGCTCTCTATTGTCTGTAATTCCTCCTTTAAAAAGGCCGTGTTTTGCAACGCCTTCAAGTTATCCGTCAACTGTGCAACCGAACTGGCGCCCACCAGGACACTCGTCACCCGGCCGTCCTTCAGTAGCCAGGCAAGTGCCATTTCCGCAAGCGTTTGGCCGCGTTGCTTTGCAAGATCATTCAGTTGGCGGATTTTACTTATCTTTTCTTCCGTCACCTGTTCGCGTTGCAGATGGCCCGTAGATTTGGCTGCACGTGAATTTTCGGGGATACCGTTCAGATATTTGTCCGTCAACATGCCCTGCGCCAATGGCGAGAAAGCGATCATTCCCACCCCTTCTTGCTCCAGCAGAGGCAAGAGGTCCGGTTCAGTCCAGCGATCCAGCATCGAATAGCGCGCCTGATGAATCAGACAAGGCACACGATGTTCCCTCAAGACAGCAAGTGCCTTTTCAGTCTGTTCGGCATTATAGTTCGAGATCCCGACATACAAGGCTTTCCCCTGTCGAACGATATCGGCCAACGCCCCCATCGTTTCCTCGACCGGCGTCTGCGGGTCCGGACGATGCGAATAGAAGATATCCACATATTCCAGTCCCATCCTTTTCAGGCTCTGGTCAAGGCTTGCCATCAGATACTTGCGGCTTCCCCAGTTTCCATACGGACCGGGCCACATGTCATACCCGGCTTTTGTGGAAATAACAAGCTCATCCCGGTACTGCCCTAAACCTTTCTTCAGAATACGACCGAAGTTCTCCTCCGCCGATCCGTATACAGGGCCATAATTATTGGCAAGATCAAAATGCGTAATCCCTTTGTCGAAAGCAACATGCGCAATCTGAATAAAGTTACTGAACACATCCACACTGCCAAAGTTATGCCACAATCCTAAAGAGATAGCCGGCAACAGCAATCCGCTCCGCCCGCAACGCCTGTAAACCATATCGGCATACCGGTTATCATTTGCTTTGTACATCTCCATACTATGATATTTTAGTTACAATGAATCCTTTTCAGAGATACAAATATAATCAAGAATACCAAAAGAACTGATTATTCGGATAAAAACAAAAAAAGGCCATCCTCCCGGACAGCCAATCTTCATTGTTAACCTTAAATCTAATACCATGAAAAACACAATGCAAATATAGACATTTTATGTTATGCAGCATACACTTTTACTTGGAAATCTCATTTATTTAAATCTATTTAACAAAAACATGCTGCAAAACATAACTAATCAGCATTATTTACAGCAGATTGAAGCCTATTCTGCCATTAGCCATGACTATACTTTTCGGAAAAAACGACAATATCCCCCTTAAAAGCCAAATACAACATAAAAACCTGATCTACAAGAGTGTACAAAAAACAGTCGTTTGTTAAAAAATATTACCCTTGCATGTAATTTAATTTAAATGGGGTAGAAAATTAAAATAGATGCGGTAGTAGTTTCGATTTGGACCAATGGCATTCTGAAAGATATTACAATAAGGGGTTGAAAAAAGACAAGGCATATTTTAGAATAAACCGGAAAGAGTCAGGATTGGCATAAAATAAAAAAGGCCATCTTCACAGACAGCCAATCTTCATTGTTAACCTTAAATCTAATACCATGAAAAACACGATGCAAATATAGAGAGTTTATGTTATGCAGCATAATAATACCCCTAAAAAATGCTCCTCCTTAACCTGATTTAACTATTTCATGTTTTACAACATAGTTTTTCTTGCACTTTTGACTTAATTGCTCCACGCACAAGCAACAGTTGCTTTGCCATTGGAACAACCTACAATGCTGAATAAAAACGATCCAAACAAAAAGGCGACTACCCGGATGGACAGTCGCCTTTTTCCTATCGATCTATTAATGACCGGGAAATTCTTACTTATTGAAACGTTCTTTCAATTTTGCCAGCATATCCTGAGTCATGGCATCCAGATCGAATTCCGGTTTCCAACCCCATTCCTGACGGGCACATGTGTCATCCAAAGAGTTTGGCCATGATTCTGCGATAGCCTGACGCAACGGATCTACATCATATTCCATCTGGAAGTCTGGAACATACTTTTTAATGTTATTGTAGATGATCTCAGGATCGAAGCTCATGGAAGCGATATTAAAAGAGTTACGATGAACGAACTTCGTAGAATCGGCTTCCATAATTTCAATAGCTGCACGCAGGCCGTCCGGCATATACATCATATCCATGAATGTACCCTGCTTGATCGGGCATACGAACTTTTCGCCTTTGGCTGCCGAGTAATAGATATCGACAGCATAGTCGGTCGTACCACCACCCGGAGGTGTTACATAGGAGATAAGCCCCGGAAAACGTACGGAACGAGTGTCGACACCGAAACGGATGTTGTAGTAGTCACTCAACAACTCTCCTGAAACCTTCGTAACACCGTACATAGTACGCGGGTTACGGATCGTGTCCTGCGGAGTCTTGTCCTTCGGAGTGTTATTGCCGAACACGCCGATTGAACTCGGAGTAAATACCGCACAATGCATTTCACGGGCAACTTCCAATACATTAAACAAACCGCCCATACCGATTTTCCAGGCAAGCTGCGGTTTTGTTTCTGCCACAGCCGACAGCAAAGCTGCCAGATTATAAATAGTATCTACATTATATTTAGACACAGTTTCAGCAATCTGCTGTTCGTTTGTAATGTCGACAATTGCAGAAGGCCCTGATTCCAACAGTTCGCCTTTAGGCTCCTGTCCGGGGATGTAACCTGCTACAATGTTTCCACCGTAGATACTTCTCAACTTCATGGTTAACTCTGATCCAATCTGACCGGTAGAACCAATAACTAATACATTCTTCATTGCGTTTGATGTTATTTTAAGTTTTTTCGGCGGCAAAGGTATGGAGAATAAATACATTCCGGTATGAATTTCTTGTATTTTTTTAGCCTATATATTCAAAAAAAATATGACCTTTGCCGCATCAGCAGACAAATCAGAAGCAAGGAAAATTTGTTTTCGGGAACCTGATTCTGCCACTTGTCTGCAATAAAAGAAATAAAATAGTCAACTTAATTAAAAATACTAACAAAAAACAAAGTTATGTACGGTAAACTGAAAGATTTCCTTACTCAGGAATTGGCAAACATCAAAGCTGCCGGATTGTATAAGAACGAGCGTATCATCACCACTCCTCAAAGAGCCGACATCAAAGTAAACGCTGGAAGCGACGTTTTGAACTTCTGCGCAAACAACTATCTGGGCCTGTCTGACAACCAACGTCTGATCAAGGCAGCCAAAGAAGCTATGGACACACACGGATATGGCATGTCATCCGTCCGTTTCATCTGCGGGACACAGGATTTGCACAAACAATTGGAAGCCGCTATCTCCGATTATTTCAAAACCGAAGATACGATCCTGTATGCTGCTTGTTTCGATGCAAACGGCGGTCTGTTCGAACCGTTGTTCACTGAAGAGGATGCCATCATCTCCGACGCTTTGAACCATGCTTCCATCATTGACGGCGTACGTCTTTGCAAGGCAAAACGCTATCGTTATGCCAACGCAGACATGGCCGACCTGGAACGTTGCCTGCAGGAAGCCCAGGCACAGCGTCACCGCATCATCGCAACAGACGGCGTGTTCTCTATGGACGGAAACGTGGCTCCGATGGACAAGATCTGCGAACTGGCTGAAAAATACGATGCCCTGGTAATGGTCGATGAATCCCACTCTGCCGGTGTCGTTGGCCCGACCGGACACGGTGTTGCCGAACAGTTCAATTGCTACGGACATGTGGATATCTTCACCGGTACGTTAGGTAAGGCGTTCGGTGGCGCTATGGGCGGATTCACAACCGGAAAGAAAGAGATCATCGACATGCTGCGCCAGCGCTCCCGTCCTTATCTGTTCTCCAACTCTGTCGCTCCTGCTATCGTGGGTGCCAGCTTGGAAATGTTCAAGATGCTGAAAGAAAGCGACGTTTTGCATACGAAACTGATGAACAACGTCAGCTATTTCCGCGAAAAGATGTTGGCTGCCGGTTTCGACATCAAACCGACCCAGTCCGCTATCTGCGCCGTTATGTTGTATGACGCTAAATTATCCCAGGATTTCGCAGCCAAGATGCAGGAAGAAGGCATTTATGTAACCGGTTTCTACTATCCGGTAGTGCCGAAAGACCAGGCCCGTATCCGCGTACAGCTGTCCGCAGGCCATGAAACAGAACATCTGGATAAAGCAATCGCTGCATTTATCAAAGTCGGAAAAGAACTGAACGTAATCAAATAAGTTTGTTTCCCGAACAAAACGGAAAAGGCGAGGACTGAAACGGTCTTCGCCTTTTTCATTTAAATAGGCTATTCTTCAGAATAAAAGAACTACCTTTGTCCTATCACAAAACACCATAAGAATATGATAACAACCGTAACTATAGACGACAGTCGTCCCGAAGCAAAAGCTTTGGATGATTCGAAGCACATTTATAATAGAAGTTTCATCAATTTCGGAATTTTGTTAGCAGACAAATAATTTTATGCAACTCAGTAACTATCATAGCCATTGTACATTCTGTGACGGGCGGAGCACGCCGGAAGATTTCGTTAAATTCGCTGTTTCGCACGGATTCCGCGCCTACGGCTTTTCTTCCCATTCGCCATTGCCGTTCGAAACATTCTGGAACATGTCGAAAGATGATATGCCCGAATATCTGATGGAGATAGAACGGCTGAAAAAGAAATACAGCGACCGGCTGGAAATATATGTAGGACTGGAAATCGATTTCTTAGACGAGAGCTACAACGCGTCCATCCCCTACTTCCGTAACCTGCCGCTCGATTACCGCATCGGCTCCATCCACTTCCTGCCGGTCGCACAGCCGCTTGCGGAAGAGAATATGGTTTGCATGGACGGCTCTTTCCGGGAATACCAGAAGTCCGTCGACCACTACTATGACGGGGATATCCGCAAGTTAGTCGCCCATTATTTCAACTCCACGCAGCAAATGATCGAGGCAGGCGGGATCGACATCGTCGGCCACATGGACAAGATCTACATGAACGGCCATAAGTGCGAAGGCTTCGACCTGCAAGCGGGCTGGTATCAAAAGCCGCTCAACGAATGCCTGCACCTGATCGCCGAAAAGGGGCTGATGGTCGAGGTCAACACGAAAAACCTCTCGAAAAAACAGGAGACCTATCCGCATAGGGATTACCTGCACAAACTTTGCGAACTGGGCATTCCGGTGATGGTAAACTCCGACTGCCACTACCCCGACTTAGTGAATGACGGACGTGCGGATGCATTCGGACTGCTGGAAAAGGCAGGCTTCAGGTCTACCCGCGAACTGGTCGGCGGACACTGGCAGGATGTGGCGATCTGATGCATTTGTAACGCGATTGTAACATGTATTTCATTCCATCGAAATACGGAACCGCGTCCTTTGCAGAAATAAATTGTATTTGTAATAAATAAGAGACAAAGATTATGGATATGCCGAAGATTCTTGTAGTGGACGATGAAGAGGATTTATGCGAGATCCTCAAGTTCAATCTTGAGATAGAAGGGTATGAGGTAGACACGGCTTTCAGCGCCGAAGAAGCATTGAAGATGGACATTGCCTCCTACCGGTTGCTGCTTTTAGACGTCATGATGGGTGAAATATCCGGATTCAAGATGGCCAGTATCCTCAGGAAAGAAGAAAAGACGGCCAATATCCCCATCATTTTCCTGACTGCCAAAGACACCGAAAACGATATGCTGACAGGTTTCAACTTAGGCGCCGACGACTATATATCCAAGCCCTTCTCCATCCGCCAGGTGGTGGCACGCGTGAAAGCCGTGCTGCGCCGCACATCGGACAAGGAGAAAGTGCAGGAAAGCGAATGTCTCAAATACGAAACCCTTTCGCTCGACACGCGACGCATCAAAGCCTCTGTCGACGGGCGGGAAGTCCCGCTCACCAAAAAGGAATTCGAGATACTGAAACTCCTCCTCGAAAACAAAGGGAACGTGTTCTCGCGCGAAGAAATCCTTTCCCGGATATGGAAAGACGAAGTATATGTGCTCGACCGTACGATCGACGTCAACATCACCCGCCTGCGCAAGAAAATCGGGCCGTACGGCAAGAACATCGTGACGCGCCTCGGTTTCGGATACTGCTTTGAGAGTTGAAAGTGGAGAGTGGAAAGTGGAGGACACACAGACCTCAACTCCCAACTTTCAACTCCCAACTTTCAATTTTTAATTTTCAACTTTCAACTCATATTATGGTCAAGATAGAATCAACAACAAAAAGCAGAATACCTTTCAGCCAGCGGCTTTTCTGGTCGATATTCGCCATGTTCCTGGGGTTCACGGTCTGTTTCCTGCTGTTCCAATATCAGCGGGAGCGGGAGTTTGCCCAGGAGAAGTTGAATAACGTGTTAGGAAATTACAACTACCAGCTGTTTCGCCGCACGCAGCAGGCCGAAAATATCAATAAGGTGGTCCACCGGTTCATCGACGACATCCCTCAGAAGGACCTTCGCGTCACGATTATCGACCCGGCGGGGAAAGTGCTGTTCGACAATAGCGGCGCCGAGGAGTTCAACAACCATAACGACCGCAGCGAAGTGCGCAAGGCACGCCTCTACAATGAAGGGTTTGCCATCCGCTCGTCCAACTCGACGGGCAAGCGTTACTTCTATACAGCGACGAATATCGGGGGGTACATCTACCGTTCCGCCCTCCCCTGGGACCCCTACACGCAGCGTGTGCTGACGATCGACAAGGATTTCATCTACTTTATGGCATTGATGACGCTGATATTCTTCTTCGTCCTCTCCCGTTTCACGTTCAGCATCGGGCGGACGATCTCGAAACTGCGCGACTTCGCCCTGAATGTGGAGAAAGACCGCATACCGGAGAACGAATATGTCTTTCCAAACGACGAGCTTGGGGACATTTCGAAGAACATCGTCAGGCTTTACCACCGCCAACAGAAGGCGAAAGACGAGCTTTCGATGGAACGCGAGAAGCTGATCAAGCATTTCCAGTACGCGAAAGAGGGCTTTGCCATGTTCACGTCGGAAGGGAGGGAGATATTGTCCAACATCCAGTTCGTACAGTTCGCGAACCTGATTTCCGACATGCAGATACGGCAGTCGGAGGACGCGATCGACATCCCGGAACTGGAACCGATCCATATGTTCCTCTCCAAAAACATCCCGAACACGAACCGCAAGCGGAAAGTGCTGCGCGAATCGGTCACGGTGGACAAGAACGGGAAGATTTTCCTGATCGAATGCATCTTGTTCCTCGACAACAGCTACGAGATTTCCATCAACGACATATCCCGCCAGGAGGAAGAGAGCCGGATGAAACGGCAACTGACGCAGAACGTGGCGCACGAGCTGAAAACTCCCGTCAGCAGCATCCAGGGCTACCTCGAAACGATCATCAGCAACCCGCAGTTGCCGGACGACAAGCACCGGTTCTTCCTCGAACGCTGCTACTCGCAAAGCACGAGGCTCACGGGGCTGCTGCGCGACATTTCGGTGTTGAACCGCCTGGACGAGGCTTCCGAGATGTTCGAACTGTCGGAAGTGAACATCCGGAAACTGGTCGGCGAGATCGAAAAGGAATGTTCGAAGGAGATAGAGGAAAAGAAGATCACGACAGAGGTGATACTTCCGGGCAACCCGGCGATCTATGGCAACTATTCGCTGCTCTACTCGATCTTCCGCAACCTCTACGACAATGCGATCGCATACGCGGGCGAGGGCATCCATATCACGGTCAACTGCTACAAGGAGGACCCGAAGTTCTATTACTTCAGCTTCTCGGACAACGGGGTCGGCGTCTCGGAAGAGCATGTGAACCGCATCTTCGAACGTTTCTACCGCGTCGACAAAGGGCGCAGCCGCAAGGTCGGCGGCACGGGCCTGGGACTCTCCATCGTCAAGAACGGCGTGAACTTCCACAAAGGACAGATTTCCGCCAAGAGCGGGCTGGGGAAAGGGATGACGTTTTTCTTTACATTGAAGAAGAAAATCTGATTCGTTACTTTTGGCTTGATCCAAAAGTAACCAAAAGATCAAGGCTTAACCTGGCGAGCTACTCCGTTCCCTCCGGTTCGCTGTCGCCTGCGAAACTCGCTTCGCTCAGACAGCGCAGGCTCCGGGCGCTCACTCCGGTCACTGCGCTTTACGCTCGCCAGCTTAGGCCTTTCTTAGAAAGCGGAGCTTTCTTTTGGGATGGCCGATACTGCCTGTTCTTTTGCGAATGCTCGATACTGACTGTTCTTTTGCAATTGCCGATACCGCCTGCTCTTTTGCGAATGCTCGATACTGCCTGCTTTTTTGCGATCCCGCATCAAGTGCGGGAAGAGGGGGGCCTTGTCCCCGTGCTTGACACGGGGCCGCTGAAGGACAGGCGGTATCGGCAATCCCAAGAGAGCCGTCAGGCTCTATTCAGGCCTAAGCGGATGGGCGTTAAGCGGAGGGCAAAGACGGAGCGGCAGGAGCCTGCGCTGTCTGAGCGGAGCGAGTTTCGCAGGCGACAGCGGAGTCTTTGACCGGAGTAGCCCAGACGGTTAAGCCTTGAACTTTTGGTTACTTTTCTTTCAAGAGAAAAGCAACTATTCCCTCACGCTATCCACCGGATTCGCATTCGCCGTACGCCAGTTCTGGAAGGAGACGGTCAGGAAGGTGACGAGGAAGATGATGCCGAAAGCAAGGGCGAACACCCACCAATAGACGGGCGTACGATAGGCGAAGTTTTCGAGCCAGCCGACGGCTGACAAATAAGCGACCGGCGTGGCAAGGATGAAGCATACCATGACGATAGAAAGATATTTGCGGTTAAACATCAGCAGGATATCCGCCACCGACGCCCCGTAGACCTTGCGGATGCCGATCTCCCGTCGGCGGTACTGCGTCTCGAAGATCACCAGGCCGAAGACACCGACGATCGAGATCAGGATAGCCAGCAGGCTCGCCCCAGTCACCATCTTCTTCACGAACTCCTCGCGGTGGTAAAGCCGGTTATAGAGCGAATCGTAGAACTCGACTTCCAACGGATAGGAAGCATCCAGCCCCGCCACCACCTCGCGAAGATGGCTGACAGCCTTAGTCACATCCGTCCCCGCACGCAGGCGGATATAGGCATGGCTCAACCATTGGAACTTATTGTCGGGCGAGACGCAAAAGGCGATGTTCTGTTCCTCCTCCCGGAGCGAAGTCAGCATCACATCGCCGGTAAAGCCGGTGATCCGTCCCGGTCCCCACCCCATGTTGACCATCTCACCGACTTCGAGTCCGTTCGCCCGGCGGGCCTTCTCGTTGAATATAAAATGGAAATTGCCATCTTTGTCGTCCGACGGCGAAAAACGGCTGCCATCCGTCACTTCGATCCCCATCACATCGAGGAACGAGGGGGAGACGTTTAAAAAGAAGCCAGGGAAGGTTTCTTCCTTATGCGTAAACTCGTAGGTGGAATACGAATCCTCGCCTCCGACCTTCTGAGCAGAGAAAGCGACTCCTTCTATCTCCGGGTATTCCATCAACTGGCTGGTTAAAGCCTCCTTGTGCTTGATGCATAAATCCTGGCTGAGCTCGGCAATCATGATCTGGTCCCGGTCGAAGCCGAGCGCATAATGGCGCATGAAATAGTTCTGCAACTGGATGATGCAAGCCCCGACAATCAGGGCGATGGAGACGATATACTGGAAGCCGATCAGCACCGTGCGCAACTTCCGCCCGGCAGCCGACAGCCCGAAACTGCCTTTCAGCACCAGCGCGGGCGGGAAAGAGGTGATATAATAAGCCGGATAGACGCCCGCCAAGACGCCTACCAGCAAAGCGATCGCCCCCGTCCCCAAGACGATGGAAAGATTGGGCAGCAAACGGATATCCGCCTCCACGAACGACAGGTATTGCCCTTTGTTCAACAAATAGACCCAGAGGATCGCCAACAGGTATGCCATCAGGCAAATCCCCGCCGCCTCCACTAACAACGACAGGCGGAGCGTCCCCGCCGGACTCCCCAACACCTTCTGCGTATTGATGCTCCGGATACGCATCGGGGTGAGCGCGGTACTGAAATTCATATAATTAACCGCCGCGATCAACAGGATCAGCCAGGCGATAAGAAAGAGCAGGCGCACCGTTTCGGGGCTTTGCGTCCTGAGCGGATTGCTTCCCCATACGTCCTGCATATTCATATAATGCAGCTCCGTGAACGGGATCAGCCGGAGATGGAAGTTTTTGCATCCCCATATTTGCGAGAAATCGAACGTCCGGTTGAAGTTATCTTCCACTGCGCGGACAGATTCGGGGCTGTCCAAGAGCAGGTAGCAAAGCCAGTTCGACCCGCCCCACTCGGTAGGTTTATGGTAAGGGGCGTCGATTGCGGAGTAGATCACGTTGCCCAACTGCGTGTTCTCCGGGAAATCACGGTAGACCCCGCCCACAGTCAGGTCGCGGTGGTCCTTCGTCCAGACGCCTTCTTTGAAATGTATTTGCCGGCCTATGGCCGATTCGCCGCCGAACATCCGGCGGGCCATGCTTTCCGGGATAATAGCCTTCTCTGGATCGGCGAGGCAATCTTTATCTCCTTCGACAAAAGAGAATCCGAATATATCCACGATAGCGGGATGGCAGGTCGTCACTTTCTCGCGAAAACCTTCTGCGTCGCTTTCCTGTCCGGTCGAAAGGTAGTTTAGTTTGTCGTATGGGGTGATCATCGTCCCCGCCTCGATATGGGGAGAGGAGGCGATCAGCACGTCGGGGAACGCACCGGGGTAGATCACACGGCAGTCAGCCATCATACTGTCGCAGAGTTCGGCCATGAAGATTCGCTCTGCCTTCGGATGGCAACGATCGAAACTATGGTCGTAGCTTACCTGCATCATAATGACCAGAAATGCGGTAAAAGCGACAGACAAGCCTATGACATTCAGCCCGACTGCCATCCGGAAACGTCTGAGGACGCTTAGGAAGTTGCGCAAGATTGTTTTCATTATTATTTTATTTTTAATTCTTACTTACTTTATATATTGTTCTGTTACTTTTGGCTTGATCCAAAAGTAACCAAAAGATCAAGGCTTAAGCTGGCGAGCTACTCCGTTCCCTCCGGTTCGCTGTCGCCTGCGAAACTCGCTTCGCTCAGACAGCGCAGGCTCCGGGCGCTCACTCCGGTCACTGCGCTTTACGCTCGCCAGCTTAGGCCTATCTTAGAAAGCGGAGCTTTCTCTTGGGATGGCCGATACCGCCTGTTCTTTTGCGAATGCTCGATACTGCCTGTTCTTTTGCAAATGCCGATACTGCCTGCTTTTTTGCGATCCCGCATCAAGTGCGGGAAGAGGGGGGCCTTGTCACCGTGCTTGACACGGGGCCGCAGAAGGACAGGCGGTATCGGCAATCCCAAGAGAGCCGTCAGGCTCTACTTCAGGCCTAAGCGGATGGGCGTTAAGCGGAGGGCAAAGACGGAGCGGCAGGAGCCTGCGCTGTCTGAGCGGAGCGAGTTTCGCAGGCGACAGCGAAGTCTTTGACCGGAGTAGCCCAGACGGTTAAGCCTTGAACTTTTGGTTACTTTTCTTTCAAGAGAAAAGCAACTATTCCCTCACGCTATCCACCGGATTCGCATTCGCCGCCTGCCAGTTCTGGTAGGTGACGGTCAGGGCGGTGACTAAGGCCACCACTAAGAAGGCGAGGGCGAACGTCCACCAGTAAACCGGCGTGCGGGAAGAGAAATTCTCCAGCCACTTCTGCACGCCGTACCACGCGAGCGGGGCGGCAATGACGAAGCAGACCGCCACGATACGCAGATAGAACAAGTTGAACATCGCCAAGATCTCCCCTACCGTCGCCCCGTGCACTTTGCGGATGCCGATCTCCTTGCGCCTGTACTGCGTCTCGAAGACCACCATCCCGAACACGCCGACAATCGAGATCACGATGGCCAACAGCCCGAAAAGGCTGATCATCTTCTTCAGGTATTGTTCCTTCTGGTACAAGTGATTGAAAACATCGTCATAGAAACGGATGTCGAACGGGTAAGCCGGATCGATGTCCGAAAGGGTACGGCGGATATGCCCGACCGCCTCCTCCACATTCGTGCCGCCTTTCAAGCGGATGTAGGAAACATGCATCGGCCAGTCGTTCACGACAAATGCCATATCCGCCTCCGGCCCCTCCTTGCGGAAAGAGACAGCCCGCACATCGCCCGCGAAACCGGCTATATATCCGTTGCCATTTCCGGTCAGTTCGTGCCCGGCCTCCATCTGCATACGTTCGCGAGCCGAACGGTTATAGATATAAGTGTCCACCGAATCCCTTTTGGCGTCCGCCTCCATGAAATCGCGCCCTTCGGTAACGGGGATGCCCATCACCCGGAGAAAATTCCACGACACGGGGATCATATAGGTATAAAACTCCTTGCCGTCATACTCCATCGGCAGCATCGAGTAGGCATCCGACCCGCCCATGACCGACGTGGCGAAAGCGACATCTTCTATCCCCGCATATTCCTTCAACTTGGAGATATACACATCCTTATGCTGCTTCACGATCGTTTGAGGCAGTTCGACGATCGCCACCTGGTCCTTGTCGAACCCTAAGTTGAACGTGCGCATATAGTTGTTCTGCAACTGCACGAACATCGCCCCGACGATCAAACCGATCGAAACGACATACTGGAAGCCGATCAACGCCGTGCGCATCCTCCGCCCGCTCCGCGACAGCCCGAAACTGCCTTTCAACACCAATGCAGGCGGAAAAGAGGTCATATACCAGGCCGGATAGGCGCCTGCCACCACCCCGACCAGCACGGCGACCAGCAGCATGCCGCCCATCAACGGCAGATGGTTCTGAAGCAACGTATCAGCCTCGACAAACGACAGCCACTGCGATCTGTTCAACAAGAAAACAAGCAGGAAAGCGACGAGTGAGGCCAGCACGCTGATGCAGACCGCCTCGCCCACCAACGCCCGGCGCAATTCGGCGACCGAGCTGCCTAACACCTTCTGCGTATTGATGCTCTTCATCCGTATCGGGGCGAGCGACGTGCTGAAATTGGTAAAATTGATCCCCGCAATCACAATGACCAGCAGGGCGACGAAGAAAAGCAGGCGCACCGTACCGGCATTCCCGCATTCGAAAAAGTCCGGCAACTGCCCCGGCATATAATAAATGTCCGTCAACGGAATCAGTTCTATCCGAGTGCCCTCATCGCAACCATGCCCTTTGAAATCGAACGATTGGTTGAAGCTGTCCTCCACCACCTGCCGCGCGTCGGGACTGTCGAGCAGCATATAGCCGATAAAATTCTGGGAAGTCCAATCATTCTCAAACATTTTGTTCACCCGCGTGTACAGGCAATTATCCAACTGCGTGTTCCCCGGAAAATCCCGATAGACCGCTCCGACCGTCAGGTCGCGAACGTCTCCTTTAAAATAAACCCGTTCCTCCAGATGCAGCCTCTTCCCGATGGCCGACGTTTCGCCGAACATCCGCCGCGCCATGCTTTCCGGCATCATGGCCATTTCGGGTTGTTCCAGGCAACGCGCATCCCCGTCGATGATCGTAAAGCCGAACACCTCGGCCAGGCCGGGATAGCAACCTCTCAACAATTCGGTGAACCCTTCCCGCCCGTTCTCCTCCCCGACGGTCATGTATTGCTTACGGTAATCGATGGTCAGCAGCGTGGCCGCCTCGATATGGGGCGACGACCGGTAGACGGCATCCGCAAAGGCACGGGGCAGAATAGGGGCAAACATATCCTCCTCCATCTGCTGCCTGTCCAAGCGGACAATCCGGTCGGCCGTCGGATGGCAACGGTCGAAGTTACGCTCATATTCGATCTGCATCATAATCACCAAAAAAGCGGCAAAGGCAACGGAAAGTCCGGCAACATTCAATAACGTAGCTATCTGAAATCGCCTGATAATGCTCATAAAATTACGCATAAGTGTTTTCATCACTGATTGTATTTATTTTTATTTGTCTAATACTATGCAAAAATTATGCCATCACACCTAAACATCTGAACAACAATGTTATACCAAAACAATTTCATTCTCCGTCTGTCAAAATTTTAGACAGGTGTGTCCAAGATTTTGACAGTTCCTCGCCACCGTCCCTCCTGTCCTCCCGATTTTTTTCAATATCTGTTGAAAATTAAAGGATAAAATAATTGTTTACTGTTTAATTTAGGGTATATTTGCCTACGATGTAACGCTCGACAGCAAACCGACAAGGAAAAACACCCCGGTGAGCAGCTCGACGACGGGAAAACGGGCAAAAACATCCCGGCGAGCAGCTCGACAACGGGAAAACAGACGAAAACATCCCGGCGAGCAGCTCGACAACGGGAAAACAGACGAAAACATCCCGGCGAGCAGCTCGACAACGGGAAAACAGACGAAAACATCCCGGCGAGCAGCTCGACAACGAGAAAACGGACGAAAACATCCCGGCGAGCAGCTCGACGACGGGAAAACAGACGAAAACAGATATATAACATTCAAAATTAATGCCATGTCAGAAATTAAAACTTTCAATTTATCCCATCTTAAACAAGACGAAAATTTTGGCTTCCACAATTTCGCGCTCGCGGAACTGACCAAATGTAATGACTCTAAAATCAAAGAGTTAGTAAACGACTACAAAGTCAAATACAACGTATTCGACGAAACGATGAAAGTCGGCGGCGGCGAAAACGTACTCTCTTACGATGTCACCCGCCTCGACCAGATCCGTGACGATACCTACAGAGGATTGAAACGCCAGAACGATGTAGGGCTGAATGATTTCGACCCGGTCATCGCCGAGATCGCCCGCCAGGTCGATATCATCCTGCGCCGTAACGGCGATCCCTGCAACCTGCCTTATCTGGCAGAAAACAGTGCCGTGACAAACCTGATTCAGGATTTGGAAGAATTTGATAACCAACAGGTAGAAGAACGCCCCGGCGAACTGTCCAATCCGGCAAGCTCACCGCTCGACGGCGTTTCGCTGGACAATGTCACGAACCGCCTCCAGATGGCCGGCCTCGACAGATGGGTGGAACGGTTGAAAGAGGCGAACGAGAAATTTATCACTTTCTTCACCAACCGCAACAACCAGCAGGCTACCATCATCGCCGGTGCGACCAAAGCAGCCCGCCTGGAAACCGATGCCGCCTACCGCGCCGCCGTCAAACGCCTCAATGCGTTGGCCGAAGTGAACGGCGATACGGACTACCTGGAGATCATCAACAACCTGAACAACCTCATCGACCGCCAGAAAGCCATCCTCGCCGCCCGTAAAACCCTCAACGCCAAAAAAGCCGCCCAAAAAGAAGAAGGCGGCGGCAGCAGCAAGCCGGATGACGAAAGACCGGGGGAACTTTAGGGAATTAAGAATTAAAAATTAAGAATTAAGAAATAAAAGAGAAAGGCTTCGCGACCGGGGAAACTGGGGCGAGGCCTTTCTCTTGGGATGGGCGTTAAGCGGAGGGCAAAGACGGAGCGGCAGGAGCCTGCGCTGTCTGAGCGGAGCGAGTTTCGCAGGCGACAGCGGAGTCTTTGACCGGAGTAGCCCAGACGGTTAAGCCTTGAACTTTTGGTTACTTTTCTTTCAAGAGAAAAGTAACTATTCCTTCACGCTATTCACCGGATTCGCATTCGCCGCCTGCCAACTCTGGAAGAATACCGCTAAGAAGGAGATCAGGAAGCAGAACAACCCGGATGCGATGAAGATCAGCGGGCTAAGCGTGATCCGGTAGCTGTAGTCCGAGAGCCACTTGTCCATGAAATACCAGCTCAACGGCGTCGCAATCACGAACGCGATCCCCACATACATCAGGAACGTACCGACGAGGCGAACCAAGATCCCCCGGTTGTCCGAGCCGAACACCTTGCGGATCGCCACCTCCTGCGAACGTTGCAGGATGAAATAGGTCGACATCGCGAGCAAACCCAACAGCGAGATCAGGATCGCAATGCAAGCAAAGATCACCACGATCTTGGCCAGACGAATCTGCGACTCGAAATGCTCCTGAATGCCCTGGTCGATAAACTGCCCCTCGAAAGGAACACCCGACACCTCCTCGAAGACATTGCGCACCTCCTCGTAAGCCTTGACGAGATCGCCCTGCACCTCGATCACGTAGCTCCACGGCCACCAGCCCGATTTCGGATCACGGAAACGAAACATCACCGGAGAGTTTTCACGCGAGATATCCCACAATTGGAAATCCTTGATCACCCCTAAGATAGGCGTGGCATCTTCTCCCCACTTGAACGAAACGGCATCTTCCGGCAACTCCATCTGCTTAAACGCAAGCTCATTCAAAAACCAACCGCCGCTTGAGTTCGCCACCCCGTTGTCAGTCTTGATCTCCAGGCCGAAGATATGGAACGCCGCGCTATCTACCTGCATCTGCTGGAAGCTGAGTGATTTTCCTTCGTACTCGCCGCTGCTGTTGTTCGTCCCGCTCGAAGGCGTCCCGTTCGAATGCCCGACAGCCTTGACTATCGGAAGCTGGCGCAAGCGGTCTTCCGCCTGTTCCATCTCGCTCTTCGACCGGAAAACGTTTTCCGATTCGATAATGTTCGTCGTATTGTAGCCCAGCGGCGCATGGATCATATGGTCGATCTGGAGGTACATCGTCAGCGAGGCGGCGATCATGGCGATCGTGATCACATTCTGGAACGTGATGAAGACCTTGCTGAACACCATCTTCGTCTGCCGGCGGAACGTGCCGCGCACCACGTCGATCGGCTTGGCCGACGAGATCAGGATAGCCGGAAGCAAGCCCGACAAAACACCCGTCAGCAGGATCACGGCCACGATCATCCCGCCCCAGAGCGGAGTAGCCAGCACCTCGAACGTCAGGCGCACCTGCAACAGGTCGTTGGCAAACGGCAAGACAGCCTTCGCCAACAGCAATCCGATCACAAAGGAAACGGCCGTCAGAAGCGTCGCCTCCATCATAAGCCGGAGGAACAAATCCATACGCGAAGAGCCCAACAACCGCCGCGTAGCCATCTCCTTTGCCCGCTGTCCCGCCTGCGCCACCGTCAGGTTGATATAGTTGATAATCGCAAAAATCAGAATCAGGATGCCGACCGACATCAGGATCAGGGAGAATTTCCTATCGCCTTGGTTCAGGCTGGAGTACATCCAGTTGCCGAAATACATTTCCGGTATGGAAACGATCTTCAACTCCTCGGCGAAGCCTCCCTTATACATCCAGAAGCGCTCCTTGAAAAACGCCAGGATTTCGTCCGTCCGCGCTTTCAGGTCGGCTCCGGGCTTCACCAGCAGGAACGCAATACAGGAGCCGGCATTGTTGGCAGTTGTCTTCGTAAGCCCGCCATTAAACTCGCCCACCCGCTCGATACGGAGCAACAGGTCCACGTTCGGGATCACCGACCGTTTGACGTCTTCCATGATACCGGTGATCGTCACGCTCGTCGAATCGCTGATACGGACACTTTTACCAATCGGGCTTTCTCCACCGAACAGCTTGTTGGCATACGTCTCGGAAATAACTGCGTCGTAGGCGCCGTCCATCAGTTTCTCACGATTGCCATCCAACACCTTGAATGAAAAAACATCGAAAAAAGTGGAGTCGACAAACACCAGGTCGGCGATGTATTTCTTCTCGCCATAATAAATCTGATGCCCTTTGCACTGGTCGGTTACCATCGGACAGACTTTCTCGATCTCCGGATAGCGTTCTTCCAGCCAGTAGGCCACCGGGACAGCCGTACCCAGCATTTGCTCGTTGCCGATAGCATAAATCCGCTCGTAATTCTCCTGCTGCTTGTCGATATTCAGCTCCCGTTCCACATACACCGCGATCAGGATCACGAACATCAACGAGACGGAGAGTCCGAAGACGTCGATCGCCGTGTACCCTTTGTTCCGGCTAAGGAATTTCAGGAAAGATTTTATATTTAATAGATTATTCATTGTATATTCCAATTTAGTGAGTCGCAAAAATAAAAAGGATATACCCGACTTTCCCAAGCCGGATATATCTGCAAAAAACAATTTGAATGTGTCTATGTGTTACTTACAAAAAATTAAATGAATTCGCTTACGGACGACACGATACTACCGTCGAACAGGTTGATCACGCGATGGGCGAAGCTCGCGTCGTGCTTGGAGTGCGTTACCATAACAATGGTAGTGCCCTCTTTGTTCAGTTCGGTCAGGAGTTGCATCACTTCGGCGCCGTTCTTCGAGTCCAGGTTACCGGTCGGCTCATCGGCGAGGATGATCTTCGGGTTCGAAACGACGGCGCGGGCGATAGCGACACGCTGTTGCTGACCTCCGGAAAGCTGCTGCGGGAAGTGGTTGGCGCGGTGGCTGATGTTCATGCGTTTCAGGATGTCGTTCACCATCTGCTTGCGCTCGCTTGCCTTCACCTTCAGGTAGGTAAGCGGCAACTCCACGTTTTCAAATACATTCAGTTCGTCGATCAGGTTGAAGCTCTGGAACACGAAACCGATATTTCCTTTACGCACTTGCGTACGTTCTTTTTCTTTCAGGTGTCCGACTTCTTTCTCTGCCAAATAATAATCGCCCGATGTCGGGTTATCCAGCAAACCTAAGATATTCAACAAAGTGGACTTGCCACAGCCGGAAGGGCCCATGATAGCCACAAACTCACCGTCCTTCACTTCCATCGACACGCCGTTCAATGCAATCGTTTCCACCTCTTCCGTACGGAAAAACTTACTTAATCCTTCAATTTTAATCATGACTGTATCTGTTTTTATTGTTACTATTTCTTCTTTGCCTAATTACAGGCAAACAGCGTGCCAAAGTATATAAATTATTTATTTACAGTACCATAACAATTTAGTTATTTTCCGGGAGTGTCTAATTTTTGGACAGTGGTGTAAAGATATTAGACACTTTTTTATCCCCATTCGCTCTCTTCCTTGAAGTCGAAACGTTCGATTTTCGTCACCTGTATTTCTCCGTTCCGAAGCAGATACTCGTTCCCATTATACTTTTTATTCAAATCATCCAACGAAAAAGAGATGTCCGAAGTTCCGGCTGCAAAGCGGTAGAAAGAGGGTATAACCTTGCCGTCGATTTTCGATTCGATCACTTTATAGGCGGCTTCCTTGTCCTTCCTGAAGGCGTTGAGAAACTCGTCCAGCAATTTAGGATTGTCCTTTTTCGAGAATGTGATCGTGGTCACTTCCTTCACCGGTTTTTTTGTTTTCCGGTCTTTGTCGTAGATCACGTCGACACTCACCTTTTCCATCGACTCGCATTTTTTCATCAATGCATTCAAATTCGCCTGTGCCAGCAGATCACCGGCCCAACTCCCTGCCAACAACAGGGCAGCTGTCAAAATAAGATTTCTTGTTTTCATACTATTATTATTAATAAATCATCATTTATCCTTGTATCTCCTCTCCAACCTCTCGATGTCCGATTCGAACCGTTCGACTTCGTCCTCCTTCGTTTGGATATTATCCATTGTTTTCTCGTACTGCCGCAAAGAACGCAGGGCCAACCGCTCCTTTTCATACTGTTTCTTTTCGATTTCCCGGATCACCCTATCCAATTTCCGCGCCACCTCTTCGGGTATCTCCGTCTTCACCCCACCCCGGATGATGTAGCTGCCGGCATACGGATTAAACTCGTCATCCTTGCCGCCATCCCCCTTGTTCAAGAATAAGAACAACAACAAAGAAGCGGCCACCGCCATCCCCATCCATAACCACCTTTTTAAAAAAGGTTTTTTGCGGACCGGCTTCGAAGGGTTTCGTCCCTCTTCCACCTCCCCGGCGATCCCGGTCTCAAAATAACCGAACACCGGTTTATAGCCCCTCAGATGCTCCGGCAAGTCCGGGCGGGCAAAGAACGCGTAAAGCTCCTGCTCCTCGGCATTGGATGTCTCCCCTTCGAAGAAACGCTCCAACAGATTTTCGATATAGATATATTCGTCTGATTTCATCCTGCTACATTTTTAAGAATAGTTCCTTGACTTTTTTGCGGGCTCGTGAGAGGTTTACCCGGACAGCTTCCGGGCTGCTGCCTGTCAACTCGGCGATCTCCTTCACCTCGAAACCGTCGACATGCTTCATACGGAGGATCGTCTGCTGCAATCCGGGAAGCTGCTCCATGATATGCATGACCTGACTGACACTGTCTTTCTGCTCCAGCGCGATATACGGATTATCGTCTGCCGCAAATGTCGCCGAGTCAGACAGCTTTTCCTGCCTGTACCGGAACGCCCGGAGACGGTTCAGGCAAAGATGTTTTGTAATCTGCACGGCGAGGGCCTCCACACTATCATAGCGGTCCAGTTCATCACGGATATACCACAGCTTGAGGAACACCTCCTGAACGACATCTTCCACATCTTCGGGATCATCCAACAGGCGCCGGGCACATCCCGACAACTTTCCCCGCAAGGGTACGACTTCTATTTTAAACTGTTCTTGTTCCATTCTATTAAAAAGACACGCCACTCGGACAAACGTAACATGATGGATGAAAAAAAAGTCTTTTTCTACAATATATAAATGCTGATTTATCTGTTACTTTTGGCTTGATCCAAAAGTAACCAAAAGATCAAGGCCGAACCTGCTTCCTTGCGATCCCGCGTCAAGCGCGGGAACGGGCTTGCCCTGCACTTGTCCCCCGTGCCACAGAGGAAGAGGCTTTGCCTCTAAACCCTTTAAACCGTCTGCTTCAGCAGACGGCAAAAGAGAGGATGAGGGGGCTTTGGGGATGCCGATACTGATAGCTATATAACAGGGGTATCGGCAATCCCAAGAGAAAGCGGAGCTTTCGAAGAAAGAGGGTGTGTCAAAACCGACACATCCTCTTTTTATATCGTTTCCTCCTTTTCCCGATATAGTATTTTTCTATGCCGCAATTTTCCGAGTTGTATAAGTAATAATTGCCATTTTCGTTCT
>NZ_JACOOJ010000035.1 GCF_014287585.1 Parabacteroides hominis | reverse complement strand
AATGATTTTGTCCATATTTTTTGTTTGCACTTATAATATAGACTTTTATTTTTTAAGCTGTGCTCTTTTATTAATCAAATACACTAAAAGCAGCCATACAGCAAATGTGAACAAGACCCAATTTATTTTCATGCCTATGAAAACCGATTTTCACGGGTATGTGTTTCGAAACAGACCAATAGGGATTTTAGTCAATTATTACAATAACAACAAGAATGCAGGAGCATATGTCGTCATACATTTGAAGAGGGAAAAAGCAGGTTTTCGATATAGTTCTTTTTGTCATCCCATAAACTTATAGAAGATTTTATGTACTTTTGTCTCAGAATATAAAAAACCTAAATAATTCAATTTAATCAACATGAAACGCTTAATGGCTAATCGTAAACAGAAACAAGCGATCCTGATCGCTCTTGCTGCGCCATTGATGTTTTCTCCTGCTCCTTTAATGGCTGCGACCGGGACCTCCGAGCCTGTAGCTGCTATCGCCCAGCAGGCGCAAACGATCGTCAGTGTGCAGCGGATCAACCCGACTACGGTCGACGTTGTATTTTCCAACAATCAGCGGATGACATTCGATTTCTACGGAGACAACATCTTCCGTATGTTCCAGGACAACAATGGCGGCATCCTTCGTGATCCGGAGGCAAAACCGGAAGCCCGGATTCTCGTGGACAATCCCCGCCGTCCGGTTTCCAAACTGGACATCCAGGACGAAAACGGACAAGTGACCATCACGACCGGAAAAGTCAGACTCCAGTTGGACAAATCGACAGCTTTATTGAAAGTCACTAATCTTGCCACAAACACGGTTGCTTTCGAAGAGACCAGACCAGTGGCTTACGAAAAGGGCAAAACGGTCCTGACGCTGAAAGAAAACCCCGATGAATATTTCTACGGCGGCGGCGTACAGAACGGCCGCTTCTCTCATAAAGGAAAAGCCATAGCCATCGAAAACCAGAACAGTTGGACAGACGGTGGCGTAGCCTCGCCGACTCCTTACTATTGGTCCACAAACGGCTACGGCTTCATGTGGTACACTTTCAAACAGGGAAAATATGATTTCGGCGCTGCTGAAAAGGGTACGGTAAAACTATCCCACGATACAGACTATCTGGATGCTTTCTACATGGTCAGCGACGGCCCTGTCGCCCTGTTGAACGATTTCTACCAACTGACCGGCAACCCGGTACTGCTGCCCAAGTTCGGATTCTATCAGGGACACTTGAACGCTTACAACCGCGACTATTGGGTGGAAGACGAAAAAGGCATCCTGTTCGAAGACGGCAAACGCTACAAGGAAAGCCAGAAAGACAATGGCGGTATCAAGGAATCGCTGAACGGTGAAAAGGACAACTACCAGTTCTCCGCCCGTGCCGTGATCGACCGTTACAAGAATCACGATATGCCGTTAGGTTGGTTGTTGCCGAACGACGGCTACGGAGCCGGCTACGGACAGACCGAAACATTGGACGGAAATATCCAAAACTTAAAGAACCTCACCGATTACGCTCATAAAAACGGTGTCGAGATCGGTCTTTGGACACAATCCGACCTGCATCCGAAAGACAGTATCAGCGCCTTGTTGCAACGCGACATCGTAAAAGAGGTGCGCGATGCCGGTGTACGGGTTCTGAAAACAGACGTGGCATGGGTTGGCTGGGGCTACTCGTTCGGCCTGAATGGAGTGGCTGACGTCGGACATATCATGCCGTATTACGGAAACGACGCACGTCCGTTCATCATCTCTCTCGACGGCTGGGCAGGAACGCAGCGTTACGCCGGTATCTGGTCGGGTGACCAGACAGGCGGACAATGGGAATATATCCGTTTCCACATTCCGACTTATATCGGTTCGGGACTTTCCGGGCAGCCGAACATCACATCCGACATGGACGGTATCTTCGGTGGCAAGAACCTGGCAATGAACACCCGCGACTTCCAGTGGAAGACCTGGACACCGATGGAACTGAATATGGACGGCTGGGGATCAAACGAAAAATATCCGCATGCCTTAGGCGAACCGGCAACTTCCATCAACCGATGGTATCTGAAAATGAAATCGGAGTTGATGCCTTATGCTTATAGTATCGCACGCGAGGCGGTAGACGGCAAGCCGATGATCCGTGCCATGTTCCTCGAAGATCCGAATCCTTATACTTATGGCAAGGCTACGGAATATCAGTTCATGTATGGCCCTTATTTCCTTGTCGCCCCAATATATCAGGAGACACAGGCAGATGAAAAGGGTAACGATATCCGCAATGGCATCTACTTGCCTGAGGGCGATTGGTTTGATTATTTCACTGGCGAAAAATACACGGGTGGTTGTGTTGTCAATAACTTCGCTTCTCCGCTATGGAAACTACCGGTATTCGTGAAAGCCGGTGCGATCATCCCGATGACGAATCCTAATAATAATGTAAAGGAGATCGACAAGAATCTGCGCATCTACGAGCTTTACCCGTCCGGATATAGCGAGTTCACCGAATATGACGACGATGGCAGAACCCAAGCTTATCTGAACGGCAAAGGGACAACCACGCGGATCGAAATCAAGAACAACGACCCGTCAAAAGTCGCAGTCACCATCTATCCGACAACAGGCGATTTTGACGGCTTCGTGAAAGACAAAGCAACCGAACTGCGCATCAACCTCTCAAAAATGCCGAAGAAGATCACCGCCAAAGTCGGTTCCTCCAAAGTGAAACTGGTAGCCGCCCGTTCGATGGACGAATACCAGAACAGCACGAACGTCTATTTCTACGATGCTGCCCCGAACCTGAACAAATTCGCCACCAAAGGAAGCGAATTCGAAAAGGTGACGATCACCAAGAACCCGCAGTTGTTGGTCAAACTGGCTCCGACAGACATCGTTCTGAACGAAACGGTTGTCACCCTCGATGGCTACCAATTCGACATGCCCGACACTCACCGCGTTTCTACCGGCTTGCTGGCCGCTCCGACCGCACTGGTGACAGACGGGAACACGGAAGCCTACACGTTAAAACCGACTTGGGACAAAGTTTCCGGCGCCGACTTCTACGAAATAGAATTTAACGGCATGCTCTATACACAGATCAAGAATACCGAACTGCTGTTCGACAACCTTTCTGCCGAAACAGACTATTCGTTCAAGATCCGCTCAGTCAACAAGGACGGCCATTCCGACTGGTCTGCTTTCTCCGTCAAGACAAAATCCAACCCGCTGGAGTTTGCCATCAAAGGCATCCGTGGCGAAGTGACTGCCGAAGAACAGGAAGGTTTCGAAATCTTCCGTCTGTTCGACTTTGCCGAGTTAGGCGATATGTTCCACACGAAATACCGCAAGAACGCAATGCCGTTCGACATGATTATCGACCTGCGCACCATCAACCAACTGGATAAATTCCATTATCTGTGCCGCCAGGATGGAGGCAACGGCACGATCCTTGCCGGCGACGTGGCCTACAGCATGGATAAGGAAAACTGGACGGCTGTCGACTCGTTCCGCTGGGAACGTAATGGAGACGTGAAAGTATTCACTTTCAAGGATCAGCCGAAAGCCCGCTACATCAAGTTGCATATTACGGAAGGTGTCGGCAACTATGCTTCCGGTCGCGAATTGTATGTATTCAAGGTTCCGGGAACAGAAAGCTATCTGCCGGGCGACATCAATAACGACAAAAAAATCGATTCGAACGACCTGACTTCGTATATGAACTACACGGGGCTGCGTCGCGGTGACAGCGATTTCGATTATGTCAGTGCAGGCGATATCAACCGGAACGGTCTGATCGATGCTTACGACATATCGGTTGTGGCAACTCAATTGGAAGACGGAATTGAGAATCCGGGTACGGATCGTGTAGCCGGAACGCTCTCCCTCTCCACTCCGAAACAGACGTACAATGCCGGCGAAACAGTCGAAATCACCATCAAAGGCGACAGCATCAAAGCTGTCAACGCTTTGAGTTTCGCATTGCCTTACGATCAGCAGGATTATGATTTTGTCGGTATCGAACCGGCAAACCTCGGTGCGATGGAGAACCTGACATACGACCGTCTGCACACTAACGGCCAGAAATCGCTCTATCCTACCTTCGTCAACCTCGGTGACAAGAAGACGCTCGAAGGTTCCGAAGACCTCTTCACTATCAAGCTGAAAGCGAAACGCAAAGTAAAATTCAACCTGAAAGCAGTCGACGGCATCCTGGTTGACAAGAATCTGAATATGCAGAAGTTCTGAACAAGGAATTTTTGAAATAAACGAAAGCAGAAAGGCTTCGCCTGCCGGATAGTTCCGGGGCGAAGCCTTTTTCATTAAGATTATGAATGTTTTCTGCCTCACAGATGTTATCTTTGCAGAAAAAGCGATCGAACCATCGCATGACAAAGCAAACAAATACATTATGTACTCAGATAAGAAAAACATCCTGCAACTCGTAGCCCTGCTCATCGAGCATAACGTCAAGAAAATCGTTTTGTGTCCCGGTAGCCGCAATTCACCTATCGTACATACGATTGCCAATCACCCGTTCTTCTCCTGCTATCCGGTGACGGATGAACGGAGTGCGGCTTTCTTCGCAATCGGACTGGCGTTGCATGGCGGCAGCCCGGCTGCTGTCTGCTGTACATCGGGCAGTGCGTTGCTTAATATTCATCCTGCCGTATCGGAAGCCTTCTATCAGCAAGTGCCATTGGTTGTGATCTCGGCAGACCGTCCCGGAGCCTGGATCGGACAGATGGACGGGCAGACGCTTCCGCAACCCGGCGTCTTCGGTTCGCTTGTCAAAAAATCCGTCAACCTGCCGGAGATACATACCGACGAAGACGAATGGCATTGCAACCGCCTTATCAACGAAGCCCTGCTCGAACTGAACCATCATGGGAAAGGGCCGGTGCATATCAACGTGCCGATCTCGGAACCGCTGTTCCGCTTCACCACAGAAGAATTGCCGAAGGTGCGCGTCATCACCCGCTACCAGGGGTTAAACGTCTACGACCGCGAATATACTGGGCTGATCGAGCGGCTAAACAACTACAACCGTCGGATGGTCGTTGCCGGACAGATGAGTCTGATCTATCTTTTTGAAAAGAAATATTCCAAACTGCTATACAAACATTTCGTTTGGCTTACCGAGCATACGGGAAACAAGACCGTTCCCGGCATACCGGTAAAGAATTTCGATGCCGCCCTCTACGCCCTGCCGGAAGAGAAGTTAGAAAAGATGGCTCCCGACCTGCTGATCACGTACGGCGGACATATCGTGTCGAAACGCCTCAAACAATTCCTCCGCAAGCATCCGCCCCGCGAGCACTGGCATGTTTCGCTCGACGGAGAAGTAACGGACCTTTACGGCTCCCTGACAACCGTTATCGAGATGGACCCGTTCGAATTTCTCGAAAAGATCGCTTACCTGCTGGAAAACCGGACAACGGAGTTCCCACGCGTATGGGAGAACAATACCCGTGACTTGCCGCAACCGGAATTTGCCTATTCGGAAATGGCTGCCATCGGAGCATTGATCAAATCGCTTCCAACACCTGCGGCCTTGCATTTAGGCAACAGTTCGACCGTACGGTACGCCCAGTTATACACGCTTCCCGAAGAGGTCGAAGTCTGCTGCAACCGGGGGACGAGCGGGATAGAAGGATCGCTTTCGACCGCTATCGGTTACTCGGTTTGTTCGGACAAACTGAACTTCGTGGTGATCGGAGACCTGAGTTTCTTTTATGACATGAACGCACTTTGGAACACCAACTTCGGCTGTAACCTGCGCATCCTGCTGCTCAATAACGGAGGCGGGGAAATATTCCAGGCGCTCCCCGGTCTGAAAATGGAAGATAAGACGCATCGTTTCGTGACTGCGACACACAAAACTTCCGCCAAAGGATGGGCCGAAGAACGGGGATTCTCCTACCTTCCCGTCCATAACGACGGGGAACTGACGGATGCGATGGCAGTTTTCACCCAGTCCGCACCCCACAACCAGCCGATGCTGATGGAAGTATTCACGGATGCGGCTGAAGATGTACGGCTACTCAAAGAATATTACCACCAACTAAAGAAATAAGAACATAACTCATAATTTATAATTCTAAATTCATCTTATGGATACAAAAAGAGAATGGACAACCATCAAAGAATATGAAGAAATCCTGTTCGATTTCTACAACGGGATTGCCCGCATCACCATCAACCGCGAACGCTATCGCAACGCTTTCACTCCGACAACGACGACGGAGATGAGCGATGCACTCTATATCTGCCGCGAACGGCCTGATATCAATGTCGTCGTGCTGACCGGAGCCGGAGACACGGCCTTTTGTGCCGGAGGCGACATGCATGTGAAAGGACACGGCGGCTACATCGGTAAAGATGGCGTGGCACGGCTGAATGTGCTCGATGTGCAAAAACAGATCCGCTCGATTCCGAAGCCGGTGATCGCTGCCGTAAACGGTTTTGCGATCGGTGGCGGGCATGTGTTGCATGTGGTCTGCGACCTGACGATTGCTTCTGAAAACGCGATATTCGGACAGACGGGTCCTCGCGTGGGAAGTTTCGACGCCGGGTTCGGTTCATCCTATTTAGCCCGCATCGTCGGCCAGAAGAAAGCGCGTGAGATTTGGTTCCTTTGCCGTAAATACAATGCACAAGAGGCACTCGACATGGGCCTCGTGAACAAGGTTGTTCCTCTGGATAAGCTCGAAGACGAATATGTCGGATGGGCCGAGGAAATGATGTTGCTCAGTCCGCTCGCCCTCCGCATGATCAAGGCCGGCCTCAACGCCGAACTGGACGGCCAGGCCGGAATCCAGGAGTTGGCAGGCGATGCCACCATGCTCTACTATATGACCGACGAAGCCCAGGAAGGCGGCAAGGCTTTCCTCGAAAAACGCCGTCCTCGTTTCGAAGATTATCCGAAATTCCCTTAAATAAAACACATAATTTATGCACTACAAAATCGAAGTTTATCCCAGAGATCTGCATTTCAAGAAACCGGCAGGCACTTCACGCGGGACGTATACAGAACGGAAAAGCTGGTTTCTGGTTCTTTCTTCAAAAGATGATCCCGATCGCTGGGGAGTCGGCGAATGCGCTCCACTGCCAAATCTGAGTTGCGACGACGTTCCCGGATATGAGGAGATGCTGGCTAAGGCTTGCCAAAACTTCACCAACACAGGCAAGATCGATATAGACGGGCTGCGTGACTATCCTTCTATCCTGTTCGGCTTGGAGACTGCCCTCTTGCATTTCGAGGCCAATAGTTTTAATATGTGGGATACGCCTTTCTCGCGTGGCGAAGCTGGCATCCCGATCAACGGGCTGATCTGGATGGGCAGTTATGAGGATATGTCGAGACAGGTGGCAGACAAGATCGAGTCAGGCTTTCGTTGCATCAAGCTAAAGATCGGGGCGATTGACTTCGATAAAGAATTGGAAATCCTTCGCTTGATCCGCGAACAATTTTCCTCCGAAGAAATCGAACTGCGTGTCGATGCCAACGGCGCTTTCTCACCGAACGAAGCCATGACGAAGCTGAACCGCCTGGCAGAACTGGACCTGCACTCGATCGAACAGCCGATCCGCGCCGGACAATGGGAAGATATGGCCCTGTTAGCAGCTTCCTCCCCGGTTCCCATCGCCCTCGACGAAGAACTGATCGGTTGCAACACGCCGGAGAAGAAGAAAGAATTGCTTTCTTTCATCAATCCGCAATATATCATCCTGAAACCGTCCCTTCACGGAGGTCTGTACGGCTGTAGCGAATGGATCAAGGAAGCCCAGGAACGGCAGATCGGCTGGTGGATCACTTCAGCTTTAGAATCGAATGTCGGCCTGAACGCCATCGCCCAATGGTGCGCGACTTTCGACAATCCGCTTCCGCAAGGGTTGGGAACAGGAGGCCTTTTCACCAACAACATCGACATACCGTTGGTAGTAAAGGGGGATCGCCTTTGGTCGAACCCGAAATAGTTTACAGATTCTTAGATTTATGGCAATATCAAAGATATCAGAAGATTTACAAGCTTTCTTAGACGACTGGAAGTCTGCCTCTCCTTACTTGGAAGTGCAGACTTCCGGTTCGACCGGTACACCCAAACGAATCACGGTCCGCAAGGAGCAGATGGTAAACAGCGCCCGTCTCACCTGCGATTATTTAGGGTTGCAGCAAAGGGATAAAGCCCTCCTTTGCATGCCGCTCCGGTATATCGCCGGGAAGATGATGGTCGTCCGGTCACTTGTGGCAGGATTAGACTTGGTCTTGCGTGAACCTTCCGGACATCCGATGGCTGACATCGACATGCCGCTCCGGTTCGCCGCCATGATCCCGTTGCAAGTGTACAACACACTGCAAGTACCGGAAGAACGGGAACGCCTCTGCCAAACCGATATCCTGATCATCGGCGGCGGCTCCATCGACCGTGAACTGGAAGCCCGGATACAAGAATTGCCCATCCGCGTCTACTCCACCTACGGAATGACGGAAACACTTTCGCATATCGCCCTCCGGCGGTTGAACGGACCGGATGCATCTCCCTATTACACGCCTTTCCCGTCTGTCAAGCTATCTCTCTCGACTGACAATACACTGGTGATAGACGCCCCGCTTGTCGCCGACGAAACATTCGTCACGAACGATGTCGCCGAACTGCTCCCGGACGGCCGTTTCCGCATCTTGGGAAGGAAAGACAACATCATCAACAGCGGAGGCATAAAAATACAAACGGAGCTTGTGGAGGAAGCCTTGCGTCCCGTTATTCCGGCCAACTTTGCCATAACATCCGTTCCAGACCCGAAGTTCGGAGAGGTGATGGTTTTATTGGTCACCGCAGGAAACGACCGCTTCCCTGGTAAAGAGACTGCCTCTTCCCTTATTGAAGAACTGCCTCTTCCCTTACCGGAGAACAGCCTCTTTTCCGAATTGAAAGAAAAGATATCTGAAACATTACCCAAATACCAGCGTCCGAAGCACATCCTCCAAGTCGAAACAATCCCCTTCACCGGCAGCGGAAAAATCGACCGGGCGGCATGCCGGAAACTGGCAACCGAAAGATATACAGGATAAATTATTTCAGGTATCGATTATTCAAAATAAACATATAAAACACTATATTTTATGAAGTACTTATCAATCCTCGCCTCCGCCCTTCTCGCCACGGCGCCCGTCTACGGACAAAGTGGAGAAAGTTGCCGGACAGCACCCGACCCGACTCTACAAAAGCCGGAATTATACGCAGGTTACGACTGTGTCAACCTGCTCGACAGTACCGCAGTGACCGTGCAGCCTACCGGCTCCGGCTCTTTCGCAGTCTGCAAGATCGTCAAAGTCATGAACACACGCGGAGCGGTCGCCAATCGCATCCTTAAATACGATTACGACCCGCTGACGGCACATGCCGAGTTCCACCGCGTCACCATCTACAAAGCCAACGGCGACGTGATCAACCTCGACATCACCCAACAGCAAGACTACGCCGCTCCCGCCCGTGCCATCTACTGGGGAGCACGGCAGATCATGATGGAAGTAGGACGCCTCGATCCGGGCGATATCATCGACTACCAGATCGACAAGAAAGGTTTCACCTACGCCCTGCTGGCTGCCGGTACAGGCGACGACGAGTCCCGTTTCATCCCCCCCATGCGCGGACAATTCTATGATATCGTTCCTTTCTGGGCGACCGAGCCGACTGTCCGCAAAGTATATAAGGTAAATATCCCGATGGAGAAAGAGATGCAGTTCCAGTTCTATCAAGGCGAATGCACCTCTTCCATGCGCTACGAGGACGGACGGAAAGCCTATACATTCGTCAGCACGGACATCATGCCGACCAAACGCGAACCGAACATGGTCGACCTGTTCGACGCCGCACCGAAGCTGATGATGTCGTCCACACCACGCTGGCAGGACAAATCCCTTTGGTTCAACAAAGTAAACGAAGACTACGGCAGTTTCGACGCCATACCCGAAGCCCAAAAGAAAGTGGACGAATTGATCCGGGGCAAAAAGACAGAAATGGAAAAGATCGCCGTCCTCACCCACTGGGTTGCCGACAACATCCGCTACTCCGGCATTTCGATGGGCAAAGGCGAAGGCTACACGCTGCACAACCTGAAAATGAACTACACGGACCGGGCCGGTGTCTGCAAGGACATTGCCGGTACGCTGATCGCTTTCCTGCGTATGGCAGGCTTCGAAGCCTATCCGGCTATGACGATGGCAGGCAGTCGTGTGGAAAGCATCCCGGCCGACCACTTCAACCACTGTGTCGCCGTCGTGAAACTTTCCAGCGGGACCTATATGCCGCTCGATCCGACCTGGGTTCCCTTCTGCCGCGAATTATGGAGCAGCGCCGAACAACAGCAGAACTACCTGCCGGGTGTTCCCGAAGGTTCCGACCTTTGCCTCACGCCGGTTTCTGCACCTGAGAATCATTACATCCGCATCAAGGCCGACAACCGGCTGGATGCCAAAGGCACGCTGACCGGACAGTTCACGATCACAGCCGAAGGGCAGTCGGACAGCAATATCCGCCGTATCTTCACCACCGGCTGGCAGTCTCAATGGCAGGCCGCATTGGAAAGCCAACTCCTTGCCGTTTCGCCTAAAGCACGCCTTATCAGCGTGGACTATGGCAAAGATCCGAAAAACTACCAGGCTGCACCGATCAAAATGACATTCCGCTATGAAATACCCGGTTATGCCCTTCCCGGAGAAGGAGAAATGTTGTTCAAGCCGATGGTGATGAATAATCTTTACAACCAGGTAAAAAGCTACCTGCGCATCAACACCGACCTCGAAGAACGCCGGTATGGTTTCAAGGATGCCTGCTCGCGCCTGGTCGAACTGGACGAAACGATCCAACTCCCCGCAGGCTATCAGTTAGCAGGTGACGGAAAAGAAGACAGTGCGCAAAGTTCTGCCGCCGACTTCGAAGGTTCTCTCCGCCAGGACGGCAACAAAGTGGTGTTGCATCAGAAGTTAGCACTGAAGAAACGCGTGTACGAGGCAGGCGACTGGGACGGGTTCCGGAGTGCCGTGAACGCACATAAGTCGTTCGGGGATTATATCGTCATAAAAAGATGACACCCCATCCCGCCTAATAGATGGTATCCCATTCCTTAGAATAGATGATACCCTATCTATTAGAGGAGATGATACCCTATCTATTAGAACAGATAGTACCCTATCTAAAATCACAAATTATAAATCATAAATCAAATGATACAAAACAAACATAAACTCGCCTTCCTCCTTTGCCTGCTGCTAATGGCTACGACAGCCTTCGGAGCATCGGAAGCCGAATATAAAAAACTGGCAAAGACCTGGACGCTTAATACCGACGGCAGCCAGGAGTTCCGCTATAACATGGAACTGACGCTCTTCACCCACACGGCCATGAACAGCACGTACGGGGAAAGTTTCATCGTGTACAATCCGCAATACCAGGAACTGAAGATCAACTCGTCTTACACCCGACAGAAAGACGGCACGATCATCAAGACGCCGGACAACGCTTTCGTGGAGGTTCTTCCCCGCAATGCGGCTGATGCACCGGCTTACAACCACCTGAAAGAAATGGTCGTCGTCCACACGGGCCTGGAATTGGGAGCGACTATCTATCTCGACTACACGGTCACTTCCAAACCGGGCTATCTGCCGGAGGTAGACATTTTCGAAGAGCTGCTCCAATCCTCTCCCGTCAAGGAATACACCCTGACGATCGTGACGCCCGAAGCCAAAGAACTTGCCTATACGTTGGCAAACAATCCGGCAAAAGCATCCGTCAAACAATCCGGCGGAACCCGTACGACAACCTGGACATTGCGTAACCTGCCGGCTTCTTCCCGCGCCCCGTTCGTCTCTGTCCGGAATGGCGACGTTCCTTTTCTCGCCGCCACGACTTACGCATCCGAAGGGGAAGCATTGGCCATCCTGTTCAAACAGTTCAATCCGTCCGGTGATCCACAACTTGCGACTTTGGCAGAGAGCCTGGTCGAGGAAAAAGACAAGGACGAGGACAAGCTGCAAGCGATCCTCGAATACACGACCAACCATATTGCCAACAACAGGCTGACACTGGACCAGACCGGCTATCGCCTCCGCCCTGCCGATGCAGCCATTAGCACTGCTTACGGAACTGAAGCCGAAAAAGCCAACCTGCTCGCAGGCCTGCTGAATGGAGCCGGTTTCAAGGCCGAACCGATGGCAACCTACCAAGCCCATGCCGAAAAAGGGTTGGCACTGAAAGCGGTTGACCAGTTGCTTGTCTCCTGTATGGTGAACGGTGAATTGTATCTGTTCTCTCCCTCTTCCACCCGCCGTCCGCAAACGGTGAACTTCGACCGGACTCCGCTTTTCAGCCTGCAAACAGGAAAACCCGTAGCCGTCGCCGTTCCTACTCTTGAAGATTACCAGATTAAGAATGACATCACGCTGACATTCAAGAAAGATGGTAATTTGACAACTATGACCAAAGAATCCGTAGGGAAAGAGCTATTGCCTTATTTCAAGACTGGCAACATGGGAACCCCGGCTTCCTTAAACAAACAAAACGGATATGCAACGATCACATTGCCAGACGATGCTTCCGGCTTCTCCCATCTGCCTTATGGCTACCTGAACAGCCAGCGGAAAGAGAACTTGTTGCTTCCACGCCCTGTCAGCGAAGTCTATACATACACGATCGAATGTCCCGATAACATGGAACTGCGTACACCGGAAACCGACAAGACGATCCGCAATGCCGCCGGCAGCCTGACCATCGCCGTCAAGAAAAACGGACGTACGGTAACTGCCATCCGCAGCCTGGAACTGAATAAGCAACTCTATACACCTGCCGAATACAAGGAATTGCGCCAGCTTCTGACAGAATGGAGCGACGTGAACGGGAGGACGTTGTTGTTTTCGGTACGGTAAAGGATGATTACTTTTGGCTTGACCCAAAAGTAACCAAAAAGTCAAGGCTTAACCTGGCTCGCTACTCCGTTCCCTCCGGGCGCTCACTACGGTCTCTGGCTTAACGCTCGCCAGCTTAGGCCGGAAATAGGGCCTGAACAGCTCTCTTAGAATTGCCGATACTGCCTGCCATATAGGTATCGGTATCGGCAATCCCAAGAGAAAGCGGAGCTTTCTATGAAAGGCCTAAGCGGACAGGCGTCAAGCGGAGGGCAAAGGCGAAGCGGCCGGAGCCTGCGCTGTTTGAGCGAAGCGAGTTTCGCAGGCGACAGCGGAGCCTTTGCCCGGAGTAGCCTGGACGGTTAAGCCTTGATCTTTTGGTTACTTTTGGATCAAGCCAAAAGTAACGGATAAATTTATTAATCATCTAAATAACTCAAATATGAAACTACTAAATCTAACTGCCGCCCTCCTTTTAGGAGGTGTCCTGCAAGCACAAAATCCCTTGCCGGCCATCCATCCGCAGCCGCAAGAGATCACCCTGTCGACCAACCGGTTGAATTTGCCTCACGGCATCGCTCTCACCGGGCTGGAGAACCCGGATGCGGATGCCATACGATTGATACGGCAAACCTTGTCGATACCCAACATTCCGGAAGCGCTTCCGCTTAGAATCACCCTGATGAAAGACCAGGCATCCGAACTGAAACGTTCAGGAGCCTATCGCTTAGTCATCAAGCCGGAAGGGATCGACATCGACATCTCCGACAACCGTGGCCTTTTCTACGCCGCTCAGACGTTGCGCCAGCTGGTCGAAACCAACGGACGAGGAATCAAAAGCCTTCCGCTCGGCACTATCACCGACTATCCCGACGTCGCCTTCCGCGGAACCGTCGAAGGCTTTTACGGCGATCCCTGGAGTCATGCCGACCGCATCGAACAACTCCGTTTCTATGGCAAGATGAAGATGAATACTTATATCTACGGGCCGAAGGACGATCCCTACCACAGTTCCCCGAACTGGCGCAAGCCTTATCCGGAAAAGGAAGCGGCACAGATCAAGGATCTGGCGAAGGAAGCTGCAGCGAACAAGGTGGACTTCGTCTGGGCGATCCATCCGGGACTGGACATCAAATGGACAGATGAAGACCGGATGAATGTGCTGAACAAGTTCGGAATGATGTACGATTTGGGAGTCCGCTCCTTCGCAGTCTTCTTCGACGATATTTCCGGTGAAGGGGCCAAGGCTGATAAACAAGCCGACCTGCTCAACTTCTTGCAAAAGGAGTTTATCGAGAAGAAAGAAGGCGTTAGCCCGCTGATCATGTGTCCGACCGAATACAACCGTGCTTGGGCGGGAAGCGACTACCTGGATGTGCTGGGCAGAACGCTCGACCCGGCGATCCATGTGATGTGGACCGGCAACAGCGTGATCCACGATATCACACTCGAAGGGCAGGAATGGGTGAACAAACGCATCCAACGTCCGTCATACGTCTGGTGGAATTTCCCTGTAAGCGACTACTGCCGCGACCACCTGCTGATGGGACCGTCTTACGGGCTCGATCCGAATGCGGCGCATGCCATGTCCGGTTTCGTCGCCAACCCGATGGAACGGGCGGAAGCCTCCAAAGTAGCCCTCTACGGAGTTGCCGATTATGCCTGGAACATGAAAGCCTACGATCCCGGAAGCGACTTCATCGAAGCCTGCCGTTACGTTTTGCCGGAAGCGCCGGAAGCATTCCGGACATTCTGTGAGAACAACTGCGATCCGGGACCAAACGGCCACCGCTACCGCCGCGACGAATCCGTCCGCAATGCCGGTTATGCCGAAGCATTCCTCAATGACTTCCGCAAACACAACTATAATGCAGATGCAGCCGACCAGATGAACCGATTGTTCGCCGAGATCACAGCCGCCCCGGCTGCCATCGAGACAAGCCGCAATAAAGCACTGATAGACGAAATCAAACCGTGGCTGATGCAATTCCACCTGTTAGGAAAGGCCGGACAAGCCGCCATCCGTACTGCCGAAGCCGGACAAAGCCAAAACCGTGCCGCCACCTGGCAATCGTATCTGTCGCTCACATCGTTGCTCGACAGCATGCGCACGATCGATCAGACATACAATCAGAATCCGTACCAGAAAGGTGTGAAAGTCGGCTCGCGTATCCTGACTCCGTTCGTACAGGAGATACATTCAGGGGTCGAAAGCAACCTGTTGTTCGCAGACCAGGCAGATGCCGCCACCACCCGGATGAGCAAGGCTTCTATCCTGACGGATATCGAACAATTGAAATATCAGCCGTTGAAGGAAAGCAAGGACCAGATCGGATATAACCGCCTGAACGAGGTGCTGCGCATCGAGCCGGGACAGTCCTTCGGCCTCGCCTGGGAATTACAGAAAGAGGCTACCTCTTTTAACTTCAGCCTGCCGAAAAGCGAAAACAGCGGACGGGTATTCGAATGGTCCGCCGACGGCAAACAATGGACGGCTATTGCCGACATCCCCGCCGACCAGGCCCGCTTCAAGTTGGAAAAGGTCGCTCCCGAAGTCCGTTATATCCGCATGCGAAATGCTACGGACAAGCAGATGCAAATTTATCTGTACGAATTTGCCGTGACAACGAAGGAAGATACCTCCATCGACCCGGTCCGCCTGATGTACGACAAGAACTTAGAGTCAGCCAATACGCTGGTTGCCGGTTCACATATCGCGGTCGACAGGGAAAAGAAGGACGGTTCGCTCGAACTGTACCTGTCCGGCTCCCCTTTCAGCCAAGTCGTAGTGGAAGGCACACCCTTGAAAGGGAAAGCGAAACAGGTGCTTTATTCCGGCCCGGCAAATTATATCGAGTTGAAAAAGGAGGCATTAGAAAATGTAAAGGCTCTGGAACTGCATAACGCAGGGCAAACAGAAATCCGCATCCACGAAATCTTATAAAATTGCTCCGAAACTAATAACCGGACGCAAATAACATAGAACACGCAGAATAACGCAGATTTATTTTATTGATAATAATAAAACGTCTGCGTTTCTCTGCGTGTTCTGCGTTATCTGCATTCTGTAAATACAGATTTTGTTCCTCTTTTCCTTTACTTGTCCATCGGGAAGCGCACACCCCATTCAGACCGGAGATCATCCAGCATCTGCATGATATGCAAAGTTTCCATATGCGGCATATAAGGCGTTTCGATCTTTCCCTCGCGGATCGCATCGATGGATGCCTGCACCTGATATTCGAAACCCGTTATCTGCGGCGGACAGGTATAACGAGCCACTTCTTCATGATTGATCGAATAGACGATTGCCTGCTGAGGGTTGTTGATATTGTCGACGATTATATATCCTTTATCTCCCGAAATAACTCCCTGCCGGTCGTTCGCACAGAAAGCGGTCATTTGCAAAACGGCCATGCGGTGGTTTCGATATACAAAAGTAATACTGCCCTGCAAATCCACCCCCGTCTCCCCTTTCACGCAGGCAGAAGTAATTCCTGTAATCTCCGAACCGAAAAGCATCCTTGCAAAGTTGATCGGATAAACGCCGATATCCAGCAAAGCTCCGCCACAAAGTTCGGGCTTGGCGATACGTTCCTTCTCGGCAATCGGATAGCCGATATTGGCTGTCAGCATCATCACGCGCCCGATCGTCCCGCCGTCGACCAATTCGCGGAGCGTCCGGGAGAAAGGCATATAACGTGTCCAGATCGCTTCAGTCAAGAAAACCTGTTTCTCTTTCGACAGGCGTATCAACGCTTCCGCCTGCTCTGCATTGGCGGTAAATGCTTTTTCACATAAGACCGGCTTGCCTTTTCCGAGGCACATCTGCGCCTGCTCAAAATGATGCGAATGCGGGGTGGCAATATAAATCAACTGCACTTCGGGATCATCCGCCAATTCCTCGTATGATCCGTAAGCTCGTGTAACCCCCCATTCACGGGCAAACCCTTCGGCATTTTCCAGGTTACGTGAAGCGACCGCATACGGTTCGACCCCTTCCATATCGCGCAACGTATGCGCCATCTTGCGGGCGATATGCCCGGCTCCTATAATTCCGACTTTAAAACGTTCCATATAATTGTCATTTTTTTATCGGGTAAATATACAATAAAAATTCCATGCCCATGAAACTTTTATTTTGTAAGCATGGCAACCGCACCCAAATATTTCCTTGTATAAATGATTCACTTCCAAGATTTGAATCGTTAAATGATGATTTACAGGTTCAAATATTCTTGATTATCCTCTAAATACCCCCTGGTTATTTTATTTAATTAGGGTTCACACTGTCCGGGGGACTCTGTAGATCAGCATGTTGCTGTGAACCCTGTGAATGCAAGATAAAAAAAGGCGGGATCGATCGATAGGATTGGATGATCGTAAACCGGTTTCACAGCCTTCACAGCCTTCACAACAAATCGCTGGCCATTAGCCTTTTACCGCTGTGAACCCTGTTTTTTAGTTTTGTCATATAAGGGATCTGATTGGTTCCTGTCCCATAAAATACAGGTTATAGGCTAAAAAATACAGCCTTTAGCCTGTCCGGGAAAAGCCTATAGGGTAGCAGGAAAAAGGTAGGCATCTATCCGGCAACCGATGCCGACCTTTTCGGGAAGCGACAGGCATCTATAGGAACAACTTCACATACGAGGTTTGAGTCTGATAGACGCAGATTAAAATAAATAAACAGGATTTTTTGACGCGGATTTAGCGGATAACCGCGGATTAAATTACCTGATACATATTTTCTTATCCGTGTTATTCGCGAAATCCGCGTCAAAATTATATTTGCGTCTATCAGACTCATATTCTGGCAGAAGTGAATCATTTATGCAAGGAAAGATTTTGGTGCGGTTACCCTGTTTATAAGCATGGAATTCAAAAGCGATCGGCAACACTTTCCTACTCCATAATTGCTACCACCGGATTATCCTCCTCACCGACCTTCTTCAAAGCAGCTACTTCGGCAGGGATATCCGTTTTACCGGCGTTATCCTCGAACCAGGCGACGACCTCTTCCGAGGGGAGAATGGCGGCAAATTCGCCGGAGGCGGAGACAGATACGGGCTGTAAGGGAAGGAAGCTGTTCGTATCGTCGGTTATCATGTCATCGAGAGGGCAGACTTTGACGGTTCCGTCCGCTTTCCGGTAGAGAGCATTATAGGTCTTCTGTTTGTCATTATAGACATTCGTCATAAAACGGAAAAGGATCACATCTTCATTTTCCATGAACTTTGTCGGATAGATGGCATCTTTCTTATCCTCGAAACGCTCATTGTAGGGCCAGCCGTGGACACCTAAATCCAGCACGCGCACAGGTTGCAACTCTTTCACGACCGACACTTGATAGATCGTGTCATTGTAAGACTGGCGGAAATAAAGGTCTTTGCCCGCATGCCAGAAACAACTGTTGCCAAGCGAATAGGCGGCAGACTTATTGTCCTTATATTTTATAATCATCATACCGTCTCCCCCATCTTTCAGAACCGAGATGGAAGCGATGTCGTCCGGAGTGATCGCCCCGTCCCCTTCTTGCTCCGCCGGCAATGCTTCGACACGGACAATCTCATCTCCACGGAACAAGGCGATACGGGCAGGCAGGCTGTCGGTAGCCGAATAATAGCCGGCGATAAGATCCGCGTCCAAATAATCGAATGCCGCCATTGCCGGGAACTGTCCGGCAGGAATCGAAGGAGCCCAGATATGATCGAATTTACCGTCTGCTCCATAAACGACGATTTTGTTTTTCCAGCCGGGAAAACTCAGTTTGCCGGTGTACGGGTTCTGCCATCCCCCGCGAACATTCGAATAACCTTCGGGATCTTCGCCCACATGCCCTATCGAACGGATAAAACGGCCCGTCTTTTTGTCGAACAACTGGCAACGATCCCGCCCTGATATTACTACAATCCAATCATTCAGGACGGTTGCATGCGCCCCCTGTCCCACCAGGCAACTATCAGTCGTTTCCAATGCGACATAGCGTATTTTCTTGAAACAGTCGGAAGTCTTCAACTTCGTCTGATTGTCGAAAGCTGCTCCCAAAGGGATCACTTCGAGTTTTGCAACCTTCGTCTCGCCTCCGCCACCGCAAGCAGCAAGAAAAAGACATGCCATTACCGCAAACACATGATTTTTCATACGATTTTATTTTACTTTAAAAGATGCTTTTTCGTTGTGATCAGGATCACGCCTCCGACCGCTTTTTTTCCATACATTTCGATGGCGCTCTTATCTTTCATTATTGATATCGATTCGATTTCGTCAGGATTGACCTTGTCCAGTCCACCCGCATATTCGACACCGTCAATCATGACAAGCGGATCCGGTTTGGCATACCGGACACCTCCGGCAGGACGCATATTCGATTCAAATTCCAGAGGACGCAAGAGAGGCTTGTCTTTTTTTATGATATCAAAAACCTTTCCATCCTGTTGCTTTATCGAGCCGTAGCCGATAACGACGACATCCTCGCGAGGTTCCTGGTTGACCGTCATCTCGATTTGCGGTTTATCTTTGTGAGCTTGTTTTTTATCTTCGCGGACTTTCTCACTGGCCTTGACGGCATCCTGACGGACTTGCCGGGCGGCTTCTCCGGCTTCAAGAGCATCCGCTTTCATATCAAGGGCGTTTTGCTTCGCCTCCTCTTTCATCGCTTTTGCCTCTTGCTTCACCTTCTTGGAGTCTTGTTTCATTTGTACGGATTCCCGTTTCATTTCTTTGACCTCATGTTTCATTTCTTTGACCTCCTGTCCCATTTTTTTGACAGCCTCTTTTTTCTCTGCTTGCGACATCTTTTTGTCCTGTCGGGACGTGAGGACTTCGGCAAACTCCACATCGGAGATATTTTCCAACCGGCGGGAGATTTCAGGGCGGGCGAATGCAGCAACGGTAATGGCTGCAAGCGGAAGTACATAAAGATACTTCAGGCGGGCCCAGGGATTTGATTTTTGTTTTAACATCATGGTAATTCGCTTTTTAAGTTTACTGTGATTGAAGCTGTTGGCCATAGAGGTGAAACGCTGTGCGCCGACCGCCTTCTTTATTAGTAATAATTGATAATGCTTTGCATCCACGCCATGTGCAATCACACTCTCGTCCGCCTCGTACTCGTGCACGTTCTGCAACTCCTGTTTCAGCAACCAAGCGGCGGGATTGAACCAATGCAGAACGGCACAGCATCCGGCAAGCCACATATCCAGCGAATGGCAAGCCCTGATATGCGCCTGTTCGTGCGCCAGGATTTCGGCCCCGCTCTCCTCCATATCGATGCGGGAGATGACAATATATTTCATCCAACTGAACGGTGGGATCGTCCGGTCGGTCACGACAAACCGCGTCCCGTCCTCCAGCAGGGTCACCTCGCCCGAACGGATCAGGCGGACGATCTGCCAGATGGAATAGAGGAACCGCCCTGCAAAAAAGAGACACCCGCCGGCATAGGCCGTAAACAGAGCCGCCAGCCAGAACGGAAAACCACTCTCTTCCTCCACAGGAGTCCCGGCCATTTGCAATAACCGTTCGATGTCCGGTACCGCAGGTTGCACGACGGCTGGTTCATCCGTCACAAACCGTATAAAAGGAATTGCAATAGAAAAGGCTATCACGCTGAGAAGCGCCATCCGGTTGAAACGGTGGAACGTGTCCCGGCTCAAAAGCAGGCGATAGAACAGATAGAACACCGCCAGACAGCAGGTGGATTTCATTATGAAGACTAAAAATGTTCCCACGGCGAGAGAATTAAAAATTAATAATGAAGAATTAAAAAATGCCCTCTCTTAATTGTCAATTGTCAATTGTCCATTGTCAATTGATTCAATCAACTCCTTCAGTTCCTCCACCGAAACCTCCTCCTCCTTCACCAGCGAAGAGATCACGCCGAGGTAGGAATTGTTGAAATACTTGGCAATGACGTTCTTCAACGTGCCCCGGCTATAGTCGGTTTCCGTCACGGCGGCATAATATTGGTAGGTATTGCCAAACGTGTTATGTGCCAGAAAACCTTTCTCCTCCAACCCGCGTACGATCGTGGAAAGAGTATTGAAATGCGGCTTCGGCTCGTCGTAAAATTCGAGTAGTTGCTTGACGAACAAAGGGCCTTTCGTCCAGAAATAACCCATGATTTCTTCTTCTCTTACAGTTAGTCGTTTCATGATATTTTATTTGTTCGGGACAAATATAACTAAAAAAATTAGTTCTCAAACTATTTGAATTAGTTTATAAACTATTTTTTTTAGTGGGACAAGAGGAGCAAAGGGTAAAAAGTCCCGTCCGAACTGAATGTGAGACACGCACCCGCACATCAGTAAAATTTAAGGCTGGTAAAATCCTGATTCAAAAATTGAATAACGGGGAATAAAATATAAAGAGTGCGCCGAATCCGGCGCACTCTTTATATTTTATCGTTTCGGGATATCTACCGATGTTTCCTGTTCGCCCAGCAAGTTGCGGGAGAAATAGTCGACCATACGCCAGTAGAAATATTCGTCCATGTCACCAAAGCCATGTCGTTGTTGCGGCAAAAGCAACATATCGAAGCGTTTGCCGGCCCGGATCAGGGCGTCTGCCACACGTAGCGTATTACCCGGATGGACGTTGTTGTCGATGTCGCCATGTACGAGCATCAAGTGGCCTTTCAGCCTGCCTGCGATCTCTTCGTTCGTCTTGATGTTGTAGACAAAAGTCGTATCGCCCTTTTCGCTGACCACTTCCTTCACGCCATGATGCGTTTCGCTCCACCAACGGTTATAGATGCGGTTGTCATGGTTCCCGGCACATGAAACGGCGGCCTTGAAGAAGTCAGGATATTGCAGGATAGCAGCCGTAGACATGAATCCGCCACCCGAATGGCCGTGGATACCGACACGGTTGATGTCGATGAATGAATAGCGGTTGGCCAATTGCTCGATAGCCGCCTTCTGATCCGCCAGTCCGTAATCGCGCAGGTTGCCATAGCCGAAGTTATGATACCATTTCGAACGGCTCGGATGTCCGCCCCGGTTCCCGACCGTGATCACGACGAAACCGGCTTGTGCCAGACGGTCCGTGCGCACGCTCATCCGGCTGAACGGGTAAACGGTAGCTTCGACCTGCGGACCCGGATATACATAATCGATAATCGGATAAACGGCCGTCGAATCGAAATTGAACGGTTTATACATCACACCGTAGAGATCGGTCACACCATCTGCCGCCTTCACCTTGAAAGGTTCGGGGAACTGGTAACCGGCGGCCAGCAACCCGGAGAAGTCGCTCTCTTCGAGCGTCATCAACTTGCGGCCGTTGCTATCCATCAAATCCGTACGCGGGATGGTGTTCACACGCGAATAGTTGTTGACCACGAAGGCCGCGTTGTCATCCATGCTGACCATATGGAAATAGTCGCCCGGAGTGACCTGTTGCAAACCGTTTCCATCGAGACCCGCGCGATACAGGTGTTCGTAGTAGGGATTTTCATCTTTATCTTTCCCGTTAGCCAGGAAGTAAACGACACGTTTGGCTTCGTCCACCTTCACGATCTGGTCCACATGCCAGGGGCCGCGGGTGATGCGGTTCTTCAGGTTACCTTCGCCATCATAGAGGTAGAGGTGCGCCCAACCGTCGCGTTCGCTCCATTGGATCAACTCTTTGCCGTCTCCTATGGATGCCAGCGGACGGACTTCCTGATAGGTATTCATGCGTTCCTCGATAATCGGGCGGATCGAATCCTGTCCGACCGTATAGGAACAGATATCGATGCGGTGCAGGTCACGACTCGAACGGGTGACGAAGAAGCGATTATTATCGCCCAACCAAACACTCGCCACCTCTTTCCGGTCACGGTCTTTTTGCCTCCACGGCCGGCGTGCCAGGCGCAACGTCTGGTCCTTGAATGCGGAGGTGCGGATTTCCTTATAGCTATTGTCGTTCATATCGAACAGGAACAGGTGTTGGACGGGCGCTTCCTTCTCGCCGGGCATCTGGTATTTGTAGGTTTCCAGCGTCGGACGGGGAGAAGCCATGGAGTTGATCACCCAGAGGTCTTTCACGGCACGCTCGTCTTCGACCGTCACGGCAAAATAACGGGAATCGGGCGACCAGACGATACCCCAGACACCTTTCCGCTTGCCGTTGCAAAGCGTGTCGGTATTCAGCAGGCTATAAGGTTGGCCGAAACCGAAATCCTTCACGCCGAAAGTCGTGAGTTGTATGTCCGTGACCGTGCTATCCTTATCGTCTTTTTTCAACTTCTCGTAATCCTCGCGGGACATCCGGTAGAGGTTCAGGTCTTTTGCATACACGACCGTTTTACCATCGGGCGAGAAAGAGGCCCAATCGGGATATTCCGTTTCTTTCTTCTTGTCTTCGAGCCAGGTCAGCTTGCGCGTGGGATAGTCGTAGGAGAAAAAGAAAATCTCCTTCTTCGGACCTTTGCCCTTGTCGGTACTGTCTTTTTTAGCATCCTGCGAAGAGGTGATCTGGAAAGTGAAAGTACGTCCGTCCTCCCCTGCTTCGAGCTTCTGGATGGGTAGTTGCTGGGCGGTAAACGGGTCTTTGACGATCTCGGTTATCTGTGCGGCAATATCGTCGAGGTCGAAAAGCGGGCGCTTCGTCTTTGCCACCGGATCGACGACATACCAGGCTTTGCCATTGCTGGTCTTATATTCGTACCAGAAATTATCACCCTTCCGGAACCAATGCGGATCGACAGATGTGGAGAAAAGCATCGTGTTCAGCTTCTCTTTCGTGAAACGTTCCGCCTGAACATATCCGGATAACCGCTCCGTCTCCTGCCCTTGAGCTTCCGTACCGCAGAACATCCCGGCACAAAGCATCACCAATAGTAGTTGTTTTTTCATTAACGTTGTTTTTATATAAATAAAAAGAAGGTGTGTCAAAAGAAAATCCTGCTTACAATAGACATAATTCAGGCACGGATTACGCGGAAATCCGTGCCTAAAAGATCGTGATAAAGGAGTTTTGACACACCTCCTCCTTCGTTTATTTTATGATTATACCGGAAGAGTACCGCCGATCAGGATAACAACCAACAAAGCCAAGATTGCATACAATTCGGGGAATACGGCCATCACCATAGTAGCACCGAACACATTGTGGCCGGCTCCTACGCCTGCGATACCATTCGCGCAAACTTCCGCCTGGCGGATGGAAGAGAACAAACCGGCAAAACCTAATACCAGGCCTGCACCGAAAATAGCGGTCGCATTCAGCATCGTAATGCTATCGACCAGGAACTTCTGCATCATGAAATAGCCCACGAATCCATACAATCCCTGAGAAGAAGGCAATGCGCTCAATGCGATATAAGTACCTAATGCATCGGGATTCTTCTTCATTGCCCCGACAACGGCGTTACCCGCAATCGTCACCCCATAACTACTACCGATGAAAGTCAGACCTGTCATCAACGCAATACCCAGATAAGCTAATAAAATTGGTTCCATAATGATAATTGTTTTAATTTATTTTTTTGTTATTGTTTAATTTACTTTTTAATAATGGACAAACATACTTGTTTGCCTATGCTTTCTTAAAAGGTTGGTATTCCTTGCCTCCCCCTTCAAATTCGGCATTTTTATAATATTCGACAAAGATAAGACGTAGCGGATGGACAAGCGAACTGATCGTACAAAGCCCGATGTTGATCGCATGCCCGACGAGCAGGATCAGCAACATGCACACCGCACGCATCACGATATTCATGCCTTCCGTCATATCTACCGCCAACTGGTTGAATACGCCCCCTAAAATCGCACCTGTCAAACCGATTGCAAACAAACGGATATACGACAACGTGTCGCCCAGCAACCCGGAAGCCATGTTATAGGTATTCCAAAGCCCCGTACCGAAATTCAGGAAGACATTCTTTCCCGGCGAGTTATAGAGGTAAGCGACAACCAAGCCGACAACCGCAATGCCGATAAAGACCGTCTTGACGGTTTCGGGCAATTGCAAGTCCAGCATCGGAAGCCCGAATGCCAGCGCCAAAGCCGTAATGACAAAAACCCAGGCAAAAGGAGCGATACTATATTTGACACCCTTCTGTGCTTTCATCTTAAAAGCGGCAACCGTCTTGCCGAAGATAATCTGGACCAGACCGATCACGATCGAGAAGGTCATCAAATTGTCGCTACTCACAAAGTAGTCTTTCACTTTCGAGAATGCCGGGACATCGGCCAATGCGATACCGAAGAAAGAACCCGTACACGTACCGACGATTATCGCCGCCAAGCCCAAATACTGGAACAAGGTCAGGTAAGGCTTGAAGTCCGGATTGACTTTCCGCTTGAGGAACGTGCAAACCAATAACACCAACAAGCCGTATCCCCCGTCTCCGAAACATAGCCCGAAGAAAAGCATGAAGAAGGGGGCAAAAAGAGGCGTCGGGTCGAACTCGGCGTAGTTCGGCAAGGAGAACATCTTGGTGATCGGTTCGTATAACCGGCTGAATTTGTTATTTTTCAGCTTGATCGGAACCCGGTCTCCATCCTGTATATCCAACTCCTGGAAATAGTAGCCGTCTTTTTCAAGGGCGGCCTCCATAGCCGGAGCTTCTTCCGCCGGGACGAAGCCTTCCAACAACATCAGTTTATCGCCGGCTTCGCGATCCGTCTGCACCAACGTATTGGAGAGGTTGAATTCGTTTTGGATATTCTTTTCCAACTCGACCAATGTATTGTATTGCCCAGCCGCATATTCCTTCAACCGATTGTCCAATGCCTTGATATTGTCCAGCAATTGTTCCATCGCGAGATGAAGTTTCGCCAAGCCCCGGTCCGGCATTTTCGGACGTTCGGCATCAATGTCGATCGGCGTCCCCGTCTTGGTGACCGTCACGAAATAGGTGACCGACTGGAAATTATTGACCAGAAAAGCATTGTACTCTTCTCCCCATTTGGGTTCGTATTTGGAAGTCGGGCAACTAAAGAACGTCACGTCGAAGCCCGCCTTTTTCAACCGTCTGATATTTGCATAGCTGAACTCTCCCCAGATATCCATATAAGCGATATCTTTTTCCAGCGAAGCTTTTGCCGCCTGCAACTGGACCTGCTTTTCTTGCATTTCTTCCAGCTTGCCTACCAGCTTCAACCCTTCGGCCTTCGCCAGCTCACGTGCCGGAGCGAGGGTCACCTCTTTCGTCTGGGAGTTCAGGCTCTTGCAATAGCGGATTGCCGTGCCCACCTGTTTCCGTTCGGCCAGCAAAGCCTGTAGTTCCGCATTATCCAGGATCGAGTTCGTTTCCTTCACATGCACAACACCCAATTCGCGGAGAGTCGTGAGGAATGCGTCATATTCTCTATGATATACCATAAAGGCATATTTGCTCATCTTTACTATCATACTTCAGCCTCCTCTTTTTCTTCTTTCGCTTTACGCTTTTCCTGATTAGCCCGCATGATCTTCTGTGATGACTTGGAGAGACTTTCCTCGTCTTCCATGAATCGTTTCACCTTGCGGATCGCATCTTTATAACCCGGGATCTGCACCTTCTCAAAAAGGTTCACTTTCTGAGTGGTTTTCTTCCGCGCATGCTCTAACAACTCCAGCTTCATACCCGAAAACTCGGCTTCGATACCAGTACGCGCCAACTTCTTCAAGAGCTCGATACCGTCGGTAAACCAGGCAGGGGCATTGAACAGGCTGTAACGGCCGATCTCGAATTCGATCTCGTCCAACACAGGGACAACCACGCCGGCTATCTTTTTGGTGGAAAGAGAAACATCCCGCACCGCAATCAGTCCGGGATTGAACTCGTTCCACAAAGCCACCATGTTTTCATAACTCTGTATTTCCTGTTCAAGCTGAAGTTCCAATCTCGTCACTTCGTCTTTGGTCCGCTTCACTTCGATACGCAGGGCGCTTTCCTTGCTCTTGATCGTCGGCAGGGAACGCTCACGCATCTTCAGTTGCTTTTCCAATTGCTGAAGAGAGGTTTTATTATATTGAAACTTTATCATACGAAATTTATAATTAATAATTAAAGAATTAAAGGGATTTTATTGAGGTATTGATAATGCAAACCAGCATTTTCTTTAATTCTTTAATTCTTTCATTTTTTAATTTGCCCCGTCACTCTTCCAGTATTTGTCGACCAACGCCTGTTTGATATTCACTTCGGCAGGTTCGAAATACTCGCCGAACAAGCCCCATGCCACATCGAGCATTTCGGTCGTGTCGAGGTTGACGTCGATAGCCAATAGCTTTTCGGAATAATCCTTCGCGAAAGCCAACGTACGGTTGTCGTAGTCCGTCAGGTCGAAACCGTTCTCCATCTTTGTCTTCGCATTGGCGGCATCGGCATACAGACGGACGGCGGCGTTCATCACCTGCGGATGGTCTTCGCGTGTCTTCTTTCCGGTCACCAATTGTTTCAGACGTGAGAGGCTTCGGAACGGGTCGACGATTACCTTGCCGACATCGCTATCCTTACGGAGATACAACTGCCCTTCGGTGATGTAACCCGTATTGTCAGGCACGGCATGCGTGATGTCGCCACCGGACAGAGTCGTCACGGCAATAATCGTGATCGAACCGCCGGCAGGGAACTGGACAGCTTTCTCGTAAATCTTAGCCAAATCGGAATACAGGGAGCCCGGCATGGAGTCCTTCGACGGGATCTGGTCCATACGGTTGGACACGATTGCCAAAGCATCCGCATAGTTGGTCATGTCGGTGAGCAGCACCAGCACTTTTTCGTTCTTCTGCACGGCAAAATATTCAGCCGCGCACAAGGCCATATCGGGGATCAGGATACGCTCCACGGACGGGTCTTCCGTCGTATTGATAAAGCTGACGATGCGATCCAGCGCACCGGCATTGCTAAACGTATTCTTAAAGAACAGGTAGTCGTCGTTCGTCATACCCATGCCGCCCAGGATAATCTTATCGGATTGGGCACGCAAGGCTACCATCGCCATTACCTGGTTGAACGGTTGGTCGGGGTCGGCGAAGAACGGGATCTTCTGTCCGGTTACCAGCGTATTGTTCAGGTCGATACCGGCAATACCCGTAGCGATCAACTCGGAGGGTTGCTGGCGGCGTACCGGGTTCACGGACGGGCCGCCGATTTCGACATCCTTGCCCTCGGGAACGGGACCGCCATCGATCGGGTCGCCATACGCATTGAAGAAACGGCCGGCCAATTGGTCGCCGACCTTCAACGAAGGAGCCTTTCCCATGAATACGACTTCGGCATTCGTACGGATGCCTTCCGTTCCGGAGAAGACCTGCAAGGTCACTTCGTCGCCGATGATCTTTACCACCTGAGCCAGCTTGCCGTCGACAGAGGCCAACTCGTCATACCCTACTCCCGTTGCTTTCAGCGAACAGGTAGCTTTTGTAATCTGGGTAATCTTTGTATATATCTTTTGAAATGCTTTTGTTGCCATACGCTCTATTATTTATCTTCGCGCTCTGCAAGCAGTGCGTCAAGTTGGTCGTTAAACTTCTTGAACTGTTCGCTCTCATATTCGGAATAGTTCATTTGCTTGAAGATGTTGATCATCTTCTTAAAGTATTCCATTACTTCGAGGAAGGTGGCGAACTTGAACTCGGTATGGCAAATTTTCACCACCTTGTCCAGCATGAACTCCTGGCGCGCGAGCGGGGTTACCGCATCGATCGCATCGAACGCATCCTGTTGCAGGATCACGAAGTCGATCAGTTCCGATTTCCAGAAAATCACGTGATATTCCACCGGTACGCCGTCGTCACCGAGGATGTTGATCTGTTCGGAAATTTCCTTACCGCGCAACATGCGGGTCTTGATCTCGTTCACCTTGTCGATCCAGGCCGGAGAGATATGCCCCGCAATATATTCCTGGAATTCGGGATATTCCAGATATTTGGAATAACTATCGATCGGGTTCACGGCCGGATAACGTTTACGGTCGGCACGTTCCTGCTCCAAGGCGTAGAAACAACGGGCGACCTTCTTCGTATTTTCCGTCACGGGCTCTTTCAGGTTACCGCCGGCAGGCGATACCGTACCGATGAAGGTCACGGAACCCGTTTCACCATTATTCAAATGTACATATCCGGCACGTGCATAGAAGTTAGCCACGATTGCGGACAAGTCCATCGGGAAAGCATCCGGTCCGGGAAGTTCCTCCAGGCGGTTGGACATCTCACGCAAGGCCTGTGCCCAACGGGAAGTCGAGTCGGCCATCAAAAGCACCTTCAACCCCATGCTACGGTAATACTCGGCGATTGTCATGGCCGTGTACACGGATGCCTCACGGGCAGCCACGGGCATGTTTGACGTATTGGCGATAATGATGGTACGCTCCATCAACTTGCGGCCCGTATGCGGGTCGACCAGTTCCGGGAACTCGGTAAAGATTTCCACCACCTCGTTCGCACGTTCACCACAGGCGGCAATGATCACGATATCGGCCTCCGCCTGTTTGGAGATGGCGTGCTGGAGCACGGTCTTTCCGGTTCCGAACGGCCCGGGGATAAATCCCGTACCGCCTTCCACGATCGGGTTCACCGTATCGATCGTACGGACACCCGTTTCGAGCAGCTTGTAAGGACGCGGTTTCTCTTTGTAACAGGTGATGGCACGTTTTACCGGCCAGCGTTGCATCATCGTCACCTCCACATCTTTACCGGCTTCGTCCGTCAGGACGGCTATCACTTCGCTTATGGTATATTGTCCTGCTTCTTTCAGGCTCTTCACCGTATATTCGCCCTTGAAGGTAAAAGGGACCATGATCTTATGGGGCTGGAAGTTTTCGTCCACTTCGCCCAGCCAGTCACCGGCCGCCACCTTGTCGCCCACCCGGGCAAGAGGCTTGAAATCCCACAACTTATCATTGTCCAACGGGAACGTATATTCTCCACGTCTGAGGAAAACGCCTTCCATCTTGTCGAGGTCGTTCTGCAAACCATCGTAGTTGCGTGACAACATACCCGGTCCCAACGTAACCTCCAACATGTGTCCTTCAAACTCGGCTTCGTCGCCCACCCGCATACCGCGGGTGCTCTCAAATACCTGTACAAAAGCATTCTTGCCTATTACCTTAATAACTTCCGCCATCAGCTTCACGCCTCCTACGGAAATGTAACAGATCTCATTTTGGGAAACCGGTCCATCCACCTCTACGGTAACAAGGTTGGAGACGATTCCTTTTACAATTCCTTTCGTAGCCATAACGTTTAATTAATTAAGAATTAAGAATTAAAAATTAAAAAATCAAGATTGTGCGTCGAACTCAATCCTTGAAAATTCCTTACTCCTTTATCCTTAACTCTTTTATTTTTTAATTTTTAATTCTTCATTTTTAATTTTCCAAATTCTTCCAGGGCATGCTCGCTCCCTTTCTTCATCGCTCCGACGATCTTACGGAAAGTCTTTTCGCCGGTCGCCTTATCGAGCGTTACCCAGCGCTCGATCATTTCCAACTTGAGCAGATAAGCGAATACGCTCTCTATGTCGAAAGGCTTGAAGAATGTATGCTCTTCGAGCCATTCCCACTTCAAGAGGTCCACCTTCTTCTCGCGTGCCATCAAATCCGTTTCTTCAGCAATACGCCCGAGGTCGGGCAAATAATCCACCGTGTCTCCCAACCCGAAATCACGGGCGTTGGATGTGCGGAGCGCCTGGGCGACTTCATTATCCCCGACGATATACCCGGATTTGTCGAGGCCATGTTTACGGCAAGTGATAGCCGTCAGCATATTGTTGATATTCAAGTTCAACTCGAACCAATCGCTGACGAACTTATTCGGATTTTTCATGGCATACGCATAATAGAGGGCTGCCAGGCGGTCTTCCCACGGGATTTCCGTTTTGCCTTCTTTTCTTTGCGCTTCGAGGTAGGCTTCGAAAAACTCCTTGAAATAAGGGGGCATCCGGTCATTCTTGGGTGGCTTTTCTTCTTCCTTCAACGCTTTGTAGAGGGCGTTGAACTCGTCATACGTTATGTATCCCCGCGGGTCCGGATCGCGATCCGGTTGTTCGGCATGGGCGATCAGGTTCTTATTGTCGAATTTGAGGAAGAACAGATCGATCAGCTTCTTATCGGCTTTCGTCAATATGCCGTCCAGTTCCTGTCTGAATCCACAGATGGAATAGGCCAGTTTGCTATCGTCGAGCGCGATATTGGGGAGTCCTGCGATTAAGCAATAATACTTACCCATATCAGAACAGCATTTCTACCAACCCGGGACGAAGGAATTCTTTGAAGAAAGCGACAAACTCGTCTTCTCCGAAACTTACTTTATACGAACCGTCGGCCGGAACGATCGTGAAAGAGGCATCGTGTCCGCTTACTTTTTCGATCTTCACGCCACCATCCAGGAGGCTTTTGGCATTGGCTTCAAAATATTTGGTAAGGGCATCGGCATCGGCCGTCCGGATCGTAATCGCTTCCTTCACCACCCACTCCTTTGCCATTTCTAAAATCACTTTCTGCATAAATGCAGTATCAGAAACGATCGCTTTCACATTGGAGGAGGTGATTTTCCCGGTAATGAGGTTTACCACTTCGCTCTTCAGCGCTTCGACAGATTGGGCGGCAAACAATTTCAACTCGGCTTCCGTATTCTTTTTCAACTCGGCGGCCTGCTTTTCTGCCTGGGCCACAATACGCTTCGCCTCCGCTTCTGCTTCAGCCAAAACGGCCTGTTTCCGAGCATTTGCATCGGCAATGATCCGCCCTGCTTCTTCGTTGCCTTTCTCTACTCCTTCTTTGTAGATCTTGTCGGTCAGTTCCTGAATCTTTGTATCCATTTCTATATATTTTTTTAAGTTGTCCCATGTAAGTATTAAACGCCTACAAAGTTATTCTTTTCTTTGAATAAACAACAATGCTCCGCCGTTTTCTTTTCATATCGCAAATATACGCCATCCTGTCTCCGAACTCCAAAAAAAGGGGGGGCTTAAGGCGCAAAAATTTGTTAATATTAGTGTTAACATATCGGTGGGCATAAATCCCGGCCGGTAAAAGCGTTACAATGTGACAATATGACAATATGACAATATGACAATAACAAAAACCGTCACATACGTCCAAAAAGACCTAATAAAGAATTTTATTATATATATAATAACTATCTTATAGGTCTTCTTTCAACCCAAATAGCTAATTGTCATATCGTCATATTGTCACATGTCACACCGGACATGCCGGAAGGGGATCCCAGGGGGGAGGAGAGGCGAAACACGGCTCTGCATCCCGCAAAACTATGCTTTACGCCGGGAGAAACAGTGTTTTCCGCTTTTATGCCCTATTTTAACAAATTTTCACGCCCTAATCCCCTCCCCTTTTTGGAAAACGGCGGCATGCGCCTTATCTTTGCCTCAAAAGAAAAATTCATAAAATCATGTTCTCCATCATAAAAGCAACCCCCGCAGACTGCCCCCTGATCCGTGGCTTGGCTTCCCGAATCTGGGAGCCGACCTATGGTTCCATCCTTTCCAGCAAACAACTGGATTACATGTTCGAAATGATGTACAGCCCCGAGAGCCTCCAAAGGCAGATGGACGAGCTTCACCACCAGTTCTTCATCGCCTATGCCGACGGCGTCCCTTCGGGCTACCTGTCCATCGAAACCGTAGAAAAGGATTTGTATGAATTCCAGAAAATCTATTCTTTGCCTTCCTTGCACGGGAAGGGGATCGGGCGTTTCATCATCGAACAGGGGGTCGCTTACCTGAAAACGGTCCATCCGGGCCCTTTCACGATCGAGCTGAACGTAAACCGCCACAACCCCGCCGTAGGTTTCTACAAGCACATGGGGTTCCACGAACATGCAACCCGTGATTTCCATATCGGGAACGGCTACTACATGAACGATTATGTCATGAGGATGGAGGTACGGGGATGAACAAGCGCCTGAAACCGATCATGTTTGTCGGGACTTGTTCCGATGCAGGCAAAAGCGTCATCAACGCGGCTTTCTGCCGTATATTCAAACAAGACGGATATCATCCGGCGCCGTTCAAGGCGCAAAACATGTCGCTCAACTCCTACTCCACTCCCGAAGGCGGAGAAATGGGACGTGCGCAGGTGGTACAGGCCGAAGCCTGCGGGATCGCTCCGCACACGGATATGAACCCGGTGTTGCTGAAACCGACGAACGACAAAAGCTCCCAGGTCGTCTTGAACGGCCGGCCGGTCGGGAACATGTCGGCACGGGACTATTTCGGCATGCAGAACAGGAAAGAGGAGTTGTTCAAAGAAGCGGTCGAAGCCTTCCGCCGCCTGGAAAGCCGCTATAGCCCGATCGTGCTGGAAGGGGCGGGCAGCATTTCCGAACTGAACCTGCGTGAGCGCGACATCACCAACATGCGGATGGCCGGGCAGGCCGGAGCGGCGACCTTCTTGGTTGCCGACATAGACCGGGGCGGCGTTTTCGGGTCTGTCTACGGGACAATCGCCCTTCTGAAGCCGGAAGAAAGAGCTTTGATGAAAGGAATCATTATCAACAAATTCAGGGGAGACGCCTCTCTTTTTGACGACGGCAGGAAGATCCTCGAGGACTTGACCGGTGTGCCGGTAGTAGGTGTGGTCCCCTGGTTCCGCGACATCAAGATCGAAGAAGAGGACTCGGTCGCCCTCGATATGAAACACAACACTTACCGGGACGGAAAGATCAATGTGGCGATCATCTTGCTGAAACGGATGTCTAATTTCACCGACTTCGACGTGCTGGATATGGACCCCCGTTTCAATGCCTATTATACGAACAACATCGACGAGATAGAAAAAGCGGATATCATCCTGATCCCCGGTTCCAAGAACACGCTTTCAGACCTTCAAAGCCTGCGGGCGGGCGGCATCGCCGAAGCGATTATCCGCGCCCACAAAAACGGAAAAAAGGTCATCGGCATCTGCGGAGGGTATCAGATGATGGGGGCACGGCTCGAAGATCCGGACGCTATCGAGGGTAACCTGCCCGCCGTCCCCGGACTGGGCCTGTTGCCGCAATGCACGATCATCGAACCGGAGAAAGTAACCCGCCAAAGCACCTTCGCCTTTCTGCCCGCACAACGCGTTGTCGAGACGCACGGCCGTGCGTCTCGACATTGCCACGGCTACGAGATACACATGGGGCGGACGACCCTGCTTGGCGACGCTCCCGAAAGCCCGGTAGCCATCCTCGACGACGGGCGGACGGACGGTTATTACCTGGATAACACGTGCTGGGGCAGCTATATGCACGGAATACTGGACAACCCGGAAGTCCTGGACAACCTGGCCGCCGGGTTTGATAAAGAAACGGAAAGCGCCTCCTTCGACTATGCCGCATTCAAAGAAGAACAATACGACAAGTTGGCGGCTTTGGTCAGGGAACATGTCGACCTGGATTATATCTACCGGCAACTACTTTAACCGGTCCACCCTGGCGACGTCGTCCAGCTTGACACAGACGGTAGCCCCCAATTGTTCGAGGTAAAGGACCAGGTGGTTCTTTTTGATCTTCTTCACTTTACCGGAAACATGCTTCATGGCCCCGCAAAGGATTTCGACCTCTTCGCCGGGGCATAAAGCATGTTCGGACGCCCGGTCGAGAAATTCCCGGATGGCGTCGATCTCTTTCTGGCGGACAACGGCCGGTTTTCCATTATAATAGACGATACGGGCCACGCCATACACCCGGACCAGGTCTCTTAACTCCGGGTCGGTACACCGCACAAACAGATAAGAGTTGAATAATGGCAACTCCACGATCTTGACACGGTCAGACCAAACCCTGGGTGCACGATGAAGCGGAAGCCAGCACTCGATTCCAAGCGCATCGATCCGGTCCCTCACCTGTTTTTCCGCCCTGGGAGCGGTATACAGCACATACCAGCTTGTCTTATCGGCGTTTATCTTAAGTTCTTTTTTCTCCATAACGTACACAAATATACGACTATTTTCCATACATGGAATGGCCGGTATTCAATAAACCTTTGCCCATCCCCGAACGGGCCGGATTAATATTTTTATTTTCCCTGAATATCAATAATTATCTTTACATTTGCAAAACGAAATTTTGCACCTCATATTATTTTACTTATGGATAAATATGCACACTATTCAAGGGAAGACCTGATATCTGAAATTGAACGGCTGAAAATGGTACAGGCCGAGAATGATTCCATCTCCAGCCCGAACAAAATGATGGTCAATATGATTGTTTTACGCAAAACGATATCGGATGTCCTTTCCCTTTTACTCAGCACCAATGATGAAGCCGTCATAGACAAAGCATTGTTGCATATCCTGCATTTCTTCGATGTAGACCGTGTGTATATCGGAATCTTCGACGAGCAAAGTTCTATTGTCGATTTTACCCACGAAGTGACCTCCGAAGGCATTATTTCGATGCGTGAAGATCTGTTAAGGCAGTTATCGAAAGACGATATCCCCTGGTGGATAGAGCAGATCAAGGCCGGGAAAGACATTATCATCTATGACACGGCTAAAATGCCTCCGGTTGCGGCGGCCGAACAACATCTGCTGGAACTTCAAGACGTCCTCTCGCTTCTGGTCCTTCCGGTTTCGAGCGAAGGAAAGGTGTACGGTTTTATCGGCCTGGACTCTGTCAAGAAATATTCGAACTGGAACGCCCTCGATATCGAAAACCTGCGGGTATTGGCCGATATCGTATCCATAGCGATCGAGCGGGAACATGCCCAGCATATCATGGAGCATTCGGCAAACCTGATGCTTAAAAGCGAAGCCAAATTCCGTATTATCTTCGAAAAGCTTTCCTTAGGAGTCGAGCTATATGACATCGACGGAAACCTGCTCGACCTGAACGACGCCGATCTGGAAATATTCGGTACGACACGCGAAAGTGCGGTCGGCGTCAATATGTTCCAAAATCCGAATATACCGGAATGGGTCAATCATAAACTGAGAAACGGAGAAGATGTCACTTTCACATTAGACTATGATTTCCATTCCGTCAAAGACACCCAATACTATGCATCCGCTATCAAAGATGGCGAAAAGCACCTGCAGGTTAAGGGCATTACATTAAAAGATTTGCAAAACAAGCTATTCGGTTATCTGTATATTGTTTTAGACGATACGGAGAATTACCGGAAGGCGAAAGAAAAACAGGAAAGGGACAACGAACTGATCCGTATAAAGGAAGCAGACAAACTGAAGTCCGCTTTCCTGGCAAACATGAGCCACGAAATCCGTACGCCTTTAAACGCAATCGTCGGTTTCTCCGATATAGTGGCCGAAACTCCGGACGAAGACGAAAAAAGGGAATACCTGGAAATCATCCACAAAAATAATGAATTATTGCTCCATCTGATAGACGATATCCTGGACTTCTCGAAAATAGAAGCCGGCACGCTCGATTATCACATTACCGAAACGGATATCAAAGAGATTTGCGGAGAAGTATTCTTGGCAAACTCGCTCAAGATGAAACCGGATGTAAAGTTGTTATTCGATAAAGAGCAACCTTCCATCCGGTTGAAAACAGATCCTCAACGCGTCATGCAGGTCGTATCAAACTTCGTAAATAACGCAATCAAATTCACGGAGAAAGGGAGCATCAGGATCTCCTACAAACGGGAAGGAAATAACTTGCGTGTGAGCGTGCAGGACACAGGGATCGGCATTTCCGAAAATGACCGTAAACGTATATTCGAACGCTTCATCAAGATAAACGAGTTTAAGCAGGGAACCGGTTTGGGACTGACGATCAGCAGGACCATCATCGAGAGCTTGAACGGGACAATCGGGGTCGACTCTGTAAAAGGTTCCGGTTCTACATTCTGGTTCACACTACCGCTCGAATAAAAAAGAAGGTGTGCCAAAGTATGACACACCTCCCCATAAGATTTTTTAATTCTTAATTCTTAATTCTCCGACGGCGGCGGACTCCCGGCCCCCCACCCCTTATCGGCTTTCGGCCCCATCTTCAGAGACAGGACACCACCAGCGGTAATCCGGCTATGGTCGAACCAGGGCTGGTTCAACTCTTCGCCATTCAAGGTTGCCGATTGCACATATTTATTATCAGAGGAAGCGCCTTCAGAGACGATCTCGAACACGTTACCATCGCCGAGGTCGATCTTCACGTCTGAAAAGACCGGACTACCGATATTGTAAGTCGGAGATCCTGGTGTCACCGGATAAAATCCCATCATGCTAAACACCACGAAGGCAGACATGCCGCCGCCGTCTTCATCACCGGGGACTCCCATCAGGTCGTTACGGAACCATTGGTCAAGCAGGGCGCGGATGCGTTTCTGCGTCTTCCAGGGCTGTCCGGCATAATTATACAGATACGGGATATGCAGGCTCGGTTCATTTGCCATCGAGAACATGCCGACATTGCCGGTGTGGTCAGGCAGGAATGAATAGAATTGCCACTTGGACATCCCCAAAGGAGTGTCGAACATCGAATCGAGGGCGGCCGTAAAGGCCTCGTTTCCTCCGATGAGCGAAATCAGGTCGCCGATGTTGTGTTGCACATCCCAACGATAAACATAGCCGTTGTTCTCGTCATAATAATCACGGGCGCCCAACCCGCCGGAATACCGGTAATCCACTCCTTCGATAAACCGGCCGTCCTTATCCTTCGGATGGAAGAAACGGGTTTCCGGATTAAAGAGGTTCCGGTAGTTGTAAGACCGGGCAAGGAAATATTCCGCATCCTCTTTCTTTCCCAGTTCGGCCGCAATCTGTGAAAGACACCATTCGTCATAAGCCGTTCCTAAGGTAACGGCGACGGGCTGGCGTTTTTCCCACGGAGAGACGTTAGCCACCGTTTCTTTTTCACCCGGTTTCAAAGCCGGGATATAGCCATGTTCCTTATAAAATTCATCCAGCCATCCGGAAGGAGCCGCCGACCAGGGGATCAGTGTTTTCTCCTCGATACCCTTGCGGGCCGCTTCGTAGGCTTTTTCAAGATCGAAACCGCGAACGCCTTTCCGCCATGCATCGATAACGGTGGCAACGGCATGGTTGGAGTTCATACGGCGGGAATCGCCGGTCACTTCGGGGAATGTCGGCATCCAGTTCGTTCCCATTTGCCGGGCCATCAAGAGATATGAATTGATAATATCGGTCTCACGCTCTTTATCGATCAGGATACGGAGCGGATGGGTGGCACGGTAAGTATCCCAAATCCAGTCGTCGGTATAGAACGGATGGCCGCCGTCTTCATGTATCTTGCCGTCGAAAGCGCTATAATATCTGCCGTCTTCGCTCAGGTTCACCGGACGTTCATAACAACGGTACAAGGAAGTATAGAAAACGGTCTTGTCGTTTTCGCTCCCTCCGCTTACCTGGATCTTGCCTAAAGCGTCGTTCCATTCGTTTCGTCCGATCCGGGCGATTGCATTTACATCGTATGAGTTGATTTCACGCTCCAGGTTCTTCCGGGCTTGCTCCGTACTGATAAAAGAGATTCCATAACGGACGCCGATCTTTTTCTGACCACCGAAAGCCAGTGCCAGAGCGGCATCCTTGCCTTCTACGGACGATTGGCCGTACTTCACGGTTCCACCGGACAGGACACCGGATTGCTCCGGCGCCTTGTCTGTCTCGGCATATAAATAGACCTTCGTTTTCTTATCCACATATTGGAAACCGCTGACCGTATTTCCATCACATTTCAACTCTCCATTCCGGCTATTGAACACTAAGTAAGCCGGCCCGTCCTTTTCGAACGTCAGGCTATAAACCGCACTCTGGTGGGAAGGAGCATAATCGACCTCGATATTCGCATCGTCCAAATATACCTGATATCGGTACGGGACGATCTTTTCCCGGTCGTAACTATACGGGATGACCGGTTTCAGCCCCGCCTCATCGCCCTGGTAAGGACTCAGGTTGAAAGCCGAACTACCCCGATGGCTTGTCACGATGAGAGGCAAGCCTCCCAATCGGTCTCCCGTGAAATCCCCACGTTCGGGATAGACACGCAACATGCTGTTTGGCAGATGGACGGTCGGATAGGTCGGGACCAACAGATGGCTGATGTTACCCATATAGGGATTGACATATTCGACCGGTTCTTTCGGCAGGTTATCGGCTACCAGCCGTTTGCCTTTGACGTAATACCTGTCGACAAACATCATGATGGCAACTCCGATCACGACGCCCAATAAAAATTTTCCTATTTTCTTTAGTAGCTCCATCGTTTATTTCTTTTGTTTCTCATTTACTGAAAATGAATACGGGAAATCTTCCGGATTCACGCCTCTGTCCATATTCGGCTTATCTCCCATCTTGATGTCCAGGACACCGCCTTTCAATAATTCGAAATGTTCCAGGTAGTTTTTGGTGTACTCCTTCCCGTTGAATGACATCGACTCGATATAGATATTCTTGTCGTTGTTCTCCGGTGCATTGATAACCAGATTCTTGCCGTTCTCGAAATGCAGGGTGGCTTTCTTAAACAAGGGTGCGCCCAATACATATTGCGTTGTTCCGGGAGCAACCGGATAGAAGCCGAGAGCGGAGAATACATACCAGGCGGAAGTCTGTCCGTTATCTTCGTCACCACAATAACCGTCCGGTGTCGGGGTGTACATGCGGTTCATCACCTGACGTAGCCAGTATTGGGCTTTCCAAGGCTCACCGGCATAGTTATAAAGATAAATCATATGCTGGATCGGCTGGTTGCCATGCGCATAGTTTCCCATATTCATGATCTGCATTTCACGGATCTCATGGATAACCTGTCCATAATAGCTATCGTCGAACACGGGAGGAACGGCAAATACGGAATCCAGCATGGTGACGAATTCTTTTCTTCCACCCATCAAATCGATCAATCCCTGCGGATCGTGGAAAACAGACCATGTATAATGCCAACTATTCCCTTCCGTGAAAGCATCTCCCCATTTCAACGGCGAGAAAGGAGCCATGAACTTGCCGTCTTTATTCTTTCCACGCATCAGCTTGGTTTCCTTATCAAACAGGTTTTTATAGTTCATCGCACGTTTGGCATACAGGTCAAGTTCTTTTTTAGGACGTCCCAGGTCTTTTGCGATCTGGTAGATGCACCAGTCGTTATAGGCATATTCCAACGTACGGGCGGCATTCTCGTTGATCTTCACATCATAAGGCACATAGCCCAATTTGTTGTAATATTCATGTCCGAGGCGACCGGTAGAAGAAACCGTCGGATGTACATTCTCCGTTCCGTGGATCAAACCTTTGTACAAAGTTTCGAGATCATCCACCTTTATACCCTTGACGTAAGCATCCACTAAAACCGATGCAGAGTTGTTGCCCACCATACAACCACGATGTCCGGGGCTTGCCCATTCGGGGAAGAACCCGCTTTCCTTATAGGTGTTGATCAGACCTTCCTGCATTTCTTTCGACATTGTCGGGTACATCAGGTTCAGGAATGGGAACAGGCTACGGAACGTATCCCAGAAACCGGTATCCGTAAACATATAGCCCGGCAATACTTCTCCGTTGTAAGGACTATAATGCACGACTTTCCCTGCCGCGTCTATTTCATAAAACTTACGGGGAAACAGAAGCGAACGGTACATACAGGAATAGAATGTCCGGTACTGGTCCAACGTGCCGCCTTCCACTTCGATCTTGCCCAGCTCCTTGTTCCATACATCTTTGCCTTTTTGCACCAATGTGTCGAAATTGTCGGAACCCAACTCTTTCATATTGAGGGTTGCCTGTTCGAAACTGATAAACGAAGAGGCGACCTTCGCATGCACGACCTCGCCTTTTGCCGTCTTGAAACCAATAACGGCGCCGACATGGTCGGATTCCTGCTCACGCGCACCTTCCTTCAATGTTGCATCGGCAAAAGTCGCTTCATAAGTGAAAGGTTTGTCAAATTCGATCACGAAATAGTTCTTGAAATTTTCCGGTACACCGCCGCTATTCTTGGTCGTATAGCCGATAATCTTATTTTCTCCGGGGATCACCTTGATGTAGGAACCTTTGTCAAACGCATCCACTACGACATAAGAATGTTCGTTTTCCGGGAAAGTGAAACGAAACATGGCGGCACGATCCGTCGGTGTCAACTCGGTCTTCACGTCATGTTCCGCCAGATAGACTTCGTAGTAATACGGTTTTGCGATCTCACTCTTGTGGGAGAACCAACTGGCGCGTTTGTCCTGATCGAATTCAGGAGCGCCGACAACCGGCATGATCGCAAACTGCCCGTAATCATTGATCCAAGGGCTTGGCTGGTGGGTTTGTTTAAAACCGCGTATCTTATTGGCGGTATAGGTATATCCCCATCCGTCACCCATCTTACCGGTTTGCGGTGTCCAGAAATTCATACCCCAAGGACGTGCTATGGCCGGATAGGTATTACCGGTCGATAGCTCGAACGACGATTGTGTCCCCATTAAAGGATTAACATACTCTACCGGATCAAAAGCACCGTTTGACGCGACGGCAGGCCTCCCCAGGCTGGTTAGCATAGCAATAAGGGCAAAAGCCCATATACTTTTTTTCTTCATATTTATTTATACGATTAATATTCTACTTACAAAGATAAGTCAAACAACCCCTTAAGTAAAAGCAAGTAATGTGGATTTTTCTCAAAAATCAATAAAAAGGGAGGTTGCCCGTGACGAACAACCTCCCCATACTCAAGGGTATGTCCACCCTTTTTTATCTGGGTACAAGCCTTTATTCAAAACCTGGATTTTGTTTCAAAGAAGGATTTCGTTGCATTTCATTATCAGAAATAGGCCACAATAAGTCTTTTTCCTGATAAACGGCTCCCCACGGATTCTTAGCTCCAATCACATTTACAAAAGATACTTTTCCTTTAGCATCTTTTGATGTAACCGGATACATACGAGTACGCTGAATATCAGACCAAGTACGCATCTCAAATACAAGTTCACGCATACGTTCCACCCAAACTTCCTGAATAAAAGCTTCTTTAGACAGACTGCTTAATGAACTAACTATATCTGAACGATCTGTTGTTGTATAAGCACGTGCACGTACATCAGCCAGATAACCAATAGCTTCCGTTGTTACTCCTTCACTCTGTGCTATCGCTTCCGCCGCAATCAACAATACTTCTGCGTAACGATACAGAGCCAGATCCTTGCTACTCTTAGCTGACTTTGTCATTGCCTCTTCGTTATACCAGATATAAGGGCAAGTAACGAATTTGTATTCTCTTAAGTTACCACTCTTGTCTGTCAACATTTCGCTTGTATGGAAAAATTGTTTTTCCTGAATACGCAAATCCTTTTCAGGATCATATACATTCAGATATTCCTCTATAGGACGATAGGCATCGTTTGTCAAAGAATAAGCCAATTGATTATCTTGTGCACCAGAGACCGGCAAACAAATCTGTACCTTCGGATTGGAAGCGATGCTTGCTTCATATTCATACGAATACAGATATTCTTTTGTATTATCCTCCGTACGAATTACATTATAAGCACTTGTTTCAGGAGAATTCCCATTCTGAATCAAAGCATATTTTCCGCTATTAATAATACTTCTCGCCACCTTAGCCGCTTCAGCATATTTGTTATTTAGCAAAGGATAACCGCTCATCTGCAGATAAACATCTGCTAATACAACCTCAGCTGTACCTTTGGCTACACGAAAACCATTCTCCGTAAATGCGACATCATTCAAATGATCTACCGCAAACGTCAAATCTTCAACAATCTGATTATATACCTCTGCAGATGCAGTTCTGGATACATACAAATTTTCCAATGATTCATACGGTTCTGTAATTAAAGGTACATCCCCAAAGAATTTCACCAGATAGAAGTAATTGAAGGCTCGGAAAAATTTAGCCTGAGCCAACAAATTATTTCTTTCGGTTTCTTGTAATCCCGGAGTAGACGGGATATACTTGATAGCTGTATTTGCACGGGAAATCGCTTCGTAACAATCATCCCAAACACCATCCATTGAACCGGCAATGTTTTTGGCCGTATGAGTCAGCGTTTGGCTATAAGAAGCAATTACTTCCTGTCCTTTATAGCCATTATCAAACAAGCCTGAAATATACCCTCCCATCGTACTGCTTGACGGCATATATACACCACCATTTCCATACAGATCAGGAGCACCGTTCCGATACAATACATTTACGGCCGTACGCGCATGATTAGGTGTTGAAAAGTTTTGTCCCAAATCCAATTCACTCTTCGTTTTTTCTTCCAAAAAGTCGCTACAGGAAGTTGAACCTCCCAATAAACCGACACAAATGATTCCTAATAATATCTTTTTCATTTTCATTAAATTCTGAAGTTATTAAAATGTAAGATTAGCACCCAGAGTAAATGTTCTCGGCTTCGGATATTGGAAGAAGAACATATTCTGTCCCCACTGGTTAGATCCCTGTGAAGTACCTTCAGGATCATATCCCTTGAAATCTTTCGAATGAATAAGGAATGCATTATTTACGTTGAAATAAGCACGCAAAGAACCCAGTCTCAAAGCTTTCAATACTTTTGAATCGAATGTATAACCTAATTGGATCAGATTTGCGCGCAAATAAGAGCCATTACAAACCCAATGTGAATCCAATTCCGTACTCTGTTTTGCATTGTTAGGAGACGATGCATTACGGATAGCCTGAACGAATGTATTCGGATTTTCAGGAGACCATGCATCATACAAAATAGAAGACAAACCACTCGTCAAACCAAAACGGTCTTCTGTCGAATGCATAAATTGTTGTAAGACATCTACCCCCATAACAAATTGCAAATCCAGCGTCAGATCAAAGTTTTTATAACGAAATGTATTAATGAAACTACCTGTCCAGTCAGGAATACCTTTACCTAATACTTTCTTATCTTTAGAACGTTTCGCCTTACCGACAGCACTACCAGCGGCAGCAGCTTCTTCAGCTTCATCCACTCCATAAATACCCAATCTTTCATATCCCCAGAAAGAACTCAAAGATTCACCAACACGCAGAATAGTTTGAGAACCTGAGACCCAATCAGGGCCTGGCAATATATCTTCATTATTTTCACCCAGTTTCTCAATCTTATTCTTATTATAGTTCATATTCAAAGTCGTAGACCAGGTAAAATCAGGATTATCAATATTAACTGTATTTACCATCAAATCCAAACCCTGGTTAGAAACTTCACCGATATTATCAATTACAGAGTCAAAGCCGGTTGAATGAGGAACCGGGCGATCCAACAATAAATCCGTGGTTAACTTGTAGTAATAAGAAACATCGAAATTCAAACGATTACGGAACAAATTCAAATTGAAACCAATATCAAACTGATTTGTTTTCTCCCATTTCAAATCAGGATTAGCCAAACGGGAAATATAAGAGTTATTAACACGGACAGAGTTCAATAATGTAGTTCCAGAGGCTACTGTTGCCAAAGATTTGTAAGTACCGATTTCAGAGTTACCTGTCACACCGAAACTTGTATGCAACTTCAACTGATCGATGAAGGATATGTCCTTCATGAAATCTTCATTTGAAATTAACCAGCCTAAACCGACAGAAGGGAAGAATGCGTATTTATTATTCTTACCAAATTTAGAAGAACCATCGATACGGGCAGTTACTGTAGCCATATAACGATCATTATAAGTATAAGAGCCTCTTAAGAAATAAGAGTTCATAGCCCACTGAGCGTAAGAAGACGTAGGAGCCTGAGGGTTCGAGCCAGCACCGATATTATCAAAGCCAAAGAAATCGTCGGCAAACCCCTGTACCTTCGTTTCGTTATCACGAACAGTACGCTGCTGCCAAGAAAGACCTGCCATAGCGTTCAATCTATGTTTGCCCCAATTATTCATATATGTCAGGTAAGTTTCTTCCTGCCAATACAAAATATCTTTATCATACAAACGGGCTTCGCCCTGTTGGTCATAACCCAGATTCAATAGTGTTGAAGGTGTATAATCACGATCTCTATTAATATGAGCATCCACCCCAAACTGAGTTTTCAAATCTAATCCTTTAGCCAAATGAAAAGTCAAAGCAGCATTTCCAAACACCTGTGTTTTATAACGATTACGCTGTTGTGTCAACAATGTTTGTACAGGATTTGACATCGCTTCCAAAGAGAAATCAGAGGTAGAATTTGAATTCGCATAACTACCGTCCGGCATATAAATCGGGAATATAGATGGAAATTCGATCATTGTACGACGAGCATCCTGATTACCACCTTCTTCTTGTGCCTCATTTGCCCACGTATGGTTCACCAATACATTGACAGAGGTAGACAACCAACTCAGCGGATCAGCATCATAAGCCACCTTTGCATTCAAACGTTTCATATAAGTATTCAACATCACACCTTGCTGGTCCGTATAGTTCAAAAAAGCTCCTACGGAAGATTTCTTTCCACCCTGCTGAATACTCAACTGATGATTATGTGACCAGGCCGTACGGGTAGCTTCACGCTGCCAATCCGTATTATATTTAGGAGTCCCGTCAGCATTAAACAAATTTGGATCAGAAGGATTGAACACATAATCTTGACCATCATACAAACGTCCATTTTCATAGGCAATATTCATCGCCTGCATGAACTCATTAGCATCCAATACATCCATGTATTTAGCTACCTTTCCCATGCTCACAGAACCACTATAGCTAACAGAGACACCTTCACCATCTTTACCGCGTTTTGTTGTTACCATGATCACACCATTTGCACCACGAGCACCATAGATAGCAGCAGAAGATGCATCCTTCAAAACTTCGATACGTTCGATATCATTCGGATTCAGGTATTTGAAATCTTCCATTACCACGCCATCAACTACATACAATGGATCTGAAGATGAGTTGATAGTACCGATACCACGAATCATCACACGGCTTGAACCACCCGGCTGACCAGAGTTAGAAAAAATATTAACACCGGATGCTTTACCTTTCAATCCGTCCAAAGCACTAAAAGATTGCTGCTTCAACATCTCATCTGCTTTTGTTACAGAGATGGAGCCTGTTACGTCGGATTTACGTTGCACACCATAACCAACGACTACAACTTCTTCCAATGCTTGCGAATCTTCCGTCAGCATAACGGTAAATGTAGTCTGGTTTCCAACCGGAAGTTCTTTTGTCAGATAACCGATAAAAGATACCTGTAGGATTGCTCCTTCCGGAACGTTGGTAATCGTAAAGTTACCGTCCATATCTGTCATTGTACCGTTCGTAGTACCTTTAATAATGACATTGGCACCGGCAACCGGACCAAATTCATCGTTAACAACCCCGGAGATTGTTTTACCCTCCTGGGCTACTACCGGATTTGCATTCTTTGTCAAAACGATATAATCGTTTTCAAAAGCATACTTTACATTCGAATCACCGAATGCTTCACTTAAATACTGAGCGACCGTTTTATTTCCCGACTTAACGGAAACGGCATCGTTCGTATTCACTTCATTTTTACTATAGACAAACAGATAATCCGTTTGTTTCTCTACCTGATCGATAAACTCACCGATCGTTAAATTCTTTCCACTGATATTGACTCTTGCATTTTGCGAACTTGTTTTGGCTGCAAATGAAGAGAATACGCAAAGGAAAAGAAGGAAGGCTGAAATTCTCATGACATTTAGAAATTTCGGTTCTTTTTTCATAACTTTGCTTCGTTTACTTGTTAATACTTAATTTGTTGGAATTTTGTGTTAGCTTAGGGCCGATAGGTGCGGGAACATCTATCGGTCTTTTTATATTTTCTTCTCTCTAAATCATAGGCGACGGCATTAAATTAAAGATTAAACATGTTTTTCTTACATCCATGTCCGTTTAGCGAATAGTGATACAATTGTTTTCCTCATCCTTCACAAACGAGAAATAATACACTTTCTGCAAGGTTTGAAGCACGCTCTCCACCCCATCACGCTGACGGAACTTACCACTGAATCTATACTGATCCAGTTTCTTGTTCTTTTGTATGATTGTTATATCATAGTATAGCTCAAGTTTCTTAATGATATAGCTGAAAGGCACATCGTCAAAAGCGTAAATGCCTTCTTTCCACAACAGGAAATCAGAATTATCGAAATAGCTTTTTACCAGTTTACCATCTGACAGGAAAACACATTCGTGCGGCGTAATATTCAGAGCATCCGCATCACTTTCACCCTGGTAGACTTTCACCGCACCTTCGACCAAAGATGTATTGAATTCCTCATGTCCCTTATAAGCAAAGACATTGAACTTCGTACCCAGCACCTTGATGTTTGCTTTTTCCGTTGAGATGACAAAAGGAGCTTTTTCATTCCGTTTCACTTCAAAGAAAGCCTCTCCATCCAGTTCCACTTTCCGTTCATTCTTTCCGAAATGATTGGGATAACGTAAAGTCGAACGGGCATTCAGCCAAACGGTTGTCCCATCGTGCAACTTCAAAAGCGCACGTTGTCCGGAAGGGGTGGAAAATTCTTCATATGCGATTGCCGGTTCTTCAACTACAGGTTGCTCTGTCCGGCTGGTAATCATCCAGGTAGAAAAAACAGCGATGCAAACGGTTGCCGCATATCCCAAGATATGCTTATATGGGATTGCAAATGCTTTCTCTCTGCGGGCTTGCTTAAATTCGAGAAGCTTGCCCACAGCAACAGATTCATCCTCTTCTGTCGGGATCCACGAGGTCAAAGCACGAAGATTCTGAACAGATAAGAACTCTTTTTTCAGTTCTGCATCTGTTTCTATGGCGGCAAATAACTGCTTTTTCTCTTTAGCAGTTATTTCCCCGTAAAAATATTTTGTTATCAGTTCATACATTTCTCATGCTTTTATAGGGAAGAGCGATTATCTTTTCATTTACCACTAAAAGACAATCGTAAATAAATATTATTTAACACTAATAAGGAATAGCAACAGGGGCAAGTAGTCCTTCAATTCAATACGAAGTTTCTTTAAGGCTATGGACATCTGGTTCTCCACCGTATTCATCGAGATATCTAATTCATCGGCGATTTCCCGATATTTCATTCCTTCTATACGGCTCTTTAAAAATATTTCACGACAACGTTCGGGCAGTTTATCGATAGCGTTGGCTACCACTTTCTCGATATCTTCTTCAGATGTTAAAGTATAGTTCAATTGTTCAAGAGCCAATAACTTAAAGGTCAGTTCCTGCTTGTATTCCTCTGCCACCACTTTATGACGAAGATAATCAAGGCTCCGGTTTTTCACAAGCGAAAAAAGATAGGAAACCAGGCTGACCTGTATATCCAACACTTCCCGCTTCTCCCATAAAAGAAGGAACACATCCTGGACAACATTCTCGGCATCCTCCTCAAACAATACATATTCCCTGGCAAAACGGAGCATACGGGAATAGTATGTGACATATATCCTGTCAAAATTATTCCGTATGCTACCTTCGATAGAAATAGGTTTGCTCATTCACTTATATATCTTACTTTACACTCTCTTTAAATAACTGAGTTCTGTAAGAACTTCAGAATTTCATCGCACAACAAAGATATAAAAGATTTATTCATGATACGAAATTTTCAAACAAATAATCCATTTATCAACGTTTCGATCGTAATATACTACAAAACAAATTATTAATATGATTACGATTAGTAACTTGCAACTGCGTCTTCTTTCGCTACAACCATCTACCGGAACAGCTAACTTAATAAGTGAACCGGATTCCGACCTGCAAGGTGAAGGTGAACGGGTGGACAGTACGCATACTTTCGAAACGAAGACTGCTATTACGATATTGCGGGTTCATATTATAATAATAGCTCACACCCGGCTCGACGAACAACGAGAGCGGCTTACGGAGTTCGGCCTGCATGCCGACAGCCGCATTCCAGGAGGGTTGCCAGCGGTTGATTCGTAAATCCGCATCTGTCTTCTTTGCCGATACGCAATATTCGATCATGCCCCCTGCCGAAGCATAGAGCGAAAGATTTTTCCATTTATAGAACGTCCAGCTTAGCTTAAGCGGAATACCTATGTAATGCAATTTCTGTGAACCGTTCTGCGTCTTCCCTTCTTCCAGGATTTCCGAATACAAATAGGTATAAGACAAACCTGTTTCCAGAGCGATCCGGGGTGTGATAAACATACGAGCTGACAATCCAAAAGTGATTGGAATATGATGGCGATAATAATAGTCCGTCTTCCAGTTTTCCGAACTTCCTCCGCCTCCACCCGTAGCGGCTTTTGTCTGAAGTTTTTCCGATGGATTGTCATCCGGCCGTTCAGGTTTCTCTTCCGGTCTCGGATGATCCGGTTGGCTAACCCATTCTTCACGATGCTCGAAACCGCCTCCCATGTTCGTTACATGATTGCTACCGGTCTGGATACCGAAAGCAAAGCGGTTAAAATCAAATATCTTCTTCTTTTCCTCAACAGGACGATAAGGCAAGCTGTTTCGCTTATCCGGTTGCGGCCCGGAATCCCGGTGTTTCGGCATGGCTGGTTCCGTTACCTCGATATCATCAGAGCTATTTCCGGCAATCATGACCTCTTTTGGTAAATCCACGGGATAAAGTTGCGGTATCAGGCTGTCGATTACCTGAATATAAGGGAAAAAGCGTGCATATGCCGGTTTCTCCGGAATTTCTTCTGGCGGCAACGCTGGCGTAACGGATTCTTTCTTTTCGGGAGACAAGACTACAGGATGTTCCGCCACCACTTCTTTCGGTTCCTCACGGCGGGAAACGACAACCGATATCATCAGACACAATAAAGCAACGGCAGCTATAAACACCCAACGATACAACTTGTAGCGGACCGGTTTCGCCCGCAAGCCAGGCAATTCCGGTTCAGGCATGAGCGCAGAAAGATCCGCATCCAGCTTTTCCCAGCCGCCCTTCCGGAGAGGGAGACGGAACTCGTCTTCCCGGTCTCGGAGCATTTGCAGTATGTCGTTCTTTTCGTTCATGTCTGTTTATTCTGTTTTCTTTAATTGTTCCTTGATGCGGGTAATCAGCAGGCGGCGGGCACGGTTCAGTTGGGATGCCGACGATGCTTCATTGATATGCAGGCTATGTGCAATCTCTTTATGACTCCAACGCTCAAACACATATAAGTTGAACACGGTACGATAGCCGGGCGGCAGTTCCGCCACAAACTTCATCAGAACATCCATCGACAGCACACTTGCATCCGGCTCCGGTTCATCCGGCAAGTCCGACACATCATCCAACGACATCCCGTCACGAAGCAAGTCCCGGTGGCGGAGGTATTCCAGGGAAACGTTGGTAAACACCCGGCTCAGCCAGGCCCGAAGGCTTCCTTCGCCTCTATAAGTGAAAGAAGACATGGACGAGTAGACTTTCAAGAAACCGTCATGCAGAAGATCGTGAGCCGTCTCTTCATCACCGGCATAACGGTAGCATAGACATAGCATCCTTTCCGCAAAGCGCTCATACAGCTCCTTGCGGGCAAGATTGTCTCCGGTCTTGCATCTATCGGTCAACTCCGTTTCTGTCATCAATTCTTATAGTGCTTTTAATAGTAAATGCAGGGATGTATAAAACCTTGCATGCAGGGAAGAAAAAAATTTCATCCCGATGAGAAAAAAGTTTCTCCGGGATGAAACAAAAGTTTCCTGCCGGTGAAACAAAAGTTTCATAGGCATGAAAATAACTGAAACAAAAAGGGGAGCCGTTCGATAGAATAGGACTCCCCTCCACTTTTATAACTTGAATTTATACAACTGCGCCATCACCTTCTGGTATTCGTTCTGCAACTGCATATGATTCTGCATGCTCTGATAGAGCGTGGTGACATCCACAAAATATTCGATCATCGAGATTTGTCCCGCCTGGATCGCCTTGTTCAACAACGCTAAGTTGTTCTGGCTTTTCAGCACTTTGCTATACTCGTCGATGGAAGTCTTCAGGGCTACCGACTGGTTATAGAGTTGGAGCAATTCGTTCTCTACCGCCGTCGTCGCGCTTTCCAACTGCAAATCGGTGTAAAGGCTCTGTGCTTTCGCCTGTTTCACATTGTTGCGATTGGAGAAAAGAGGAATGCTGATACCGACCAAAAAGCCATTGAAACGTTCGCCACCCGAAGAAGGGTTCATACGGTAGCCTAACTCGAACGAAGGCAATCCCATCGTCTTATTGACACTGATTTGCCTTGATGATACGGCCTTTGCACTTTGCAAAGACAGCAGTCGTCGATCAGTACCCAAGATTTCCTGACGCAGGTCGGCAAATGAGAGCGGAAGTTCTACTGCCTCGTAAGCCGTATCGGTCAGTTGAACGGCAATTCCTCCGTTCAGCATTTCCAATTCCCGTTGTTTATTCACACGGGCCGCTTCGTTCATGCGCGCCTCGTTGCGGACGTTCAGGAGTTCGAGTTCGATCTTGTTCGTTTCCAAAATATTGGCATCGCCCTGTTCCAAGCGTTGCTGATAGAGTGCGGCAAGCTGTTCGGCACTTTTCCGGCGGATATCCAACAGGTTCTTTTGCTGGTTCAGAAAGATCAAGTCCAAGCAGGCTTCTTTGGCCTGCAACAAAATTTGCTGGCGTACTTCTTCGCCCTGCCGATCGTAGCTTTCGCCCTTCTGCTTGGAAAGTTTGTTCCGCTGCATATATAAAGACGGAAAGTCGAATGATTGCGAAGCGACTAACTCACCGGTGAATCCCATCCCCTCTTTGTTCCCATACAAATGCGAATAGGTGACGGTAGGATCAGGCAGGTTGTTGTCCAGTTTGGCTTCCAACTTCTGTGCCGTCACCATCTGACGGTTTGCTTGCAATTCCTTGTTATTGGTTTCTATGCTCCGAAGCACTTCTTCGATGGAAGTTTGTGCTCCGGCTACCATTGCGGAAGAAACCAATGCTATTGTCAATATGAATCGTTTCATTCTTTATCTTCTTTATTTATTAATAAATAAACAATCGGGATGATGAAGCCGTTCAGGAAAGTGGATGTTAACAGACCTCCTAAGATAACGGTAGCCATCGGGCTTTGTATCTCGTTGCCGGGCAAATCGCCGTTCAGCGCAAGCGGGATCAACGCGAGAGCCGAACTGAGCGCCGTCATCAGGATCGGATTCAAACGGTCCATAGAACCTTGCAGGACAGCTTGCTTCAAAGGCACATTCTCTACAGTCCGGAGATGCGTGTAGTGGCTGATCAGCAACATCCCGTTACGGGTAGCAATACCGAACAGGGAGATAAAACCGATAATAGCCGGAATACTCACCTCACCGGAAGTCAGCTTCAGGATAAACACGCCCCCGATCAATGCCAACGGCAAGTTCAACAAAATAACCCCGCTCTCCTTCGCATTCTTAAACTCATTATAGAGCAATAGGAAGATCACCAACAGAGACATCAACGAAGTAAGCAGCAACGTACGGCTGGCAGCCTGTTCACTCTCGAACTGTCCGCCATATTCGATATGATAGCCTTCGGGCAACCGGATGGAAGCATCCACCTTCTGCTGTATCTCACCCACGACGCTGCGGAGGTCGCGCTCGGAAACATTACCGCTGATCACGATCTTACGCTGCACATTCTCGCGGTTGATAGTGTTCGGGCCTGTCACGGAACGGATTTCGGCGACATAGCTCAACGGGACTTTCTTGCCGCCCGCGTCGATCATCAGGTTACGGATATCCTCCATCGTGGCGCGGCTTTCGTCCGAAGTCTTTACCGTCAGGTCGAATGTCTTGCCGTCGTCATACACCTGGCTGACCGCTTCGCCGCCTAACATGACATTGACATACTCCTCAAACTCCGGCAACGAGATGCCATATTGCGCCATCAACTCGCGCTTCGGCGTGATGGTAAGCTGCGGACGCTCGATCTGCTGTTCCACTTTCAAGTCCACCAGGCCGGGGATTCCCTGGATGGCTTCCTTGATCTGGTTACCTACCGTAAACATCAGGTTCAGGTCCGTACCGAACAGTTTGATTGCGATATTCGCCTCCGTTCCGGAGAGCATGGCGTCGATACGGTGAGAGATTGGCTGTCCGATTTCGATATTGGCGCCGCTGATGGTAGACAATTTCTTGCGGACATCATTCATAACGGCTTCGCGGCTACGGTCTTTCAGGACAAACGGGGCTTCGATTTCCGACACGTTCACCCCTAAAGCATGCTCGTCAAGCTCGGCACGTCCGGTCTTGCGGGCAACTGTCTGGATTTCGGGAACCTGCATCAGCAATTCTTCCGCCCGTCGTCCCATCTCGTCCGATTCTTCGAGGGAGATACCCGGAAGAGAGCTCACGTTGATCGTAAACGAACCTTCGTTGAACGGCGGCAGGAAGCTGCGCCCTAACGTAAAGAATGTCCCCAATGCAACAAGGAACAGGCCGATCGTGCATCCCAACACCATCTTCTTATGTGCCAATGCCCCATTCAAGGCTTTGCCATACAATTCTTTCAGCTTGCGGGCCACCCAAGCCTCTTTCTCCACTTTCTTGTCCGTAGACTTCCGGTTCAGCAGATAGCTGCACAATACCGGAGTCAATGTCAACGCCACGACCGTAGAGGCAAACAGCGCGACAATAAAGGCGATCCCTAACGGTACTAACATGCGCCCTTCCATCCCGTGCAGGAAGAAAAGGGGCACGAAGCTGACCACGATAATCAGCGTCGAATTCAGGATCGGCATACGCACTTCGCGGGAAGCATCGAACACGACTTCCAAAATGGAACGTTGCTGGTCGGTCGGCAACAAACGATTCTCCCTGATCCGTTTATACACATTCTCCACATCGACAATCGCATCATCGACCAGCGAGCCGATCGCAATCGCCATACCACCCAAGCTCATGGTATTGATGGTCAATCCCATATAATGCAACGCCAGTATGGAAACCAACAGCGAAAGAGGCAAGGCAACCAACGAAATCACCGTCGTGCGGATATTCATCAGGAACAGGAACAGGACGATGACAACGAAGAAACTGCCTTCGAACAAACTGTTCTTTACATTATTAATAGAGCTGTCGATAAAGCGGCTCTGACGGAATATATCAGTCGAAACATGCACATCGGCAGGCAGGTTCTTCTGCAAGTCCGCCATGATCGCATCCAACTTTTCCGTCAGATCGATCGTGCTGGTGTTGGGTTGCTTGGTGACTGTGATCAGCACGGCAGGTTTCGCCCGTTCGGAAGCCGTTCCGAGCTTCGGGCTCTTGCCGCCGATCTTGACCGTTGCGATATTTTCCAACAGGATGGGGAAATCTCCGACAGTCTTGACGACTCCCTTTCCGATCTCCCCGGCATTTGCAGTAGAAAGGACGCCCCTGATGATGTATTCGTTATCATATTCATAAAGGACACCGCCATTGGCATTCCGGTTCATGTTACGCGTAACGGTCAGCACTTCGCCCAAGCTGACACCGTAGTGTTTCATGCGGGCGGGATCGAGCAATATCTGGTACTCCTTGATATCGCCCCCGATGACGGCAACCTGTGCCACCCCTCCTGTCGAGAGCAATCGCGGGCGGATGGTCCAGTCGGCAATCGTGCGCAAGTCCATTTGGGTTGTTGCCACCGTAGAGACGTCTGTCCGTCCGTCTTTACCAGCACCAGTCGAATCATCGACCGTCAGCCCGATAATCATCATTTCTCCCAAGATGGAAGACTGCGGGCCTAACGTCGGCTTCCCGACATTCTCCGGCAAGCTCTCGTTGACAACCGCCAACTTTTCGGAAACGATCTGGCGGGCCCGGTAAATATCCGTCCCCCAATCGAACTCAACCCACACGACAGAAAACCCCGTCGTAGAAGACGAACGGACACGGCGCACATCCATCGCACCGTTCACAGCCGTTTCCACCGGAAAAGTCACCAGGCGTTCCACCTCCTCAGGCGCCATACCATTCGCCTCCGTCATAATGACAACGGTCGGCGCGTTCAAATCCGGGAACACATCCACATCCGTATGGAAAGCGGTGTACGTTCCGGCAATCATCAGCAGCAGGGAACAGATCAACACAACCAACCTGTTATGCAGCGAGTAATATATTATCTTATTCAGCATAATCTTAGTTAATTAATAATGAGAAAGAGAAACACCCATTGCCCATCATTAATTATTAATTTTAAATTCTTAATTATCAATGGTTATGTGTATGTGCAGGAATTGCATTAGAAGCAGAAGCCAACTTGATCTGGTAAGCGCCGACCGTCACGACTTCGTCGCCGGCTTTCAGGCCGCTCAGGATCTGCACTTCGGAACCGTTGTCAGCCCCTAACGTCACAGGAACCTTCTTATAGGCTTCTTCATGCTCGCGGACAAAGACAGAGTAGACGCCCTGCTCCTCGATAAGGGCGGAAACAGGAACACTGATCACATTCTGCATCGGAGCGGTAAGCAGATAGATCTCGACAAACGAGCCGGGGATAATAGCCCCCTTGTTGTCAAATTCGAATGTAACCGGAATATAAAACGAGTTGGCATCAGAAGCCTTTCCATAAGAAAGCAGACGTCCACGCAGATCAGACAGCTTATAAGTCACGTTATCGTACGGCGTACGGAAATTAGCGGACCGGACGGAAGGCAAATAGTTGTAATATTTCTCTGAAACCTCCGCACGCAACACCAGGCGGCTATTCTGCGAGATCGTTGCCAACGGTTGGCCGACCGTTACATAATCGCCCTCTTTCACTTGCAGGTTCTTCAGATATCCGTTCATTGGCGAAACGACAGAGACGCCGTTAGCCGTCTGTTTCCCGGCCACAGCTTCCCAGGCAACCTTGGCATTCTCGTAATTCAAACGTGCCTGTTCGAAATCTTTGGCAGAAACGATCTTATCCCCTACCAAGGCTTCCATACGTTCATATTCTTTCTTTGCATTCTCGTATGCATATTTGGCTTTTGCCGCCACATTGCCGTCTGACAAACTGCTCGAAGCAAGGCTCAAAATGGCCTGCCCTTTGCGGACAGCCGTTCCGTCGACAAACGACAGGTTGCCGAACGTCACCACGCCGGGAACTGTAGCCACCACCGTCGACTCCTCTCCTTGCGCAGCCATCACACGACCGCTTGTCTTGATTACATCGGTAAAAGCTCCCGGCTCTACCTTAGACGTCTGCAATCCGATAGCTTCCGCCAATGCTTTTTTGAAAGAAATCTCACCGGCATGTTCTTCTCCGGTTTTTTCGTGTTCGTGATCATGTCCTTCATGTTCATGGTCGTGCCCTTCGTGATTATGGTCGTGCCCTTCGTGGCTATGATCGTGTCCTTCCTTGTGTTCGTGGGCTTCATGTTCATGCTCCCCATGTGTTGCAGTATTGCCGCTGCAACCTGTTAGGATGTAGGCGAAAACCACCCACATTAAATATATCTTTTTCATTATGATAAATTCGTTTATTGTATATTCGATAATAAATAAAAGGGATAGGAAATCACATCAAAGGCAATAACCAATATGCCCGATATGACCTCTGCAATCATCAATCATACATAAAACGGAGGCGCACGAAGCCCTGACGCAGAAGCGATCCACGTATCATGCAGGGACTCGATGTAGTAGGTCCGGTCATTCTCGAACAAGAGCTTGTAAAAGACCGGTACAGGAGGATTTATATAATCAAACAGTACAAGCAAAGGGAAAAGAAACTGGTTCACGTTTCCATCCGTCACATGCGAGAAAATGGAAGTGTAGAGCGCGATGTTATGCCCGTTGCATCCGCAATCATGCGATTCGGGACTTCCATGCCCGCCATGGGCGGCTTCGGCAGAAAGCGATTTATAGCACGGCAACCCGTTACTATGGTGATGGTGCGGTATGACTACCGACATAAGCATCACGATACTAACAAGCAGCATCACATACTGGTATATTTTCTTTTTCGCTTTCATCTTTATCGACTACAAAAATAAGAAGTTTTTACTTACCAAGTAGTCATTTATATATTAAATAATGATTTGTTCGCTACTTTTCAGGGCAATCGCAGAAAGAGGCTTTGCCTCCAGGTCTTTTAAAGGGTGTGTGTCAAAACTGCTTTGTTTCCGCGCGGGGCGCGTGGATAAGTACATTTTGACACACCGCTCAAAAGAGAGCCTGTGGCACGAGGCAAGCCTTGTTTGTCAGTCCATAGATAAATCGCCATTCAATCATGAACGGTACTTATGCAACCAACCGGTGTATTCTTATTTGTCCAGCTTGGCACAAATCAGTTCAGCAGCTTTCTTGCCGCTCATCAACATGCCGCCGAAGATCGGTCCCATGCGGAAACTACCGCTCACGCCGTTGGCAGCCATGCCGGAAACGAACAGTCCCGGATAGATTTCCTTCGTATTTTCTACGGTTGTAGACTCACCCAACTCGACATTCAGCGAACGTTCGCCAATCACGCCTCCGGTCGGAGTATTCAGCTTGATATCGTTCTTGCGAGCCACCACGCGGGCGATTTCGCAGTCATGGCCGGTTCCTTCCAGTACAGCCTTGGACATGATCGTCAGCGGGTCCACATGCATGCCTTCGCGGATAACCGGAGCCCAGTTCACCACCACGCCGGCAACGGCATCGTTATGGAACACCACGTCTTCTACGGAATAGCAGTTGAAAATAGTCGCACCGGCTTTCGTCGCGCTATAGATCAAAGCCGAGGTTGTGTGTACGGAATCCATGATATACGTACCGTTGCCTGCATCCTTATAGCTTACACCCAACTCGCGCACGATCGGCATAGCCTCTTCCTGAACCACGATATCGTTGAACATCATGGCGCCGCCCCACATACCTCCACCGGGAGCTAACTTACGGTCGAACAAAGCCACCTTTTTCCCGGCCTTAGCCAGATAATAAGCGGCGACGATACCCGAAGGGCCACCACCGACAATAGCGACATCAATAGACAAATTGCTCTTTAACTTCGCAAAGTAAGAGTCGATAATTCCAGTTGAAACGATCTGTTCCATTACAAAATAATAATTAGAGTTTAAACATCGGGAAGCACATAGAGGTAACGCTTCCCTTTATTTAGCAATTCTACCTTTTCCCTTCACGGCGTTATCCGGCAGGTTCAATGGGTATAATCTCAGCCTGTATAGTAAGGCACCCCTATGATAAGTCGGTTGCAAAGATAATAAATTATCCGAAATGCGGCGGACGCTTGTTCATTTTCCGTTCCACAAAACTTTTTATGAATGCGACTGTTTCGTCTACCCCCAACACGGAGACGTCGATCGAGAAGTTGTAGGTGGACGCGACGCCCCATTCCTTATTCGTATAATAGTTATAGTAGGCAGCACGCGATTTGTCGGTCTTCAGCATCAATTCCTCCGCCTGCTCGACTGTCAGGCCTTGGCTTTCGATGATCCGTTGGATGCGGTTCTCTTTGTTGTTGTGGATAAAGAAACTCAGGCAGTCGGGATCGTCGCGCAGGATATAGTCGGCACACCGTCCGACAATCACGCAAGAGCCTTTTTCCGCCAAGTTACGGATCGTATCGCTCTGATACAGGAATAAACGGTCGTTAGACAGCACATCGGCATACGGCGGGAACAGCCCCATATACGAATAGCCCATTGTAAAAGCATAAGCCAAACCGCTGGAAGCCCTCTCGTCCGCTTTCTCGAAAAACTCTTCGCTCAATCCGCTTTCTTTTGCGGCAAGCGCCATCAGTTGCTTGTCATAATAGCCGATGCCCAACTCTTTTGCCAGCTTCTGCCCGATCTCGCGACCACCGCTGCCGAACTGCCGGCCGATGGTCAGTATTATTTTATTATCCATAATAACTACTAATTCTATTTTTATTAGATGTCTTCCAATGCTTCTTTCTTCAATTCAATAATAATTTGTTCTATTACTTTTTGTAACTGAGGAACATTAATCTTTACGATACGAAGAATTATTTCTGCATCCACGTTAAAATATTGATGAGCAATAATATCACGCAATCCCATAACATTTCGCCAATTAATTGCAGGATATTTTGGTAAAAGAGATTTATGTGTATACTTATCAATGTTTTTGATTGCCTCGCCGATAGTGACCAGCAGCATGCAAATACTATCCAGCCGCATCATACCATCTGGGGAATGAGTAAAATCGTCTGCCGTATTTACAGGTATGGCACGAGTTATAATCGTGTCTAATGAATCCTGAATCTGCTCGAATAGTAATAGAACTTCTTCCTTACACATAAATTCCGTCCCTTTCTATATTTCTTTTTAATAAAGCATTCATATTATCACGTAGGCGGACAATATCTATTTTACAATTCAACAATTCTTCCAGTTCGTATTTGATATTCAAAAGCACAAAACCATCCGGTTCTTTCATTTCCACACAAACATCCAGGTCGCTGTTTCTTTCATGTTCATTACGGGAAACAGAGCCGAATATTCCTAAACGAATAATACCATATTGCTCTGCCATTTGTTGTTTATAGCAGCGAAGTAATTCGAGATATTCTGCTTTTGTCTTCATTTTCCATTCATATTATGTTACAAGACAAAGGTAAACAAAATTTATTTAGCATGAAACTTCCTGAACTGGTTTATTAGGACGATGGCTGTAACGATTGTGGCGGTCGTGTCGGCGATCGGGATGCTGATCCATACGCCAAGCGTACCGAGCCATGACGGGAGGATCAGCAGGCAAGGGACGAGGAATAGCATCTGGCGGGTGAGCGAGAGGAAGATCGCCTTCTTAGACATCCCGATGGAAAGGAAAAAGTTTGTCGCCACCATCTGGAAACCGACAATCGGAAAGACGGCAAAGACGATATGCAAACCGTACACCGCCGCCTCGATCAGTTCCGGGTCATTCGTAAACATGCGGACGATCATCGACGGAAAGAGCTGGCAAAGCAGGAACCCGGCCGTCGCCACCCCGATCGCCCACTTCATCGTCAGCTTCGTCACCTCCGTCACACGCGGGTAATGCCGGGCGCCGAAGTTATAGCCTGCAATCGGCTGCATCCCCTGGTTGAAGCCCATTATGATCATGATGAAGAGGAATATGATCCGGTTCACAATCCCGTATGCGCCGATCGCCATGTCGCCCCCATGCTCTTTCAAGCCCCGGTTGATCAGGATCACGATCAGGCAGGCGCAGAGGTTCATCAGGAAAGGTGACATCCCGATATAGAGGATTCCCTTTACGATCTCGCTCCTCAGCCGGTAAATGCCTTTCTTAAAATGCAGCAATTGCGTAGATCGGGAGAAATGCACCAACTGGCCGGTCAATGAAATGACCTGCGAAATGACCGTCGCCCACGCCGACCCTTTGATCCCCCAGCCGAAACCGAAGATAAAAAGCGGGTTCAGCATGCAGTTGATCATGACCGAAGACAACGTTGCATACATGGCCAACTTCGGGAAACCCGAAGAGCGCAGCACGGCATTCAGCCCTAAATACATGTGGGTGACCACATTTCCCATCAGGATCACATTCATATAATCGCGGGCATACGAAATCGTGTTCTCGCTCGCCCCGAAAAAATAGAGGATCGGATCGATCAGCATCATGAAGACAAGCGTAAAGGTTAGCCCCAAGATGATATTCAGCACCAGCACATTCCCTAATACTTTGTTCGCCCCTTCATAGTCTTTCTGCCCCAATTTCACGGAAACCAGCGTCGAAGCCCCCACCCCGACAAGCGATCCGAAAGCGGCGGCTAAGTTCATAAGCGGGAACGTCAATGCGAGGCCGGAGATAGCCAACGGCCCCACTCCCTGTCCGATGAATATACTGTCGGCCATATTGTAAAGCGAAGAGGCCGTCATAGCGATAATAGCCGGTATAGCGTACTGTGTCAATAACTTGCTGATGCTCTCGGTTCCGAGCACTAAAGGAGAATTTTCTTTACTCATGCGGCAAAGGTACGGAGATTTCGAAAAAAAGGTTACTTTTGTTTCCTTATAAAGTACAAAAAAATGGCAGAAAATCTAATAATCAACGGTGGGAACAAGCAGGAACTATATGAGACGCTGCTCCCTCAATTACAATCGCTGACAGCGGGAGAAACGGATATGGTCGCCAACATGGCGAATGTCGCCGCCGCCCTGAAACAGACTTTCGGTTTCTTCTGGGTAGGCTTCTATGTGGTGAAAGAGGAGATGCTCGTGCTCGCCCCGTTCCAAGGGCCTCTTGCTTGCACGCGCATCCGCTACGGAAAAGGCGTATGCGGGACGGCCTGGAAGGAAGCCCGGACAATGGTCGTGCCGGATGTGGAACAGTTTCCCGGCCATATCGCCTGCAGCTCGGATTCGCGGTCGGAGATCGTCGTGCCGGTGGTCAGGGATGGTAAAGTTGTCGCTGTCTTGGATATCGACAGCGACAACCTGAATGCATTCGACGGGACAGATGCGAAGTACTTGGAACAGCTCTGTGCTTTTTTACCGATGTGATTCCTGCTTTGCATCGGAATATCCGCCTCGTCCAATATGATCGTTTCTTAAATTGTCAACACATCCTATAATTCTCCCGGACGTTCATCCTGCTTGTTCCCGCCGGAGTTGGGATCGTGCTTGCTGCTGCTGCCGTTGTCGGTCTTGCCGCCTTTGCCCTTGCCGCTGCGCAGGCTGATGCTGATGCGGTAGCTGTCGATCAGTTCGTTCCACCATGAGAACAGGCGGATATAATCCTCGTCCCCGTTTATTTCTGCCAAAGAGTTAAGGCGTATGACCAAGGCGTCATAAGCTCTGTTGAAAGCAGCCCGGCTCACCGGAGTCTTGACCGGCTGGTTGCGCAGGCTCTGTTCTTCTTTGCGTTTGGAAAAGGCTTCGGCACATTCGTTGTTGACTGTTTTGATATCGGCAAACCATTTCGTCAGTTTCAATTTTTCGACATGCGGCTTGAAGGTGTCCGATTCGACTTCCGATATCAACTTCGTAGTATGCCCTGTCTGATCGTTAAAGGTCTTTTTGTAAACATATTTATAACGGTCTATCAAAGGGAGCAGTGCGACAGCCGGTTCTTTGATTTCTTCATCCGTACAGTTAGCCAAAGAACGTATGTTTGAAAAAGCATTGCTTCGCAATTTCGTACGTTTCGTCTTGAGTTCTTTCATTACGGAGGTCCAGTTACTTTTTGTGAGCTTCAAGAGGCTGCTGTCAAAGACGGCAAGAGCGGATTGATACTCGTCAAATTGTGATTTAAATTCTGTCACATCGGTATTGGCCGACAGGATTTGGTTTTCGATAGCGTGACCGACTGCTTGAAGTTCTGCTAACTTCAGCTTAGATTTAGGAAATGTTTGGACTCTTGCCATGATCTTGTTTTTAAGGTAAATTATTAATTATTATTACACGGAGGCAGTTCGATGCGCTCCATTTTATTTTAATACCGTCTCCGACAGCTACGAGTCCATTTAAAACCGTTTTTTTGCGATCTCGGATATGTTCGGGATGATTGCATTTCATTTTTTTTCTGTCCCGTATGCGTCCGAGGCCATTTCAAAACGCTTTTTAGCTGTTCTGTATGCCTACGAGGTTATTTTTGTCCGAACTGTACCGGCAAAATAGCCGTAGGATCGGACAAAAAATGACTAATTAAAACATCTTTTTTCAGTCATTTGCAAAGGTATAATATAAGTTGTGAAAACCAAGTGTTTTCGAAAATAAAATATTTTGAAATTCAATCTCTTGAGTCGATTTTTCCAAATGTGGGGGATGCAATCTTCTTTTGCTGTCTGCTGGAGCAGGCGGATAGATGGTCATTCCGGCTTTCCGGTTCCCTTGTGGGTTTTAATCTCTTTAAAAGAATATCTGAAAGGGGTTAAAATCCATAGGGGAAGAGGCAAAATCTTTAAATCCTTTGAAGGGGCTGTCCAAAAAGTGTGACAGCCCCTTTTGCTATTGTTTATTTCGGTAAAAAGTAGTATCTTACCGTTGCAAAAAAACAAACATTATAGCAATGGCTAAGATAGTATTTAAAGAGTTAACATCCAACCAAAATGTACTTTTTCCGGTTAGTTTATCGGAAAAGATAGCTCCCAATCATCCCG
>NZ_JACOOJ010000034.1 GCF_014287585.1 Parabacteroides hominis | reverse complement strand
TAACAAAAAATCTTATGCCGAAAGTTACATAAACTTTGGGTAATAACAAAGTCCGAGCTTGGGAAAGTTCGGACTTTGCGCATAAAAAAAGAGGATGCGACGGTTTTGACACACCCTCATGCTTCCTCCGGGTTTATCGGGTGATATTTATTTCTCAACTAACTCGAACTTCCGGAAACTGAGGATATCGTCGCTGAACCGGGGATTCAGGTAATGGCTGTCGGAAATATATAATCCTTCGGGGCGGACCAGCATGATTTTAGGATTATAGGTATTGTCGGGAAAGAGGGTTTCGCCGAGAATACGGAACTCTTTATCGAGAATGATAATGCTGAAGTTCTTACGCCCGAATTGTAGGAGTTCCATAGAACGGACACCTTTATCTAAAGTCGAAGGCGGATAAGCGATCCGGTAATAAACTTCCCGGTAGGGATCGTATAGCAGATCATTGTACCAGGCATTCACACAGAAGTCTTCGGGACTTGCTGTCAGCTCGTCCGGCAGTTGTACTTTGTCGAAGTATTTGCTTTTAACCGGAATTTTCCGTATCGAGTCGTGTTCCGGAGTGGCCACATAGATGTTTTCGTCGTAATGGAAGGAGTAAATGAAGCGTTGGCCGTCATAACACCGGCTGTAATTGGCTTCCATGCCATATCGTTTCAACTTGACTTCCGAACCGGGATAGTCGGGATAATCGAAAGAATGTAATGCTTTTCCCTCTTTCGTGTCCATGTCGATAGTAAAAGAGACGGGATCATGTTCGATCAGACGATTCGGCTCGATACAGGTATAGAGGGTTCGTCCGAGGCGTACAGGAGGGTGGGAGGCTGTAGCCATAAAGCAGGTTGACTTTTGCTCTGGATAACTTTGTTTGTCGAGAAGTGTACACTCTTTATTGATAAGATGGAATTCTTTTTCATAAAAGCTGAAAAGATAGATGCTGTCGAGATTCTGAATATAATAACCGAATGTCCTCCCGACGCCGTTGCTTCCTTCCTGTGGCGGGGTTATCCTGAATGCCGGCTTTTGCTGTTTCAGGTCATAGAAGTGGATCGTATTGTTTTCAAAGTTCTGGAAAGTGAGATATTCTTTTCCGTCTTTGTCTTTATAGACTGAGTAAATGTTGAAGTTGTTTTTCGTGTCCGAATCGATCGGGAAAGACAGCGTTTCGTCTGTCTCTTTCAATTCGCATGCTCCGTACTTTTTATCTGTTGAACAAGCAATGGACAGGAGTAGGAAGAAGAAGAGTAATAGATGGTGCTTTTTCATGTTCATAATAAATAGGGGGAAAGGAGGAGTTTTTGACATTCCTCCTTTCCTGGGTTTTATTCTTTCTTTACCGGCGGATAGTCGATCGTGTAGTGAAGGCCGCGGCTTTCCTTGCGTTCCATTGCCTGGCGGGTGATCAGGTAACCGACGTTGATCATGTTACGCAGTTCGCACAGTTCTTTGGATGCCTTGCAACGCTTGAAGAGGCTTTCCGTCTCTTCGTACAGGATGTCCAGGCGGTTCCAGGCGCGGGTCAGGCGGGTATTGCTGCGGACGATGCCGACGTATGCCTCCATGATCTGGTTCACCTCCTTCATGCTCTGGGTGATCAGCACGCGTTCTTCTGTGGAGATCGTGCCCTCGTCGTTCCATTCGGGGATGTCGGTATTGAAGTCGTAGCGTTCGAGGACGCTCAGGATATGTTTGGCTGCTGCATCCGCATATACGACCGCTTCGATCAGCGAATTGGAGGCCAGACGGTTCCCACCGTGCAGGCCGGTGCAGGAACATTCGCCGATGGCGTAGAGGCGGCGGATGTTGGACTGTCCGTTCAGGTCGACATTGATACCGCCGCAAAGATAATGGGCGGCCGGAGCCACCGGAATATAATCTTTGGTGATGTCGATGCCGATGCTGAGGCATTTCTTGTAGATATTGGGGAAATGCTTCTTCGTCTCCTCCGGATCTTTATGTGTCACATCCAGGTAAACGTGGTCCTCACCCCGGAGTTTCATCTCGTTGTCGATCGCACGCGCCACAATGTCGCGCGGAGCCAGCGACAGGCGCTTGTCGTATTTCTGCATGAACTCTTTTCCGTCGAGCGTACGCAGCACACCGCCATACCCGCGCATGGCTTCGGTGATCAGGAAACAAGGGCGGTCGCCCGGATGGAAGAGGGCGGTCGGGTGGAACTGGATGAACTCCATATTGCTGACAGCTCCTTTGGCACGGTACACCATTGCGATACCGTCGCCCGTAGCGATCAGCGGGTTGGTCGTGTTGCGGTAGACGGCTTCGCAACCGCCTGTTGCCATAACCGTCACTTTGGACAGGAAAGTATCGACTTTGCCGGTGTCTTCGTTCAGCACGTATGCGCCGTAGCATTTGATGCCCGGCGTATAGCGGGTGACGATGATGCCCAGGTGGTGCTGCGTGATGATCTCTACCGCAAAGTGATGGTTGAATATCGTGATGTTGGGATGTCTCTTGATCGCTTCGATGAGGCTTAGCTGGATCTCGGCGCCGGTGTTGTCCTTGTGGTGCAGGATGCGGAATTCGGAATGCCCTCCTTCGCGGTGAAGGTCGAAGTCTCCGTTCTCCTTTTTGTCGAAGTTCACGCCCCAGTTGATGAGTTCCTTGATCTGGCCCGGTGCGTTACGTACGACCATTTCCACCGCTTCCCGGTCGTTGATCCAGTCGCCGGCAATCATTGTATCTTCAATATGCTTGTCGAAATTGTCTACCAGCAGGTTTGTTACCGAAGCGATGCCTCCCTGCGCGAAGTAGGTGTTCGCTTCCTCCAGCTCTGTCTTGCAGATGATGGCTACTTTCCCCTTATCGGCTACCTTCAAAGCGAGGCTCATGCCGGCGATACCGGAACCGATCACTAAGAAATCGAATTGTTGTACCATAGTTTATATCCTTTGTAGCTGACAAAGTTAGGAATTAACTTATTTGGTTGTACCTTATAAAGGCCGCTTTCGTGCAAAATAGTCCGTATTACTGATTCTTTGGATATTTTAAACTTCCCGCCGTAAACATCTCAGAAAGGAACCCTGTTTTATTGGGGCATTGGATATCCTGCTAATTATTAACACTTAAACGTTTTAAAATATGAAATCTAAAGTTGTATTGAGCGCCCTGGCCTTGCTGTTTGCGGCCGGTGCGATGGCTCAGGATTGTACGTTCTTTTTCCCGCAGACCAAAGGCACGCAGCTCGTAAAAAAAGGCTACGATGCGAAAGGAAACCTGCAAAGTGTGATGACCTACACGGTCGATGAAGTGAAGAACATTCCGTCCGGCCTGGAAGTGGAAGCCGATTATGTGTTTGTGAATAACGCAGGGACGGTTTACGACAAGGGCGACCTGGAAGCATTCTGCCAGAACGGCGAGTTCTTTATGGAAATGAAAGAAGTATTGTCCAACCCGTCTTTTGTCTCGACCGTGCAATCGGATGTGGCTGCCACCGATGCCGTTATCAATTATCCGAGCGTCTCGAACGCGCCTTCCGGTAACGGAAACGATATGTATTTTGACGATGCCTATATCCAGATCTACTCGAAGAAGAACCGGAAGGATCGCAAGAACGTGTCTATCTATGACCGCGAATATGTGACGACCGAACAGGTGACGACTCCCGCCGGCACGTTCGACTGCACGAAAGTAAAATATAAAATCAAATCCCGCTCCCCGAAGGAAACGATCGAGGGCTACGGATATGAATGGTACGCTCCGAATGTGGGGGTCGTAAAGAACGAACAGTATAACAACAACAATCAGTTGCAATACTATACTGTCCTCGAAGTTGTAAAGTAATGAATGATATATTCCTCTTAGGAATTGTTTGACCGGTTTAAGTGGATGCGCTGTTGCTGAGAAGTTGCAGCGCATTTTCTTTTCCCTGAATCGCCAAAAGAAATAAAATGACTATCTTTCGGCAAAATTCAGGATATGGACAGAGTCTTTAAATCGAAAGTAGGTTGGTGGTATCATCTGATACTGTTGGTGATGGTGGCAAGCACTGTTGCTGCATTTGTGGGCGGCAAGTCTCCCGTAACAATGATCGTGTTGCTGTTGTTTACATTGGAATGCATTCACATGCTGTCGACTACTTGGTACAAGATAACGGCGGATGGTTATCTGATTGCCCATTGCAGTATTTTCCCGGAAAAGCGGATTCCTATTTCGGAGATAAGCGCCGTCGAAGTGACAGTGATGCCTGTTTCGAGCTACGCCCTGTCGCTGGACCGCCTGATCATCTACAAAGGCGACACGCAGTGGCTATTGGTCTCGCCGGTCAACAAGCAGGACTTCGTCAAGCTGCTGAAGAAGCATAATCCCGGTATCCAGATAAAGGATCCGGTTATCTAAAACTTAAAACATATTACCATGAAAGCACAGATTCGGAAAAACCAGAAAGATTGGCATATATACATCTTCTGGATTTTATTAGGAGCATTTGCTTTGTTGATTATTGTGAATGCTTTCAGCAGTAACGAGTTTGACCAACTGCCGTTGATCCTTTGTTTTCTATCGCTTGCCATACTTCAATTGCGTCCGTACCAGATAACAGATAAGGATATGTTGCACGGAAACGGACAAATCGACGTGAAACTGATCTCCCGGCTCGAATCTTGCGGAAATAAAGTCGTCGTCTATTACTCTCGCATGGAAGGAGGCATCGAGAGGCATTCCTCTTTTTATCCGGCTGACAAGGAAGAATTTATTTCGATATTACAACAAATTAATCCCAATATAAAACTTAATTAAATCTGAGAACATGAAATACGATGTTGCCATAATCGGGGGAGGTCCTGCCGGTTATACGGCTGCTGAAAAGGCGGCTGCGGGTGGTTTGTCCACCGTGCTTTTTGAGAAGAACGCGTTAGGCGGTGTGTGTCTGAACGAAGGATGCGTGCCGACAAAGACATTGCTTTACTCTGCGAAAGTGTATGATACGATCAAACACGCTCCCAAATATGCGGTGAGCGCAGAGAATCCTGCTTTCGATTTCCCGAAGATCATCGCCCGTAAGAATAAAGTCGTAAAGAAACTGACAGCCGGCATCCGCATGAAGATGAAGGAAAACGGCGTGGAAGTGGTGAGCGGCGAAGCCGAAATCAAAAGCCGGGCAGCCGACGGAACGATCTCTATCGCCTCGGGCGAAGCTGTTTATGAAGCCGCCAACCTGCTTATCTGCACCGGTTCGGAAACCGTTATTCCTCCTATTCCCGGATTGGCGGAAACGGAATACTGGACAAGCCGTGAGGCGTTGCTGTCCAAAGAACTGCCGGCTTCGTTAGTGATCATCGGCGGCGGTGTGATCGGCATGGAGTTCGCTTCCTTCTTCAACAGCATGGGAACGGAAGTGCATGTGGTCGAGATGCTGGATAAGATTCTCGGTCCGATGGACAGGGAACTGTCCGAGATGTTGCAGGCCGAATATGCCAAACGGGGCATCAAGTTCTATTTAGGGCATAAGGTGACTGTCGTAAACGGTGGCGATGTGACGGTCGAGAAAGATGGCGAGACTTTCGTTATCCAGGGTGAAAAAGTCCTGTTGAGCGTAGGCCGTCGTCCCGTGACAAAAGGTTTCGGTTTGGAAACACTGGCCCTCGAACCTTTCCGCAACGGTATTAAAGTGAACGGATTTATGCAGACTTCCGTCCCGAATGTGTACGCCTGTGGCGATATCACCGCTTTCTCCCTGTTGGCCCATACGGCTGTCAGCGAAGCGGAAGTGGCCGTCGATCACATTTTAGGCAAGAACCGCAGCATGAGCTATAAAGCCATTCCGGGCGTTGTCTATACCAACCCCGAAATCGCAGGCGTCGGCAAGACCGAAGAAGAATTGCAGGCCGACGGCACGCCCTACACCGTCAAGAAGATACCGATGGCGTTCTCCGGCCGCTTTGTCGCCGAAAACGAGCAGGGCAACGGCGTCTGCAAGCTGATTTTGGCTGAAGACGAAACGATCATCGGCGCCCACCTCTTGGGAAACCCGGCCTCCGAACTGATCGTCATCGCCGGTATCGCCATCGAAAAAGGCATGAAGGCCGACGAGCTGAAAGCCATCGTCTTCCCGCATCCGACCGTGGGCGAGATCCTTAAAGAAGCGCTCTGATAATTATTCCCCATACATGCCCGGTCCCGGTCCATCCCGACAAACTGTCCGGTGGGCCGGGATCTTTTTGCTGAAAGCCTTGCTTTAATTCACCTGAAGAGTGAAATGTTTCACTTTTTTTCATGGGGTGAAACTTTTGTTTCCCGCCAGTGAAAATAAATTTTCTCCGGCAAGAAACAAAAGTTTCATGCCTATGGAACAAAAGTTCCCCTTCTATGAAACTGTCCCGAAATAGGCAGCCGTCCGCCCTTTTCCGGGCGGGAGAAGATTCCGTCTTGCCGATGTTTCTTCGAAAATATCCTTATAAGATGCTGAAAATGCTACAGGTTACCGAAAAAATCATTTACTTTGCAACCTTAATAGTGTGCCAATGCGCAAAAGTGGCACATTGGCACATTAATTAATTGGCAAATTATTATTATGGCACAAGAAGATGTATTTAAGAAATTAGTTTCGCACTGTAAAGAATACGGGTTTGTATTCCCCTCTTCAGAGATTTATGACGGTTTAGGAGCAGTGTACGATTACGGGCAGTATGGCGTAGAGCTGAAAAATAACATAAAGAAATACTGGTGGGACAGCATGACGCTGTTGCACGAAAATGTAGTCGGCATCGACTCGGCTATCTTTATGCACCCTACTATCTGGAAAGCATCCGGCCATGTCGACGCTTTTAATGACCCCCTGATCGATAACAAAGATTCCAAGAAACGCTACCGCGCCGATGTGCTGATCGAAGATCACCTGGCAAAGATCGAGGAGAAGATGAATAAGGAAGTGGCCAAGGCCGCGAAGAAATTCGGCGATGCTTTCGACGAAGCCCAGTTCCGCGCAACGAATGGACGGGTGCTCGAATACCAAGCGAAATGGAACGAGATCCACGAACGCTACTCGAAAGACATGAACGATTCCAACTTCGAAGACCTGCGCCAGCTGATCCTGGATTGCGAAATCGTCTGCCCGATCTCCGGAACCCGCAACTGGACCGATGTCCGCCAGTTCAACCTGATGTTCTCTACGGAGATGGGATCGACTGCCGACGGAGCTATGAAAGTCTACCTGCGTCCGGAAACGGCACAGGGTATTTTCGTCAACTTCCTGAACGTACAGAAGACCGGCCGCATGAAAATACCTTTCGGTATCGCCCAGATCGGTAAGGCTTTCCGTAACGAGATCGTTGCCCGCCAGTTCATCTTCCGTATGCGCGAGTTCGAACAGATGGAAATGCAGTTCTTCGTTCGTCCGGGCGAAGAAATGGAGTGGTTCAAGCAGTGGAAGGCTACCCGCTTGAAATGGCATCAGGCTATGGGATTGGGTAACGAAAAATATCGCTATCACGATCACGAAAAGTTAGCCCACTATGCCAACGCCGCTACCGATATCGAATATGAAATGCCGTTCGGTTTCAAGGAAGTCGAAGGTATCCACAGCCGTACGAACTTCGACCTGAGCCAGCACGAAAAGTTCTCCGGCAAGAAAGTCCAGTATTTCGATCCCGAACTGAACCAGAGCTATACTCCGTACGTGATCGAAACCTCTATCGGCGTAGACCGCGTGTTCCTGAGTGTGATGGCCGGTTCTTACTGCGAAGAGACGTTGGAAAACGGCGAAACACGTGTCGTATTGAAGTTGCCCGCAGCATTGGCGCCTATCAAGCTCGCCGTATTGCCGTTGGTAAAGAAAGACGGTCTGCCCGAAAAGGCCGAAGAGATCATGAAGCTGCTGCGCTTCGATTTCCGTTGCCAGTATGATGAAAAAGATTCTATCGGCAAACGCTATCGTCGCCAGGATGCTATCGGAACCCCGTACTGTATTACAGTTGACCACGATACTTTGAAGGATAATTGTGTCACGATCCGTTTCCGCGATACGATGGAACAGGAACGTGTGAGCATCGACAAGTTGCACGACATTATCTCCGAAAAGGTAAGCATGAAGAATTTATTAAAAAAGATAATGGAATAAACGCATGAAGAAATACCTGCATATCGCGTTGATGTTGTTGTGTGTCCTCGTTGTCTCTTCCTGTAAGGATGACGACGATGATACTGAAGCTGTTGAGAAAGAAGCTTATCGGTTGGAACAGGACATTGCCTTCCAGGCCAAAGTGAATGATACCGGTTTTGAAAAATGGGTTTCAGAGGCTGGTGACGGTTATGTTTTTGCCAAACTGATTAAAAAAGGAAATGGCAAGCAAGCCTATTTCAATAGTCGTGTATCCGTATATTATAAAGGTTCTTTGACGGATGGGACGGAGTTTGATGCCCGGCTGTTTGAAGACGGTACGCCCTTCAAATGCGCGGTCAGTTCATACTATGCGAATTATTCGAACTCCAATCCGAATGGATATGGTTCCGTCATATTAGGCTGGACAGTCGCTTTGCAACACATGGTTGAAGGGGATAAATATGAGGTTTGGATTCCGCAGCAGTTGGCCTATGGCGCAAGCGGTAGCGGTAGTATTCCGGGTTATTCGACTTTAATATTTGAAATCGAACTGGTATCTGTGGATGAGCAGGCTGTTTCGGCAAGTTAAATGTAAAGGTTATTGGTTTTAAAAAGATAAAAGGGGCTGTCTACACTATTGCGTAGGCAGCCCCTTCTTGCTTTTTATTTCTTCCGTTTCAATATCCTCTGTGCGCAATCCGAAAGCACAACGATCGCCCCGGCAATAATCGCCGTGTCTTTTATCACCAGTCTGCCTGCCCCGGTCAGCAGCGGGAATCCGTGTTCTCCGCTTCCCAGATCCGGCACCCATACTTCAGGCGTTGTCACTAAGAAAGAAAGCGTCCCGATCGTCATGATAATGGCAAGTCCTGCACCTACCAGGCCGATTTTCGGGGAGAAAATACCTAAGAATGTCAGGATGCCGATAGCCATGATCAGAATGCCCAATCCGTGCGAGAAGCCGTACGTGTTGTTCTCCACATGCCACTGATGTTTTGCCTCGTTGAATTCCCCCTCTTTCAGCTTATATTCTTTATATTCGGGAGCGCTTTTCGTATAAAAGAAGCTCATAAAAGGACTGTTCGCTACAAACGGTACGATACCTTCCGCTTCATAATTATAGAACTTCAATCCTCCGATCCATACGAAAATGATCAGGATCGCTACGCGAATCAGATTAATACCTAACTTTTGAGTCGAAGCTGCAATGTTCAGGAAAGTGTAAAATAGATTACTTAATTTAGTCGTCATGTCTTTGCTGTTTTATGTGTTTGTTTTATGATGCAAAGATCGACCTATTGTGTCTTGCGGTAAATGGCAATTCTGCCGGATAACTTATCAATTTTCCCCGATCTGGCTATTTATAGGAAAAGGAAACCCCTATAAACAATTAAAGGCTGTCTCACGACAACCCCTAACCAAACTTTGTTAACCTTAAATCTAATACTATTATGAAAAAACCACGATGCAAAGATACGGGTTTGTCTGAACTTGTCAAGGGTTGAGATGCTAAATAGTGTTATTGGACTTCCAATAAAAATTAATTGCTGGCGAATAAGCCTTTTATTGAAAATAAAACTATCTTTGTCTGAAATTATTGAAGAAAAACGTAGAAGCGTTTCGTATTATTCTTTGGTTAGGAATCTGGTAAATTCATTGTACAAAAAGAATAATAGGCAAAAACGCTCGCGCTCCCATAGGGCGTGGGCTATTGCTTATTTGTTGTACAGCTTACCAGAGCTCCTAACCGGATGAGACAATAGCTCCACGCTTTTTTACCACAAATAGAAAGGAGACAATATTATGGAAGCGAAAATTGACATTGAAAAAGTAAGAAAAGGAGATCATGTTGCTTTTAAAGCTTTCTTTGAATGTTTCTATCCTAAATTGATGGCACTCGCTTGTCGTTTTGTAGATGAGCAGGTTGCCAAAGATTTGGTGCAAGAAGTTTTTACCTCCTATTGGGAACAGAAAAAGGTTATACAACCCGACAATATCCAATCTTTCCTTTTTAAATGGCTGCAAAATAGTTGCTTGAACCACATCAAGCACCAGATGATTGTTGACGAGTACGAATCACGCGTTCGCATCGCTGAGGCGCGTATCGCTTTCTTGGATGAGTCCAGCGACGCTAACGATGTCCTTAAGGCCGTTATAAACCAGGATTTGCGGGAAATCATAGAACTCTCCGTTAATAAACTGCCTCCCAAATGCGCACAGGCTTTCCGCCTGGCCTATTTCCATGATATCAGTCATAAGGAGATAGCCGAGATTATGGGAATCTCTCCCCGCACAGTTGAAGGACATATCCGGCAAGCGCTTGCCTTCCTCCGGGAAGATTTGAAAGGGCTTTTCCTGCTCATTTTCCTGCTCTGCAACATAAATTGAATTTTTCTTTGTTTTTGACCACGTAGTTTGTCCTGCCTCGATTGTCTTCTTTATATAAGCACAATAAAAGAAGATGGACGAACAATTACTCATACGATTCCTCACACATACCTGTACCCCGGAAGACCTCCGTTTAGTCGACCAATGGATTGCATCCGGCAAGCCCAATGCTGACTGGCTGTTCGAAATGGAACGCATATGGAGTTTGAAGGATGAACTGCGATTCTCGGATAGGAGAGAGATAGAAGAGGCGTATAATCGTTTTACTCTTTCCCAGGGAAAGAGTAAAAATGCTGAAGAGCATTTTACATATATCCACATATTAAAATATGTTGCAGCTATCCTTATCATCGGATTATTAGGATTAAATCTTTATGAAATGGTTCAGCCGGCAACTGTAGGCGAGAATACGGTTGAAGTACCGAAAGGGCAAAGAGCATCTCTAATGCTTGCCGATGGAACAAAGATCTGGTTGAATTCCCAAAGTAAACTTATTTACCCGACTCAATTCTCAGATAAGGAAAGGAATGTTCGGCTTGAAGGAGAGGCTTTTTTCGAGGTGGCTCATAAGGAACATCTTCCTTTTGTCGTGCATTCACCTTTGCTGGCAATAAAGGTGTTGGGTACGAAATTTAATGTAAAAGCTTACTTCGACGAAAAATCTGTTGTCACGTTAGCAGAGGGAAAAGTTGAAGTGGAAACAAACGACCGTAAAAACAAATTGACTCTTAAACCAAACGAACAGGTTTCATATTCGGAAAGTTCCGGTTTGACATTGGAAAAAAATATCAATACGAATACGGTTAAATTATGGATGAAAGGAGAAGGTGCTTTCATCCAATGCCGACTTGATAATATTGTTCGTGATTTGGAACGGAAATTTAATGTGAAAATAATTATAACAGATCATTCTTTAAGTTCTGAAGTTTTTACTTGCCGCTTTAAGGATACAGCTACCATTGAACAGGTTTTGCACTTGCTGAAAGAAACCCGGAGATTGGATTATTCATTTGAAGGGGAACAAATACGGATTTTCAAACCATTAAAATAAAAAGCCTATGGGAAAGGATTTATAAAAACGAAGGCTGAAGATACGGTAATATCTTCAGCCGGGATTAAGCGAGTAACGCTTTAGTGAACCTAAATTTATTACTAACTAATCATTTACAAATGTATGCATTATATTATGAAAAATACGCCATGCGGTGTATATAAATCGTCATGGCTTCGAAAAAGTCTAAATATTATGAGATGTGTTATATTATTCATACTACTGGGAACCTTACAGTCTTTTGCTAATTTAAGCTATTCACAGTCGGTGAAATTGTCATTGAATATGGAAAATACGACTGTACAGGAGGTCCTCGCTGCTATTGAACAAAAAAGTGGTTTCTATTTCACATATAATTTAGAACAAGTAAAAGTAACTCGTAAAGTTACTGTCAACTTTAAGGATAAGACAGTTCCTGAAGTATTGGATGAACTATTTGCAAAAGAGAATATCCATTATGTGATAAACGACAAGCATATTGCCTTGTATAAAGGGAACGAAAGGTTAGTCGCTTTACAGGCCAAGAAAAATATAAAAGGCGTAGTAACGGATAAAAACGGAGAGCCGATCCCCGGCGCCAATATCATTGAGAAAGGAAATCCTACTAATGGGACTATTACCGATGTCGATGGAAATTACACTTTATCCGTCTATGGAAATTCTGTGTTGGTAGCTTCTTATATAGGATATAATAGAATCGAAATTCAAGTTAAAGATCGTTCCGTTGTCGATATTACATTATCGGAGGATACGCAAGCATTGGAAGAGGTAGTTGTCGTTGGTTATAGTACCCAGAAGAAAGTAAACCTGACTGGTTCGGTCTCCACTGTTAATTTTGAAGAAATGTCATCGAGGCCCGTTACCGATGCCTCTCAAGCTCTTAGTGGTGCCTCACCAGGTCTTCAGATCATGCAAAGTTCCGGGCAACCTAATGCAGAGAGTTTTTCTTATAACATTCGCGGTGTCGGGACATTGAACTCTTCCAGCCCTCTTATTCTTGTTGATGGAATGGAACAAAGTATCAGTATGGTCAATCCTTCTGATATAGCCAATGTTTCCATCCTTAAAGATGCGGCTTCTTGTGCCATATATGGAAATCGCGGTGCTAACGGTGTTATCCTTATCACGACCAAAAACGGCACGGAGGGTAAAATTAGTGTGACGTATGATGGCACAGTCTCATATAATGAACCTTTCAAAATTGTTCATACAATTTCGGATTATGTCCAGTATATGAAATTGATGAATGAATCATCTAATAACTTGGGAAACTCCGATATGTTTTCTCAGAGTTCTATTGATCTTTGGGAAGCCGCTAAAGCTGATCCTAACGGCATTTCCGCTTCGGGCTATCCGAACTATGTCGCTTATCCCAATACAGACTGGTGGGATGAGATTTATACGAAGCAATGGATGCAGAAACATACGATTTCACTCAATGGCAAGGAGAAGAAAACAGGTTATTCAATGAGCTTTTCCTATATAGATAATCCGGGTATCATGAAGAATACGGGATATAATCGCTATATGGGGCGTGTGAATTTGTATTCTGACATTACCGACTGGTTGCGGGTTGGAACCCGTACATCGGGAAATGTTACCGATCAAGAAGTCAGTGTTACCAGTTATAATGGGAGCAGTCATATCAATTCCATGAACACGGAGAAGATGGTTCCTTGTATATATCCGTATTATGATGGAAAATATGGTGCGCCGGAAGGACCCGAAGAGGATCCGCAGTCACATAACGGACTTTGGGATAATGTATTGAACGGATTTGACAAATATTCACAGCTTTATACGGAGTGGTATGCTCAAGTCAAGTTTCTGAAATATTTTACATATAACTTTGATTTCTACTATCAGGATCTTCGCCGTGAGAGAAAAGTCTCGGACGCTTCCGTTGGAAAGTTCAGTTTTTCTAAGGGGGCTTATTCAACAGGAGCCGATGATCCCTCAACTCTTTATACTCGTATGTATTATACAAGGACGAATCGCACGAAGTTGAATCATTTACTTAATTATAACCAGTCTTTTGGCGTTCACGATGTGTCGGCTATGATTGGCTATGAGGAAGAAACGTATGATTACAGGGAGACAAATGTGAGTAAGCTGGGACTTACAGATGCTGCTGTAAATGACCTTGATGCCGCTACAACACCTTACTCGACGGCTGGTTATGGGACTGAATATGCTGCCCGCTCGGTGTTCGGGCGTGCGAATTATGCTTATAAGAGCAGATATCTGTTTGAGTTTAACTTGCGCTATGATGGCTCGTCGAGGTTTTCTCCTGATTATCGCTGGGGAGCTTTCCCTTCTTTCTCGGCCGGCTGGCGTATGAATGAAGAGACGTGGCTTAAACCAGTACAGTGGTTGACCAACTTGAAACTTCGTGCTTCTTGGGGTAAACTTGGCAACAATGCAATCGGCAATTATGATTGGCAGTCTGTATATTCGGCAGCAAATTATTCTACCGGTCAAGCTTTGACAAGTGGTATCGCCATCACTTCTATTGCCAATGCCGCTCTTACTTGGGAAGAGACGGCCGTTACTAATGTCGGTCTTGATTTTGGTTTCTTTGATAATAAATTGAATGGTAATATAGATGTTTATAACAAGTTGACTACCGGAATTCTGTACACTCCTGATATGTATATGGTAATGGGAAATGCAACTGCTCCGAAAGCGAATATTGCGGAAGTTACGAACAGGGGTGTTGAATTGGAACTCGGATGGAGAGATAATATCGGCAAGGATTTCAGTTATAGCATTAAAGGCCAGTTTTCTTTTAATAAGAACTTTGTCAGCAAATATAAAGGTAAATTGGAAAAAGGATGGAATGAGGAACATACGGAATATTCTACCAATATAGGAGATGTTTCTACCGGTAGTACTACAAGGGTTATCGAAGGACGTCAGATTAATGAATTTTATCTTCCTAATGTTTACAGTGGTAATGGTTCCTATTTCAATGCAGACGGTACGGTCAATATAAATGGTGGTCCCAAAGATGGTATGATCCGTACGGAAAACGATATGCAATGGCTTCAGGCCATGCAAGCGGCAGGTTATACTTTCCAGCCTTATAATAATATTGCTAAAAATGCACTTTGGTATGGTGAGTATATTTATGCAGATGCGAATGGAGATGGAGTTTATGGTAATTCATATGATTCTGAATTTCAGGGAACTTCAACGATCCCTAAATATAATTTTGGTATTCAGGCCAGTGCAAACTGGAAAGATTTCGACCTCTCTATGACTTGGGGCGGATCTGCCGGATTTAGTATTTACTACTATGGTAAGTCAAGGAATTCAAGTGAAACTACTTATGGCTATGCAATTCCGGATGCGGTGGCGGATGATCATTATTTCTATGATCCTGAAAATCCTTCGGATCCGAGAACCAATTTATCTTCGAAACAACCTCGTTTGGTTAATGTATCGGGGGCTCAGAGTTCGGCAAGTTCTTCACTTCATTTGGAGAAAGGGAATTTCATTAAACTTCGAAATTTGACTTTAGGATATACAATGCCTAAAAGTATTTCTAAAAAGTTCTATGTTGAAAGACTTCGTGTATATGCTTCCGGGGAAAATCTCTTTGCGATTACAGGCTTCTCCGGTATGGACCCTGAGATGCGTGTTAGTATGGGATATTCTACTATGCGTCAGTATGCCTTCGGTATTAATTTAACATTTTAATTATTTTGGAAACAGCTAATATATTGAAAATATGAAAAAATTATTCAGAAAAATAGCTATCATCGGAACCTTATCGGGTATGTTATTCGGTTTGGAAGGGTGCGCCGGCGATCTTCTTGATACATCTCCAAGTTATAGTTTCTCAAGTTCTAATGTGTGGACCAGCCCTATCCTTGCCCGTGCAGCTGTGATGGGTGTTTATAATGAACTGTATGAGAAATTCTCTAAAAATTACGATAGTCCTTCTATCGGTATTCCGTTTGATGCCTGGTCGTCCGTAATGGATATCGATATGAACTGGAAAAATAATTGTTTTGTGATTTCCGGTTCTTGTACGCCTTCGAATGGAAATGTCGGCAATCATTACAAGTATTATTATACGATTGTATATAGGGCTAATGATGTTATTAACAACATTGATAATGTCCCGGAAATGGAGGACAGCGAGAAAGCGCGACTGAAAGCCGAATGTAAATTTCTGCGTGCTTGGGCGTATTATCATTTGAATGTCTTGTGGAGAGGTGTTCCTATCTATACGGAAAATGTAGAGAGTTCGGAAGCAACTAAAGCACGTTCATCGGAAGCTGAGGTATGGGACCAAGTTCTTTCAGACCTTACGGATTGCATCAATGAATCTAATCTTCCTGGTAAATATGCTCAAGGTAATAGTAGTTATGGACGTATAACAAAAGGTGCTGCTTATGCTTTCAGAGGTTATGCTTATCAGTTTATGGGAGATTATGCTAAAGCACTTGCAGACTTTGAAGCAATTGAAGGGCTTGGATATTCGCTTTACAGTCCGAGTAATGGCGTAAAAGGAAACAGAGATTTCTTTCAGCTCTTTAAACCGGCTAACGAGCAATGCGATGAGATGATTTTTTCAATACAATGTGTTGAAACAAGTGGTATGGGAAATCCGAGAGGGATCAATTATGGTAATCGTTGTACGGGTGGTTCTGCTTGGAACAATTATCTCCCGAATCCAGCTTTTGTGGAAATGTACGAGTGTGCGGACGGATCCGAATTTGATTGGGAAAAATATTGTCCCGGATGGCATTCGATGACTCCCCAGGAAAGGGTTGCTTTCTTTCTGCGTGACGGACTTCAATCCGGTAAAGGAGAATGGGGAACAACTGAAGCGACTTCTAATTATCAGGCTCTTTATAATAATATGGTTTCTTATGGAGCCGATATGAGCAAATATTTGGATCAAGGGAATGAGGCAAGAATACGTCAGGCATATGAAGATCGTGATCCGCGTCTGATGCAGTCGATTATAACTCCTTACTCGACTTACGACGGGAATCAGGCAGGTGTGGGAAATCATACCTGGACACTCCGTTGGCCGTACATCCTGGATGCTGGAGAGCCTTATGACATTCGTACAGATACCAATTCTAAGTTTTATTATCTTTGGAGAAAATATGTAACAGAAAATGATGAATGTACGACTCGTTGGGTCTATTCCGAAGATATTATACTCTGCCGTTATGCTGAAATTCTTCTTAGGCGGGCTGAATGCTTGAATGAGCTGGGCAGGACGAGCGAGGCTGTTGCCTTTGTAAATAGGGTAAGACAGCGTGTCGGGCATGTTCTTCTTAATGATCAGGCTTATCCTGCGACTGTTGTGAGTGGGCAAGAGGATATGAGGCAGCGTATTCGTAAAGAGTTTTATGTTGAACTTGGAGGTGAAGACTCTATGTTCTTTAACGAGCTTCGTTGGGGTACATGGTACGACAGGAAGTTTAAAGATCATTCTTCCAAACAGGTAGGAGAACTTAATACGAATGGTTTGATGCAGATTTGGGGTGAGACTACTTACAAGCATCTTAGTGTTGGTGAACAAATAAAGATTTGGCCGATCCCTGCAAAGGAAAGAGAGATGAACTCAAGTCTTACGCAGAATCCGGGCTGGCAGGATTAATCTGTAAAATGTGAATAACGAAAATAGCGGTGTGTCAAAATCTACTTGTCCCCGCGCTTGACGCGGGGCCGCAAAAGAACAGGCCTTATCAATCAGATATTTATACGGCCGGTTTTCATGCGATCCCGCGTCAAGCGCGGGAACAAGGCAGTTTTGACACACACACTAATCTTAAACCATATTATATTTTACATCATATAAAAGATCCATATCATGAAACGAAGAGCATTTCTAACAATTAGTGCAACATCGCTTGCAGGTTTGGCGTTCGGAAGCCGATTGTCCTATTTATCTGAATCGAACCTGGAGAAAAAATATTCAATCGTATTGTTAGGCGATACACACTTTGATACGGAACCGGCCAGTGTGTATCATGCAGACTATAATGAACCGGTAGAATGGTTGAACCGAGTACAACGTGCTGAATTTGCCCGTAATGGGGAGATGTGGCGAGAGCGTTGTCCTTTGTTACTTAAACGGGCTGCCCAACTGATTGGTACTGACACCAAAATGGTATTTCAATTGGGCGACTTGATTCAAGGAGATTGCGGTAATCCGGAGGTCCACAAAAAAATGTTAGATGACGTGATGAACCGCTTCAAGTCAGAACTTCATGGTTTGCCCTTTGTGACTGTGACGGGTAATCATGATATCCGCGGAACGAACGCAAAAGAGGCTTATCATGCCTATATGCCGAAACGGATGTCTGAGGAATTAGGAAAGTCCATTATCCATACAAACTTTTTTTTCACGATCGGCAGTGATGCTTATATTGTATTGGATTTCAATGACCCGGATGATACACTCATTGATCAGATGCTAAAAGAGTGTGAAGGAGCCCGACATACATTTATATTGACTCACGGTCCGATTTTACCCTATGACGGAGGAAGTTGCCGATGGTTCTTCCACGGGGGTAAGTCGGCTGAAGAGACTGCTGCACGTAGACATTTTCGTAAAGTATTTGCCCAACGGAACGCCTTGTGTATCTGTGGACACATTCATACGACTGAATTGGCAGATTGGTATGGGGATGGTGGCCGCATTACACAAATGACGGTTAATAGTGTCTGGTCTAAACCGGAGTTAGGGACCTATTCTTGTACGTCGGAACAGCCGCAGGATTACGGTAATATTCACAAAATGGCTAAATCCAAGAAAAAAGAGGATGGATCCAAATATGAGGATGACATTGAGCTGTTGAATGAATATAAATCCGGTTTGAAAACCTATATCCGTTCGACTTCGGCAGGCTCTTATAAAATGAATGTTTCTGATCGGCATGTAACCATCGATTTCTATGCTGGTAATTCAAAGAAGATTAGTAAACATTTCAAGTTGAGGTGATAAACGCGTACTCATCCAGATATAGCTTTATTGAATGTGACGTGAGAGTAGGGTGAAATTTCACGAGCAAAAATTAAATAATTATTCAAATGAGAAAGAGTGTATTTTTATTAGCATTGTTTGTTTTGCCATTGTATATGTTGTTACAAGCGCAGGAAAAAACGGTGCCTTTTTGGGGTAAGCAGGAAGTGTATCTGATTAATCAAACTGAAAAAATTTTTCATCTGGTAGATGCTCTCTTAAAAGAAAATCCCCCTTCCTCTGGTAATCCGACATTGGCTCGTAAAGCAGCATTACAATTACTGGATGGTATATTCCATGATACGCGTTTGGATGGTAGTGGAACGATTTCCCAATTCATGGAATCTCGTTTGGGCGGTCTTTTGGAAGACATGCAGAAACCATTGGAGGAAGGGATGAAAGTGTATAAACTCTATAATGACGGATTTATCGTAAAGACAAAAAGTGTCACTGTCGCTTTTGACTTGTACCGTGGAGGGGCTATGAAAGAATCTCCTTCTTTGATCTCAGATAAAACGATGCAAGCTATTGTTGAACAGTGTGACATTATGTTCCTTTCTCATAATCATCCGGACCATATAGATCCGGTTGTCGTAAAAATGTTTACAGATATGGGAAAACAAGTGATTGCTCCGAACAATAGTTTGGAAGGGAATGAAATGGTAACCCACATTCGTTCGGAGCAGATCATCGATAGGGAATTTAAAACAAAGGGGGGCAAGTTGGAGGTAAAAATATTGCCAGGACATCAAAGTGAACTGATTAACAATATCCATGTGGTGACGACTCCTGAAGGTTTTACTTTCGCACAGACAGGTGATCAATATAGTGAAGATGATTTGGAGTGGTTATTTGATGTGGAAACAAAAATTCCTGCATTGGATGTTTTGTTGATCAACTGTTGGGCGAACCGTTTGTCCGATACGATTGAAGGATTCAATCCAAAACTCGTGATTACTGGACATGAAAATGAATTAGGGCACACGATTGATCATCGTGAGTCCTATTGGACTTCATTTATTAAATTGGAAAACGTTAGAACGCCCAGTTGCTTAATGACGTGGGGAGAGGTCTATTGGTATAAACGATAGCCCGATTTCCAATTAAAAATGGGACGGAGTTCTGAATGCGCAGAAAAATGAGATATTGTCCGATCGCCACGATGATAAATTACAATAACCCCTTTTTGCAGTTTTTTTCTATTTTACCTGAAATCTCGGTTTGTTTTTATCTTACTTTTTGCTCTGGTTCCGACACTCAGGATTGACTGTAGACGTTGTGGGGTTGGCATATCATCCGGTATCGGCTCCGTTTTGCCAGTCAAAACGGATAAAACGCAACAATATGATAAACCTCAACTGCCGGAGAATCGGATATTTGCGGGCAAGGTCGGGGCACAGATCATTTATGGAAAAAGTATTTCCCCGCCTTCCCGCTGTGAGGTGCGCAGAAATTTTTCAGGACGACCGTCTTCGTTGCCGTGAGCACCTGGTTCATGGGTAATGACGACCGTCTTCATGGCGATGAAGTCCCTTGTCATGGCGATGACGACCGTCTTTGTGGCGATAAACGGCAAATAGATGGAGAAAAGCTCGTTTTGTCCAAGAAAAAGCAATGTCTGAATTTATTCTATCATTAAGTCATTCTAATGTTAAATAAACCTTTAATTACAATAAGGGGTGGAGATAAGATGCCAATTGGCTCATGTGACAATATGCCAATTGAGAGGAATTTGCTTCACTCGACACAAGGTAAACTTTCTTCTTTCAAGCGTTAAAAAGCCATCTCTAAATAAAAATATAACTTTTCCGTAAGTAGTTTTTCCGGATAAATCGTCTATACTTGTAGAAACGTTTCTTTGTTTGCTTGCGTTATGGATAGACCGAAGGAGGATGATCGAGAGTTGATACAGTTCAAGGAGCTATATAAATCAAATGCTCCAATGCTGATTTTCTATGCTGGAAAGTATGTAAATGCTATTACTGCAGAAGATTTGGTGCAGGATGTGTTTCTTAAAGTCTGGCAAAAGAGGACTTTTCTGTTTTTGAAAGAAGGGATTAAAACTTATTTGTATCGCTCCGTTCAACATGCCTGTCTGGATTACCTGAAACATCAGGAGGTAAAAGGTGATTATATTAATGCCGTCACGACCAAATTAAAAATAGAAGAGATATATTACAATGACGATCCGCAATCCCTGTTTGCGGAAGACGAGCGTCTGGAGCTTATCTATAAAGAGATGGATAAGTTGCCGGAGAAATGTCGTGAAATCTTTACAATGTCCTATCTGGAAGAACGAAAAACTTCGGAAATAGCTGTACTGCTCAATATTTCCACCCGTACGGTGGAGGCACAACTTTATAAGGCATTGAAGATTTTGCGGAGCGTTTTACTCAGTTGTTTGATTTTTCTTCTAAATTTTTGAGAATTGCGTAAGTAGATCTGAAGAGATAATCGTGTATAATATAAACGAACATCGGAATGTCTGAAAAATATAACATAGAAGAATTAATAATCCGTTTCCTGCAACAGGATATAAATGAAGAAGAACTCCGTTACCTGGAGTCCTGGCTGGAAGAAGATGCGGAACATAAATCTTATTTCTTTGGGCTGAAAAGCATCTCAGACTCCAGTCGACGTTCTTTTTTCTCAAAGGAGGAGGTGAATGAGGCAAGTTGGCAAAGAATGCTTGCGCGCATAGATAAGCACCAAGAGAAGGATCCTTCTCTTGGTAAATCACGCATGCGTGATTTATGGTTTTCATGTGTAAAATATGTAGCTATTATAATTTTTGCAATTGGTGCTGGTTGGGGAATTCATGAATTCCAGGGAAAGAGACAGCAGTCTGATTTAACAGAAAAAGACGTAGTGTATAATGAGATACATGTCCGGAAGGGCGGACGTGCCAATACTGTATTTCTCTCAGATGGGAGTAAGGTTATTTTGAATGCAGCTACCACTTTTCGCTATCCTACCAGTTTTAATGGGAAAAACCGCCAGGTTTATTTGGATGGAGAAGCCTATTTTGAAGTATCTAAAGATGTGGAGAAACCTTTTGTCGTTAAATTGAAAAAGCAAGAAATAACAGTGTTGGGGACAACTTTTAATGTTCAGGCTTATGCTCATGAACCATATAGTGAAGTGACACTCTTGACTGGCCAGATTTTGTTGGAAGCATTCAACGAAAGAGGAGAATCTATGAGCCGTATGTATTTAAAACCGGACCAGAAAGCATTGTCTGATAATTCGACGGGCTCGGTCTCTTTGCAAGAAGTCAATGCATCGTTGTCAAATGCCTGGATTAATGGAGAGTATAAGTTCAAGGATGAACCATTAGCTTCTATCGTAAAACGTTTGGAGAATTACTACAATGTCAAGATACATCTGGATGATAAACGTTTGGAGAAGATCAAATATACGGGCACATTCTCATTGGATCAAGACATTTTGGATGTGTTCCGGATTATTGATTATGAAAAGCAGTTCACTTTCAAACGAGTGAAAAAGGATATATTCATAACAAGTAAATAATTTGTCAAATCATTAAATCTGATAGCCTATGTACAAAGTTTCAGTTGTTTAAAAAAAGAATCGGAAAATGGTTGCGACATTTCCCGATTCAAAAATCATTTTTGATTAGTTAACCGTTCTCTTTCGCTCTTGTCTGGAAAACGCTGCGAACGAGACAATTTAATAATAAAAAACATCCAAATGTATGAAAAAAGAACGAGATGACAGTCGATTACTGTCACTAAAAATTACACGTATTATGAAAATCACGGCAATATTTATTTTGGCGGGTATTATTCAGGTGTCTGCAGTAACGTACGCTCAGGAGCATCGTATTTCTGTTGCAGTGGAAAACGGGACATTTTATGATGTTGTTTCACAAATAGAAAAGCAGTCTGAATTTATGTTCTTCTATAAAAGTGAGGAAATTGACAATAATCAGCGAATCAATTTGAAGGTTAAGGATAAGTTAGTTTCAGAGGTACTTAGTGAAATTACAAAAAACAATAATCTGACTTACAAGATTACAGGTAAGCATATTATTATAACGAAGGCTACAACAAGTTCCCAAGCGCCTCGAAAGATTACAGGAGTAATTACAGACGAAAACGGGGAACCGATTATCGGGGCTAATGTTGTGGAAAAAGGGACCACCAATGGAACCATTACAGATATTGACGGACGTTTCTCTTTGGATGTCTCGGATAAAGCTCTATTGGTTGTATCCTATATTGGTTATGATACACAAACCATTTCTGTAACCTCAAAAAACTCATATAATATCAAGTTGGCAGAGGATACAAAAGCATTGGAAGAAGTTGTCGTGATCGGCTACGGTTCTGCGCGTAAAAAAGATGTGACAGGGGCTTTAACTCGTGTTAGTATAGCGGAAAAAGAGACAAGCCCGAATGTTAACGCTGTTCAGGCATTACGTGGTAGTGTTGCAGGTTTAAGAGTCATTGATACAGGTATGGCTGGTGCAGATGGTAATATTCAGATTAGGGGAACTGCCTCCATTACTGCAAGTAACGAGCCTTTGATTGTTTTGGATGGCGTTCCTTTTTCTGGAGGAAAACTTTCAGATATAAATACCAATGATATTGAATCTATGGATGTACTGAAAGATGCAAGTTCTACAGCGATTTATGGCTCTCGAGGAGCGAATGGAGTTATTATGATTACGACTAAAAAAGGGACAACTTCCAAACCAAGATTAAATTATAATGGTTATGTCGGTTTTTCTGATTTTGCCCATATGCCTAAGATGATGGGACCTGATCGTTATCTGCAATTGAGAAAAGATGCAGAAGCTTATATGGATCAACCTTGGCCGTTCCCTACTCTTGAAGAAGAAAATATTAAAGCAGGACGTACGATCGATACATGGGATGTTATCAAGCAAAGTGCCCCGATGACGGAACACGAACTTAGTGTTTCAGGTAAAGGAGAGCAAATGACTTATTATTTGTCCGGAGCTTATACAAATCAGAAGTCTGCTTTGGCTGGCGATAAATTTGAACGTTTGTCTGTCCGGGCAAATTTTGATATCGATATTACTAAATGGCTAAAGATTGGAACAAACTCAAGTTTTGCCATGAAAGATTATTCTGGAAATAAAGCAGACTGGGGTATTGCCGGTTGGTTGAGTCCTTTCTCTTCTTTACGGTATGACGATGGCAGTTTGCGTAGATTACCGTCGGGAGATGGTATGATAACGAATCCATTATGGAAAGTGGAAATGGAGGATAATAAAGAAGTCAGCTATAGTTTGACTAATAACAATTATATGACTGTTCAATTACCTCTTAAGGGACTAAGTTATCAGATGAATGTTGCAAATAATTTGCGCTTTAAGGAACTGGATAATTATATCCCGTCATATGATCGTGATGGATTCTCATGGCTTGGAAGTGGTGATAAGGAACATTCTTTTAGGCATGATTTGATCTTTGAAAATATATTGAAGTATAACAATACGTTTGCGGAAGTTCATAATGTGGATGTAACGCTTATGTATGGGTATGAGCAAAGTAAATGGAGTTCGTCTACTTTGGGTAGTAGTAATATTTTTAATGATGCACTTGGCTATAATAGTTTGGGGATTGGTGAAAACCAGACAGCAGAGTCAGGGGCTGGAAAATCTGCAGCTGTATCCAGTATGGCTCGTGTCGGTTATCGTTTTTCAGATAGATATATGATTAACTTGACTGTCCGTAATGATGGTTTTTCTGCTTTTGGTGCAGATAAAAAGTACGGAACTTTTCCTTCTGTGGGATTAGGATGGGCTGTTTCACAGGAAAAGTTTATGAAAGATATTTCATGGATTAATTATCTGAAATTACGTTTATCATGGGGTAAAAATGGTAATCGCGGTATTGATAGTTATACTTCTCTTAGTAATATGGATTTAACGCAGTTTGTATATGGTGACGGAGGAAGTTCTTCTATTGGTTTATATCCAACCTCTATGGCAAATCCGGATTTAGGATGGGAAACGTCTTCGTCATATAATCTGGGAGTTGATTTCAGTGTATTAAATAATCGAATCAGTGGCGCTTTAGATGTTTATACTACAAAGACTACGGATTTATTATTAAAGGTTCGTATCCCGAATATGTCTGGTTATGAGACTTTTCTTTCAAATATCGGAGAAACATCGAATAAGGGTATTGAAATAACTATCAATACGGAGAATATTAAAACAAAGGACTTTTCATGGAATTCTACGCTGGTTTTCTCTTCTAACTTTAATAAAATACTTCATCTTACCGGTGAAGATTTGAATGGAGATGGAAAGGAAGATGACGACTTGGCTTCCAAATGGTTTATAGGTTATTCTTTGGGTTCTAATTATGATTATGTTTTTGATGGTATCTGGCAGGAAGGTGAGGACTTTTCTATTGATAAATCGGCTAAGCCCGGAGATATAAAGTTTAAAGATCTTAGTGGAAATGGTTCGATTGGTCCGGAAGACCGTATGGTATTGCATAATAATCGTCCCAAAGCGATGATTTCATTGAATAACAGTTTCAGGTATAAGGATTTCTCTTTATCATTTCTGCTGGATGCTCGTTTGGGAGGATATGCTCCAAATGCTTGGACAAACCCTGGAACGAATCAGTATAACAGGACAAATCAGTTAGATTTACCATACTGGACTCCGGAAAATCCGAGAAATGATCGTCCGAGTGTTGGATATTCAAATCCAAGAAGCTATGGATTTTATGAAAAACTCAGTTATTTGAGATTTCAAGATATTTCATTGTCATATGACCTGCCGAAAAATCTTATCCAGAAGATATCATTAAGCAATCTGAAAGTCTATGTCAGTGGAAAGAATATTGCAACTTGGACGGATTGGAATGGTTGGGATCCCGAACATGCGACTGGAGGACGTAGTGCGAAGAATGGTCCTTTATTAAGATCGTGGATCTTCGGATTACAAATTAGTTTATAACATTAAATTTCAGGAAATATGAAAAATATAATAAATAAAGGTTCAGCTCTTGCATTTATTTTGATGCTTGCTTGCTCTGTTTCTTGTAGCGATAGTTACCTCGAAGAAAAGCCGATGGATAAATTTAGTCCGGAAAATTTATTAACATCAAAGGCTGGTTTTGAAACAGTGATTGTTTCTCTTCATTCTTATGCAAGAGATGAGGCAAATCTATCGACAAATGATGAACCGATGAATCAAGGTACGGATGTTGGCTATTCCGGTGTACCGGATGGACGGTTCTTCAATGATTACAGTATTATCCTGCCAGAACATGCTGCCCCTAAAAATATGTGGGATTGGGCATATACTAAAATGCTCAAGAATGCAAATCTAATTATTTCCAGGGCTGATAATCCGGATATTGCATGGACTGAGGAGGAAAAAAATGAAATTTTGGCGGAAGCTAAGTTCTTTAGGGGATATACATATAATGCATTGATAAATCTGTTTGGAGGTGTACCTATTGTCGATCGAGAAGAATCAAGTCCCCGTTTTGATTACAAACGGGCTTCCAGAAAAGAAGTTTTAGAATTTATTCAATCGGATTTGGAATTTGCCTCGACTTATTTGCCGATAGTATCTTCAGATGCAAGTAAGGATGGAAGAATTTTCAGAGCAGCTGCGAATCATTTATTATCAGAAATCTATATTAGTTTGGGCTTGGAAACAGGTGATCAGAATTTTTTTGATAAATCTATAAGTGCCGCATCCAAAGTAATTAATGGAGATTGTGGAAAATATGAACTTGTGTCAAAACGATTTGGTGATACGAGCCGCTCTGGTGATTATTATTCAGATTTGTTTTGGACTAACCAACAAAATAGAGCATCTGGTAATTTGGAAGGTATTTGGGTTATGCAATATGATTATTTGACACCAGGTGCAGGAGATAAAAAAAATATCGATCTTCGTTTATGGGGACCCAGTCTTGATTTTGTTACATTCCCTGATGGAAAAAAGATGTTGGTATGTGATTCATTAGGGCGTATGTCTGGCGGTATTGTACGTCCGACGAATCATGCTAATTATGAGATTTGGTCTGATCCGAATGATGTTCGTCATTCTGTACATAATTTTAAAAGTCGATTTTGGATGAATAATCCAGACTCAGAATACTTTGGAATGGAGGTTGTCTTGACGAAGAAAGAGGATGGAAAGATGTATATCACTCTGCCTGATGGAAGTGTTACAAATTCAGTTGTAGATACAACAAGGAATTTTTATCCTTATTTTCGTAAAATAGAGGGACTTATGCCTTGGGGAAATATGGAGGGTCGGACCATGAATGATAGGTATAAAATGCGCCTTTCCGAGACTTATTTACTTAGAGCGGAGGCTTATCTTCATAAAGGAGATAGAGTAAATGCCGCTGCTGATATTAATGTTGTTCGAAAGAGAGCGCAAGCTTCTCCGGTTGATCCTGCTGATGTAAATATTGATTACGTTTTGGATGAACGAATGAGAGAGCTGATCATCGAAGAGCCGAGACGAAGGACATTGGTTAGACTTCATAAAATGTATGAGAGAACTATGAAGTATAATTATAGAGTGAAAAATAATATGCAGCCCTATCATGAATTATGGCCGATACCCCAAAAAGCAATTGATGCTAATACGGCTATAAAAATTGAGCAAAATCCCGGCTACCCCGGTGCAGCCGAGTAAATAATACAAGTGAGGAAGCGGGAGTATTCCTGCTTCCTCATAGTTTGTAACACGATTAATAATAATAGGTATGCAAAAAGTATTTCGAGTTGTTTATATGATGCTTATGTGCCAGGCTTTTATTTCTTTTTCGCTTCTTGCGCAGAAAAAGGATTTTGTGCTGGTTGAAGCAGAGAGTTTTAATGAAAAAGGTGGATGGGTATTGGACCAGCAGTTCATGGATCAGATGGGATCTCCTTTCCTGTTGGCTCACGGCATAGGAAAGCCGGTGCAAGATGCTTCAACGGAAGTAATGATTCCGAAAAAAGGGACTTGGCATGTATATGCCCGTACCTGGAATTGGTGTTCTCCCTGGAAGACGAAAGAGTCCCCAGGTAGATTTAAAATTGCTGTAAACGGAGCGGTTCTTGATAATGAATTGGGAATGGGGACACAATGGGATTGGGAATATGCCGGAAGTGTCGAGATAAAAGATAAGAGCAATATTGTTACATTGAAAGACTTGACCGGGTTTGAGGGACGATGTGATGCGATCCTTTTTACAAAGGACAAAAATGCCGTTATCCCTAACCGGAAAGAAGATTTGTCGGCATTCAGAAAACAACTGTTGAATATCCCGGCTAAACCGGAAGATGGAGGACATTATGATCTCGTCGTAGTTGGAGCCGGTACAGCAGGGTTGAGTGCTGCTATCAAAGGAGCGCGGGAAGGTTTGAAAGTAGCGTTGATTAATAACCGTCCTGTTCCGGGAGGAAACAACAGTACCGAGATAAGGGTGGTTGCCAGCGGGGAGATGAATGTAAAACCGTATACTGTTTTAGGAAATGTAATCAGAGAAATACGGAATGTATATAGTAAGGAAGATCAGGTTATTGAAATGATACAAGCGGAGAAAACGCTGTCCTATTTCCCGAATATGCATGTGTTTGCAGCTTCCAAGGAAGGCAAGCAGATAAAGTCTGTGACCGCTAAACATATTGAGAACGGAAAAGAGATGGAGTTCTTTTCCCCATTGTTTGTCGATTGCTCCGGAGATGGAAACTTAGGTTATCTGGCTGGTGCTGAATATCGTGTGGGGCGTGAGATGAGGCAAGAAACAAGAGAAACATTAGCTCCGGATAGACCGGATAATATCGTGTTGGGTGCGACAATTTCATGGAAAAGCAAAGTGATACCGGCTGAAGTATCATTTCCGAGATGCGAATGGGCGATACAGTTTAATGATGAATCTTGTGAAAAGGTTATTTCCGGTAGTAACTGGTGGGAAAGTGGTTTCCGCTATGACCAGGTAAATGATGCAGAATATATCCGAGATTATCTGTTCCGTGCTATCTATGGAAACTGGGCTTTTTTGAAAAACGACAGTAAGTTTAAGAAAGAATATGCAAACCGGGAATTGGACATGATGACTTATATTGCCGGAAAGCGGGAATCACGTCGTCTGATAGGAGATGTATTCTTTGTACAACAAGATATAGAGAAGGAGTATGTAAGGTATGATGATGCTGTTGTAATAGGAACCTATTCGATAGACCAACATTTCCCGACTCCTAAAAATACATTCTTTTTTCCGGGAGAGGAATTTATTTCAACAATGAAACATTATTTTAATGATTTGGGAACTCCCCGCCGTTATCTGCGTGACGACCAGGTTCCACCTCCTTATCGTATTCCTTATCGTTGTCTATATTCGGTTAATGTAGACAATCTGTTTATGGCGGGAAGAAATATAAGCGTCTCGCATATAGCGTTGTCTTCTACCCGTGTACAGAATACGACTGGCATGATGGGTGAAGTCGTCGCAGTAGCAGCAACACTTTGCAAAAAATACAATTGTTTGCCACGTGAAGTATATACCAAACATTTGAATGAATTGTTGGACTCATTGAAATAAAATTATCATGATGAACAGACGAACTTTCTTAAAGCAGACAGGTGCTTTTTCTGCTGCACTGCTCCTACCGGCCTGCCTGAATAAGGTGAAGGAAGAGAAGAAAAATCCATATCTATTGGTCGTTTCCGGCTGGCAGGATGTGAATATCGGGGATATTGCCCATACGCCGGGTTTGCTGCATATCTTGCAAACGCACTTGCCTGAAGCAACGATTACTTTATGGAAACGGAGCAAAAGCGAGAAGGTGGAAGCATTATTGAAGAAGAATTTCCCGAAGATAGAGATTCTTTACGGCAATCCGGATAAAGACTTTACGGTTACGGACAGTAAGATTCTGGAAGCTATCAATCGTGCCGATGTCTTTATTCACGGATCGGGACCGTCGGTTGTGGCAGCCAACTGTTTGGAGGCTTGGCGTAAAATTACGGATAAACCTTTCGGAACTTATGGAACAACGATTCAGGATATATCTCCTTCATTGAAGAACCTGCTGGACGATGCATCGTTTGTTTTTACTCGCGAGACAGCTTCGATCGGGAAATTGAAAGAAGCGGGGGTAACGAAGCCTGAAATCCGTTTTGTCCCGGATGCTACTTTCGCTCTGGATATTCAGGATGAAGAGAATGCCCATTATTTCTTAGCGGCGAATAGCCTGGAAGACCGTAAGTTTATTTGCGTGATTCCCCGGTTGCGTAAAACACCGTACTGGCTGATCCGCAGGAAAAGCTACACGGAGGAACAGATCGCAGAAATAACGGCATTGAATGACAAATGGAAAGAGATCGACCATGCCAAAGCTCGCGAAGCAATCGTCCGTTGGGTAAGGGAAACCGGGAATAAGGTTCTTGTTTGTCCGGAAATGACTTATCAGGTCGATATTATGGATGAACTTTTGATCGACCCGCTGCCGGATGATGTTAAAAAGAATGTCGTCAAACGTGGTTATTGGTTACCGGATGAGGCTGCTTCTTTGTATAGCAAGGCTTTCTGTGTCCTTAGTTTTGAATGCCATTCTCCTATTATCTCTTTGCGGAACGGGACACCTGCATTTTACCTCCGCCAGCCGGAAGATACGATAAAAGGGCAGATGTATTATGATTTAGGTTTCGATAATTGGGTGTTTGAGATTAACGACACGACAGGAAAACAGATTGCCGACCGCCTGATGGAAGTTTATTCTGACTATGACAGTGCGCAGGCATATCGTAAAGAAGGAATGTATAAAGCCTCCGAACTGTTTGATACGGGTGTGAAAATCGTTTCTCAATTCTTATAAACAGACCTGGGCATATCCTTTTGAGGTGGATATTCCCTTCTGAAAAGACTTACATATTCAAGGACAAAAACGTACATCTTTGTTCTCTGATATGTAAGTCTTTTGTTTTCCGGGATGGGGGATATTATTTCTTTTTGTCCCTCTCTATAGGTGAACTTGTTTTTTTTCGTTACATTAGCACCTGTTTTTAATAACTCAGTTAATGATTAAGAATTAATACCTTATGAAACACATTCTTTTACTTCTCTTATCACTCTTTGCACCCGTGGTATGGGGGCAGCAGGTGGAACAGTTCAAGCTCTGGGCGGATAAGCCGGAAGCGGGCGAGGCGGAAATCTTTGTCTATCATCCGGCGAAGGGCGGGAAAGCGGCGCCGGCGGTACTGATATGTCCGGGTGGCGGATATAGAGGGCTGGCGATGAACCATGAAGGGCATGATATGGCGAAATGGTACGCTTCGAACGGATTTGTTGCAGTCGTTTTGAAATACAGGATGCCAGAGGGCGTGCATACGATCCCGCTGAGCGATGCGGAGAAAGCAATGTCTCTTATCCGGGGCAATGCAGCCAAATGGAACCTGGATGCGAATAAAGTCGGAGTGATCGGTTCGTCGGCAGGCGGACATCTGGCGGCCTCACTCAGCACGCTTGCGGCAGATGCCAACCGGCCGGATTTTGCGATCCTTTATTATCCGGTGATCAGCTTCGACAATATGACTACACATGGCGGTTCCAAAAAGAATCTTTTAGGGAAAGATATCGAGAATAAGGAACTGATCGACCGTTATTCCTTGCAGAAACAGGTGGACGATAAGACACCGAAGACTTTGCTTCTGCTGAGCGATGACGATCAGACCGTTCCGCCGTTGAACTCTATCCTTTATTATACGGCACTGAATGAACACCATATTCCGGCTTCCCTCTATATGTTCCCGAACGGAGGACACGGTTGGGGATTCCGGTATGACTTCACCTACTATCAGGAAGTGAAAGACCTGATACATAAATGGCTTACTTATATAAAAATCACCGATTAATCTACCTGTATCATGAAACCGATTACACTATTACTGGCCGCAGGCTCCCTGCTGCTGAGCGCACAAGGACTTTCCGCACAGACGGACAATTCCGGGAAAAAGGAATATTGGAATGCAAATACCCTGTTGATCCCTTATCGGCTGCCGCCTGCTCCCGCGGGGTATAAGCCGACCTATATAGACCTGGACGGAGACGGTGATCCGGATATCCTCCGTACGGTGACGGCCAACGGCATTCCGGTGCAATGGATCGATGACGACGACGATATGCAGTACGGTGACTTAGAAGGCGATACCGATAACGACTGCCTGATGATAGACCGTAATAAAGACGGTGTCTACGGCGGTTACGGCGACCTTATCATCGACTGGGTGGGCGAAGATGAAGACGGAAATCCGGCCATGCAGGTCGTAGTCGACAATATCCCCGAAGCAAACCGGATGAAGACCGGCAACGGTCATTATATGTGGGTGGTAGATACGGATAAGGACGATGTGTTCAACTATATCGACTGGAACACGTTCACCCTCCGCTGCTGGATACATAACGGCCTGTCGGATTTCTACGAAGATTATAACGGGAAGAGCACTTTCATGAAGATACACAGCACGACCGAACGTGTGAACGATGTCCGCATGAACTGGGAAAACCCGTTCCTGTTCTATGATCCCGACAATGACGGGCTGACAGAGATGGCAATCCGTTTCTGCGACTCTCCCAAGATCGTGAAAGAGAACGGACAGGCAAATTCCGTCCTCTCCGGTAATATCGATTGGGTTTCCGTTTCGATGGATACGGATAACGACAATGCGCCGGGCAATGAGTTCGACTTCGATATGACCATCCATTTTACAGGCCCCGGCTTCAACTACGAAAACCAGAAACATATCAACAAGAACCTGCGCGGACTTCCCGAAGCCGATACGTTTTTCCTCGATGCCCGTTGGCGCAAGCTTCCGGAACTGTTATATCCGGATCATGATGCCGCCTGGGATCTGACATTCAAGGAAGGTAAATGGGATAAAGTCTGGTTTACCTACGACGAGGACGACGATTGCAACCGTTGGGAGCGCGTCGAACTGTATCAGCCGCTCGATCCTTTCAAGGTAGGAAGGAACCAAGGCGGTATCGACAACAACGGACAGGCCGATCCGGCAGGCGACCGGGGCGAATGGGACCAGGACAATTCCGGTCACGGCCAGTTGTATGTCAGCCCGATAGACGGCAAGATTCACCTGTACGGAGCCGAATGGGGTTGCTGGCGCATCGACCAGAACGCCCGTTTCTATCAGGGAATGGGCGGAATCTATGACGGCTACGGCCCGAAACGCATCGAGACCGAGCCGACCGTGTTTCCGACTGTCAAATATACGGATACGGACAATAACGGCTTCTTCGACCTGATGGAGTTCGACCTGGATGGCGACAAGGTGTTCGAACAACGCCTTTCCATGAAGGAACTGGGGCTGGACGACCGTTGCCAGGTGATCAATACCGCTTCCATGAAGTACGAGGATTTTGTCGATCTCGAATCGAAAGTCTCCGACGCCATGTGGAAGAATGCCGAGAAAGCGGTCGAAGTGGCAAAAGCTAAAAAGCTGAATACCAAATGGTATGCTTTGATGTTGCAGCCGAAGTCTACCCGCGAACGCTATCATTACGGTTTCTGGTTGCAGTTCTACTTGTACAATGACCTGAAAGACCTGGCCGAGCGGACAAACGACAAAGCGTTGGCAAGCGTGATCGACAAGGCTTATTTGCAAGGCAAATGGGAATTGATCCGATAAACAAGCATTCATGATCAGGGAAGCGCCTCTTCCCTTACCGGGGACTAACCTCTTCCCTTACCTGGGATTAGGCGTGTCCCAGATAAGGGACGCGGCTATTCCCAGGCAATTATAAATTAAAAGGATGAAAATAGTATGAAAAACATTTCAAGAAGAACCGCCATTAAGACGGTCTTGGCAGGAAGCGCAGCGATGGCTGTGTCCGGCATGGAAGCAGCCGCCCCGGCAAAGAAGAAGAAAGTAGAGAAACCTGAGCCGCTGAAAGGTAACATTCGCCATTCGGTGAGCAAATGGTGTTTCGGCAGTTATCCTCTGGATGAATTTTGTGAGATTTGTAAAAACATAGGAATCGAATCGATCGAGCTGCTCGACCCGAAAGACTGGCCTGTCGTGCAGAAACATGGTTTGACCGTTGCGATGGCGCAGGGTGCGGGCTTAGGTATCGACCGGGGTTTCAACGATCCCAAGCTGCATGACGAACTGGTCGCCAGCTACGAACAGGTGATCCCGATGGTGGCCGAGGCCGGACTGACAAACCTGATCTGTTTCTCCGGACGCCGGAACGGGTTGACCGACTTGCAGGGATGGGAAAACTGCGAGAAGGGACTGAAACGCCTGATGCCGCTTGCCGAGAAACATAACGTGGTGCTCACAATGGAACTGCTGAACAGTGTCGGACATAAGGATTACCAGTGCGACCATACCGTTTGGGGTGCGGAACTCTGCCGTCGTGTCGGCTCTCCCAACTTTAAGCTGTTGTATGATATCTACCACATGCAGATTATGGAGGGGAATATCATTGAAAACATCCGCAAGTATCATCAATACTTCTCTCATATCCATACGGGTGGCAGTCCGGGGCGTGCCGAGATCGACGAAACGCAGGAACTCTACTATCCGGCGATCATGAAAGCGATTGTGGAAACCGGTTACAAAGGCTTTGTCGGACAGGAATTCGTCCCGAAGCAGGAAGACAAGATCGCTTCGCTTGAGAAATGTATCCGCATTTGCGATGTATAACTGTAACAAATGATATAAAGAGGTGTGCCAAAAGTTCCTTGTCCCCGCGTCAAGCGCGGGAACGTGGCATTGTTGACACACTTCTTTTTTAATGTAATATCTTTTATAAATGAAACAACTTACATTCTTTTCCCTATTCCTGATACTGGCTCTGTGCAGTTGTAAGAAAGTAGACAACAACTTTAAACCCGGCGAGCTGTGGCCGGACAACAACGGCGTGCATATCAATGCCCACGGCGGCGGTATGCTGCAGCAAGGCGATACCTATTATTGGTTCGGCGAGCACAAGACGGAAGGCGAAGGGGGCAATGTCGCACAGGTAGGCGTGCATTGCTATTCTTCGAAAGACTTGTATAACTGGAAAGACGAAGGAATCGCCTTGTCCGTTTCGGACGATGAATCCAGCCCGATCGTAAAAGGTTGCATCCTGGAGCGTCCGAAGGTGATCTTCAACAAGAAGACAGGCAAATATGTGATGTGGTTCCATCTCGAACCGAAAGGGGCCGGTTATGCAGGGGCCAGGAGCGGCGTCGCTGTCAGTGACAAGGTGGCGGGCCCTTACGTGTTGCTTTCAGCCGATCGCCCGAACGCCGGCTTCTGGCCGAAGAACGTCTTGGATATCCACAAAGGCAAAGTGCCTGAGGAGTCGAAGAAAGGTTTCGGCGGCGGCGGCCTGCCTGCTCATCCCGATACGCTCAACCTGTTAGGACGCGATTTCGAGGGTGGCCAGATGGCGCGCGATATGAACCTGTTTGTCGACGACGATGGAAAGGCTTACCATATCTATGCTTCGGAGGATAACAGCACGTTGCATATCTCCGAACTGACGGACGATTATACGGCTTGCTCCGGCAATTACGCCCGCTTCTTCGTCGGTCGCTTCATGGAAGCGCCTGCCATGTTCAAGAAAGACGGCAAGTATTACCTGATCATGTCCGGTTGTACCGGCTGGGCGCCGAATCCGGGCCGTTCGGCTGTTGCTTCCTCTATCTGGGGGCCGTGGAAAGAGTTGGCGAACCCGTTTGTGGGAGCCGATTCGGAAACCTCTTTCCATTCGCAGAGCACATACGTGTTGCCTGTCCCCGGAAAACCAGGCCGGTTCATCTATATGGGCGACCGCTGGACACCCAAGAATGCCATAGACGGCCGATACATTTGGCTACCTATCCGCTTCGAAGGAGAACAGCCGGTTATCGAGTGGAAAGACGAGTGGACGATTGACAATTGATAGTTGACAATGGATAATTGGGGAGAGGCGATATTTAATTGTCAATTCTCCATTGTCCATTGTTCATTGTTCTGTACTTTTGCAGCCGCATAAAACAAACAAAGAATGAAATCAACATTGTCGATTAAATCTAACCTTATTAAGATTAGAGAATTAAAGGATTACCTGGGGATTGCCTTAGGTATGATTTTGTACGGTATAGGATGGACCGTTTTCCTGTTGCCGAACGATTTGCCTTCCGGGGCCGTTCCGGGTATTGCTTCTATTGTTTATTGGGGAACAGGCTTGCCTGTGCAGTACACTTACTTTGCCATTAACGGCCTCTTGTTATTACTTTCGTTGAAAGTCTTAGGTTGGAAGTTCAGTATGAAGACAGTGTATGCGGTCTTTGTCCTGACGTTTTTCCTTTCCGTAATACAACAGTTGACCGCCGGACTTCAACTGTTGCAGGACCAGCCGTTTATGGCTTGTATCTTGGGAGCTATCTTTTGTGGCGGCGGCATCGGCATCGCTTTCGCATCGAACGGCAGTACGGGCGGAACGGATATTATTGCGGCAATTGTCAACAAATACCGGGATGTCAGCCTGGGGCGCATGGTCATGTTCTGCGATATGATCATTATTGCGTCCAGTTACTTCGTGTTGCACGATTTGGAGAAGGTCGTTTACGGTTATGTGACACTGTTCGTCACCGGCTATATGATCGACCAGGTTGTCAACAGTTCCCGCCAGTCTGTCCAGTTCTTTATCATTTCCAACAAATATGAAGAAATCGGCAGGTCCATAAACGCCTTGCACCGCGGGGTGACCGTGATCGACGGGACAGGACTTTATACAGGTAAGCAGGTAAAGATGATGTTCGTGCTGGCGAAAAAGAGCCAGTCCAATACGATTTTCCAGATCATTAACGATATAGACCCGAATGCTTTTGTTTCGCAGAGCGCCGTTATCGGTGTGTATGGCGAAGGGTTCGACCGCTTCAAAGTGAAGAAGAAAACCAATTGACCGATTGTTATAATATCAAATTCGGCCGGGTTTCCTCTATATGTAGCAGGAAGCCCGGCCGGATTTTTTATATTGCCCCTTTTACGGCTCCATCACCACCTCGATCCGGTTGCCCTGTCCTAACAGCTTTTTGGCAAAGGCCTGGATCTTGGCTGGCGTGATGCCTTTTATCGTTTCTTCGTATGCCGTCTCGCCGTTGAAGCCGCGGAAGTAATAATTATCCAAAGTCGTCAGCCAGTAAACATTCTCCTGCAGGTTCTCTGCGTGGCGTTTCAGGATATTGTCCCGGCTCTTCTTGAAGTCTTCTTCGCGCGGGCCGGACTTGACGATGTTATCCAACTCTGTGCGGACGATGGTGTTCATCTTTTCCCGTTTCGCCGGGTCTGTGTCGAAATAGGTTTGCAGGAATGTCTGTCCTTCCGGGAAGGAAGAAATCTGTGCGGAAGTCTGCACGCCATATGTACCGCCTTCGTCCTCGCGTACCTTTTCCATGTAGACCAGATCGAGAATCTGCTTCAGCATAGTGGCGGTGAGGATGTTTTCGAGGTTATATTCCATCTTACCGGACCAGAAGTCGACAACCGACGCCTTCGGTGTTTCCAGGGCGCGTTTGAAGATATTGGTGTATTCGCCCTTGCGGATAGCCGGCACTTCGGCGGGATTGGCTTTCTCGACGCGTCCTTTTGCCGGGAGCGTTGCCAGGTATTGTTCCACAAAAGGACGGATGCTGTCTGTGTCGATATTTCCGACGAACGTAAAGACAAAGTCCGAAGCGTCGGCAAACCGTTCTTTGTACATCTCCATGATGCGCGGGTAGCTGATCTGCTTGAAATCGCCGGCCGTGATGCGGGCGGCACGCGGGTTGTTGCCGTAAATCGCCTTTGTCAGCGTGTCGCTGAACGCCACCATCGGGTTCAGTTCCAGGTTCTTCAACTGTGCGATCATACGGTTCTCGAAGGAAGTATAAGCCTCTTCATCCATACGAGGAGCCGTGAAATAGAGATAAACCAGTTCGAACAATGTCTTCAGGTCGGTAGGAGCGGCATAACCGTTTACGTTTTCCGTATTCAGGCCGATGGAGGGAGAGCAGGAGACTTTCTTTCCTGCCAATACCTTGTTCAGATCGGTTGCCGGGAAGTTGCCGACTCCGCCAAGCGTAATGACATCGTTGAATACTTTCAGGTTGTCGATATCTTTCGCTCCGAACAAAGTGCTGCCGCCGGGGCTGGTGGCCGTCATCAGGATTTCGTCTTTCTTGAAATCCGTATGTTTCAGTACGACCTTGATGCCGTTGCCGAGTGTCAGGACCGTCGCACCGAACAGCGGGTCTGTCTTCATCTCCCTGATCTTTCCCGGAGCGGGCAGCTCGGGGATCAGCGGTTCGTTGGAAACTGTTTCTTGATAGGGTTCGACCGGCAATTGTTGTGCCTTGATAAAGTCTTCCAATAATTGGGCTTCGGTCGGATATTTCATGTCTGCCTTGTCAGGGCCGGTCAAGCCGATTACGATATTCTTGTCGCCGATCAAATCCTGGGCGTATTGGTTCACCTGCCCGACCGGGATTTGCGGTGCGATCTGGCTGATTAGCTGATATTCCGTTTCGATGCCCGGAATATAACCGCCGTCCGTAAAGTGGCGGACATATTCATTTGTATAAGAGCGGTTCTTTTGTTTGTCGCGGTCGTTAAACAGCGATTCGTACTGTTTCAGGACATTGATACGGGCACGGTCATATTCGGATGCCGTGAAGCCGTACCGTTTCACCCGTTCCGTCTCCGTCACAAGCGCATCGAGCGCCTTGTCGATCTCGCCTTCCTTTACGAGGGCGGCAACCGTGAAAGCGCCTTTTGTCTTGGCGATCATGAAATCGCCGTCCGAAGCCTGGGCGGCGACGAAAGGAGGATCCGCTTTTTGCATCATCTCGGCAAAGCGTTCGTTTATCATCGTTTCGATGACGTTCTCCATATAGTCCTTCATCAAACCCGCGGCGGTAGCATACAGCTCCTTCGGCATTTTGTCGTGCTTATAGAATATGGAAAGGATGATATTGGAAGCCTCCTTGTCCGTGGCGATGGAAACAAGCGGCTTGTCATTGTCCGCCACTTCCGTATATTCCCGTTTGGCGGGATTGGCCGGAGCCGGAATATCGGCAAAGATACGTTTTACGGCGGCCTCTACCTTGTCTACATCTATATCCCCTACAATGATAATACCCTGCAGGTCGGGACGATACCATTTCTTATAATAAGCCCGGAGTTCGTCCGGCTTGAAGTTGTTGATCACGTCGATCGTGCCGATCGGCATCCGGTGTGCATATTTGTTGTCCGGGAACATTTTCGGCAATTGCTGTTCCCAGATACGCGCCTGGGCATCCTGTCGCGTGCGCCATTCCTCCCGGATCACGCCCCGTTCCTTTTCGATGGCCGTATCTGCGAGCGTGATGAAGCCCGACCAGTCGTGCAGGATCAGCAGGCAGGAGTCGACAACGCTCTCGCGGGTGACCGGAGCGTTCATGATCATATAAACCGTTTCGTCGAAACTTGTATAAGCGTTGAAGTTCTCGCCCCCGCGCATCCCGATGCTCTCGGTAAATTCATCCATGCCGTGTCCGGGGAAGTTCTTGGTCCCGTCGAACGCCATGTGTTCGAGGAAATGGGCCAGTCCGCGCTGGTTCTCGTCTTCCAGGATCGATCCGACATTCTGGGCGATAAAGAAATCCGCACGGTCTTTCGGCTGTGCGTTGTGGCGGATGTAATAGGTTAACCCGTTGTCGAGCTGTCCGTATCTCACTTCCGGGTCTATGGGCAGGGGTTGTATTTCCGGTTGCTGCGCTGCCAAACGGAGGGCGGCAAGTATCCAAAGGAGGCATCCGATGGATAGAATCTGTCTGATCTTCATATCACTTATATTCTTATTTAAAAGTCGACAAATGTATAAGTTTTTTCATCAATAGTTGCGGCATATAGGCAAATATATCTTTCAGGAGCTTGGATTTTATTTTCTTACGCCTATAATTCTGTAATCACCGCCGGCGATTATGTAATCAGCGTCGGTGATTTTATAATCGGCGACTGTGATTTTATAATCGCCGTCGCCGATTACAGAATGTGCAGGCAGTAAAGAATGATTGTAAGCAAGGTCAGGAAGTCTTTTTTATGCGGTTTACCAAGAAAAAAACAGAGAGAAAGCTTTTGTGTAAGAAAAAAATATCTATTTTTGTGAGGTTGTTGTTTTTATGTGCACGCAAACATTAATAATTTATCTAATATATTTACCATGAAATCTGAAGATATTTCACGTCGCTCGTTCCTGAAACGGGCAGCCGCTCTTTCAGCTGCGGCAGCAATTCCTTCTTTCTGGATTCCGTCCAAGGCCAATGCCATGCCGGGTGTTCCTTTCGTCAGTGCCAACGAAAAAGTGAGAATCGCTTTTATCGGTATCGGTAACCGTGGAGCCGATATTGCACAGGATTTGTATAAAACCGGTTTATGCGAAGTCGTAGCACTTTGCGATGTTGATATGGGGGCTCCTCATACTCAAAAGATTATTTCTATGTTCCCGAAGGTTCCGCGTTTCCAGGATTTCCGCCAGATGTTCGACAAGATGGCTGACAAGATCGACGCCGTAACCGTAGGAACTCCGGATCATTCCCATTTCCCGATCACTATCGAGGCAATGGCTCATGGAAAACACGTATATGTAGAAAAACCGATGGCCCGCACCTTCCAGGAAATAGAAATTATGATGCGTGCCGAAAAGAAATTCGGCGTCGTTACCCAGATGGGTAACCAGGGGCACTCCGAAGCCAACTATTTCCAGTTCAAGGCATGGAAAGAAGCCGGTCTGATCAAAGATGTTACAGCGATTACGGCTCACATGAACTCTCCTCGCCGCTGGCATAACTGGAATCCGAACATGACACACATGCCGATGGGCGAACCGGTTCCCGAAACACTGGATTGGGACACTTGGTTAGGCGTCCGTCCGTTCCACGAATATAATCACGATTACCATTTGGGGCAATGGCGTTGCTGGTACGATTTCGGTATGGGCGCGCTGGGTGACTGGGGAGCGCACATCATCGACACGGCTCACGAATTCCTGGATCTCGGCCTGCCGACGGAAGTAAACCCGTTGTATCTGAAAGATCACAACCCGTTCTTCTTCCCGATGTCTTCCCGTATCCTGTTCCGTTTCCCGGAAAGAAAAGATATGCCGTCTGTAGACATTACCTGGTATGATGGCTTGGATAACATCCCGACCGTACCTGAAAACTACGGTTCTTCTGATGTCGATCCGAATATCCCGACGGTTGCCGGTGGCAAGTTGCAGTTGTCTAAACTGAACCCTGGTAAGGAAATCTATACAAAGACTTTGACATTCAAGGGAGGTTCCCACGGTAGCACGCTGTCTGTCATTCCGGATAAGATCGCGAAAGATATGAATCCTACGCTTCCTGAATACCAGAAGAGCCCGTCCAACCACTACGCAAACTTCCTGTTGGCTTGCCAGGGAAAGGAAAAGACCCGTTCTCCGTTCTCTATCGCAGGCCCGTTGAGCCAGGTATTCTGTCTCGGCGTGCTGGCACAGCGCATGAACCGCAAGATTGTGTTCGACCGCGACCTGAAGCAGATCGTGAACGATCCGGTTATGAACCAGATGCTGGTTGGCGAAATGCCGCGTAAAGGCTGGGAACAGTATTACAATATTTAAGATAGTTTCTAAGATCGTTATTCATAACGGTTGATTGTTTGAGAAGGCAAGCTTGTCGGGTAAGCTTGCCTTTCTTTTTTGATTATCTTTGCACCTGTAATAGGCAGGGAATATGAATATATTTGAAGGATATGTGGGCATTCGCTTGTGGGACGGGCAGTTGGTGGATGATGTAATCTTCTCCCTGCTGTTGCTCCTGTTTATTGTCTTTTCCTTTGTGTTCCGGGCTAATTTCCAATTGTTTGTGAAGATGCTGAAAGATGCTTTTCTCGTGAAGGAAAGGCAGAACCTCTTTGACGATGTGATGGGAAAGAGCGTTTTCTTCTTCCGCAATTTTATGACATTCCAGGCATTATTCCTTTCGAGTATCGCCCTGATTGCGATCGGCAGGATATACGGGTTCGTGAATTATGTGGAATGGCAGGCGGTTTTATCGGCGATCGGAACGGTTTTTTGTGTCTTATTCCTGTTTTATCAGTTTAAACAATGCAGCTATTACCTCTTAGGCAGCGTGTTTGCCGACCCTAATAAATATAAGTTATGGAAGACGAGCTATAATGCCATTATGGGGATTTGGGGAGTCTCTTTGTATATTCCGGTGTTGTGGTTAGTGTTTGTCGGGACATACGTAACTATACCGATAACAATGTTTTGTATTCTCTATATTTTGTGTCGTTTTGTAATAATTTATAAGACAATACGGATATTTCACAAGAAAAGCACTGGTTTATTGTATATAAGTTTGTACCTTTGCGCCCAAGAAATTTTACCTCTGGTATTTTTGTACGAAGGTATGGTTTATTTGTATAACTTTATCGAGACAAGTACTCTATGGCATTGAACATCAAAAAGTTGCTGGTATCACAACCGAAGCCTGCATCCGAGAAGTCCCCGTATTTCGAAATTGCAGAGAAGTATGGAGTTGAGATTGACTTCCGTCCATTCATTAAAGTAGAACCTCTTACATCTAAGGAGTTCAGGCAGCAGAAAATTTCTATTTTGGATCATACGGCTGTTGTTTTTACGGCTCGTACGGCGATCGATCATTTCTTTCACCTGTGTGAGGAACTGCGTGTTGCCATTCCCGAAACGATGAAGTATTTCTGTATGACTGAGGCTATCGCTGTATATTTGCAAAAATATATTGTGTATAGAAAGCGTAAAATCTTTTTTGGACAGACCGGAAAGCTGGATGATCTGGTTACAGTTATCGGCAAGCATGCAAAAGAAAAATATCTTGTGCCTGTTTCTGACGTGCATAAAGATGATTTGTTGACTATGTTGGAAGCGAAGAAGATTTCTTTTACGAAAGCTGTTATGTACCGCACGGTAAGCAATGACTTCTCTAAAGACGAGAAGTTCGACTATGATATGCTGGTATTTTTCAGCCCTTCAGGAATTTCTTCTCTGCTGAAGAACTTCCCGGATTTCAAACAAGAAGATATAAAGATCGGATGTTTCGGCCCGACAACAGCCAAAGCGGTGAAAGAAGCCGGTTTGCGCCTGGATGTGGAAGCGCCGACTCCCGAAGCTCCGTCTATGACGGCTGCCCTGGAATTGTATCTGAAAAAAGAGATGGGTAGCAACAAAAAGAATGGTAAATAGAAGGTATACCCTTTCAAAAGAAGAGCGCCTGTCGTGGAAACGTTACATTGACCTGCTGTTTGCAAAAGGGCAATCGTTTGTGGCGTTTCCACTGCGGGTCGTTTATTTACCGGTGGAGGAGGAGACATTGGCTCCGGTATCTATCTTGGTAAGTGTCCCCAAAAAGAAATTCAGGCGTGCCGTAAAACGGAATCTGATCAAACGTCAGGTCCGCGAAACCTACCGGGTACGCAAATATGACCTGATCGATCCGCTGACGGAAAAAAACAAGCGTATGCTGGTTGCTTTCCTCTATTTGGACAAGGAAATCCATCCTTTTGCCGATATGGAGAAAGCCATGACAAAAGCATTGAACGTACTTCGCGACAAAGCATGATAAAGCGTTTCTTTACTTTTCTTCTGTTGTTGCCGGTCTATTTCTATAAATATTGCATCTCTCCCATGACGCCGGCATCGTGCAGGTACACACCTACTTGTTCCGAATATGCTGTGCAGGCTCTCAAAAAACATGGTCCGGTAAAAGGATTGTATTTGGCTGTCAAACGTATTCTCCGCTGCCATCCCTGGGGAGGAAGCGGATATGATCCGGTTCCGTAATCATGGTTTATTACGATATACATACCCATCATGCTCCCGTCCATCCGGAAGATGTCGCCATTGTCAACGGTCTCGATCCAGCGTCAAGCGCGGGAACGGGATTGCTCCATTCTGTCGGTATTCATCCCTGGTATATATATAATGTAAAAGAACAACTTGCCGAACTTAAACGGCAGGCCGTCTTACCGGACGTTGTCGCCATAGGTGAAACAGGTCTGGACAAAGGAGTGGAAACCCCGTTGAAACTTCAACAGAAAATCTTCAAAACATCTGTCTCCCTGGCTGAGAACCTCGGTTTGTTCGTAATCATACACTGCGTAAAAGCCTGGGATGAACTGATCGCCTTGAAAAAGGAACTTAAACCTCATGTGCCGTGGATTATCCACGGTTTTCGTGGTAATGCGACATTGGCGAAACAACTGATCCGGCACGGTTTTTACCTATCTTTTGGTTACCGCTTCAACCCCGAAGCCGTACATGCTGCCTGGCCTGACTATTTGTTTGTTGAAACTGACGACCGTGAAACCGGAATCCGCACTATCTATCAGAACCTTTCCGGCTCCCTGGACCTTCCATTGGAACGTTTCGCCGCACAAGTCGCCGAGAACGTTCGTCACATCCTCCAACTACCATAAATCACTGTTATTCCCTATTTTTCAATTTGCAATTCTCCATTTTCAATTATAAAGTCGTACCTTTGCCCGCATTCAATTAATACTATAATCTAAAACGATGAATTTTGTTGAAGAATTAACATGGAGGGGCATGATCGCTGATATGATGCCCGGAACAGAAGAACAGTTGCAAAAAGAGATGACTTCTGCTTATGTAGGTATTGACCCGACGGCTGACTCATTACATATCGGTCACCTGGTATCGGTTATGATGCTGAAACATCTCCAACGTGCAGGACACCGTCCTATTGCTCTGGTCGGCGGAGCTACCGGTATGATCGGAGACCCTTCAATGAAGTCGGCAGAACGTAACCTGCTCGATGAAGCGACGCTTCGTCATAACCAGGATAGCATTAAGAAGCAGTTGTCCAAGTTTTTGGATTTCGATTCGGACGCGCCTAATGCTGCCAAGTTGGTAAACAATTACGACTGGATGAAGGATTATTCTTTCCTGAATTTTATCCGTGATATCGGCAAGCATATCACTGTTAACTATATGATGGCTAAAGAATCCGTTAAAAAGCGCCTGAGCCGCGAATCTTCGGTCGGCATGTCGTTTACGGAATTCTCTTACCAGTTGCTCCAGGGATACGATTATATGTATCTATACGAACACGAAGGCTGCCGCCTGCAGATGGGGGGAACCGACCAGTGGGGTAACATCACGACCGGTACGGAACTGATCCGCCGCAAGTTGGGCGGTGAGGCTTTTGCTTTGACCTGTCCGTTGATCACGAAGGCCGACGGAGGCAAGTTCGGTAAGACCGAGTCCGGCAACGTCTGGTTGGACCGCCGTTATACATCTCCTTACAAATTCTACCAGTTCTGGCTGAACGTGAGCGATGACGATGCTGCCAAATATATCAAGATCTTTACCGATCTGCCTAAGGATGAAATCGATGCCCTGATCAAGGAACAGGAAGAAGCGCCGCATCTCCGTCCGTTGCAGAAACGTTTGGCAAAGGAAGTGACGGTCATGGTTCATTCCCAGGAAGATTACGATGCTGCCGTCGAGGCTTCCAACATCCTGTTCGGAAACTCTACGTCGGAAGCATTGAAACATTTGGACGAACAAACATTGTTGGATGTGTTCAACGGTGTTCCCCAGTTCGAAGTTTCCCGCGAGGATCTGAGTGCCGGAGTCAAGGCTATCGACCTGTTCACTGAAAAAGCCGCTATTTTCCCGTCAAAAGGAGAAATGCGCAAGCTGGTTCAGAGCGGCGGCATCAGTGTGAACAAGGAAAAACTGACGGATCAGGATATGGTTATCGACTGTTCTTCCCTGCTGGATGAGAAATATTTGTTGGTTCAGAGAGGTAAGAAGAACTACTATTTGCTGATCGTAAAATAAGAATTTTATGCAAAAATGCTTGCAAGGTAAGATTTTATTCTTACCTTTGCATCGCTTTAGATAAAGCGTCGGATTGTCTCATGGTGTAATGGTAGCACTACAGTTTTTGGTTCTGTCTGTCGAGGTTCGAATCCTCGTGAGACAACTCACAGAACGAAAGGGTCGGAATGAAAGTTCCGGCCCTTTTTTGATTTTGGGGCGGGAAATCTTTCTTCTTGTATCATTTCTGCATAATTAATTCCCAAATTTGTAAGTGGCAGACGGTGGTATATCCATATATTTGTCTGTTGGATATCGTGGAAACTCAGTTAATCTTAATGTTATGAAGTATTATTGTCTGTTACTCTCTTTCCTTTGGGGATTTGTGGTTTCTGTTTCGGGACAGGAAAGAATGTCTGTCTGCAATCTGCGGTGTGAATATCTGGAAGATCCGGTTGCGGTGGAGAATGAAAAGCCCTTGTTGAGTTGGCAGTTGCAATCCTCCGGACAAGCGAAAAGCCAGACAGCCTGCCGTGTCCTCGTGGCAAGTTCCCCTTCCTTGCTGGCTGAAGGGAAAGCGGATTTCTGGGATTCCGGAAAAGTAATATCTTCCCGTTCCAACCAGGTCGGATATGAAGGAAAACCGCTTGATTCCAGGCAAACGCTTTACTGGAAAGCGATGGTTTGGGATGAAGAGGGAGAGGCTTCGCCCTGGAGTGAAACAGGGCGATGGACGATGGGACTGTTGAAACCGTCCGACTGGAAAGCCCGGTGGATCGGCAACCGGGAAGATTCTTATCCCGATTCGACGTTGACCGGTCCGGCTCCTTATTTCCGTAAAACATTCCGGATAAACAAGCCGGTCAAGCAGGCGAAAGCCTATATATGCGGACTGGGTTTTTATGAAATGTACCTGAATGGCGAAAGGGTAGGCGACCAGGTATTGGCTCCCGCCGTTACCAATTTCGACCGCCGTCCGCTCAAAAAGATGTTGTATTTCTTTGACGATCAATCTGCCCGAAGGGTTCTCTATAATACGTTCGATGTCACGCCTTTGGTGCAAAAGGCGGAGAATACGGTCGGAGTCCTGTTGGGAAACGGCTGGTATAACCAGCGTGACCGGACGGTGGAAGGCTGTATGTGGTACGATACGCCCCGCCTGCTATGCCAGTTGGAGATAGAATACGCCGATGGATCGACGGAACTGGTCGCTACGGATGATAGCTGGAAGACAACGACCGGCCCTTTGCTGCATGACGCCATATTCACAGGTGAAGAATATGATGCCCGGCTGGAACCGGACGGTTGGAACCGGAACGGGTACGAGGATTCTTCCTGGAAGAAAGCCCTTCTGGTAAGGGCGCCGGAAGGCAGCCTGCATGCACAACTTGCCCCTTATGAGAAAATTACCCGGACATTGCAGCCGGTAAGCTGTGAACAGAAGAACGATTCCACCTATTGGTACGCATTCCCGGAAATGATTTCCGGCTGGGCGCATATAAAGGTGCAAGGCAATGCCGGGGACCGGATCAAGCTCCGTTTTATCGGAGAGGAAAAGGATGATTTCGGGCAGGTGGACCTCTATACGTTGAGGGGTGGCGGGGTGGAACAATGGGAGCCGCGTTTCACCTGGCACACGTTCCGCTATATCGAAGTTATATCCCGCCAGGTCAGGATGAGCAAGGAAAGTCTGATTGCAAAAGTCGTGCATACCGATCCGCAGCCTGCCGGAAGTTTCAGTTGTTCGAACGAATTGTTTAACAAGATCAACGAGGTCTACCTGCGGACGCAGCAGAATAACTTCCACGGCAGTATCAGCAGTGACTGTCCGCACCGGGAGCGGCTGGCCTATACCGGAGATGCGCAGGTGGTCGTGGAAAGTTCCATCTTGTCTTTCGATATGACCCAGTTTTACAGGAAATGGTTTGACGATATGGAGGACGCCCGGAATCGGAAGAGCGGCTATGTTCCGCATACCGCACCCTTCGGTGGAGGAGGAGGCGGTCCGGCATGGGGCTCGGCCTATGTGATCATGCCCTGGGCCTATTATTGCTATTATGGCGATACGGCTTTGCTGAACCGCCATTATGAGGGCATGAAACAGTGGGTCGCCTATCTGGAAACGAGAACCGACGCCCGTGGAATCGTTGTCCGGGAAGAGCCGGATGGTTGGTGTCTGGGAGATTGGTGTGCGCCGGGGAAGAAGATGGAACTGCCCGAACCGCTGGTCAATACGGCTTATTACTATCATTCGGCAGACTTGATGTCGAAGGTTGCGGCTGTCTTAGGGAAAGAGGAAGACAGGCAGCACTTTGACCGGCTGCGCGCACGGATCAGGCAGGATTTCAATACAGTCTTTTTCAACCCGTCGACCCATCATTATTGGGAAGGGCGACAAGGTGCGGATGTATTCCCGCTGGCTTTCGGAATGGTTCCGGAAGCTGAAAAGGAAGCCGTGTTCAACGCTTTGCTCGCTCATCTGGACAGCATAGGGAATCATTTCGATACAGGCATCATGGCAACGCCTTTGCTCCTGAAAGTATTAAGCGACAACGGACGTGCCGATATCGCTTTCCGGTTGATGAACCAGCGTGAGATGCCGGGGTTCGGGTATGTGATGGACGACCGTTATTCCTGTTTATGGGAGCGGTGGGAAGGAAAGGCTTCCCGTTGCCATCCGATGTTCGGCAGCGTGGTGGCCTGGTTTTACCGGACACTTGCCGGAATCTGTTATGATGAAGCGGAGCCGGGTATGAAACGCATCGTCATCGCTCCTCAACCGGTAGGCGGCCTTACTTATTGCCGGGGATCGTATCAATCCCTGTACGGCCCTGTCCGCTCGGACTGGCGGATAGAAGCGGATTCGTTCGAGTTGACAGTCGAGATACCCGTCAATACGACTGCTACGGTTATCCTGCCGGACGGCAAGAAATACAGGGATGTCGGATCAGGCATCCACCGGTTTGAATCGGAATACGACCCGCAGCCATCCGGTTTCGCCCAATTACAAAGAAACAAAGGATTCCCTTCGAGAAAGGCTGACTTGGATGTTTTGCCGGGTTTCCAACGTCCGCCCAAGGGGTACGGAAACGTCCCGTTCTATTGGTGGAGCGGAGATCATTTGTCGAAGGATCGTCTCGAAGCCCAATTGGATTTGCTTTCTACTTCGGCGACAGATGGCTTTGCTGTCAGTTATATACATACCGATCCGGTCACCGATTCGCTTTTTAATAAAAAAGGGCATGGATTGTTCGGGCGGACCGAGCCGGGTGATCCGGCTGTATTTTCAGACGAATGGTGGAATATCTGGAAATGGTTTTCAGGAGAATGTGCCAAGCGGGGATTAGGGGTCGGTCTGGACGACTACACTGTCGGTTGGATCGGAAACGGCTATTATCCGGATGAACTGGAAAAGCGGGAGACTTTCAAACGTTATAAAGGGGAACTGGATATTCAGGCAATACCTGTTAAGCAAAATGAATATTTTGAGTATGAATTGCCGGAAAACTATATTTCTGCCGTAGCCTGGCCGGGAAAGATCGACCTGGACAGTTATATACGGCAAGGAAAAATCAAATGGCAGGCCAAGAAGGACGTTAAAGTTTATGTGATTACGGCAAAGAATGGCTATCTCCTTCATCCCGATTACGGAAAAGCTCTGGTAGATGTCTATTTCAACCGTTTTGAAAGTAAGATGGATGAGAAAGAGAGGGCCGGGATGAACTACTTTTTTCAGGACGAACTGTCGTACCCGATCCATATATTATCCTGGTCTGAAGATTTCCAATCTGAGTTTAAGAAACGGAAAGGATATGATATAACTCCTTATCTTCCCGCTCTGAAAGAATATATTGGCCCATTGACCCCCAAGATACGGTTAGACTATACGGAAGTATTGATGGATTTGTCGGAAGAACGCTATTATAAACCGATTTATCAATGGCATGCCGACAGGGGGCTTATATATGGTTGTGATAATTTAGGGAGAGGCAAAGATCCGTTGGCCTATATTGACTATTTCCGGGCAATCAGTTGGTTTACAGCCCCAGGCAATGATGCTCCGTCCAAAGGATCCAGCTTCTTGCAGACGAAAGTCTCCAGTTCCATCACTCACTTGTACAATCGTCCCCGTACCTGGCTGGAAGCGTTTCACAGTATGGGTTGGGGTAGTTCCGGCGAATGGCTGACCCGGCAAATAGATCATCATTTTATTGCGGGAGGAAATCTGGTTTGTATGCATGGACTATATTATTCCACTCATGGTGGATGGTGGGAATGGGCTCCTCCCTGTTTTCATTTCAGGATGCCTTATTGGGAGCACATGAAAACCTGGTTGGCATATACGGAACGGTTGAGTTATTTGTTGAGCCAGGGAGATCATGTGTGCGATATCGCTTTGATGTATCCGACCGAGTCCATGCAGGCATATCCTGAGGCAACGGCCGATGTCGCATTTAATGTAGCGATGAATCTCAGCCAGAAGGGTTTGGATTATGATTTTGTCGATTTTCGTTCGTTGAGGCAGAGCCGTCCTGAGAAAGGGGAACTGCACATAATGAATGAAAAGTATAAGATTTTGTTAGTTGCAGGAATGAAAGCCATGCATTTTTCTTCTTTGCAAAAGTTACGGGATTTTTATCGTTCCGGCGGGATTGTCTTAGCTACGGGAGGACTGCCTGTTGCAAGCAGCCGGGAAGGGGAACAGGATCTTGAAGTCGATAAGATACTGGAGGAAGTATTTGGCATGACTGCCGCCGAAGCAGCTTTGGGTAAAGAAGGACAAAAACAGACCAATGCCGCGAACGGGATCGGATGGTATATTGCTGATGGTGCGGTTGAAAAATATATACCATCTCTGATCATACCTGATTTTATCCCAAATGCGAATGGTGGAAAAGTATTGCATCGAAAAGCGGGAAACCGGGACGTGTATATGGTGATGAATGTCGATAAGGGATCGGAATGTTTTTTCCGCAACACCGGAAAAGTTGAGTTGTGGAATGCACAGGATGGAACCGTACGCCCTTATCCGATAATCCGGCAGGACGGGAAAGGAACGTGGTTGAGGATGAACAAAGAATATACCAATTCATATTTGATCGTCTTTTCTCCGGGAGAGCCTGTTGTTGAACAAAAGTTAGAAAAGGAAACCGTTCCTTCTTTCCAGATACAGGTTGATGGGGAATGGAAAGTTGATTTACTGCCTACCATGAATAATAAATGGGGAGATTTCCGTTTACCGGCTACGGATGAACTGATCGGGGCAGAAGCTCGTGTTTTCCGTTTTATGCCTGGCGAAACAGTTCCTTCGGGCTGGACGAATGCAGATTTCGATGACAGTTCCTGGGACGAGGACATTTATGGATATGGGCCGCAAGCAGAGACCTATTCCGACTCGCTTCCTGTTTGGCGTCCGGTATCGTTTTCCTGGCAGTATGGAGTTTGGGACCAACCGGGTTCACAAGGTTATCACGGATTGAAGAGTAAAGTCAGTGACGGTTTCTTTATCCTGTCCGGAGGAGGAAAGCAGTTGTTCAGGACCTATGTGTATGTGCGGGAATCTGGCGTTTACCGGATCGGGCAAGTTCATACGTATGCAGAGAACATATTGTTAGATGGCAAACGGATTGAGGACAGAGTCCATATAACAAAGGGTTGGCATCAGTTGCAGGTCGAATATGCAGATACGCCTAAAATGGAATACAAGTCTAAAATGGGGGATTTCAGGGATTTCCGTCCCCGAGGGGCGGTCGTCTTCTTGCCGGAGAAGGCTCCTATGCCGGTAAAGCCATCCATTTATGCAGATCAGGTGGCTATGTGCTGGACAAATTCAGACCATTTGTATTTTGATCCTTATCAAGGGCGATATTCGGTGTGGAATTATCGTTTTCGTTCTGTCCCAGGCTTGGAATCGATGTCGTTTGCTGTTAGAGGTACTGATTTGAAGGTTTGGGTTGATGGGAAAAGACTACCGGATTCAGCCGTTCGGCTTGTTGGTGAAGAACAGACAGACGGTATCAACCGTTATCAGGTTCAATGCCAGGAAAAACAATGGAGGACAGGTGTCGTAGCCTTTTCTGTGAAGGCTCAAACCGGATGGCAAGGAACAGCCGTATTGGCAGAACCGGTGAAGTTAAAAAGCGGAACTGGGCTTATGCAGGCAGGCGATTGGTCGGAAACAGGAGCATTACGCCATTACTCCGGAGGTATGAGATATGAAAAAGATTTTATCTTCCCGGCAAAATCACAAGGACGAGAGGTCTTGTTGGATTTAGGCAATGTCGTTGCAACTTGTGAAGTCAGAATAAATGGCACTTCCGCCGGTATTATGATGAGTCCGCCCTATCAGCTCGAAATCAGTCCGTATATAAAAGAAGGGACGAATAGGATCGAAGTTTTGGTCTATAGCACATTGGCAAATCATTACCAAACTTTGCCGACTCCTTATCGAGGAGATCCGTGTGCCGGATTGATCGGACCGGTCAGCATTTCGTTTTTTTGATTGTTTGATGAGAGTGTGGTTTTATTCGTTTGGATCTAATAATTAACAATATGAAATACTACTATTTATTAGCAGTCGTTTTCTGGTGTACAGCTTTATGTTCTGCCGTAGAAAACAAGAGTGTGCGACAAGTTGCTCCTGCTCCCTCGTTATTGACCGGCAAATGGGATGCCGACTGGATTTCCTGCCCGGATGTTTCTCTTTATGATTATGGCGTTTATCATTTCCGTAAGAATTTCAAACTGGACAGGCAACCGGAATCGTTCGTGGTTAATGTTTCGGCGGATAACCGCTACAGGCTTTTTGTGAATGGAACGCCTGTCTGCTACGGTCCGGCACGCGGGGACTTGAATCATTGGTATTTTGAGACAGTGGATATTGCATCTTTACTGAAAGCAGGCGAGAATACGCTTGCCGCTATTGTCTGGAATGCCGGTCCCTATACCCCCGGAGCGCAGATGACATTGAAAACCGGACTGATCGTACAAGGGAATACAGCCCTGGAAGCCCTTGTGAATACCGGGCCGGACTGGAAAGTTTACCGGAATACCGCTTATGAGCCGTCTGTCGAGAACCGTCAGGATGTCGGGTGTGCTGACATCGTAAACGCCTCTTTATATCCGTGGGGATGGGAAACGGAGGGATATGACGACGGTTCATGGAAAAACGCCGTCCAGTTGGGACGCGGACAGCCTTATGGAGCTGGGACAGGCTATGACTGGGTGTTGTGCCGGCGCGATATTCCTTTGATGGAAGATACGTTGCTCCGGATGAAAACGATCCGGCGTTCGGAAGGAATGCCCGCATCGTCCGCTTTCCTGGAAGGGAATGCCCCGCTGGTGGTCCCGGCGAACCGGAAAGTGACGTTGCTGATCGACCAGTCTTATCTGACAAATGCTTATCCCGAACTGAGAGTGTCGGGAGGGAAAGGCAGCGAGATCAGGATGCGCTACGGTGAGGCGCTCTACAAGGATGGACAGAAAGGTAACCGTAACGAGATAGAAGGGCGTGAAATAGGAGGCTTCACGGATAAGTTTTATCCGGACGGCGGAAGCAACCGGCTGTTCCGTCCGCTATGGTTCCGGACGTACCGGTATCTGCAAATGGAGATCGAGACGAAGGAGGAACCGCTAACTTTGTCGGACCTCTATGGCATGTACACCGCCTATCCGTTTAAAGAGAACGGCAGTTTCAGCAGCAATCTACCGGAACTGCAAAAGATATGGGAAGCCGGTTGGCGTACAGCCCGGCTGTGTGCCAATGAAACCTATTACGATTGTCCCTATTACGAACAGCTCCAATATGTGGGAGATACGCGTATCCAGGCATTGATTTCCCTGTATGTGGACGGTGACGACCGGTTGATGCGCAAGGCGATCAGGATGTTCGACTATTCCCGTTCGTATGAAGGGATTACGACCAGCCGTTATCCGAGCCGGGTTCCGCAATACATCCCGCCTTTCTCCTTATATTGGATCAATATGGTGCACGATTACTGGATGTACAGGGATGATCCTGCATTTGTAAAGGCATGTATGCCGGGCGTAAAGAGTGTCTTGGAGTGGTTTGCAGGCAAGATCGATCCGAAAACCGACCTGCTGGGACCGGTCCCTCACTGGAACTTTATCGACTGGCCGAAACAGTGGCCCTGGAACAATAACCAGCCTTTGGGCGGAACACATAAGGCGGCTATCAGCGGAGGTTCTTCGATCCTCTCCCTTCAATTGGCCTATACACTGAAAGATGCCGTCGAGTTGTTGGAAGCGTTTGGAGAAGCGGATCTGGCCGCCCGTTATGAAGCAGTCTATCGCTCGTTGTGCCACAATACCTGGGATAAATGCTGGGACGAAGGAAAACAGTTGCTTGCGGATGATTTGGAAGGTACGAGCTACAGCCAACATGCTAATATCATGGGAATCCTTTCGGATGCCGTCCCGCATGAGAAACAGCAGGCGTTGTTCGATAAACTGAATACGGATCCTTCTCTGATCCAGGCTACCTTCTACTATCGCTTTTACCTGTTCCGTGCCTTGAAAAAGGTCGGTTTGGCCGATCGATACACGGATATGCTCAAACCCTGGCAGGATATGCTGGCAATGGGCTTGACCACCTTTGCCGAGAATCCCGAACCGACCCGTTCGGACTGCCATGCCTGGAGTGCAAGCCCTGTCTATGACTTCCTGGCAACGGTCTGTGGCGTGGAGCCGGTAGAACCGGGATTCCGTTCGGTCCGCATCGCCCCTCATTTAGGATCGTTGAACCAGATAGAAGGAAAGATCCCTCACCCGGCAGGGCTTATCGAAGTCAGTTTGAAGAAAAACGGCAAAGGACTTTCCGGCCATATCGTTTTACCGGCTTCGCTGAGCGGAACGTTTGTCTGGGGCGGGCAGCAGTTGAATCTTGTTGGTGGCAGGAACACGATCGCTCATCTTTTTCCGTTGGCAAATTAGTATATCTGTAAATAGCGGACAATTGACAATTTGTTAGAGTTGCCACTCGTAGGTCCGCTTATATCCGTACGTTTATCCTGATGATTACAAATAGGGGAAGGAAGAGCAGTTTGGAATTGACATTTTGCTCTTCTTTTCTCCGGAAATCTCTTTTTTTGTTCCCGAAAGGGTGAAGTTGTGCGGTGCGATTGGTGGAAGGTGTCGGGTGGAAGGATGAAAATACGGTCAAACCGTCAACCGTCAACCGATCTTTCCAACAGGGCTTTTAGCTGTTAAAATTGCTTTTTGGAGGCTTTTTGCAGTCTCTTGACGACCGTTTTATGCCTTGTCCCGCACCCTTCCCTAAAATCATCTAAATGATTTTCTATTTTTATCCTGATCGTTTGTTCCGATTGTCTGAATAGTTTTCCAAAACCATTCAGATCATTTGAAAAATCATTTAGATGATTTCGGGAAGACCCTGCGGAATCGTGCCGTTTTAAGGCTGAAAGGAGGAAAGCAAGCAAAGCGTGTGTTAGGGAAATGGCTTGAAATGAATTAAAATGACAGGAAATATGGTTTTTTCAGGATAAATGATATTGTTTATGGTTTACAGGAGATGGCTCTAAGTTTGTACTAAAAATTGACAATATCCCCTCCTGAAATAGAGCCATTTTGTAAGTCTTTGATTAGTAGGTATATATGGAATATGTTGTTTGTTAAAAAAGATTATCCTTGCGTGTAATTTGGATTATATGGGGTATAAAATCAAATTGGATGCGGTAGTAGTTTCGATTTGAACCAATGGCTTTTTCGGAGATTTTGACAATAAGGAGGCATGAAAGTTGCCATTACGATTTGAACCGTTTGGAGCAGGAAGAGATCCGTAATATCGAGAGGTGTGTAGTTGCGGGTTGATATTGTCGGCAAAATAAGAAGGGAATGCGGGCAAATATTAGTAATATTGCAATATGTAAAACAAACTCAGTCTGATGAAAAAACTTATATCGCCTATATTCCTATTGTTGATCTTAGTTCAGGGCGCGTGCCGGCAGCCTCACTATGTCGACTCTCTTTTGCAGAAGGCGGAAACGCTCATGCCGAATCGTCCGGACAGTTCGTTGATCTTGTTGGAATCCGTCCGCTCTCTGGAAAAGCTTTCCGCGGAAGACTATGCCACCTGGTGTTTGCTGGTCACGCAAGCGCGGGATAAGAATTATGTGGAACATACGTCGGATTCGGTGATCAATGTGGCGGTGCGGTATTTTGAGAAACGGAAAGACCCGCATCGGAAGGCGCAGGCTTATTATTGCCAGGGGCGGGTGTTGTCGGATCTTGATTTGGAAGGAGAGGCCTTGGAAGCCTATCTGAGGGCGAAGGAACAAGTGACTCAAACGATTGATTATGATTTACGTGCCCGTATAAATAATCATTTGGGCGGTTTGTATTGGAAAAATATGAATCATCGGGAAAGTCTTGTTTATTATAAAGAGGCTCATCAGGCATATGTATATAGTTCTGATACGGCAGGTATGGTCAATACATTATGTAATGTCGGAAAATGTTTTCAAGGGATGAATTTGCTTGACAGTGCGTCAATCTATTATGAGAAAGCATTGAAATTGGCTGACGAGGGGCATGTCCAAACGCAAAAAGGAATGATTCTTACTTCTCTTGGTAATATTAGTGAAGTTCGGGGAGAATATGTCACGGCATTGGAATATTATCAAGGTGCATTTCGTAATGCCGATAATCCGAAATTTTTGGATACAGAGTATTATAATCTGGGGGATATCTATCATGCGTTGGGACAGACCGATTCCGCTCTGTTTTATGTTGGAAAGATATTGGAGAGTGGAAATTTATTTACTCAATGCAATGCCAACCGTTTGTTATATCAATTGGCAAAAGAAAATCGGGAGTATGCTTCCGCCTTTGTGTATAATGAAACCTATTTGCAGTTAAGGGATTCCATTGAGCATCTTTATCGTCCTGACGAATTGGAACGGGTGAAAGCCCTCTACAACAAAGAGCGGATGCAGAACCGGCATGACAGGCAGATACAAGAGGCTGAGATCCGGCAGTTGTTGTGGGTGGTCCTGTTTTTGGCGAGTTTGTTAGTCGGGACGTTTATCTATTTCTATTTTAACAAGAAGTTGTCTTTGCAGAAACTGCGTAATCAGGAGACAATGAAAATGTTGAATGAAAACAAGAGGCAACTATCGATTAAAGACAAAGAACTGAGCGAGAATAATGTGAGATTGGAAACAGCTCAGCAATCGCTTAGTCAAATCCAGGAGGAAAAAGACCGTTTAGTGCGGGAGAGAAATGAACAAGTCCGTATACTGGAGGAAGATAACCGGAAACAACAAGCTAAATATGAACAGCAGTTGGAAGAGATCGAAACCCGAAGTAAGAGGACTGTTGAAGAAAAAGAAAAACTACGGGAAGAAAAAGACCATTTGGTGCGGGAAAGAAATGAACGAGTCCGTATGCTGGAAGAAGATAATCGCAAAAGACAAGCTGAATATGAACAGCAGTTGGAAGAGATCGAAACCCGAAGCAAGAGAACCGTTGAAGAAAAAGAAAAAATACTGCGTGAAAAAGACATTTTAATCAATCAAAAGGATTTATTGCTTAGTCAGCAAAATTTGAAGTTAAGTTCGATGTCGAAAGATGAAAAGCTATATAAAGAGCAGATAGGCATCCTGACGAGCGAGCAACAGAAAACAACACAGGAAATAAAAAGCAAGGAAGACTATAGCTCTCTGTGTAAAATGTATGAAGCTTGGCAGAAGGAGTTGATCAGTCAAAATAGTTGTTTATCCCGTATTCAAAACCGGTTAGTATTGGGCATTTGGAAAGAGCGGGATTGGAAAGTCTTTATGGAAAATTTCAACCAGGTATATCCAGGTTTTCTCACACATCTGACCGGCAGTTTTGATTTGGCCGAACGTGAAATCCGGATTGTCTGCCTGACCAAATTGGGATTGAAGACCGCGAAAGTTTCTACTGTTTTCAACTTGGGAGAAGATATGATCCGGCGGATAAAGTCGGATATCCGGAAACGGTGTTTTCCGACATCTACTGCTTACTCTTTGGACGAAATCATAAAAAAATGGTATTAGCGATTCCTGCTTTTATCTCTGAAAGCAGGAATCATGACCATTTTGAATGGGTGAAAATGATGTTTAATAGATTGATTATGATGTTATTAATGTGGAAAAATAGAAAAATATATTTATTCCTGTTATCTAATAGGAGGAGGGCTTTAAATTTATCCCTGCGAAATTTCACAGGGATAAATATGTATTTTATATTCTTAATTATAGAGAGGTATGAAAATATTCTTTTGTTTATGTAGCTTATTATATTCACTTTTAAGTTTAGCTCAAAATAAACCTTTTATTGTTGATCTTGAAAAGAGTAATGAAGATGTATCTTTAAACATTTTATTTGATAAAATAGAGTATGTCCCATTGGAAACAACACCAGAATGTTTCTTGAAGCCCGGAGCTTATTATTATGTGACAGATAAGTATATTGTCGCGATGAATACTTTTTGGCAAACTTATTTATTTGATAGAAAAACAGGAAAGTTTATTAGAGGATTGGATCGTGAAGGTGGTGGCCCAGATGAATATCGTCGTTGGATTGTTTATTTAAATGGGTTGAATGAAAAACGTAATATTCTTTATGCTAATGATATTGATAAATGGAAAGGCTATGATATAGAGACTGGTGAGATGGTAGATATTATAAAGAAGCCAAGTATAAACAATGACATTATTACAGTATTTAGTCCGTGGGCAATAAATTCAAATCAATATATTGGAAATGTTTCAGCTGAGTTTTGTAAAAAAGGATATAGGCTTGTTGTCTTTAATAAACAGGGATTTATCTCTAAAGTATATAAAAAAGAAAACATTCTTGGAGCGGATGTTTTGTCAGGTGATGGACTCTTGATCTTTTATAATTATAAGGGGAAGCTTTATTTTTCACGAATAGGTTTTAATGCTATGACTTACGAGGTTGGGGATAAACAGATATTACCTCATATTATTTTTCGGACTGGAAATAAAGAGATTCCAGACCTACAACTTGATGGCATTCCTTCATCTGCTGTCAGTGACCAAATTAATATATTGTGGGTTGGTGAAAGTGATCGTTTTATCTTCTTTAAATATGCTAAAGGATATTCGGCAATGACAACTTATAATTGTGCTTTTGATAAAAAAAATAAAAAACTATATATTCCTCATAGCAAAAAAGCTTGTGAGTCTCATTATGGATATACAAATGACACAGATGGATTAACTTCTGTTATTTTACGTGGTATGAATAAAAATGGAGAAGTTTATGGTGTTTTGGATGTACAAGCATTAAGTGAGTATGTTAAGCTAAATGGAGAGAGAGGAATGAGTGAGAGAGGTAAACGTCTTGTTTCAAATCTTATGGAAGATGATAATCCTATAGTCGTAATAGCTACCCCTAAAAAATGATATATATATAAAGATGATTAGTCAAGAAAAATATTTATATAGAACTATTGATCTCTTTCTAAAAGAGGCAACTATCGATTAAAGACAAAGAACTGAGCGAGAATAATGTGAGATTGGAAACAGCTCAGCAATCGCTTAGTCAAATCCAGGAGGAAAAAGACCGTTTGGCGCGAGAAAGAAATGAACGAGTCCGTATGCTGGAAGAAGATAATCGCAAAAGACAAGCTGAATATGAACAGCAGTTGGAAGAGATCGAAACCCGAAGCAAGAGAACTGTTGAAGAAAAAGAAAAAATACTGCGTGAAAAAGACATTTTAATCAATCAAAAGGATTTATTGTTTAGTCAGCAAAATTTGAAATTAAGTTCGATGTCGAAAGATGAAAAGCTATATAAAGAGTAGATAGGCATCCTGACGAGCGAGCAACAGAAAACAACATAGGAAATAAAAAGCAAGGAAGACTATAGCTCTCTGTGTAAAATGTATGAAGCTTGGCAGAAGGAGTTGATTAGTCAAAATAGTTATTTATCCAGTATTCAAGACCGGTTAGTATTGGGCATTTGGGAAGAGCGGGATTGGAAAATCTTTATGGAAAATTTCAACCAGGTATATCCAGGTTTTCTCACACATCTGACCGGCAGTTTTGATTTGGCCGAACGTGAAATCCGGATTGTCTGCCTGGCCTAATTGGGATTGAAGACCGCGAAAGTTTCTACTGTTTTCAACTTGGGAGAAGATATGATCCGGCGGATAAAGTCGGATATCCGGAAACGGTGTTTTCCGACATCTACTGCTTACTCTTTGGACGAAATCATAAAAAATGATATTAGCGATTCCTGCTTTTATCTCTGAAAGCAGGAATCAGGACCATTTTGAATGGGTGAAAATGATGTTTAATAGATTGATTATGATGTTATTAATGTGTGAAAATAGAAAAATATATTTATTCCTGTTATCTAAGAGGAGGAGGGCTTTAAATTTACAATAGAAATTTTAAAAACAGACTGCTTTATGAAAAAGAACTATTTTCTTTTTTGATTATTGTATGGGGATTGACATTTGTCTCTCCTGTTATATTGTCCGCTAAAGTAACGGATACACGTGATATAGAATTGCGGACAAAAGCAGGAAATAAAGAATTGCGGAGTTTGCCGCCCGTTCGTGCTTGGATAGACAACCAAACGGTTTATGTATTGTTTCTTGATTTGCCAAGTACTGCTACTGTCGTTATTACCAATACAGAGAATAGCGAGATTCAGACAATGTCTTTTTCTTTTCCACAAACAGTCTCTATACTAATGAGTCAAGAAAGCAGTGGGGGGTATGAGATTGAGATTAGTTATGAGGAAAAGATTTTTACTGGAGAGTTTAAGATGTAAAATAGTGCTTATGTATTTATTCTTATTTGTTTAACAATTAAATTAAAAAAGATTATGAGAAGTCTTAGTGATTTTACTATGTGGACAGGCAGTCTCTTTTTTGTATTATTGAGTTTTAATAGTGTTGTGATTTATTGCCAATGAATATAAAATATATAGGTGCATTAATGAGTATCCTTTTGTCTTTGTCTTTACAGGCTAAAGATAAAGCATTAGTGATAGATATGACGAAAGCAAAAGTAGGTGATATTCCGTTGAGTAAATTTGTTTCTAAATTGGAATATATTCCGTTAGAATTAACAAAAGAATCTTTGTTGAAAGAGCCCTCTATTTTTTTAACAGATCGATATATTATAACCACTGAATTTGCGGGTAAAATATGTCTATTTGATAGGAAAAACGGAAAGTATATCCGTCGTCTCAGTCAAGAAGGAGGTGGACCGGATGATTATGCACATCTTATGACAAATTGTACATTGGATAAGGAAAGAAATGTTTTTTATGTGGATATATGGAGGAAGTGGAGAGGAATAGATATTGAAACTAACAAATGTGTAAATGAGGTGGTAAAACCTGAATATCGATATATCAAGGAAATGAGATTTCAGCAAAAAATAAATAACCTTTGCCTTTATAAGGATAGTCTATATTTAGGTTTTGCCAATGATGAACAGGTTAATGATCATTGTGCGCTTTATGTTTTTAATAAAAACGGCGAGGTTCTGAAGGTGATAGACAATGGCCTTCAGGCTCCAACATTTAAATCCTCCCGGTCTTCTTGCTATAATGCAGGATGGTTTCAGGAGGTAGGAGGTAATTTGTATTTTTCTGGAGCATCGGACAATGATACTATTTATTTGGTGGGCGAAGAGCGGCTGATCCCCTCTATTGCATTCCATTTTAACGAGACTCTTGGAAAAAAATACGAAACTGGGAAATTCGATTTTGGAGCGGATGATGTAGAAATGGTTAGACGATATAAAAAAGGCTTTTTGAGCTATTGGCGTATTTTTCAGATGGATCGGTATATCTTTTTTGCTTGCTCAGAATGGGAAGGGCTAAGTTCTAATATTAGCTTTTCAAATTATTATGATAAGAGGAGCAAGCAATTGTATAGTTGTAAGCGTGAAGGGGAAAGATGTGGTTTTGTGAATGACATAGATGGATTGGGTACTTTTTTCATGGAACAATTAGATGGAAATAAGCTGGTTGGTTTGCTGATGCCGGAAGAGCTTTTAGATTATATGGAGACCCATAAAGATGTGAAGTTAAGTCCGACTGGAAAGAAAGTATTGGAAAACCTCCAATTTGATGATAATCCGATCGTGGTGATTGCCACCTTGAAAGAGTAAGATTGATTTATTGTTGATTCTGATACGATATGAAATTATGAATGCATATTTGTTATTGTCACGATATTTGACTGTTTTTTAGGCTTAAAATGAATGGAATATGAGCTTTTATAGATCTTTGTTGTTGCTTGTTTTTATTTTTGTATTTAATCTTTCTTTCGCGAAAGATTTACCTGTAATTCATATATCAAAAAATCGTCCGGAAATAAAGGCAAAAGTAAGTATGTTTTTTGATTCAGTTCATTATGTACCATTAGAAACGACTGATGCATGTTTGCTGGGATTAGGAACCATGAGAGTAAATATGATTGGGGATAGTTTATTAGTGTGGGATGCGGACAATTGTTTTCTATTTGATTCAAAAACTGGGCATTTTATAAGGAAAATAGGGCATAAAGGTGATGATCCAGAGGCATTTTATAAGACGTATGATAATTTTTATAACCCGTATGATGGTTTAAATTACTTTTTTGATTATTACAACTCTTTGATTAAATATAATCTGAAAGGGAATTTTGTGGGTAAAATTAAAATGCCAATGAGTTCAAACTGGTCTTCTACAAAATGTGTAATTCCATTAGATTCAACAAATTTTTGTGCTTTTTTTCCGAATAGTAATGGTTCGGTCTCTAAACGAATCGTATTGTTTAATCAATATGGTGAAACTGTAAAAGAATATCCGAATTATCATTTTGTGAAAACTGATCAATTTGTATATGATGCTAATGATGGACTTTTTTATCGATATAAAAATCAAGTTTATTTTAGAGAAAAGTTTATAGATACAGTGTATCAAGTTAATAATGAGCAATTAATCCCGAAATATCGATTAGATTTTTCGCCTTATGTTTTCCCCTATAAAGATCGTTATCGTGTAGATGTAAACTCGGTCTCTTCTCCGTATTATATTTTTGAAAATGACAATGTTATAATATTTGATTATTTCAGGGAAATATTTCGTGAATTAGGAGTTTATGATAAAAAAATATCGAAAGCTTCTTTTTTTTCTTATGAGAATGGATTTGAAGATGATTTGAATAATTTTATGCCATTTGAGATTTTAGTGATGTTGGAAAGTGGAGTTTGTTTGGGTATATTGTCTGCATCAGATGTTTGTGAATATATTAATAAAACAAATATAGAATTAAAAGGAAGTATGAAATCTTTAGAATCTATTTCTAAAGAAGATAATCCTATTATAGTAATTGCTACATTGAAAAATTGATCTAAATACATTATTAATTTTGAAGCGACCTACATTCATGAATTCATATCAGATATTATCATTTTTCCTAACTTTATTGAAAGTGAAATATACTTCAGTATTGAAAAAAAACTGTTGGAAATTACCTTTCATGGATACTTTATATGGATATTCAAGTTTGTTGAAGAGATATAAAGTTGATAATTTAGTAATTGATATGGCTGAACAAAAGACTGATTTGGTGTCATGTCAACTACCTGCTATTGTCCCGTTTGGAGAAGGTTTTGTTATTGTATATCAGATATCTGAATCAGTTGTTTCTTACTGGGAAGAGGGCAAGCGACGTTCTTCTTCTTTGGATGATTTCCTACAAAAATGGTCTGGTGTTATTTTGTTAGCTGAAAAAACAGATTTCTCAGTGGAGCCAGATTATAAGCGGCATTTGATGTCGCAGTTTATGGAAAGGGGTTGCTTGTTATTGATTCTAGCATCCATCTGTTTCTGTATTTGCGCGATCATAGTGAAGAATACACCTTATTCTATTGCTGTTTTAAGCTCTTTGGTGCTGAATATGGCAGGCGCTTATGTTTCTTTTCTTCTATATCAGAAAGATTTTCGATTATCACGTTCGTATGTGGATAAAATCTGTACGTTTATAAAATCAGGTTCTTGCGATGATGTGGTAAATAGCGCGGAGGCCAAGCTTTTTGGGATAATCAGTTGGAGCCAGATAGGATTAGGTTACTTTTTATCTAATATCCTTTTACTACTTGCTTTTCCGCGGTATTATATTTTCTTTTTCTGTTTATCCATACTCGCCTTGCCTTACTCATTTTGGAGTATATGGTGCCAAAAGGTCAAATTGAAGCGGTGGTGTGTGTTATGCCTGGTAGTTCAGGCTTTATTATGGGTGATTTTTCTTCATAATCTGTTTTTTCATGATAAATTAGTTTTTCCGACTGATATCTGGTCTTGGCCGGTTCTATTCATGATATATAGCGTGCCTTTTTCTCTGTTGTTTTTGTACTCTTTGAGTAGAAATGAAGATAAGGGAGAGAAAGAGTTTTATCAACGGCTTTTAAAACTAAAATATAATGAGGATATTTTTGGATATGTGTTGCATAGGTCGGATAAGTATTTAGATTATAAAGAGGCTTCTTCTATTTTGATTGGAAATAAAAATGCAAAGATTGTCATTTCTTTCATTACAAATCTGTATTGTGTCCCGTGTGCATATATGCATAGTAGAATTAAAGCTTTAGAAGGAGAACTGGAAAGTGATGTTTGTATCCAATATATATTTTTCTCTCCAACGGAAGAAATAGAGAAATATACTAAAAGGATGATAAATTTGTATCGTAAGGAGGGAGAATCAGGATTTTTATATGGTTTAGACTGTTGGTTTAAGAATGATAAAACAAAAATAGATAATGAGATAGAGAGCATATCAAATAATTTTGAGTATGATTTGGAAGATGAATATATGAAACATAAATCTTTTATAGATAAGCATGATATTCATAGTACCCCGACTATATTGATCAATGGTTGCGTTTTGCCGGATTTGTATAAAGTGGAAGATTTGATTTATTTAATATGACTTCGCGATCATTCCCCCATTACCACCAACTCGAATCCGCCGACTGCGGTCCCTCGTGCCTGCGCATGATCGCGAAATACTACGGTCGCAGCTATTCCATCCAGTACCTCCGCGAACAGGCATTCATCACGCGCGAAGGGGTGTCGATGTTAGGCATCAGCGATGCCGCCGAGCGGATCGGGTTCCGGACGATGGGGGTGAAAGTGACGTTGGAACAGCTCAGGGCAGA